>NZ_JH601048.1:46677-63410 GCF_000245715.1 Paenibacillus sp. Aloe-11 | reverse complement strand
ACGAAAACCGGACGCTTGATTATCCCATCCAGCTTCACTTGCGACGAACGAATATCCGTCTCTCCGTCTATCACCATACTGCTGCTGCCTGCTTGCAAATAGATGGCCTCGCCTGCCGCAATATTCAGTGTATCCTCCGCGTGGATCGTTAGCCCCCGTTTGGCTGCAATTGACAGCGCATGGTCACTGTGTACCTGTATTCCCTTCGCATCAAGTGAAATATATACGCTATTCATTTTAGCCGATACCATCAACTCTTGCGCGCTTAGCTTAACCAGCTTGTCATGAGGAGTGCCCCAGTATTTAATGTCCGGATTGCTCAGCTCGGGTACAGGCTTGCCACTGCGCCTCACAGACCTGGCTGCAAAACCATCCGACTCCTGCAAGCTCGGGAACTGTACCTGCACCATGTCTCCTTTTTCGGGCATCACATACCAGCCGCTATGGCCCTCTGCACTATAGCCTGTTGCATAGGGGAACCAGCATGCCTTTTCCCGTTCCTGTACAGCATCTATGGTGAGATGTACACGTACCTGATCCCGCTCAACTTCCAGTACCCGGCCCTCTAGAGAGGCCCCTCTCACTGAATGGTTCCAGATCGGCTTTTGCCGAATTTCATCTTCAGAAACCAGTGTATAGGTATGTAAAAACAACCCCCGGTCCATCCGGGACACGATATCCGCAACGAGCAGTTCCTTGCCTTGAAAAGAGAGTACATCTCCGGGGCGGAAATATCGTGCACTCTCCACAGTATAGGACGTACCATAGGGGGTGTTGGCTTCGTTATGGCGCATACCTGTTTGAATCCCCGGCTGTCTATGCCACAGGTCTGCTCCCCCAGGCAATGCTCTACCCATGAAGCCATCCACGCTGACAGCAGATAGCCGCTCACTGCTGCTTGAATCACTCCAAAAATATTTTATTCCGTCGTCCACATGTCCCGATCCTGGAAGAGGGCCGCCAAGGAATGCTTTGGCTTCGTACACTGACGATGCTCCATATGACAAACCGTCCCCGTCAGAAAAAGCTCCATCTGCGCCGACAAAACTTTTTCTTGAGTGATACGGGACCTCATCCAGTGTTGCAGGTCGTCCCTCGGGAAAACCGAACCAGAACTTGGGGGCATCTGCGGCAGCCTCAGGCACAAGCACAGCTCCAAATCTGGAAGCCATCCTTTTCAAAAATGCCCAGTCTGTTTCTCTGTACTGCAATGTCAAAGCGCCCAGTCGGGTATCCCCACTGACTGTATCGATCACATCTGCTCCTGTATAACCAGCAAGCACCTGCTTCAGCAGCCGCCCATACGTCATGGTATGATCTTGAAAAGACTGGGTCACAGGCCTCACATCGAGTCGAATCGTATGCGATATGGCCTCTAATTGTACGTAATGAATACCGTGTACCTGCTTTAGCGTGATACGCGTCATTTGTCCATGGAACAACGTACGCAGCCGCTGGCCATCCTTGTCCTTTTCGATAACTTCAACCGGTTCGGCTTCACTCTCCAACTCCATAAACCGTTCCTGCTTTTCCTCCGGCACGATGCCACTCACTACCAAACGCACATGGTCGCCCAATCTGCGCTCGATGCGAATGTCTGTCATGGTTTGCAGCGGAACTTTACTCAGTAATTCCACATGACGGTAACCGGATGTTTCCTGCACCTTGTCCATTTGATGAGAAACCCCCACTATCAGTCCAGATTCTGCCCGTCATTTTCAATCGTGATTGCTCCGCAATACAGACAGGCATTGGTACAATGCTCCAGCAAGGCGGGCTGTCCCTCGACGAGCACATCCTGCTTGCCCCCAATCCAGGGTCGAAGAATAACTGGAACACAAGGCGCCTTCTTCACACCGAAAATGTCCACCATCTGGCTATTTTGAACCGCCGGATTGGCTGGGCTAAAACAATTACCAAACCCAGATATATGAACTCCCGGTTCGTGATCCCCCACATTCATCTGGGCCTTGTCCTTGATATAAACACCGTGGCTAAGCGGACGCTTGAGCCGGGTGGGCTGTGTACCGCAATTGCATTTCAAAATAGCCCCTGCAACCACATATCCTTTTTTTGCACCTGATCCGGCCTGAATGGTCATGGATGCTTTTTCTTTTGCCATGGTCTGCTTCCTCCGTCAATTCGTTTTGACTTCGCTGCCAACGACCGATGTGTCACCACCGAGTGTAATATGGCTGCTGCGGCTGGACAGGTTGATTTCCTGACCAGCGGAAATAGTTACCTTTTGCCCCGCCTCCATGTGGATGTTGCCGCCTGCCGAAAAATGAATATCTTTATTGCTCACCATATGAATACCGTCGCCTTGATTCAGCTTGATGAAAACAGCACCATCCTTGCCGGTGATTACCACCTCGTCCGGTGTCAAACGGATTTCCTTACCATGTGGCGTCCGGAATATTTTTACGTCCTGATGCTTCAAATGATTGTGGCCGCCATCCCCCCGATCCTGCCGGGCCGAGCTACTGGCGATGCCCTCGTCATCATGTTGGTTCGGAAAATAAATACGCACTTTATCCCCCAGCTCAGGCATCACATACCAGCCACTATGCCCCTCTGCACTATACCCTGTTGCATAAGGAAACCAGTGGGCTGTATTTTTGTCCTGCTCCGGATCGATATCCAGATGTACTTTAACCCGATCACGTTCGACAGCGATCACTTTTCCCTCCAGAGACAGACCCGTCAGCTGCTCGTTATAATACGTTTTCTGTCGCAACCCCTTATGCGTCGTCAAGGTATATGTGTGCAGCAGCACTCCCTGGGTCATACGAGTTTGTGCCTCGTATACATATAGCGTTTTGCCACGGAATTGGATTTCATTGCCCAGTTCCAGCACCTGTTCTGTTTCAACGGTATAATCGAGAAAATCCTGCTCATCCACCGAAGCTGTATCATTGCCTGCAAAGTAGCGATATGCCGAGATTCTTTTGCTTACCGTGTAATGATAATTGTCCAGTTGAACGGCTGCTCCGCTTTCTTCAATGCCAAAATAGAACTTTGGGGTATCAAATATGGCCGCGGGCATAAGGGAGGTATGGTAATAGGAAGCCAGCCGCTTGAGAAAAGCCCAATCAGTCTCGCGGTACTGCACCCACATCCGCCCGATCGACGCTCCCCCGGTGGCCGAATCCATGATGTCCAAGCTAGGATAAAGAAGCGAAATACGATGCAGCAGTTCATCCACCTTCATATTTTTGTCCTGAAAAGAACGACTTTGGGGCCGTACATCCAGCCTGTAGGTATGCGACACAGCCTCTACCTCCAGGTAGTACACATCTCGTACCGCCTTCACTTCAATTGCCAGCACTGTTCCGCTAAACAAGGGAACCTCCGTGCTATCCTCTGCCAGTTGCAAGATTTCGACAGGTGAGTCAAATTTGGTCATATCTACATACGTGTCCTTTAGTTCCTCAGGCACGACAGCGGTAAAACGAAGCCGGGTATGGTCATTCAGACGCTTGACCAGATATAGCTCCTGTACATTAACAAGCTGATAAGGCGTGATTTTCAGATTAGAGTAGGTGGTGCTTATTTGCTCCATGCTTCTCCTCCTTCGGCCTCACTGGGCAGGATTTTTAGTGTGGTCATCATACGTTGAGCGACCGGACGCCATGTATCCATACGTTCCTCCGTACAGTTAAATGAGCATATAAGAGCCTGCCCTTCCAGAGCTGCAAAAAAGGTCAAATTATACAGGCGCGTATTCAAAGCCGGAGTCATAAATTCACAGTATCCGACCCGTCGTCCGTACACCTTGCACACACCGTCTGCATACCATTCCGTCAACTTTTGTGTGTGGTGCAAAATGTAGATCATCTCGCTGGTGAACGCCTCTAGCTCCTCATCCATCAGTTCGCTTGCTGTCAGGTTAAAAGAAAAATTGATCTCCCCAGTTGGATCGTTCAAAATGAGCGGTGGGCGATAACTCGAAGGATATTTAAGTTCAATCTCCCGCTCGCCCATCTCGGTGAATGTCCGGGGCAGCCATATCGAAATTTTGTCGTTCTGCAAAGGACGTTCTGCAAAAGCGATTCGTTCTCCGTCCAGCATCATAAGTGGATGAAGTTCCAAGCTGCTCTCAGACTCTATGTAATTGTGTAAATCCGATTTTGGAAGACCTGATGCACCCTGTTGTTCCTTCCGTGCAGCATTAATCATGTCTGCAATTTGCTCATCCATATGTTCCATCGTCGATAAAACTCCTTTATATTCCCAATCTCAATATTCATTTCGTGGAACTCTATAATATAATTGAATCTAAAGAACCATTTGAATTCCAATTTATACCTTACATTATAGGTATCATACGGAGTGTCTTTGTTATTGTCAATTTATAACTTTTATAAAACAAACAAGATATTAGACCTATTATCATGCATAAAAATGAAAGATTTACTATCATTCAGATTCTTTTTACCCAGAGTAAGCATCCATACTTGTGAAAACACATCTTCATTTTCATAAAAATAAAGCTGATTTCCCTATGAACCTCTTAAATTTAATTTAATCATATGAATTTTAACTCCCTAAAAATGATTCTTTAGAACCTGAATCAAAATGCCTATTTTCGAAAACAAAAAAGCCTACCTTTGCTACCAGGTAAGCTCCTCACGAATATGAATAAATCATAAAACTTCCTATATATTCAGTCCTCTTCCTATATATTCAGTCCCCTTCCTCCTCCGCATAGTTCCATACATGGCGTTCCATAGCAGAACGGTATTCAACTGGTGTCTTGCCTGTGTGCTTTTTGAACAACATATGAAAATACTGCCTGCTGCCCACACCTACGTAATCGGCAATTTCCTGAATGGGAATGTCCGTTTGCTGAAGCAGCATTCGGGCCTTGTCCATTCGCAGCATGGTCAAATAAGCGGTAAGTGTTTGTCCGGTATGTTTTTTGAAAATACGGTGCAAATACCCCGGATGCAGATTCACGGCTGCCGCCATATCCTGGACCACAATATCCCGGTCATAGTTCAGATGGAGAAATTCAAGGCAACGTTTGACGTACATATCCGTTTGCTGCGTGTTGCTGTGCGCTGCCTCTTCCCGCAGACGCGCAATTCGCACCAGCAGCTGCATAAAAAGCAGTTCTGCCATTGCACCGGGATGTTCTTTTCGTTGATCCAGCTCCAGCACGAGACTTTTCAGCGTAAAATATACCTCTTCCGGGTCCGACAGTACCAGATACGGGAACGGACGCGACATAAAGGCTGTGATCTCCTGCTCCTCCGATGCCATTTGCCGGATTGACGGTCCTACACTCATCCCCTCCATAAAACCAAACTCTACGTTCAGCATCCGGCACGATTGTTCTCCCTCCACCACCAGCCGGTGCGGTACGCCTGCGTCCAGCATAATAAACTCGCCTTTACGCAGCGTAATGCTTTCCGTCTTTCCTCCCGTTTGTACATCCACCCGGCACAGGCCGGAAATCATGTACATGATCTCAGTGGAACGATGATCGTGGTACGGCATCGTATAGTCGCGCCACTGCTTGTAATAGTAAGCAAAGAAACGGGGAAAATAATCCCCGTTCCGCAAACGCAGCTCAAACAGACTTCCGTTCATCCACGCACCTCCGCAAAATAGATAAGGCTAACACGGCAACGTATCTGCAACCGTTCTATTTTCACAGTTTAACAGACCTGGTCGTGTTATTCTATTTTGCTCTACCGGACGATCTAAAATCCTTTGGCTATCTAAAATCTGGTGGAATACGCCGGGCCGTTCCGGTCAGAATAGCCGCTTCAATCACAGACTTCCTCACCTCGGTAACGACCTGTTCGTTGAATATGCTCGGGATAATATACTGCTCGTTTAATTCCCGTTCACTTACGACGGAAGCAATGGCACGGGCGGCGGCTAATTTCATCGGTTCGTTGATGTGGCGTGCCCGGCAATCGAGCGCTCCTCTGAATATCCCCGGAAACACAAGCACATTGTTGATCTGGTTGGGATAGTCGCTACGCCCTGTTGCAAATACACGGACATGCGGGATGGCTTCCTCGGGAGCAATTTCCGGCTGCGGATTGGCCATGGCAAAAACAATGCTGTCTGCAGCCATACGCTGTACATCTGAGGCATCGAGCAGATTACCCCGGGATACGCCGATGAACACATCCGCATCCGCAATGACATCCTTTAATGTGCCTGACTGTGACTCTACCTGAGGCTGATCTGCCAGCCACTGCCACATTGGATATTGATAGGTTCCACCTCGCACAATGGCTCCATCCCGGTCTACCGGAACAAGGCGGCTTACCCCTGCGGCGAGCAGCATTTTGCATATCGACACACCTGCGGCCCCGATTCCGTTCACAACGACCCGAACATTTTCGATCCGCTTGCCAACTACTTTCAGCGCATTCAGCAGCCCGGCAATCACAACCACCGCCGTCCCATGCTGATCATCGTGGAAGACAGGAATATCCAGTTCTTCCGCCAGCCGGGTTTCAATCTCGAAGCAGCGCGGAGAACTGATGTCCTCTAAATTAATTCCCCCGAAAATCGGGCTGATCGCCTTAATCGTACGAATGATTTCCTCTGTATCCTTTGTGTCCAGACAAATGGGGAATGCGTCTACTCCTGCAAGTTGCTTGAACAGCATCGCTTTACCTTCCATCACGGGTGCAGCCGCATGCGGACCGATATCGCCGAGCCCAAGCACGGCGGTGCCATCGGTAACAACCGCGACGGTATTTCGTTTGATGGTCAGGGAGTACGCTTTTTTCGGATTTTCATGAATGGCCGTACAGACCCGGGCCACTCCCGGCGTATATACCCGCGATAGATCATCCCGATTTTTAATCGGCAAATTGGGCCGGATGGATATTTTCCCTCCCAGGTGCGCGAGAAACGTGCGGTCAGAAATGTTAATCAGTTGAACGCCTGCTAACGACTTGAGTGATTCGATTAGCGATGCCTCTGCTACTTCAGCGACGTGGACTGTGATGTCACGAACGGATGAATCCTGTCCGGGACGAATAACATCAATAGAAGTAATATCTCCCCCGGCATGGCTGATGGTTGATGCGACATCACCAAAGTTTACTTTGGAATGGACGAGCTCCAATCGAAGAATCAGACTATTAAAGGCCACGGGCATCTACTCCTATTCTATTCATAGTACAGTGCCGCCCTAAGGCAGACACGTGTATGGTTATTCATATAATCATGCTGTTCCCTGCTTTCACATGTTACCGCTTTCATAAAAGCGTTGGGAAGTTTTTGTCCATATTGTTACTTATGGTCATTTTGGTCACGCAGCAGCTCATACCGATTAACGGGACGACCGACCCCGCCGTAATGCACAACAAGGCGCACGATCCCTTTTTTCTCCAGATAATCCAGGTATCTTCTTGCCGTTACACGGGCAATCCCCACTCCCTCCGCAGTTTCTTCAGCAGACAGTTTGCCGCCATGCTGCTCCATGACCGCAAGCACCTGCTTCAGGGTGGCTGCATTCAAGCCTTTTGGCAGCTCATCGTAAGACATCGCCCATTCTTCGTATACTGGAGCAGGGACTACCTCTTCCTTGGCAGCTTCTCTATTTTGCATAATGAGGTCCAGCTCTTCCTGGGTTCCTACTTCTTTCGCCCATAATCCAGCCTGCTGTACCCGGTAGCGCTCCAATGTATGGTGGATACGCTCTACCTTGAACGGCTTCATGATATAATCGAACGCTCCGTTTCGCATCATTTCACGGATCGTCTCCGTATCCTTCGCAGCCGTCACGACAACTACATCTACAGGCAATGCCATGGAACGGATACGCTGCAGGGTTGTTATCCCGCCCAGCGACGGCATAAACACGTCAAGAAAAACCAGATCAGGCTTTAGCTCCTCGATCAGTTCCAATCCCCGCAGTCCATTGGAAGCCAGACCTACGACCTGAAATCCGTCAACCTGTTCGATAAACTGCCGATTCACCTCTTGTACCATCGGATCATCCTCGACCAGCAGCACACGAAAAAGTGATTTGATAGGTTTACTCATCGTCGCTCCCTCTCTCCTTCAACGGAAATAGAATCTCTATGGAAGTTCCCAAGCCAAGTGAAGATTCGCATGTCAGGCGGCCATTCCCCTTGGTGACAATCCCGCTCAGTAAATGCAGCCCCATGCCGCGGCTCTCTCCGTCCTTGGTCGTAAATCCGCGTTCGAGCATTCGTTTCTTCGTGGTCTCCGACATGCCACAGCCATTATCCTCGACCAATATGGACATATATTCGTCATCCTGCCGGATGCTGACATAAATCTCCTTGGAGCCGGCTTCTGTATCCGCCAGTGCATCAAAGGCATTCTCAATCAAATTTCCGAGTAACAGAACAAAATCATGTCGGTCAATTAGCCGGGGAAATTGATTCATCCTGCTGTCAGGATCAATCCTAATATCAATGCCAAGCTCTTTGCCACGGCTAATTTTACCCAACAGCAAACCTGCAACTCCGTCGTCATCGAAATGCCGTTGCAGGAAGCGTGTAATCTCCTCCTGTTGCTCGGTCACCTCAAACAGATAGCTCAAAGCCTCGTTCTGCTGTCCTAGCTGGAGCAAACCAGCAACAGTATGCATTTTGTTCATATGCTCATGATTTTGTGCACGAAGCGCATGAACAAACTCTTTGACACCTGTGAGCTCCTCGGCCATTCTCGTTACTTCGGTTTTATCCTGAAATATGGAGATCGCCCCCATCGTAACTCCCTGTTCACGAATGGGAATCCGGTTGCTCCAAATAATGGTCCCGCCAATTTTTAGCTCCTGGCTCAGAATCGCGACTCCCGAATCCAGCACTTCCGGCAAACGGGTATCTGGAATGACCTCACGGATCGGCAAGCCCACTACATCACGGTGTACGTGGAAGATTTGCTTGGCTCGTTCGTTGAAAATGGTAATCATGCAGTTGCGGTCAATGGCAATGACACCCTCGTGCATTGCCTGAAAGGCCGCGCTTCGCTCGCGAAACATTCTCGCAATCTCCTGCGGCTCCAGGTTGAACATCTGGAGCTTAATATGACGGGCCAGCAGGGCAGAGCCAATCACACCAAACATCATCGACAGCAGCGAAGTCATGATGATGGATTGTTTTTCCTGCCGGATGATTTCCGTCACGCTTGGCAGCAGGCCGCCCGCTACAACGACGCCCACCTGCTCCGAGGAAGCATTCATAATCGGCACAAAGGAACGCAAGCCAATCCCCGCTTCGCTGCGAACTTTGGAGACATACGTATGTTCAGCAAATGCGGCATCATCGTCCCGAGCCTCAAACGTTCCGCCGATTCGCTCCGAAAGCGGATGAGACAACCGTTTGCGGTTCATATCGAGCACGACAATATAAGCCGTATTGTTTAATATCCGAATTTTGTCCGCCATAGGCGCAATCACGGCAGAAGCATTCGGGTCATCAATTCGTTCCACGACGTCCGGCAGGTTGGCAACCGTCTGAGCCGTAATCGTAAGCCGCTGTTTGAGTTCTTCTTCCTTGATCCGGGTAGCGATACCCAGCAAAAAAAGACCGCCGATCAAAAGAGCAAAAAGCACGACCCCAAATGAAAGGATCATAATTTTCCAATACATGCGAAGTCTGTTCATCATTTGTTCCTTCCCTATTAAAGCGTTTACCTTTGAATATCATTGTGGAATAATGGGTCTAAAATAGCAACAGAGGGGGTTAATTTGTGAAAAGAGCTGTTGGATTTTCCGTTTTGCTCATACTGGGCATTCTAACGGCTTATGTGATCGGTTTTCAAAAAAATTTTGGTGAAGAGCTCCCTTATGATGATGAATTTACTGGTCTGAAGGAAAGGATCGTGATCAAATTCAGCCACGTCGTGGCCGAGAACTCGCCCAAAGGGCTGGCTGCCGCTCGTTTTGCCCAGCTTGTTAAAGAAAAATCCCATGACCGGATTGAGATTCAGGTGTTCCCTAATGGAATGCGCTACTCAGAATCCACCGAAGTGGCTGCACTTCAACAGGGAGAAATCCAGATGATCGCTCCTTCATTTTCCAATTTGAATGCGATTGATCCGGCCTGGCTGGTGATGGATCTTCCATTTGCCTTCGAGAATCAAGCTGGGGTCGATCAGGCACTGAACGGGCAATTGGGCAAGCGGCTATCGCAAACACTTGAACCCCATGGAATGAAAGGCGTCGCTTTCTGGTCCAACGGCTTTCGACAGATCACTAACAACACCCATCCCATCAGCCAGCCCGCAGACTTTGTGGGCTTGAAATTCCGTATTCAGCCAAGCAAGGTGTTGGAGCGTCAGTTTGAAGCACTTGGGGCATCGACCATTAGCACTCCTTTCAATGAAATATACCACAACCTGGAGACGGGTACAGCAGATGGACAGGAGAACACAATATCCAACATCCTTACCAAACGGTTTTACCAGGTGCAAAGATATATGACCATCAGCAATCACAGCTATCTGGGGTATGCCGTCGTATTTAACAAATCCTATTGGGATAGCCTCCCAAGTGATGCTAAGCTGGTGCTGCAGGAGGCACTTGAGGAAACGACGCGCTGGAACAAGCGGGAAACAGATGAAAATGCCAATCGGCTTATCGAGCTGCAACAGGCCGGAGATATTACCATTACCCGTCTGTCCGAGGATGAGCGTAGGCTTTGGAGGAAACGTCTGCGCGTACTGTATCCGGAGTTCACCCCTGTCATCGGGTCGGATCTGATGAATATGATTCAGGGACCTTAAAGACCAAAAAGAACGTTATGACCGTATTCTTGTTTGCCAAGAACGTAGCTTTTACACTGGGGATACAAAAATAAAGCGTTTTCAAAAATCAAAGGAAAGCGAGAGCGTATCCCTATGAAACTGAGAATTAATTTTAAAAACTTGACGGTTCAGGTCGTTATCGCTATTGTTCTGGGCATTCTTCTTGGTCACTTTTTTCCTACAACAGGTGAAAAGCTCAAAGTGCTCGGAGACTCTTTTATCAAGCTCATCAAGATGGTCATCGCACCCATTGTATTTTTTACGGTTGTGCACGGCATTGCCAGCATGGGGGACATGAAAAAGGTCGGTCGTATCGGCGGAAAGGCGCTTCTCTATTTTGAAATCGTTACCACGATTGCGCTGGCCATTGGTCTGCTCGTGGTTAACCTTGTAAGACCGGGAGCCGGTATTGATGTGAGCAAGGCTACCGGAGACGTATCTCAATATGCTCAAAAAGCAGCGGAATCAAGTCATGGATTCGTTGATTTCATCGTCGGCATTATTCCTGAAAATGTAGTCAGCGCTATGGCAGGCGGGGAGCTGCTGCCTATCCTGCTCTTTGCCATTCTCTTCGGGCTGTCACTGACGGCCATGGGAGAGCAAGCCAAACCCGTCATTGTCCTGTTCGACAAGCTGTCGCACGCCTTCTTTGGCATCGTCAATATGGTCATGAAATTATCACCAATCGCCGCATTTGGTGCCATGTCCTATACCATTGGCAAATTCGGCATCGGGTCATTGACCTCTCTCGGCAAGCTGATGGGCTCAGTTTACTTGACCATGGCCCTCTTTGTTATCATTGTACTCGGTCTGATTGCTCGCATGTACGGTTTCAGTATTTTCAAGTTTATCGCTTATATCAAAGAAGAAATTTTGCTTGTACTCGGCACTTCATCCTCCGAGTCGGCCCTGCCCCGTATGATGGACAAAATGGAGAAATACGGCTGCTCCAAATCGGTGGTCGGTCTGGTCATTCCAACAGGCTATTCGTTTAACCTGGATGGTACGGCGATCTATTTGTCCATGGCCGCCATATTCGTGGCTCAGGCCTCTGGTGTCGATATGACTCTATGGCAGCAGCTGACATTGCTCGGTATTCTCATGCTGACCTCAAAGGGAGCAGCAGGCGTCACGGGCTCCGGCTTTATTACGCTGGCTGCCACACTCGCGGCGTTTCCTTCCATCCCGCTGGCGGGAATGGCGCTGCTGCTCGGTGTGGACCGCTTCATGTCGGAAGCACGCGCCATCACCAATCTGATTGGTAACGGGGTCGCTACCGTCATCGTCGCCAAATCGGAAAATGAGTTTCATCCCGACAGACAAGTGGAGATGATTCCGGCAGCGACTGAGTTTGAACCCGGCCCCTTAAACAATCCGGTTACTGAATCTGTATAATTCATGTATAATTTATGAAAGAGCCGATTTACGGCTCTTTTTTGCGCATGCTGACAAGCACTTTTCGAGGAGTGATCAAACGATCTTTTTAAAGGGGCACTTACCGCTCCTTCTTGGGATATTTCTGTTACACATTGGGCTCACGTTTTGCAAATTCTTGTAACAACCCTCTTATTTGTTCTATCAATAAAGCAGGCTCTTTCTTTGGTGAACCCGTGTCAACGTTTCTTCGTCATTCATTGGAGTTTTATAATTTGGCAGACTGCAACCTGGAACAACAAGAATATTGTAAAAGCACTGCTCGATATATACCTTAATTTCAAATATCTCTTGTCACAATTATTGATTGAGAAATGCCTATGTAAACCTCTAATAGTATGTCCCTGTAAAATAGCATACTTAAAAGGTGGCGTCCAAGCGCATCGTTGTTGAATCAGGACGCTTGCAAACCGGAAAGGAGCAGTTGATCCAAATCCTGTTCTGCGGCCCATTTCCCCACATTCATCAATGCATTTTGGCCGCTCAGCATATCGAGCGCCAGCAACTGGACAGCTTCACCAGCAGTCGTCCGGCATTGTCGGTTCACTGGCACGAGCTCATCTATTTTCCGGCGCAGTCCCAGATCGTTCATGATATCGCTGAGTAACGGCAGATAACCGACTTCAAAGAAATTATTCATTTGCATATTTGCCACCCACTCCAACCCGACTCTCCATCCTATACTCTGGCATACATCAAAATTATCCATTTTCCGAGTCGTAGGGGTGTGAAATGTGAGCTATAAAGGAAAAGAGATACCCCTAAAAGAGATATCTCTCGAATAAAATGGAATTTTGATTTTAAAGAACAGCTCGGAGTTTATGTGGTAGATATATCAAAGTTGTTTAATTTTCAGGTTTCAAAAAAACTTTATAGGTTACATCATGAGCTACCGAGCTTTGAGTAGCAGGGCTAGCGTCATAATTATAGTCGTACTCGTTTGTTTCAAAACTATACATAACATCTAGCACACGATAAAGTTTATTATTCCATAAAATCATTTCTCCTTTTCTTGGGACAAAAGGCAGGGCAACTAGGTCAAATTTTTCAGCGTAGTATCCCTCTTTATCATCTAATACAATTGCCAATTCGATAACTTTCAATTCCTCACCTCTCAAATGTAGAAATACTCTTTAATCAATAACTACTACTCTTGGAGGCGAAAAGCAAGATGCAAGTCCTTTATCTGTATAAAGTTGAGCAACTCCGCCGACTGTGTAAATCCCTGGTTGACTGTATTCCCATGTTTGAGAGAGAGTTACTCCCCCAGTGTTCGGCCCCTTAAAACTGGTACTATCCGTCCAACCGGCTCCCGTTTTAAAAGAAGCATTGACTTCTCTTATAATTGAGTCCGTTGCAATACCCCACTCCACGGTTACAGTTCTTCCATTCTTAGTTACATTAAACGATTTGGTTACCCATACAGGCGCTAATATTGATTGGATATTTGCATTGGAATTTGAGGAATCAGGAGCTAATTGTGAAGAAGATGGTTCGACTGATAAGGACTGAGCTTGAATAGAATTTTCGACTGATGAGGACTGATCTTGAGTAGGGGTAACGCTTTGGGCTGATACCGGGACAACTAATAGCACTGAAATTAGAAAGGATAAAAATAGAGACGACAGCCATTTTTTACTCATTTCAATACACACCTCTTCTATATTATTTTTATACTAAATCCTTAAATATAAGGATGAAGTAAACTGTTAATGGAATATATAGGATATATCATCTATACATTATAATCTCACTTTCTATTAAAAAGAGTTGTAGATTTTTGTCAACAACACCACTTTTAGAGGGGGTGTCCCATAAGTAGTTTATTTACAGAGAAGCACTCTAAATATGAGTAAAATATGATCGAAATGATGAAAAAAGCGCAAGTTCTCGGGGTCTGTAAAATGAAACGTGGAACCTTTGAAATCGAACGAAATGAAACATACTAAGTTCCATACACATTCGATTTCGGAAGGGAGTACTATAACAGAGAAATTTTGGAGCAAGAAGCGATTCGGGAATTGATGAACGAGCATAAATTCCAGTCCAGAGCAGATTCAAACGACGTTGAAGGACATGTTCAAGGATGTACTGGAGGAAATGCCAAAGGCAGCACCTACTATGCCCGCTCAAAGCTTCGTGCACGAGAGCAGCCAGAAAACGTAAAATTCAGGTTAGTCTGCCGTACCTGAAGTATAAACGGGAGATGCGGTAAAAGCTGTCCAGTGAAGAAGGGTACCTCTTGAGTGTCTAGCGGATGTACGAGCCGGAAAGTGTATTTGGGCAAATCAAAAACAATCGGGGGGTTCAGGCGCTTCCTGCTTCGGGACTTATAAAAAGTAAGTTTAGAGGTCGGGTCGCTTTCACTTGCCCACAATCTGACGAAGAAGCATAAAATAGCTGAAAAAGTAACTGGACCGGGCAAGGATGAGTCCTTTGCCCGGTCCGGTTCTTTGATTTTTGATTCCGCAGACTGTCCTTTTTCTACAAAAAAGCTACTTATGAGCCAGCAATGCATCATGAGAGCCTTGTTCAACCAGACGACCATCCTTCAAGACCAGAATCCGGTCAGCCTGACGAATGGTATTCAGCCGATGCGCGATAACGAAACTTGTGCGACCCTGCATGAGCCGTTCCAGCCCTTCTTGTATTTTCAGCTCGGTAATGGTGTCGATGCTGCTGGTTGCCTCGTCAAGAACAAGAATGGAAGGATTGGCCAAAATAGCGCGCGCGATCGCCAGCAGCTGTTTTTGTCCTTGGCTGATGCCGCTGCCGTTAGCCTCCAACACCTTATCGTATCCGTCCTTCATCCGCATGATAAAGGAATGAGCATTCGCCAGCATGGATGCCTGCTCAATCTCCTCATCGGTGGCATCCAGCCTGCCGAAGCGGATATTTTCACGGATGGTTCCCTGAAACAGGAAGGAATCCTGCAGCACAAACGCCATATGGGAGCGCAAGCTTTCACGCTGTATGGTCGTAATGTCGCGCCCGTCCAGCGTAATCGTTCCCTTGTCGGGAGTGTAGAACCTGGAAAGCAGCTGAATCAGTGTTGTTTTTCCAGCCCCGGTTGGACCGACCAATGCGATCATTTCACCGGGCTGGGCTTCGAATGAAATGCCCTCCAACGTATCGCTCCCTTCATCATAGCCGAAGGAAACATCGGCAAACCGTACAGCTCCTTTTACATGCTTCAGGGCCATCGCACCTTGCTCGTCCTTGGACTCTTCATCCTCGTCCAATATCTCGAATACACGCTCAGCTCCGGCAATGGCAGACAACAGCGTGTTCCACTGGTTAGCCAAATCGTTCAGCGGTCTCGTGAACTGGCGGGCATACTCTACGAATACGATGATCGTACCTATGGTAATCGAGCCGTGAATGGCCAAAATTCCGCCGATCCCCGCTACCATGGCAAAGCTGAGATTATTCAGTCCGTTCATCAGCTTGGGGATAAAGCCGGAAATGGTTTGTGCCCAGAAGCCTGACAGACGAATGCGGTCATTCCGCTCACCAAAACCGCGGATGACTCTCTTTTCCTGCGAAAATGCTTTAATAATCTGCTGCCCGGACAGCGTTTCTTCAATATAACCGTTCAGTTCGCCCAGGTTCTGCTGGCGTTCCTTGTATAAAGGCCCGGTACGGCGTGTAATCCAGCGCATCCCGGCCGCCATTAGCGGTACTACGATAAACGTCAGCAGTGTCATCAAAGGACTTAACCACAGCATGACTGCAAGCGTACCGACCAGTGTCAATATGCTCGAAAAAATTTGAATAGCCGAGCTGTTCAGTGTAGAGCTGACACTTTCGATATCATTGGTCAGACGGCTCATGATTTCTCCCTGTTGACGTTTGCCGTAAAAAGGAATCGGCAGCCTATGCAAATGCGAAAACAGATCAAACCGCATCCGGTAAACGGTCTCTTGGGCGATTTCAATCATCCAGATGTTTTGCAGCCAGGAGGTCAGCGAATTAAGCAGAAATACAGCCCCTAATCCAATAAGAAAATAAATCCACGTTCTTCCACCCGGACCTTCGAGAAAATCATCCACCGCTACGCCGACCAAATATGGACCTAGCAAAGCCAGCCCGGAGCTGAGCATGACCATAAGCAGCACCAGCATCAGCTTGGCCTTACGGCGGGCCAGATAAGCCCATATCCGACCTAACGTGCCGGACCAGTTCTTCGCTTTGGCCTTGCGGCGTCCTTCGGCTCCTGCCGGATTACGCAGCACACCGGACGATGGTGTTGGCTGACGGAATGGCTCAATGAGTTTCTTGAGCATGCGGCTCCTCCTTTCCATATTGTGATTCATAGATGCGGCGATACAGTTCTGAGCTATTCAGCAGATGCTCATGACTCCCGCTCGCGATCAGACGACCCTCATCCAGCAGTAAAATCTGATCCGCCGATGCAGTCGAGCTGATCTTCTGTGTAATGAGAAATGTCGTGCAAGATAGCCCATCCAGCGCTTGCAGCAGGGCTGCTTCGGTTCGTACATCCAGCGCACTCGTGCTGTCGTCCAGAATAAGCACCGCCGGAT
>NZ_JH601048.1:17451-46657 GCF_000245715.1 Paenibacillus sp. Aloe-11 | reverse complement strand
TAGACAGCCGCTGCTTCTGACCGCCGGACAGATTGACACCACGCTGCCCGAGCAAGGTGTCATAGCCTTTCGGCAGGCGTTCAATCGTATCATGAATTTGCGCCATCCGGGCGGCCTCCTGAATCCGTTCCAGGCTGGCATTTTCCAGCCCCCAAGCGATATTGTCGCGAATCGAGCCGGTGAATAACAATACCTCCTGCGGTACATAGCCGATAGCCTCACGCAATATGGAAGCGTCCAGCTCATGCGCGTCCTTTCCATCAAAGCGCACATGACCGGCATCTTCCTCATACAGACGTGTAATCAGCTGTACAAGCGAGGATTTGCCCGAGCCCGTAGCCCCCATGATCGCTATACGCTCACCCGGCCCAGCCTTAAAAGAAATATCCTTCAGTACAGCCAAATCGCTGCCCGGATAATGAAAGCTCACCCGTTCCATTTCTACCTGTCCCTCAATTCGCGTGTTATGTGTTGGAGTAGACGCTGCCTCTCCATGTTCTTCATGTTGTGTTTCCAGCACCTCTCGAATCCGTCCCGTAGATGCGGTCGCCCGGGAAAACACGACCACAATACCGGACAAGGCAGACAAGGCCCCAATCGTCCGCAAGGAATAATTGACGACTGCGACCACCTGTCCTACACTCGCATCCCCTATGGAAATTTGCCCTCTTCCGAACCAAAGCACCGCGATAATTCCCACATTCATCGTAAACAAAATGAACGGCATCGTCGTTTCCGTCCAGCGTAGAGCAGATACCGTCCCTTTCATCAATTCGCCTCCATAATGGGCAAAACGCTCGATTTCATGCCGCATCCGCACAAACACCCGAATCAGCCGAATTCCGGTCAGATTCTCCTGAATCACCCCGTTAACATCATCTAGACGACGCTGAACGCCCTTGAACAAAGTGACCGTTCGCCGCATCATCACCAGCACAAATACAAACAGCACCGGAGCCATAACCGCCAGCAGCAGGCCGAGCCTGAAATGTACGACCAACGCCATCACAATACTGCCGATGACCACCAGCGGCACCCGTGTCATAAACCGCAGGCTCATAAACACCGTATCCTGTACTTGCGTAACATCCCCCGTCAAACGCGTAATCAGCGATGAGGACGCAAAACGCTTAAATACCGGATAGGAAAAGGCCTGAACCTTGCGGTACAGCTTTTCCCGCAGGTCATAGCCAAAGCCCTGACTTGCATGTGAAGCAAAAAAGGAGCTGGCAATGCCCGCCATAAAGGCGACAACGGCACTCCCTACCAGCACACCGCCCCATAACCAGACAATGGACAAATTTCGCTGCCGGATCCCTTCATCAATGATTTTGGAGATCAAATACGGCTGCGATAACTCCACCGTCAGTTCCAGCAGCATCATCACGAGCGCTGCGATGGCCGGAACCCGATATTTTTTTAGAAAAGAGAACATCATCCCCACAAGCATTCCTCCAATTGCCAGGCTGCCCAGCATCTAATCATCATATGAATCGAATCTGCCGTAAAACCATCTATGCGCACTTTATACAGCACTGTATTGTATTATACCCCTCTGAACGACTTCGTTTAACCAGTAAGTTGGAGACTTCGGTTGCAGCCCTAAAAGATATGTAAAAAAGCAGAACGAATAAACCTCCATTGGTGTGGAGGTTTATATAAAAGAAAGCGTTCCAGTCACTGATATATTTACCGGACAGGAACGCTTTTTTTGGTTATTTCGACAGCTCTGCCGGATAATGCTGCAGCCAGTGCTTTAAGTCCGTGCTGCGGATGACCCGCTTGGGGTCTTCACCGACCAGGCGAAGCCGCTCCAGCAGGAATTTGATCTCATCGGGGCCTGCCTTGATCCCCTCCTGCTCCAGCATATATTGAACTGCACTTCTGCCCGAATGCTTGCCGAGCACGAATGAATGGTCAGTGCCCAGTTCGGTCGGATCAAGGGCCTGATAGGCGGCACGCTCCTTCAGCAGACCATTGATATGTATGCCGGATTCATGGACGAATACCATGTCTCCCACAATTGGCTTGCCTTCGGGAATGATTCGGTTGGAGGCTTTGGACACCAGTGCAGCCAGCGGGTTCAGCAGCTCGGGACGGACGCTACAGGTTCCTTGATACAAGTCTTTCCACGACATCACGACCTCCTCCAGCGCCGTATTGCCTGCCCTTTCCCCAAGACCCGAAACGGTGGTGCTGGCCCAGACAGCTCCCGCCTGCAAAGCTGCCAGAGTATTGGCAAGCGCCAGGCCGTAATCATTGTGGCAGTGGATCTCAAGCTCCACATCCTGCGGCACGCGCGCTACAAGCCTGTCTATACGGGTAGCTATGGCAGCGGGATGGTGAACAGACAGCGTATCAGCATATCTGAACCGGCGAACGCCATCCCTATAGAGCTGATTCGTCAGCTGCTCCAGGAACAGGCCATCTGCCCTTGAAGCATCCTCAAAGCCTACGGAGACAGTCAATCCTTTACACAAACCGTAATCGACAGACCTGCGGATCAGCTCCGTCACCTGTGCAGAAGTCATACCCAGCTTGGCCTTTATCTGTACCGTCGATACGGGAACCGAAATATGGGCCCAGCCGACACCCGTCGATTCCGCTGCATCAATATCCGAGAACACTGCGCGATTCCAGGTCATTAGCTTCATCTGAAGTCCGAGAGCAGCAATCTTGGCAATAGACCTGCACTCTGCCTTCCCCATTGCCGGAATTCCGATCTCAGCCTGCTCCACCCCCGCCAGATCCAGCATAACCGCGATTTCAGTTTTCTCCTCGGCCGAAAAGGCAACCCCCGGAGCCTGTTCTCCGTCACGAAGCGTTGTATCACAAACACGCAACCGACTCATCTGTATCCCCTCCTGTTCCACAGCACGGACAACGCGGGTTGCGCTTAACCACAATGCTGTAGCTGCTCATATCCAGCACATTCATACGGTACATGCGGTCAGTGAACAGATTGTCCGCAGCTGTAATCCATTTGACCGCTTCCAGTGCGGCCATACAGCCAATCAAGCCGGAGGTGGCTCCCAGAACAGGAAATCCCAGAGGCTCCCAAGGCTGTCCTCCTTCCGGGTAGAGACATTCCAGGCATGCCGTCCTGCCGGGAACAATGGTCATCAACGATACTTCATAGCCGTACATGGCGGCTTCTATCATCGGTCTGTCATAGCGAACACATAGCCTGTTCAGCGTATATCTTTCCGGAAAGTCATAGCGTGCATCAATCACGAGATCTGCCGCTTCCACCCATGGTCCGGAGGATTCTTCCGTAATTCTGTGGGCGTGGCCCTCAAGCTCGGTATCCGGATTGATACGATGCAAATGCTGCAATGCTGTCTCCATCCGCTCCTCACCGATTCGTCCGCTGTCCATCAGCACCTGTCGGTTCATATCAGGCAGATGAATTACGCCCTCATGGGCCAATATCAGCTTGCCCACTCCGGCAGCGGCCAGGTACATGGCCGCTGTCCCTCCCAAGCCTCCGATGCCTGCGACCATGACAGTGGCCTGCTTGAGTCTGTTCTGACCTTCCATGCCCAGCAACTTCAGCTGGCGTTCGTATCTGCTGTCCTCCAGCAGCTGTACCATTCGTCCACCCCCTCCATGTACGACTCCCGCCTTTTTGATATTTGTTGCACATGCTTTACACCCTATATCACTGCTCTTCCTTACAGCATGCTCATGCTTCGGTTTTACTGCTGCCTTCCTCAGCATGCAGGATTTTGGCAAGCCACATGGGCGGATTGCGTGCCAGCATATGCTGGAGACGCTGGACCTGCTCCTCAATGGAGCTGCCATAGGCTACCTTCACAGGCATAATGGTCCGCTTGGTAACCTGAGCGGCAGCCGAAGCGCCGATCTGTACCAGGAAGATCAGGGCACAGTCCTCGATCAGGCCAATTCGGCTGGCAATCTTGCCCGCTTCGTGCTCATCGCTCCCTGGGGCTATCCGCCGATGCTCCAGGAACTGAACACCTGAAAGCCGGATTTCGAATACAGTAAACATGGGACTCTGCCCAAAATGAGCATTCACAAGCACCCCGTCTTCCGTCGCAAATGCAACCTTCATCCTCCCTTCCCCCTCTCGGCAAGCAATACATTGCCCACCTTGTTCACCCACTCCATGCTCCCTCGATATCCGACGCTTACGGATGTGTGGGCACCCAGTTCGTCATACACCGGCAAGCCTGCCGGTACGAAGGAGGCACCGACCCGTGCCGCTCCCTTTCTTCCATGCGAATTGCTGATCCATAAATCCACGCCCTGCGCGCTCTCCTCTGCATCATCCAGATCACCGATCCAAACCTCCCGTTCTGTCTTTTGCAGCGCGGGCGTGCTGCAGGGTGCAATTAGCCGCTTCAGTTCCACTCCCATCTCCGCAAGCCAGGCTGCGGTCGACAGCATATGATCCGGTTCAAGCGCCACTACAGCCGAAGCGCCGGAAAAATAGAAATGGGCATCCAGCATGCTGTCCAACAGATTTTCACGCTGCCAGCGAAAGCGGACGGGGGCCAGCTCGCGGCTGATCTTCTGCAGAAAATGTATGAACGCATCGCTCGCGGCCAAGCCAGACAGACCAGCGAACAAGTGGTAGGGAATGCCTGCGGCATGAGCCAGTCTGCGCGCCGGACGCTCCATACTCGCGCCAATGGCAATGGTGCAGGAAGACTCCAGCATCTGGCAGGCTGAATCCAGCGGAGTTCCCCCTCTTGTTAAGGGGGAAAACCCTGTCAGCAGGTGACCGGACAAGGAAGTGGAAATATCCGGGAGCGTAATAACCTCCAAGCCGAAGGAAGCGATCATATCCTTGATTTCCATGACGTCTCCGGCAGTCAGATAAGAAGCCGGCAGCAGATTGACCTGCGTCCGGCGCTGTTTTTTGGGGGACTTGCCTCCGGTCGACACGAGTATGGCATCCATTAGCGACTCTACTGTACTGCTGTAGCCCGTCTCCAGGGAACCGTAAAAATCAGGCAGCGATACAGAAAACAGCAGATTGTCCTTTAATGCCCGTTCTCGCTTGAACGCCTTTACCCTGGATTGAAAATCAACGCCTGCTACCTCGGTGAGGGCCGTACTGATAACGCCGATGACATCAGGATGGTGCTTGGACCAGATATGATCCAGGGCCTCCTCCAGATTCCGGTCTGCGTCAAATATAACGTCCATCTCTTGCAGCGCAGAGGTCTGAACGGCGATCGGCTCTCGAAAATGGCGGGTCAGCAGCGCCTTGGAAAAGGCCGAGCAGCCCTGAGCTCCGTGCAGCAAAGGCATGGAGCGATATATCCCCTGCAGAGCCAGCACGCCGCCCAAAGGCTGTCCTACCTTGAGCGGGTTGACACTGACAGGCTTGGTAGCGGATTTAATCGGCAAATTCCGTCTCCTCCTCCCATGGAGCCAATTTGGCGGTCAGCTCCCATACCGGATGCTGCAGCGTATGCACAAGCTGTTTGGCCAGGGACAACAGCCCGTCATAGCCCGCATAGGCCTTGTGCCGCTCCTGATTGATGTCCACAAAAGGAATCTGCTCCTTAAGCGCCATATACATGTTCCGGCCCCCGGCAATGACCATGTCAGCCTTGCGGCTCCGCACGGTCTTGAGAATCTGCCGGGCGCCGCCTTCCGGGATGTATTCCGCATCATCCCCGATTCGGGCAGCAATTCGGGATACATCTTCGGCAGTGCTCTTGTTCGTCCCTACACCCACCACCTTAATGCCAAGCTCCTGCAAAGCCGTAATGACAGACCAGCTCTTCACACCTCCGGTATAGAGCACTGCCCGTTTTCCTTTCAGCTGCTTGCGGTAGGGCTCCAGCTCCAGCGAAAGCCTCATTTCCTCCCGTGCGGCCAGCTTATCCACCCGTCGCTCCACATCTCGATCTCCGGTCAGATAAGCCATTTGCCGCAAGGAATAACTCGTTTCCTTTGCCCCGTAAAATGAACCTTCAAAATAAGGAATGCCGTATTTGCGCTCCATCTGGACTGCCAGACCCAGCAAAGCCCGGCTGCATACGACCATATTGGCCTTGGCACGGTGCGCCCAGCCTATCTCGCGGAACCGGCCGTCCCCGGTAATTCGGGACAGGATACTCATTCCCGTCTGCTGCATCAACCGCTCGATATGCCACATCTCACCCGCAATATTGTATTCCCCGATGAGATTGACATCATGGGAGGTTGTCTGTTCCGGCTCGGTGGTGCCGATAATATGCTGGAACAGCACATCTCCGGCCAGCCGGGTCCCGAGATTCTTGCTGCCCACAAATCCCGGACTGTTCACCGGAATGATCGGCATTCCCAGCCGCTCGGATTCGGCCTTGCAGACCCCCTCGATATCTTCACCAGTGAGAGCTGTGACACAAGTTGTATAGACGAACACAGCCGGAGGTGCGAAACGGCTGACAATGTAGCGAATCGATTCATGCAGCTTTTGTTCACCGCCAAAAATGATGTCCTGTTCTCCAAGATCAGTAGTGAAGCCATACGCCGACAACTCCGGACCGCTGGACAGGCTGCCTCTGCTCTCCCAGCTGTTGCCGAGACACGCTATCGGCCCGTGCACCAGATGAGCCGCATCTGCAATGGGAATCAGTGTAATCTGGGCCCCGTCAAAAGAGCAGCCACCCGAAGCCTCCCCCGGCACAGGCCGGGGACAGGGCGTGCTTTTGGGAATTTTGTTGCCGCAGGATATTTCCAGCCTTCCGCTAGGCACAGCCGCCTCCATCCGCACAACCCCCTTATTTCAGATAGAATCCATTGAAATCACAAGCCAAGCTGCCAACTTTCAGCTACGCGGAACAGCAATTAGCGTACCAGATCAAAGCTGTGATCCGGAGCCTGCTCCTCCATGACATCCAGTACGGTATTTACGAATTGGGTAAGCAGATTCAGCGCACCCTGGTAGCCGATAATCGGATAACGATGCATATGATGCCTGTCGAAGATCGGGAAGCCCACACGGAGCAAAGGAATTTTCGCCTCTTTGGCCGCAAACTTCAGATGGGAGCTGCCAATAGCCAGGTCCACCGTGTCCTCGAACAGCAGCGAACGCATATGCCACAAATCCTGACCGCAATGCACCGTTGCTTCTGCACCGTAAGGGCTGGATTTCAGCAGAAGCTCTGCTTCCTTCTCAAATTTCCTGTCCCCATTGGAGCAGACAATATGCACCGGCTCCATGCCCAGCTCCAGACAAAAGCCAATCAGGCCGATGAGCATATCCGGGTCTCCCGCCATAGCCACGCGTTTGCCGTGCAGATATGCATGCGAATCCATCATGGCATCCAGAATTCGGGCGCGCTCCTGCTTTAATGCCTCGGGAATTTCTCTTCCGGACAGACGGCTGATCTCTTCAAGCAGGCGATCTGTAGCGCGGATGCCCAGCGGCGTAGAGATGGAGGATACCTGCTGCCCCCAGGTTCGCTTCATATAGCCTAATGTTTTGCGAAGAGAGTACTGCTGGATCGCCAACGTGCCGGCAGCATCTGCGGCTTTGGGTACATCCTCAAGCAGCGTTCCCCCATAATAGTAGCTGTACTCTCCGGTTGCGCCTGAATCAAAATTACTGCTGTGGTCACCCAGAATGGTATACGGTACACCAAACAGTCCCAGTATGCGCCGCATTTCTGCAAAATTGCCCGTATATCCGTCAAACCCGAACAGTACATTCAGCTTCAATTCGTGTCCAGGCTGCGGCGTCCGGCCTGACTTGTTATACAGGGTCTCCAGCACAGAGCGCAGCATGGCATCATAGCCTGTAATATGTGAACCGGAGAAGCTGGGGGTATTGGCAAAAGGAACCGGCATATCCTCGGGAAGGGCTCCCTCCTGACGGGCATTGGCCAGGAAGGCAGACAGATCATCCCCGATCACCTCTGCCATACAGGTCGTGCATACCGCAACCATCTGCGGCTGATACAAGGCAATGCAGTTCTCCATCCCGTCAATGAGGTTGCGCATGCCGCCGAATACGGCGGCATCCTCGGTCATTGAGGTGGATACGGCAGGAACAGGCTCCTTGAAGTGGCGGGCAAGATGGCTGCGGAAATAGGCCGTACAGCCCTGTGAGCCATGAATGAACGGGAGTGTTTTCTCGAAGCCCAGCGCAGCCATGACCGCTCCCAGCGGCTGACAAGCCTTGGCCGGATTCACGACTACGGCTGTACGAGCGAAATTCTTGTCCTTGTATTCCTTGGTCTTGGTGTACTCCAGGGTGGAAGTAACCTCCTCCGGCGAGCAAGGGGCCTCGAAGGCTCGTTTCCCCTCACGCTGGCGCACATACTTTTCCTGCCGAAACAGCTGATTGTGATCGACAATATTCAGGCGCTCGCTCATACCGACACCTCCACGGTCTGCCGGGACGGCAGCAGGCTCCATACTGGGCTGTTGATGGTCATATCCATATCACGTGCAAAAATCTTGAAGCCGTCAAAGCCATGATAAGGCCCGCTGTAATCCCAGGAGTGCATTTGGCGGAAGGGAATGCCCATTTTGTGATACACATATTTCTCTTTGACTCCGGCACCCATCAGGTCAATATTCAGCCGCTGGGCCAATTCCTCCAGCTCATAGGCCGTTGGATCATCGTACAGAATGGTGCCTTCCTTTACATCGGGATACGTCTTTTCGTAATCATCCTTATGGGCAAATTCATAGCCTGTAGCCACAATTTCCATGCCCAGATCCTCATAGGCACCGATGGTATGCCTTGCCCGCAGCCCGCCAATCAGAAGCATCACCTTTTTCCCCTCCAGACGGGGGCGGTATTTACGGATAACCGCCTCCATCTGCGGCATATATCGGGCGATGACCTGCTCACATTTTTCCTGAATCGTCTCGTCAAAACGGGCGGCAATCGCCCTTAGGCTCTGCACCGTCTTGGTCGGGCCAAAGAAGTTATATTCCATCCAGGGAATTCCGTATTCCTGCTCCATTGTTGAGCACATATAATTCATTGAACGATGGCAATGGATCAGATTGAGTTTGGATTTATGGGCAATCCCCAGCTCATTGATCGTACCGTCACCCGACCACTGCGCTATGACCCGCAGTCCCATTTCCTCCAGCAGTATGCGCGAGGCCCAGGCATCCCCGCCGATATTGTAGTCCCCGATAATGGAAACGTCGTAAGGTCCGCACTCCTTCAGCTCCCGGCGACCCATCAGAAAATCGCGGATCGCATCATTGGCAATGTGGTGGCCCAGAGACTGACTCACCCCGCGAAAACCCTCACAGCGTACAGGAATGACCGGAATGCCCAGCTCCTCTGTCATCTTCTTGGCCACAGCCCCGATATCATCACCAATCAGTCCAACCGGACATTCGGATTGAACAGAGATGCCTTTGGCCAGCGGGAACATCTCCTTAATTTCCCTGCAGATCACCTCCAGCTTCTTATCTCCGCCGAACACAATATCCTTTTCCTGAAAGTTGCTTGTAATCTGCATGGCGGTAAAATTGTTGATGCCCAATACCCCATTCGCATAATTGCGCCGAGTGCCCCAGCTGTATTGTCCGCAGCCGATGGGACCATGGCTAATGTGCACCATGTCTTTAATCGGGCCCCATACCACGCCCTTGGACCCTGCATAGGCACAGCCTCTCGCCGTCATGACGCCGGGCCGTGATTTCATGTTGGACTTGATGGAACAGGTTCCGCAGTTTACAAGCTCCTCATCCGCGATCTCAAAATGCTTGCTCCGGTCCTTCTTTGCCTTCTTGGGGTATACCTCCAATATCTCCTCTACGATCTGCTTTCCCTTATCCACAATACTGCTCATTTGGCCTATTCCTCCCTCCTGCAAGCTGCGCGTTCAGCTCCCCCATCAATCACACGACGATTCCGGCATTAAACCTTCCGGCTGCAGCCTACTGCCCCGACGCCTCGGCTTTGTTCATTGCAGTCTCTTCATCCTCAATAATGCCGAATTCCATCAATAGCTCCTCCAGCTCTTCCATGGAAATAGGAGTGGGAACCGTCAGCATATCGTTATTCAAAATTTTACCTGCCAGCTCTTCATACTCCGCAGCCTGCTTATGGTCCGGGTTGTATTGAGTAACGGTCATACGCCGCAGCTCAGCGTGCTGCACAACATTGTCACGCGGCAAAAAGTGGATCATCTGCGTGTTCAGCCTTCTCGCAAGCTCTGTAATCAATTCCGCTTCCCGGTCCGTATTCCGGCTGTTGCAGATTAAGCCGCCCAAACGCACCCCACCGCTGTTGGCGTACTTCAGTATCCCGCGCGCAATATTGTTGGCAGCGTACATGGCCATCATCTCGCCTGAGCATACAATGTAGATTTCCTGAGCCTTCTTCTCCCGGATCGGCATGGCGAAGCCCCCGCACACGACGTCGCCCAGTACATCGTAGGACACAAAATCCAGCCCTTCGTAGGCCCCCTCTTCCTCCAGAAAATTAATGGCCGTGATGATGCCGCGCCCTGCACAGCCGACACCAGGCTCTGGCCCGCCGCATTCTACATTCAGAATGTCACCGAAGCCCTTCTGGACAACATCCTCCAGCTCCAAATCCTCCACCGTACCCCTTTCAGCCGCCAGATGCAGTACTGTCTGTTGGGCCTTCGTATTCAGAATAAGACGGGTGGAGTCTGCCTTGGGATCACAGCCTACGATCATAATTTTTTGTTTGAATTTGGTCGCGAGCTGAGCCAGTGTATTCTGCGAGGTTGTCGATTTGCCGATACCGCCCTTGCCGTAAAACGCAATTTGTCTCATATTTTCTCAGCCTCCAAAATGTTCAATGGGTGAATGCTTACTTCCCTTACTCCTTTGTACAGGATACATATAACGTAGAAATTTTACGTATTCCAAAACGGATTCCTCAATATCTCCGCCACATACAATAGGCAGTACGCCAGCTTCCTGCAGTGCCTCTTTGGGGGCTTCGCCTATGCCGGACGACAGCAGCAATGCACAGTCATGCACCATGGAAAGGATCTCCTTCATCGTCTCAGCCTTGTCCCCGTTGCAATCGGCTTTCCCGTGACAGTAGGATTGCACCTTGCGAATGCCTACGAAATGTACAATAGTCCCGTCGCTTTCATAGATCATGAACTCCTTGGCACGGCCGAAATGCTGATTCACCTTCCCTCCGCCACGGCTGGCCACGGCGATCAGGACCGGCTTTGAGGCATAGCTTGCTTCAGGCTGATCTCCCGATAACGGACAGCTGCAGCCAGCCCCGGTTGGCGATTGCTTACGGTCCGATTGTCCCTCCTTGCGTTCCATTTTTACTCTCACCTTCTCATCCAGTTCTTTCTGAAATTGTGCCCTTGCCCCTTCATCCATGGGAGGCCCAGCCGCTATGTTCTCCCATGTAAAATCCTGATTGCGATCATCGCCCAGCAGTCCGATCGCATCCGCCCTGCACTGACGGCAATGGCGCATAATGACGGCTCCCGCGTCCGCACATTGCTCCTGCAACTGCCGGACCAGACGGGGACGGGGAGCCCGCATCCCTTCCTGCTCATACCGGCTGCCAGGAGCGATGATGAGCGGCATAATGTTGTGAAGCACAGCACCGTGCTCCTTGACCACCCTGGCTACCTCCGGCAGATGGGAATCATTGACTTCGGGAATCAGCACCGAGTTCACCTTGCACAAAACGCCTCTCGAAGCCAGCATCTTCAAGCCTGCCAGCTGACGATCAATCAACAGCCGTGCGGCCTCCTCTCCTGTGTAGCGTTTTCCTTCATCGTAGATCCATCCATAAATGCGGCTCCCCACCACTGGATCTACAGCATTGATCGTGATCGTGACATGCGAAATGCCCAACTCAACAATCCTATCGACATGTCTGATCAAGGTAAGGCCATTCGTACTGAGACAGAAAATGACATCCTTAACTGTCTCACGGACCCGGCGGAAGGTATCGAAGGTTGCGTCCGCATTGGCCAGCGGATCTCCAGGTCCCGCAATGCCGACGACGGACAGCTGCATGAGCTGTGCCGCTACGCCATAGGTCTTGAGCGCCGCCTGCTCCGGTGTGAGCAGTTCACTGACCACGCCCGGACGGCTTTCATTGACGCAATCGAATTTACGGTTGCAATAATGGCACTGAATATTGCAGGCCGGAGCTACCGGAAGATGAATGCGCGCAAAGTAGCGATGCGCTTCTTCGTTATAACAGGGATGTCGTCTGAGGGTTTCTAATGCTAAGGGGGTCTCCGAGAGATCAGCTAAAGAGTCCATTCATTCCCTCCTCTCCACGTTATATTCCCTTACACAAATCTCTTTTTTAGTCTGGAATATAATTACATCTTAGAGACAGGGGCCATTCCAGTCAATTCGCTTCTCCATGAAATCCCTGACATTTGTCCTCATTTCACATATGTGTCAATTTCTGCGTTAGGTAAGATGTCATCCCCTTCACATGTGTGCGGTTACATTTCATTTTCTCAATGACATTAAGCCGTAAAAAAAGAGAGTCCGACCACGGCTCTCTTGATAAAATAGGATTTTGCAAAATCCTCAAAATAGGAAATTTAATTTTTTTGATTCCTTACATTTTGGTAAAAAGCCTGCCCCCCAAATACATTCACACCAAAATATCCCTCAGTAAACGTCCCATCTTCCAGGTCGATGACTTGCTCACCATCCAGGTCAACGCGAATGCGCAGGCCCTCCGCCACGATTTTAATATGATAAAACATATCCGGCAGGACAAACCTCGGAACCTTGGCAAGCACATGCCGATCCTCGAAACGGCCGTCTTTTTTATAGAACAAACGGATGCATTTCATATTGGGGTCCAGATTCAAATAATAGCCGTTTGATCCGTCAGCATTGGCGCGGAAAAGCATGGAGCCTGCACTGCCATGCCCAGATAGCTTCACATCTGCCTCATACGTGAAATCATTCGCTTGCTCAATTGCCATGTAATTTGCATCCATGGTATAGCTTCCACGAACCCCGTCCGTTGTCACGATCCACCGCGAACCGGAAACATCCGGCTTCCAGCCCGTAAGGTTGGTATGAAACACCCCGCCGTGCACCTTCACCAAGGTACTGCCGCGCACCTTATCCTCAGGGTCGGAAGCCGTGATAACAACTTCTCCTGGCGAAATCGCTTCCATTAGTGCACTCCCATCTCCAGACGCGGTGATCTTCACAATTCCAGGATTACTGGAAGCCCAAATCAGCTCGCTTTCTTTTATTCCAGACTCACCCTCCACACTCGCGTACATACGCTTCGACTGCCCCCCCGCAAGCTCCACATATGCGTGATCCATGATCACTCTGTCGAACAAAGCAGCTGGCGGCCTCCAGCTGTTTTGTAAAGCATATACATGGAGAGAAACGACTTTGACCTCACCACCCTGGGTGTACAAGCTCATCCCTCTTCGCGCCGAATCCGGTAAAATAATCTCCGAAAATACAACTTCTCCGTCATTGCCAAACACCTCAACCGAGGCTTCATCCACGAATATTCTCATGCGGATTCGGTTGCCGCTGGATGCAAGCGGCGCTTTATGAAGCGTCGTAAACAGACTGGAGAAGTCAGTAAGCCCTGAATCGGCGCGGTTCACGAATATCTGTTGCAAACCTGTAGTATAGCCGACCACTGTTCTTTGATCTCCACCGCTCCTCAGGTGGAACCCCAATTCCATAGCCGCTTCACCGGAAGGCAGCTCGAACTCTGCCTCAATTTCATAAGCACTCGCCTTCAAGCCCTCCAGTATATTCAGAGATGGTTCGTTAACACTGTGATTCTCCAGCGAAAATAAAGGAGAACGCAGCGAATTTAACTCAGATACAGGATGCTGTATGAGACGAATACCCTCACGGGTCGTTTTGAGCGACAGCTCTCTTGGAATGGTAAACTGCCCCTTCCAGGGAGAGGTCGGAAAGCTGAACGGGTAGTCCCAGTTCGTCATCCATGCCAGCATGATGCGCCGCCTATCGGGTACATTCGAGAAGGACATGGAGGCATAGAATTCTTTGCCCCAATCGGTTTTCAACACATTTCCAGGCGAAAGATCATTTTGGAATTTCCCCTCAGGCGTCAGCTGACCGATAAAATATTCCGCATCCGATCCCTGAGTGTTCGCACTGGCTCCAGTGCTAATCATGAGTACCCATTTATAGGTATCTTCGTTTTCAACCGGAAGCCGAAATAGATCCGGGCATTCCCATACCCCGCCACGTATATAATCGCCATAACCGAAATTATCCGCCCATCCCCAATCGATCAGATTCGTGGAGGTAAAAAAACGGATATGATCGCCTCCCGACACGACCATGATCCAGCGCTGATCGATTTCGTCCCATACCACTTTCGGATCACGAAAATCCCAATTGCCGGGGTCGCCTTCCCTTTTGCCCGGATTCTCGATCACAATGGGACGGTCTACCGAGTATTGCCATGTGCGCCCCCGGTCCGTGCTGTAGGCAAGCCCAATCCTCTGGTTCCCCCTCGGCTGATCTGGATTGAAGGAAGTATAATAAGCGATCAGCCCTTTTCCACCATAATCGCCGAACAAGCCAGAGGCATTGGTCAGGTCTGCTACAGCCGATCCTGACCAGATATGTCCAAGATCATTCCACTCCAATGCGAACGGAAGCCTTTTCCAATCCAATAAATTGGGGCTGACTGCATGCGCCCATTGTCCTCCATCCTGATGGAACAGGTGGTACTCTCCTTCAAAATAAACCAATCCATTCGGATCGCTTGCCGAACCTCTGGCAGGGGAATAATGATACTGCGGCCGATACTTTTCTGTATAGTGATCCAGGGCGGGGGTGAGGTAGATATCCTGAAAACAAGCCGTCCCCCCAGTCACCTTCATGCCTGTAAAACCGCTGGCATAGCTGTTATCCACGATGTCAATCGCCGCAGGAGTATAGCCATCTATAAACACGCGAATCCGCTCTCCATGTGCGTTGATTTCCAAACTGTGTCTACCGCCCGACGAAGCCAGATACGTCTGTGCCGAGCTTGTAATCAACGTTCCGTCTGCCTTTTTCAAGTGTACGCAAATCTGATTCCCTTCACCCTGCACAGAAGCAACATATCCATCTTTCCCGTCTTGGCTTCCTCTGAAAAATAATCCTGCTTCGATTCCCGGTTCAGCAGGATCCAGGGTCACACTCCCTTCCAGCACCAGGTCTGCAGCTGCAGAGCCATATATTTTCAACGCACCCTCTATACTCCCCCCTGTGCTTCCCTCTCTGCTTGCTCTCTCGGCCCTCTGCCCCCGCAGGTCAGGCTGCCATTTTCCACGGATCAGAAGCGGTTCGCCTACATTGGTATTCATATCACTGACCTGAATGTTCTGAAATAACGCCGATCCATTCCAAACATTCAGTCCCAAATATCCTGATGTATACGTCGTATCGACCACATCAATAATCGGACTATAGCCCCCATTCCAATACACCTTAAGATGAGATCCTTCCATGCTCACCTTGAGATGATAAATGTTTCCTTTCACTACATCTACCCGGTGCTCCTCTTTCAGTCTTCCGGTGTCTCCGGCAGCATCCCGCAATCGCAACAATCCGGCACCCGGCGCGATCTGGAGCATATAGAAGGAGTGTCCATCCTCACTGGAACGGAATACCAGCGCAGCATCTGCATGTGTGTCTACGATCATAACATCCGCTTCAAAACTAAAATCCCTAGACATTGTCCCAGACATAACCATCACAATTTTCTGTGGCCCCGACCTCAGCAAAAGACCCTGGACGTTATCCTCCATGTGTCCCTGTCCCTTAATCTTCCAATCAATCAGATTCGTTCGCGTGTTTGTCAACTCCACCTTCATCCCAGCCTCCCACCTTCCAGTACGGAACAATACCGCGCTTTCACTACAAAATGCTGAAAAAAATCGCTGTGGAGCTCATATCGAGAACATCTCATTCATTTCAGCTCATAAAGCTCCAGCGAATACAACGTAATCCGCTCATCCGCTGTGAATATTTTAAGACCCTTAGATGTAGCATCAGGGAATATTAAATCGGTAATCACCACCTGCCCGTGGTTAAAAAACACTTCAATAGACGACCGATCCACATAGATATGAATGTGCAATCGGTTTTCTACCGCTTCCAACGGGACGGCGTGCCTTCCCGCAAAGTCCTCATGAAAATCCGAACAGCCTGACCGTGTCCGGTCTACATATACCTCCTGTGTTTCGGATGCATAACCGACAAGCGTCTCCTGTTCATCCGATACCCGCACCTTGAAGCCAAAGTCTCCGCCGGTTGCCACCTCAGCTACAAGCTCATAGCAGTCCAACTGCAAGGCCGAAAATGCAGCCCGTATTTCCGTCAATGACGGCTCTTTCAGGGACAGGACGGGAGTTCTCAGTCCTTCCAGTTCCCGAACAGGGCGCTGAATAAGTGCAACTTTGCCTTGTCTCGTTTCCAGCGTGAGCTCTCTCGGAATGGACATGGCACCTCTCCAGCGTTCCGTCGGTGTCAGATTGGCATATCTCCAGTTGCTCATCCATCCAATAAACAGGCGTCGTCCGTCCCTCACCGGGATATCCGACCAGCACACACCTGCGTAGTTATCCCTGCCATGGTCGAGCCAGCGGACCTTTTCACTATCTACATCGGGTACAAAGGTCGTTCCATCAAATTCACCCGTAAAATACTGTGTTCTGGACCCTTCCCGAATCGTCGGAGCATCACCAATACTTACGAGCATGACCCACTTCACCTGTGCCCGCTTCCCATCAATATGCAGCGGAAATAAATCCGGGCATTCCCAGACCGCGTCATGGCTACCGATGCCATGGCCAAATTCACTGGCAAAGGTCCATTCCTTCAGATTCGGAGAATGATAGATGCGAATCGTCTGACCACAAGCCAGCACCATCACCCATTGCTCTGTAGGCTTATGCCAAAATACTTTGGGGTCCCGAAAATCAAGGCAATGCTCATCCTCCAGCACCGGGTTGTCCGCGTATTTAATCCAGCTTTTACCCGAATCCGTACTATAGGCAAGGCTCTGACACTCCCGTACCTGCCCCGTACCCGGAGGTGAATCATGATGGGTAAAAATAGCTACCAAACCCGGCCTGCCTCCGAAAAATCCGGAGGTATCCTGCTCATCCACTACGGCACTCCCGGAAAAAATCATCCCATGCTCATCCGGCTCCAAAGCAATCGGCTGCTCCTCCCAGGTCACCAAATCGGTGCTGACAGCGTGCCCCCAATGCATAGGCCCCCATGTCGTGCCAAATGGGTGATGCTGATAAAACAAATGATAACGTCCTTCAAAATAAACCAGTCCATTCGGATCATTCAGCCATCCGCTTTTCGGTGAAAAGTGATAGGATGGGCGGTATTTATCCTGCCTAATCACGTTCATACACTCCAGCTCCCTCGAATAAGAATCATTTGCCTGCGTTTCTGTCATAGCCCGCCTGTTTGATTTGCAGCCATTCCTGCAGCCCCAGACTGTTCAACTCCTGCAAATATTCCGGCCACTCCTCCTCCACCTTGCCGTTCTGGTACCATTCCGTACGTTTTCGAAGAACATAGGCGAACAGATCGGTTTCAATGGTCGATAAGCGGTCCAGCTCATCTATGGAGAAAAATACTTTGGGATAATTATGATCAGCCTGCATATGGGGAACCATCACCTTTTTGAGCAAACCCAGCCTCCACGTAGCATCTTCCGGCCGCGTCGTGTATTTTCCGTAGTATTCATTCAGCACAGCTAACGGTCCGCCAATGTTCGTCTTTTGTCTGATTTCCACCGGCGCCGAGCCTTCCAGCGGCAGATGCTTCAGCATTCCTTTTGTGGCATCATACTCAAAAATATTTTTCTGCTTGGTATCCCCGTAAGTCCCCCAATTGTTCTGTATGGACTGGAGCGGCTCATAGAGCTGGTCAATCCACTTGGCGGTAGCCTCCAGCTTCTTATTGGCACTGGTGATCACCATGCGCCCCCGATCGAAGCCTATGGCATTCGTCCGTGTGACATTCACATGTCCATCCGGACCGGCCAGCGGCGGCATGAGCTCATATTTATCATTCATGCCTGTAATATTCGCTTTATCCCATGTAAAGTACAGGCCATAGCGGTGATCCTTCCCTTTGGCCAGATAAGTATTCCAATCCTGCTGGGAGGATTCAATATCCACCAGCCCTTCCTGATATAAATCATGAATGTATTTGACCGCTTCCTTATATCCGTTATCCGCCGCCGTAAATACGACTTTTTCATCGTTTGTCACTACCGTATGGTCCCAGTTCTCCCCAAGCCCAAAGGACCCATATAAAAAGGCCAAATCCTCGCCGCCGGGCTTATCTATAAACGATAACGGAATTTCATCCGCCTGCCCGTTGCCGTTGGGATCTTTTGTTTTAAAGGCAATCAAGACCTGCTTCAGCTCTTCGGTCGTTGTCGGCATGGACAACCCCAGCTTGTTCAGCCACTCCACATTAATCCACGGCAAATCATCCACAGACTGGATCGCTTCTTTTCCCGTCCCCAATTCTTCGATCCACGGAAAGGAGTAAATATGTCCATCTGGCGCGGTCAACATCGCTTTATATTCCGGCGCTTGCTCCAGCACCTTTTTAAAATTCGGCATGTGCTGTTCAATTAAATCCTCCACTGGAATAATGACGCCGTCTTTGGCGAGCTTGAGCAGATCATAATCCGAGTAGCCCGCATCGAACACCGCATCCGGCAAATCGCCGCTGGCAATGGCCAGATTTCTTTTTTCAACAAACTGATCACTGGTAAAGTTCTTCCAACGAATATGAATACCCGTTTTTTCTTCCAGCCGTTTGTTAATCAGCTTGTCATTCGGGTCTGCCGGAGCGAGTGGTGAGCTTTGGGTTAAAAAGTTAAGCGTCATTTTTCCATTCACATCTGTTGAATCGTTCTCATTAGAGGAACTGCTGCTGCCGCAGCCGGAAAGAACCAGAATCGCCGCCAATGCAGCAAATGAGGCAGTTTTGAGCATTTTCATCTGGATGACCTCCATGGAATAAAGTAAAGGAGCATGTTGCGTATGGTGTGTACAGCGCCTATTATTTTAAGGAACCGACCATAACGCCCTTCTCAAAATATTTTTGAAAAAAAGGATACATTACCAGTAGCGGAAGACTGGAAATGACAATAGATGAATATTTGATCATTTCGGAGAGACGTTTCAGCTCAGCCATCGCTAATTGGTCACTAATCATGCCAGGCATCGTCTGGTTTTGGATCAGAATGGATCGGAGCACCAATTGAAGCGGATGCAGCTGTGCATTATCCAGATAAATCATGGCATCAAAATAAGAATTCCACTGACCGACAAAGGCATATAGCGCAATTACAAAAATAATCGGTTTGGACAGCGGCAGCACGATTCTGAAAAATATCGTCCAATCCGAAGCTCCATCCACGTTGGCAGCTTCTTTTAATTCATTCGGCACCCCCTTAAAGAAGGTTCGCGCCAAAATCAGATCCCACACGTTGATCGCACCGGGAAGAAGAATGGCCCATACGGTATCCAGCATCCCTAAGTTTTTGACCAGCAGGTAGGTTGGAATCAGCCCTCCACTGAAAAACATGGTGATGATAAACAATGTCATGAAGAAGTTCCGTCCCACCAGGCTGTTTACCGACAAGGCGTAGCCGGCGCAAATCGAAACGGTCACTGAGATCAGGGCAAAGCATGTAGAATAGAACACCGAATTGGCAAATCCACGGAGCATCGCCGGGTTGGACAAAATTTTCCGATATCCCTCCACGCTCCAATCCGAAATCCGGAAGGATAGCCCTTTACTTAACAAAACAGTCGGGTCCATAAACGACGCAATAACGATATAACCCAAGGGAACTACGATAGCTAAAACAGCCAGACCAAGCAAAATGTAATTCACACTGATGATGAAGCGGTCCAGATTGGAATGTTTGACATGCATAAAGAGGCTCCTTTCCTAGTACAGCCCTTCTCCCTCATTGAGCTTCTTGACGATAAAGTTAACGGTCAGCAGCAAAACCACATTAATTACCGAATTGAACAGCCCGACAGCCGCAGAGTAGGCGTAATTACCGGATTGCAAACCGACTTTATACACATAGGTAGGAATAATTTCAGAGGTAGGCAAATTCATGGATGTCTGCATGAGATACGCTTTCTCAAAGCCAATCGACATGATCCCTCCGGCTGCGAGAATAAAAACAATGGCCATGATCGGTTTAATCGTCGGCAAATCAATATGCCAAATGCGCTGGAGCAGGTTGGCCCCGTCCAGACTGGCTGCATTATGCAGCTCAGGATCTACATTGGCCAGGGCTGCTACATAAATGATCGAAGACCACCCTGCCCCCTGCCAAATTCCAGACAGGATATAAATCGAGCGGAAATATTCAGGCTCTGTCATAAAGATCACAGGGTTGCCGGTCACCGACGCGATGAGCTGATTGATCGGACCTGTGGGAGACAAGAAAATAAACAGCATACCCACAATGACAACGACAGAGATAAAATTAGGCGCGTACAATACAAGCTGGATATTCTTTTTCAATCCCGCCTTGCGGATTTGGTTCAGCATGACCGCCAACAGGATCGGCACAGGAAACCCGAGCAAAAGACCATAGAAGCTCAGCTTCAGCGTATTAAAGAAAATATCCGTAAAATTGGGCGAGTTCAAGAATTTAGAAAAGTATTTCAGCCCGACCCAATCACTTCCCCAAATTCCTTTGAGTGGACTAAAATCCTTGAACGCAATAATGGCTCCATACATCGGGACATACTTGAAAAGAATCGTAAGAATCAATGCAGGCGCCAGCAGTACGTAAAGAAAGTAGTTCTTGTGAATATAGTCTAATTTGCTACGAATGGACCTTTGCTCCCCCAGTCTGGCAGTTCTTTGAGCCGCCTTGGCCAAGTTTGCCATTTGCATCCCCCCTGTCTGTAATAAACCGTTTGTACAATAAATTTGAAAAGGCTTACAATTCACATCTTCAATTTACCAATCAGAACGTTATTCGTCAATAATTTTTGTAAAATAATATTTTTACATTTGACCAAATTTTTTGTACTAATGAGCTGTCATTTTGTAACATAAAATGATAAAAGACCTTTTAAAATCACCCTAATTACTCTGTTTATCATATAATTTTTTGTTCATCCTTGTGTTCATCCTATATTTAAATTCAAACTCATCCTTTAAAAGGATTGAGTTAAACACACTTGTCAAACACACTTTTCAAATGTAAAAATAATTGAATCATTTGTAATGCGAACGTTGCTATTTTATGCGAACTATTATACATTTAGGATACATTTTTAAGGTCTATACGGAGAATCGGAAAGGGCAACCGTATCTCACCGACAATCATATATAAGCGAAGGTGGAACCTGTCCATGAGGAAAGAAAAAGTAACTATTCAAGATATCGCCGATGCTTTGGGGATTTCCCGAAACACCGCCTCCAAAGCAATTAATGGGAGTGACAGCATCCCGGTTGAGACCCGGAACAAAGTCATAAAAAAAGCGATAGAACTCAAATATAAGCAATTTGCCTATGTAGAAACGGAGAGCATCATCCCGAAAAATCAAGGTAACATTGCCTTGTTTACATGCAATCTGCCGAACAGCTCGCATTTTGGCTCCTTTCTCATCAGTGGTCTGGAGAAAAGAATAAGCGCGGAAGGGTATAATCTGTCGATTCATATTGTGCGGGACAATGAAATTCATGCGGGAACACTTCCTAATAATTTTGAAGCCTCCAAGGTCGATGGAATCATTTGTATTGAAATGTTTGATCCACAGTATAGTGAGCTTGTTACGGGGTTGGGACTGCCCACGATCTTTATTGATTGCTCTGTGGACATTTTTTCCCCTGATCTGAAAGCGGATTTATTGTTGATGGAAAATGAACATAGCGTTTATTCTGTCACCAAAAGCCTGATTCAGGGCGGCTTAACGCGAATCGGTTTTGTGGGGGATTATCAGCATTGCAAAAGCTTCAACGAGCGGTGGGTTGGATATAACCAAGCTCTAATCGAAGCCGGTCTAAATGTGGATTTATCCTGCTGTATCATTGATCAGGACCGAAATTTTTTCTCCGAGTCGGATTGGATGGATAAACAATTGCAGCATATGAACGTGCTGCCGTCTGCGTTTGTGTGTGCCAATGATTTTATTGCGGTCAGTGTCATGAAAGCGCTCAAAAATAAAAACATGAGAATTCCGGAGGATATTGCTGTGTTTGGATTTGATAATGCTCCTGAATCCCGGATTGTAGAACCTCATCTATCTACCGTCCATATTTACAACAACGAGATGGGCATTACGGCGGCTGAGATGCTGCTGGCGCGGGTCAAGGATCCTTCACGACCTTATCAAATCACACATATCAAAACAGAGCCGATATTTAGAGAGTCCACTCCGACATTGCGATAGATGGTGAGAGTAAAAAAGGTGTTCTGACGACGCTCCGCTGACGCTTTTCTGCAATCGTTCCGTCCTCTCCGCTGCTTTCAGCAGATTTGCTATTTTAGAGATGTTCTAAAACCAGAAATGCCGACCCTGGATAGATTCAACTCTGCTGTAAAAGCTCTAAAAATACAAAACGGCAAGCCCCTACATCATTCAGAGGCTTGCCATTTTGCTAATCCATTAATTAATTTATCCGGGATAGAATCTTAGTGTTCAACTAGCATTATAAATCGTCTACTAATTTCACTGACTCGGCTTTTATTTCTATCCATCTATTTCCGCCCCTTCGACTTTTGTTCCATCAACCTCCGTTTTATCGATTTCCTTTTCATCGATCTTCGATGCCTCTGCCTCATCCGCTTCGTCGCTGCTCTCTTCCTCCATCAAAGCTCTTGGTGTGTAAAGCTTGGGAATCGGCACGTTCGCCCAATCCATATCGGATGCGAAGTAAAAGCTCGTGTAGGACGGCTGGTTATAGCCGGTATTCTGACGCGCCACATCCGCCCGGTACTGCGGATCATGCATCAACGTGTATAACTTATGCGTCGTAGGCTCGGTGCTCAAATAGATACGGATCGCCGAGCTATCCGCTGTACGGACAAGCATTTCCTCGCGCCAATCTCCGAAAACGTCGGCAACCAGCGATGGCGTTCCTTTCGTATAATTGTTCGTTTTGGTGCCTGTTGCGGTCAGCAATGTGCCGCGTTTCCAGTCTTCAATGGTCGGGGTTACGTCGATCGCCCCGTTCACGATTTGTGTGGTCATATTGGCAGCCCATTTGATACTCATATTGGTGCCTGGCATCTTCGTATCAAGCTGCTTGCCCGCCGCAGTCCACAAGCCCATAGCCCAGGTTTCCAGCCCTCGCTGATCCGGGTCTATGTCACCGATCATTCCGCGGCCTGTATCCTTGCCGGAATATCCGCCGTAGATGACTTTACCCGTCTTGGCATCCCGTAGCGAATAGCCATATGGAGCATAGGTTCCACCCTCATGCACCATAAAGATTTCTTTGCCCGGCCGATCCGGGTCAATATCGGTCACATGCAACGCATCACCGTGGCCCAGTCTGGCGGTTTGACCCGGAATGGCGCTTTCAGGAGGCATGACATCAAACGAGCTGTACAGCAGACTGCCGTCATGGTCGATGGTAGCAGAGCCGTATACGATCTCGTCCTTGCCGTCACCATCTACATCCACCATACTCAGTGAGTGTGCTCCCTGTGTAGTCAAGGTGCCGAATTTCGGGTCTGTTCCGTCCCGTCCGTGCGGGCTATCGTTAAACGGATTGGTCATGGGTGCCCAGCCGCTGTCCACCATCCAATGCTTTTGGAGATGGCGGCCGTCCCATGTATAGGTGACCAGCGTAGAACGGGTATAATAGCCGCGTGCAAAAACAGCATAAGGCTTGCGGCCGTCCAGATAAGCCACCCCTGCCAGGAAACGATCTACACGGTTGGCAGGTTCAATCCGGGCCATAGCGTAATCTCCCCACATGAGGCCATCGTCATGGCGCTCCGGCTCATAGCGGATGGTTTCCAGCTCAGCTCCCGTTTTTCCTTTGAAAATGGTCAAATACTCCGGCCCATCCACAATAAAGCCTTCGAACTCTCTCAGCTTGTTTTTGTCGCTCCGCGAAGGGGCATATACATCCATAAAATAGTCCGTCAGGCTTTCCGCATCCTTTCGGGATAACGGATAGCTGTACTTGGGAGCAATACCAAAGCACTCCTCCAGCGTAGCAGGCCACTGTCCTTTGACCACTTCTTCATGCTTCGTCCAGTTCATGAACATGTTCACTACATGCTCATAATAATCCGTGCGGCTCAAACGATAATCATCCTGATGTGTAATTCCAGCTTTGCGATCCTCGCGGGGCAGGGTAATATATTTTTCTTTTTTCGGCTTGCCCTTCTTGTCAAAGGTAATCGTTTTGGTGCCCGGAGCCGTCTTGAACATCAGCTCGGCTTTGCCGTCTCCGTCAAAATCGTACACCATCATCTGTGTATAGTGCGCACCTGATCGAATATTCACACCGAGGTCAATCCGATACAGCAGCTTGCCCTCGAACGTATACGCATCGACATACGTATTTCCGGTGTAGCCTTTCTGAGATACATCTTTGGAATTCGACGGGTCCCATTTTACAAAAAACTCATATTGTCCGTCTCCGTCCACATCGCCCACGCTCATATCGTTGGCTGAGTAGGTATAGGCTTCACCTGCGGGTGTTGTGCCATTGGCAGGCTTTTGAAGAGGAAGCTCATAGTAGCCCTGCTGCCATGGCTTCACTTTGGCACTGCGATCCTTTTCTTTCCCGTTAACGACTGAAGCCACCCTGTACACCGCATTTCCGCTTCCTTCCTTATCGACATAGTTGGTGCTATCGGTCACCGTCGCAATTTTCTTGCCGTCACGGTATACGTTAAAGTCCGCTCCCGTCAGTCCTGTTGAGCCGTAGCCATTCACTTCCTGGGCCAACAACCGCCAACTTAAAAACACACCCTCCTGCGTCACCGCAGCTACCAGTCCGCGATCCAGCTTTTCCAGCTGGATGCTGCCACTGCGATACTGTTCAGTAGCAATTGCTGATTCCGTCTGTAGCGTCGTCGGTTCGGTCAAATCTTCCGCAGCCACTCCTCCAGTCGTGCCCGTCATCGCCAGCATCGTTGCCAACGCGGCGGTCAAGCTTCCCTTTCGCCATGCGCCTTTCCTTTGAGCCATCCAAGTCGTCCTCCTCGATTATATTGTGATGACAAGCAAATACCCAAAAATGATTGCGCTTACATAATTTAAATTCCTTTTTATTATAGTTTTGCTGTTATCCCAAAAGCGTTTAAATATCCGGGGATTTCTCTACACAAATCCGTGTTGTTGCCAATTAATTGAGCAGGCCGTAAGAGAATATATTACGTTCTATAACTACGAGATCTTTCAGAAAAAACGAAACAACCGCTCCCCGATTGAATACCAGGAAACGGTTGCTGCATGATGATGTGTTTCTCTCTCGTCTACTTTACAAATTATGACTAATGTGGACGCTTGCACCCTCTTGACTGTGCCGGCTAATCAGGAAATATGCGTACCGGCTATTCCCCTGAGAGCCGAAACGGCATCTTCGATCGAACATATAATGGCGTGTTTTCCTTGTTCTGCAAATGATATAGCCGCCTCTATCTTCGGTCCCATACTGCCTGTGGAGAAATGTCCCTCCTGAACGTACTGTTTGGCTTCCTCCATACTGATATGGCCTAGCGCCTGCTGCTCCGGCTTGCCGTAATGAATGAAAACATTTTGCACGTCTGTCACCATCATGAAGATATCGGCGTTCGCTTCCTCGGCCAATTTGCGGCCGCTGCGATCCTTATCGATTACCGCTTCGACGCCTTTAATCGTGCCGTCCGTCTGCTGGATAACCGGAATGCCTCCGCCTCCGGAAGCAATGACAATTGCTCCGCTCTCGACAAGCCCCATAATGGTTTCTGCCTCCAAAATAGACTGCGGCTGCGGCGAAGGAACGACACGACGCCACCCCCGGCCCGCATCTTCCTGCATATTCCAGCCTTTCTTCTGTATCATTTGTCTGGCTTGATCTTCGTTGTAGAAGGTGCCGATTGGCTTGGTCGGATGCAGAAAGGCTTCATCTTCCTCAGATACCTGCGTTTGTGTCAGCACACTGACGACCTGCTGCGTCAGGCCCCGCTTCCGCAGTTCATTCTTTAAGGATTGATCGAGCATGTAACCGATGAATCCTTGAGACTCCGCACTGCATACGTCTAACGGAAAAGGAGAGACAACCTCTTTTGCTTCTTCATTTTGCTGCAAAATCAATCCCACCTGCGGACCATTGCCATGTGTAATGACGACTTTATAGCCCGCTTCCACGATATCAGCAATCTTTTCACTGCTGCTGCGTACATTTTCTAGCTGGTTCTCATAGGTTGCTTCTTGGTGTGGCCGCAAAATGGCGTTGCCCCCCAATGCAATCACAACTCGTTCTGACATGTTTATACCTCCTTAGGGCCATGATGGCATTGGCGATCCCAAATACCGTATCGATTCCGGAACTGTGTCCGGTTTGCAGCAATAGCAAAAGCCTGGTTTGAAAATAAGATGCATTTTTCATAACCATCGCGTTCAGCACCCGGGTTACCTTGTCACTGAATCGGCCGTGCAGCGCATGGAGCAAATAAGCTTTGCTTACATCTGTCGTAATTGCTTCTGTTTCCAAAATATGACGCAAGATGGTCAAAAACGCTGGATGAAAAGCGCCGGTCAATCTATGAACGGCCAACAATCCGATAAGGAAATCGTCTCCCGACGGTGTCAGTCCTGGCCCACGCCCCAGAAAATAACGCAAAGGCGCCGCGATGGCCTGGACTTCATCGGATAACAAGGCGTCAAGCAATTGTTCCGCATGCCGTATCGTAGCGTACTGCCGATCATCCGGCCTGTAATCATTCGCTAGAAAGCGGTTCCATTCGACGTCGAGTCCCGTCGGCACCCCCCAAGTGAGACATGTTTTCACTAATGCATCAACGTGAAATAAATCAAGAAAACTACTGTAATGATAGGCACGGATTTCATAATGGAATGACGCGGCTCGCGAAAGATCAAGTGTCACCGGGTATTGGGGATGACAGAATTGAAGCATGTCCGGCGTCCTGGCAACAACCTCGTCATTGCACCTGACATAAAAACGCAGCCTGCTGACACTTTCTTGTCCCATATGAATGCCGAATGGAACTCTGCCGTTTTTCGTTGTCCCGACAAAAATCAATGCATCTTCCATGGCCAAATTGATTCCGTTCTCGAAAATGCTGTGGACACGGCCAATCGGCCTCCGGGAGAGGAATGCCGTAAGCTGGGCGTGAATCTCCTCTCCCATGAGACAAGACGTATAAAGCGACGCCTTACAGAAGTCCGAGCTTCGACGCATAAGCTTCAAGCGCCTTCTCAAAGCATTCGACAGGCGGACGCACTGTACCGGCGCCGATCTGTCCCACACCCGGCTCCTTGTGGGCAATACCGGTATTAATGACTGGCGTAATTCCCGTTTCCACTACTTTTCTGGCATCAATACCGAGACAAATTCCGCGGAAGTTCCAGGTCGGAACAGTAAAGTTCGGGTTCTGGTCGATGGAGATTTCGACCATTTCATTGCTCGTTGCCAAGGCATCTTGAAACCCTCCGGCCCCGACGAACCGTGTAACGCCTGGAGCGGCAATCATCGCCATCCCTCCAACGCCAAACGTTTCCGTAATCGCGCTGTCGCCGATGTCCGGGTTGGCATCCGCTTGTGAAAAGCCGGTAAAAAACAGCCCCTGCGGTGTATTTACGGGTGCGGTAAACCATTCGTCTCCCATACCGCTAATGCGGATGCCAAAGTCCTGTCCATTCCGGCACATGGCGGTTACGACCGTGCCTGCTTGGATGGTACGGGCCCCGTCCATTACAGCCTTGGACGCTGCCATCATGATATTCAGGAAAAATTGATCGGTATCCGCCAAAAATTTGATAACGCTTTGCATCTCTTGCTTGTCCATATCAAGATTGACAATATAAGGGCTGATTTCTTTCAAAAAAACGAGCGAAGCGGCAATATTGCGTTGATGGAATTCATCCCCCATCGTAATGGCTTTCGCGATCATGACATTCAGGTTAAGACCTTCCTCCGTCGCCTTAAGTGCCCGCGAAAGTGTCGGGCCAAGCACGTCCTTCATCCATGTCAAGCGGGTAATAACTTCTTCTGAGTAAGCCCCAAAGCGAAGCACCTTGCCGATGCCTTCGTTCATGATGCAGTATGCCTCATTGCCTTCGGAACGGTTATTGACTACGAATACCGGCATATTACCGGATGTGATTCCTCCCATAGGTCCGACTGCCTTGACATGGTGGCACGGGATGAAATGGATATCGCCCTGTTCAAGCATGCTGCGGGCCTCCATTTCATCCTTCGCCCAGCCCTCAAATAAAGCAGCACCTACGCACGAGCCTTGCATGGGGCCTGTCATGTCCTTATATGCTATCGGCGGCCCCGCATGCAGCAGCGTCTTGCCTTCCAACTCCGGAATGACGGTATGTGCCGGTACTACATCGACGAGAAACGGCGCTCCGCCAGCAATTTTGTCAATAACCGCCCGATTGGCTTCATCAATAGTCTGATATTTCATATGATATTCCCTCCTGGCTGTTCATCTGCAACGTTGATTATTCAACGTAGGCGCAGTTCATAGCAGTTGATTTTATCGTTAACTCGTAAACCGGTAATCTTTTAATTGGTTTAATATTTGCTGCATCTTCACGCTGCCGCCCGCAACCGGTCTCCAATCATACTGGATTGCCGGAGCACCGCTTGCAGTAATGGATTCTGTAAACTTCCGCAGCCCCACATTAATGACAGACGGCTTCCCGGCAAGCAACGCTTCGATTGCGGCAGAGGTGGAGAACGCCTGGGGAGCGAATGTTGTTGCAGGACGGTGTGCCTTTGGCGAGTCTTCAAGGAAGAGCTGCATCATGGCCAGCACCGTGCGCACTGCCTGGTTGTTGCTCTCTTTGACTAACACGCCCGCCTGTTCGAACTTGCGCTTCTGCTCTTCATAAGACTGCGGATCCTGATGGGTGCCGCACAAAGCAGCTACAAAATAGAGGTTGCGGCCTTCCGTCTTCGCCTTGGCTGCAGCCTTCTCAATTGCCGGAGCCAGCACGCCCGCTACGTCATCATGACCGCCGTACCCCAGCACGACGTCGAATAAAATGACCGCAGTGGCTGGATCTTG
>NZ_JH601048.1:17039-17397 GCF_000245715.1 Paenibacillus sp. Aloe-11 | reverse complement strand
CCTTGCGTGTACATATCGTCGCCTAAATCAACGATGGCATGACCGTTTGATCTGAGGACATAACCGGCTTCATGGATAAGTCCATCCTTCAGTTGAAGAGCATCCGCGATGAGCATAGCCGCTTCAGCAGCTAATGTGCCGCCTGCATACAAACCCTGAATCGAGGTTTGTTCCGGATTCAATGCGGTCTTCGGCACATCGATCGGCAAGCTATATAACGGCTGCACGGCAGCGCCTTTTGCCAGATCAATCGCAATCATCGCCGCTTCCTCCAACGTATAAGCCTCATAGACATTCCCTTCATGTGCGGACGGTTTTTCTCCAAGGAAAAGAGTGACCACTGGCTTCGACAGCCCCT
>NZ_JH601048.1:15555-17005 GCF_000245715.1 Paenibacillus sp. Aloe-11 | reverse complement strand
GCTGGCGGCTTGGATACAATGACGATTACCTCGGTCTGGTCGTTATGCGCCAGTCCGCGGATACCGTCCAACATCGTAATCGCCCCGACGGTCTCCGAGAGGTCACGTCCCCCGGTGCCAATCGCGTGACTGATGCCGCCGCCCATGCGGTCGATCAGTGTGGTCACTTCCTGGATGCCTGTACCCGATGCACCGACGACACCGATATTGCCCGCTTTCACCCGATTCGCGAAGGCAAGCGGAACACCTGATATAATACCTGTACCGCAATCAGGACCCATCACGAGCAACCCTTTGTCATGTGCCTTCTGTTTTAGACTCAACTCTTCTTCTACCGGTACATTGTCACTAAAAATAAAGGCATGCAGTCCGTAATCGAGCGCTTTATCCGCTTCTGCCACCGCGTATTGACCTGGCACCGAAATAATGGCCAAGTTGGCATTCGGGTTCTCCTTCAACGCGCGCTCCCACGAGCGCACGCTCTCCATTGAGGACTGGCTGCTGCTGACGGATTGGTCGCTTAAGAAGTTGTCAACCGCAACGAGAATATCATCCAGTCCGCTATGCGCCTCGGTATCGATGACAATGCACATATCATTGGCCCCGGCCGACTCCAGCTCATCTGTATACAACCCGGAATTACGCATAATGTCTTTGTTGGCCGGCGTCCCCATCATGATAGACGCTTGAACCACACCTTCAAGCGCAGAAATATAATTGGTCAGAAGCATCAAATTGACCGAATCTTGATACGAATTTTTTTTAATGATCGTATGCAGCATTCCTGGTTCGCCTCACTTGTCCGTTTTGATTAATTGACATTTCTTATCATGCAGGTGTTACGTTGCAAATGGATCTTTATGATCATAAGTGTTGTTATGAACGACATCGGATACGAGATAGTTATATACCTCGTCTACAATCTCAATGCCGTTAGCTTCGTTCTCCTGCTCGATCAGGTCATAATTCTGTCCCGGATAGAGAACCCGCTCAAAGCCAGGCGCCGGATTAATGCCGTTCAAATCACTCATTGTCTTTGAAATATTGCGCCGGAACGTATCCAAATCGGTAAAAAAGGACGGGTTAATCACAATATGAAGCTGACCCAGATTGCGGCCTTCGGTCAGGTCGTGGTACATGGAGCTGACCTGATTGCCGAACGGCAAACCAAGAAGGATGCCGGACAGTACATCGACCATCATCATCAGTCCGTACCCTTTCGGCCCTGCAATCGGAAGCAATGCGTGCACTTTAAACGGGTCATCCGTCCTTACGCCCTGTTTATCCACCGCCCATGTATCCGGAATCGGCTCGTGCTTTGAACGGGCATGCAAAATCTTCCCCCATGCCTGGACGGTAGTCGCCATGTCGAAGGTAATGAGCTCGCTGCCTTCTCCTGGCGCGGCGAAGGCAATCGGATTCGTGCCGTAATAAGGCTCGGCCCCGCCAA
>NZ_JH601048.1:0-15545 GCF_000245715.1 Paenibacillus sp. Aloe-11 | reverse complement strand
GACCATCGGATCGGATTGGCAGACTGAAATGCCAATTAGCCCTTCCCGCGCCGCTTGCTGTACATAATAAGACAGGGAGCCGCTGTGCCCGATATGTCTTACCCCGACTACGGCGACACCATTTTCCTTGGCGATATCCACTGCCTTTCGCATCGCCTCCTTGGCCGCCACATGCCCGGCTCCGTTATCCCCGTCGAAAACGGCAGAGCATGGCCCTGTCTTCTCGAACACAAAACGGGGATTCACATTCGTTCCGCCTTTCGCAATGCGCTCCGCATAATATTCGACGCGCATGGCCCCATGCGAGTGGACGCCACGGGCATCGGCATGTACGAGCACGTCCGCCACCACATCCGCATGGTCGACAGACAATCCGGCGCGGGACAATTTGGTTCGGATAAGCTCATGCAGTATTCGTTTGGTTACTCTCATGTCAATCCCCTCTTTGCACATATTTCACCTTTTGCTGCCGATTCGAACAGCAACAAAAGGCGGTCAATTCCTGTCCCTTATAGGGACGCATCCCGGTTGCAATCTTTGGAATACAAGTAGGCGAACGGCTCTCTGCCTACAGCGTAGGTCGCTTGCGGCACATAAGGTCCCATATACAGGTAATCCCCTTTTTTAATCGGAATCCATTCATTGTCCAGATTATAGACCCCTTCACCGGACAGCATAATCGCCCCATGCTCCTGATAATGCGTCTCCACGAACGGATGACAGCCGCCCGGTTCAAAAGACAGAATATGAAAATTCATATCGAATGCAAGATCAGTTGGAAGTAAGTCCTGCAGCTTTACATTCGTCATGCCGTCGTAATCGATCTGCGCAATATCGTGCACGTTCCCTGAAACAACCCATGGAAAAAAGCTATTTCCTTCAAGCGGCGTATATTTCTGCTTATACAAAAACAACCGGGTATCTTCGGCCTGCTCGTTCTTCAAGTACAGCTTTACGCCCGGCGGACAATACAAGTATCCGCCTTCCTGCAGCGAGTATGACTCTTCACCCGCAGAAGCCTTCACCCGCCCTTCCATGCAGTACACGAATGTTTCCACGCCAGCTTCGCCGAAGCCTTGCTCGTTCTTGCCCCCCTCGTGCATCGTCACCACATAATCGACGAATTTGGCACCAAGACGCGGGGAAGCCAGTATCGTCAAATCGCATTGTTCAAAGCCGGGCACAGTATTTTTAACCAGACCTTCCGGCGGAATTAAGGCGAAGTTGCCACGCTTGATAATGGAACGGCTCGATAACAAATCTTTTGGATAACCCATGTTACACACTCTCCTTTTTTAATGAACCTGGTTCCAGAACGGATTTTACAATTGCAGATGTTGAAAGCCGAGAAACTTTAAGATATCTGAGGCTTCTTCTTCATATTGGCCAGCAGCATTACCGCCGCCCCGATGACAATGATGATTGTCGCCAGATAGAAGCCCAATACCTTGCTGCCCGTCGCATCGGATATGAGACCGGTGACGAAGGGAGCAACAACAGATGAAATCATGCCGAAGAAGTTGAAGAAACCAAACGTTGCCCCTACCCCTTGCTTTGGTGCGATATCCGCCACATACGAGATTAAGACAGGCTCGACGGCAAGCTTGCCAAGAAAGCCGTAAAGCATAAGGCAGACGATAAGCAAGGTGCTCGTATTTACCGAAACAGTCAAATATAACATTGCCGCAGCCAGCAGTTCCAAAATGATAATGAACGTAATCTTTTTGTGCATAAACTTGTCGGACAGTCGGCTGAATAGCAGGGCTCCGGGTATGGCGCTGAAGGCAACCAAAGCAGCTGCAAAGCCGATGGCTGACCCTTGAAAGCCCCGTTCATTCTGTAAATAAGATGGAAGCCAGGTCACGATCATGTAGTATCCGTAGCAGGTCGCAAAATAAAGCACATAGGACGCAATCATCTTCGGATTGGCTAACAGCCGTTTGAATGTCGCCTTATCTTGAGCCCCCTCATCCGTGCCCTCCGCAGCCGTTTTTGACGACGCCACGGTCTTCCTGATATTCTTGGCAAACACCAGCATTAAGCTGAAGGCCAGGCCTGCCGTAATAAAGAGCAGCACCCGCCAATTCCAGCCGGCATCCTTCACAAGGAAGCTTGAGCCAATGAGACCTATGGCCATGCCAATGGCGGAACCGCTGTTAATGATCGCCGTGGAAATGCCACGCTTCTCCTTCGGGATCGTCTCCGACGAGAGGGAATATGCCGGACCATAATAGGTACCCTGTCCCAGTCCCGTGACGAAGCTCGCTACCAATATGAACATGAGCGAGCTAGAGAACCCGACCAGCAGAGCCCCGACGGTGAACAGGATGAATCCCGGTATGATAATCGACTTCCGTCCGAACCTATCCGCCAGCATCCCTGACGGAATTTGCATCATCGTATAGGCAAAGAAAAATACACTGAAGATAAGACCCATACTCGCATCTGATGTCACATTCAAATCTCGTTCAATTTCGGGAAGAATCGGATTCAAGATCGTGCGATAAATCCAAATTACTGTCCATCCAAGACAAAGCATGACGATGACTTTTTTCCAATATTCCGACTTTCCCTGTTGACCTGCGTCCCTCACATTTATCACTCTCCTCAGCGCAAATCGATTTGTGCCTGCTTGTCCTATTTTTCGCTGCAATCATGCTTGATACGCCAGCTCATACAGGGCGTGGGTCAAAGCTTGAACCCCGTCTGCAAGATGCTCCGGGCGGGTATACTCTTCCGGATTGTGGCTGATTCCATTACGGCTTGGAACGAACAGCATCGCCGTAGGCACAAACTTCGCCATAATCTGGGAATCGTGACCTGCTCCGCTATGCATCAGCTTGAACGGAATGTTATGTTCCTTGCATTGCCGTTCCAATACGTCGAGTATCCGGCGATCCATCGGGACAGGGTCTTCATCCATCCACATGTCTATCTTCAATTCCACCCCGCTTGTGCTGGCGGTGAGTTGCATCAGCTCCGTCACCTCGTCCGTGAATCGGATCAGCTCCGCTTTGTCCGTATGACGAATATCCAGGGTGAACAGCGCTTTGCCCGGCACGACATTCACCACGTTCGGCTTCACTTCGATCTTGCCGACCGTTGTCACCAGCGGATCGCCATGCTCTTGTGCCAGGTCCAGAATTTGTTTAATCATCCGGCTCGCTGCATGAACGGCATCTTTGCGGTATCCCATCGGCGTCGTGCCAGCATGATTCGCTTCTCCTGCGATCTCGACTGTAAAGCGCCGCTGGCCAACGATGCTGTGGACGACGCCGACTGACAGGCCTTCGTGCTCCAAGACGCTGCCTTGCTCAATATGCAGCTCGACAAACGCTGTAATATCGGTGCGCGGCTTCGCCGACTCATCGCGAAAACGGAATCCCGCTTGCTCCATCGCTTTCGTAAACGGAAAGCCATTGAAATCAGCAATTTCCTGAACATCCTCCTTTTTTGCTACACCGGCAAGGTTTTTACTGCCCCAGAAAGCATAAGGAAAGCGGCTGCCTTCTTCTTCTGCGAACGATACCACTTCCAATGTACGCAGCGGTTGACCATACTGCTGCTTCAAAGTCCGCATCGCCATCAAAGCGGCAATAATGCCATATTGCCCGTCATACTTTCCGCCATTACGAACCGTGTCTACATGGGAACCACTCATAATCGTTTGATCCGGGTATTGGCTTCCTTCCAACCGTCCGTACAAGTTGCCGATCTCATCGTAATAAGTGCTGAACCCTTCCTCTTGCATGTACTGCTCCAGTGCTTGCTGTGCAGCCGTCCACTCCTTGGAATACAGCAGGCGCGAGACGCCTCCAGCCGGGTCATTGCCGAATTGGCTCAACCACTCGACAAGGCGAACGGTTTCCGTTTGGATCTTATCCATAATCATATCTGTCCTTTCCGTAAAATGTGCGCGTTTTCCAAGCGGGATAATCGGCATTTTGCTTATCCGTGGCGCAACCTTTTAGAGGTTGTTCAAACAGCCCACTTTTGATTGCGAAACACGAAGTAGGAAGTGACCTTTTTGAACTCGCACTTTTTAAGGCCATTTTTTGCTTGCTTATTAATTGTAAACGCTTAAAAAGGAAATATCATCGAGGCATCCCGATAAAAAGAGCCTCATCTTTTTATCCATATCGGATAAACGGACAACAAAAAAACTCCGCTTCACGGGAGCTTCTTTCCCCTCATGAAGCGAAGCCTGAATAGAAAGGCCTTATTCTACTCACACGTTTGCATGATCTAAATGCCAAGTGACAGGATTATCGCCAATCAAGACGAGAATTTTCAAACCGACTTGCACAGACAGCACCTCATCCGGATCTTCCAGATCAATGCCTGTAATTTCCTTGATGCGTTCAATCCGGTAAGTCACTGTCTTATAATGGACGTACAACTCCTCGGCTGTTTTGGCGGCGTTTTGATGGTGCTGCAAAAACGTTTGCAGCGTTTTGATTAAATCCTCCCTGTTCGGCTGTTTGTAGGCAAGCAATTTTTTTAACGAGGGCGGAATGAATTTCGCCAGTTCTCCGGCGTCCTCGATTTGACAAAGCAGACGGTATATGCCCAAATCCGAAAAGGCTGCGATTGCAGAACTGCCATTCATCATCGTCCCAAGCTGTAAAGCGTCCTGGGCTTCCTTATAGCTGCGGGGCAGCTCCGTTATCGAATGGGCCGCGCTCCCGATGCCGACCTGCAAGTTGAGATGCTGAAAGCTTTTGTAAAACATTTTCTGAATGCTCTCGGCCGCTTTCTTTATCGTGCGCAAGCAGGCTGATTTGTCTTCTTCGGCGTTTTCCACATTCCACAAAACAATGAGTTGATCGCTCCGGCTTCGGATGGTGCCTTCCGGAACCTGCTGATGAATGAATTCATACAGCATGCGCTGATATGAATTATGTAGTCCATACAGATCTGTCTTCATCGCATCGTATCCATCCGCGGCCCGCAAGCGGAACAGTACGACGACATATATCTTGTTCAAATCCCAGCCGATCAAATTGGCCCGCTGATATACGCTCTGCAGGGATTCAATTTTGGCATGCAGCAGATCATCGATTAAGTCATCTTTGAATTTCATTTCTACTTCAGCTACGGCATATTGCTTGACGAGATCGAGTGACAAGGAAGTGGCCGCGTTTTCAATCGCAATGAAATCAAGCGCTTCCACTGTTTTGCACGTTTCATGAATAACGAGATGAATCTTGATATGATTCACCGTCTCAACCGGAATGACAAAATGGTTGCATATTCGGCCGTCCCAATCCGGATAGTTCACGCGCTGCCGATAAAAAGGGAACTCCGTATCCATCCGGGCAGCATCCGCTTCCTCTTGTTCCAACACTTCAAACTGCACTAAATGAGGATCGGTCGACGATATGGAGTGGAAATTCCGATCATATAAAGTCACAGGATTGCCAATCAGCTTTGTTAGGGAAGCAATAATATGTTCCGAGCCTTTATTAGCAAGTGTAAGCGCAATAAATTTGTCATGGGCTTCCTTAAAGTATTTGAGCTTAACCACTTGGTTGTTGAAAAGAGCTTCCATCACCGGATATATGATCTCTCGGTAAGGGACCTGCTTTGGAATCTGAATAACGGGCAAATGGAGCATCTCCGACGCTTCGATGATGCCAGAAGGAATATCGTGTACAAATCTACCCGTTTTTATAATTAATGCGCTCGCTTGTTTTTCGGATAACTGGGCCATAAAAGCTTTCTGTTCGCTGACATTGTAGGATTGCAGCGGATACAGACTAGTCAGTAGCAATTCTCCCCCGCTAATCCACTCAGCGATATCCGGCGCCTCTATAATTGTCACTCCGCGAATTGGATTGTTCAGGCCTTGCTTGCCACTGATGACGAACGCTTGTTTTAGTGTATCGATTAGAAACAAATCCTTTACCTTGAATTCCATCATTTCTGGCTCCCATCGATATAGAAGTAGATTAGTCGAGGAAAGAAACAAGCCCAATCTCTTATTTTCTTGGTATCTATTAGTACGTGTTCGAAAAGGATTTCTATTTGAATATCATTTCACTCTCGAAGTCTTCGATCAAATATCCACCTCCGGTTTCACTGCTAATTCTCGGGACATTTTCTACCATAATAATACTGTAATCGTTTCACTATCTCCAAATCTAAATTTTAGAGTTTTAAATAGTACGGAATAAAGAAGCTATGTATACGAAAATAAAACCAAATAGCCAGTCGCCGATTGATTTCGACGACTGGCTGCTTACACGTGCAGAGTGTTTTGATCCCTGTATTTGCTATGAACGTTCAAATGGTATCAGGACTAATCCTGCTTTTATATTTTAGTGATACCCGATGATTTGGGCCACAACTACGAATATTGCACCCAGTACGAACCAGATGGCCAGTAGCGGCCAAAAGAAACGAACCCATTTCTGGTAGGGAATACCCGATACAGCCAAGCTTCCCATTAAGGCAGAGGAAGTTGGCAAAATCATGTTCGAGAAGCCGTCTCCCAATTGGAAGGCAAGCACCGTCGTCTGTCTTGTAATGCCCAGCAGATCGGACAATGGCACCATAATCGGCATCGTCGTCGCAGCCATACCCGAGCCGGAGGTGATGAATACGTTCATGATATTTTGGAACACATACATTCCCAGCACTTGCACCGATTCAGGCAGATGCCCAACTGCGATAGCCAGACTGTTGACAATGGAGTCAATGACATTGCCATGATCCAGTACAACTACGATGGAACGGGCAAAACCGATAATCAAGGCACCATACGTGATATCCTTGGCTCCTTTTACAAACTCTGCAGCAATACGACTCGGCCCATAGCCTGCGCAAAATCCCGAGATCACTCCCATCGAAAGAAACAGAGCGGCCAGTTCCTCCATCCACCAATCCTGCTTGGACACCCCCCAGATCAACATTACAAAGCTCACCGCGACAGTCAAAATGATCAGGATATGCTTAAGCTGTATGGAGGGCAGATTCGATAAATCCACCGGCTTGTCATCAGCACTCTGTTCCAATTCGTAAACGAGGCTGCTCTCCGGGCTATTCTTCACTTTGCTGGCATAGCGCATCATATATAAGCTGGTAATCACAATCAAAATAACTAAGAGAATGACACGAAGCCACAGTCCTGAAAAAATAGGAATTTGCGCAATTGCCTGTGCCAATCCGACATTAAACGGGTTCAGCAATCCGGCCGTAAATCCGCAGGAAGCTCCCAATGAAATCATGGCCGTGCCTGTCATGGCATCAAATTTCAACGCCCGGGCAATAGCAATACCGATGGGCACAAATACCATCACCTCGGTGGACATGCCCATGGTGAAGCCACCGACGGAAAACAGGGTAATAAATACGGGAATCACCCATATACCTTTGTTGGAAAAGGATCTTGCGACTCTTCCAGTCACCGCCTCAATCGTTCCTGAGGACGTAATAATCTGGAAAACACCGCCGATAATGAGAATAAAAAAGACGACATCGGCCGAATCGACCAGACCGGATACAATGGATTTCGGAATATCCCACAGCGTAACTGGATTCGGATCGACATGAGCGTATGAACCGGGAACGAGCAGTGTTTTACCGGTCGCTTCATTTTTCACCCGTTCAAACTCTCCAGCAGGCACGACATAGGTAAGGATCCCGGCCACTAGCGTCAGGAAAATAAGAATGACAAAGGTGTGCGGCATTTTCAGCCATTTTCTAGGTCCGCTCGGTACGGCGCTGTTGCTACTCATTCGGATGCCCCCCCGTTTCTCTGCGCTTGCCACTGCTCAAATTCGGTTCGTACCTCTTTTAAAGCCACGGGGTCGGTCAATAGATCATAAGCAGTCATCGCCAGTGCTTTGGCAGCATAATTCATTTCAACCATGCCTTCCTCCGCTCCCGCAAGTCGGGCGAATTCCGGCGTATGCGTGGACGCATCACCCAGTCGGATATAAGGGTGAATGGCTGCGGTAATCTGGCTGACATTGCCGATATCCGAGGAGCCAATCCCCCCCTGTGTAGGGGGCTCGTGAACCTCCAGACCAAGCTGCTCCAGATTGCTTTGGAACAAGGCAGCCAATGTCTTGTTGGTATTGCGCTCCGCATAAATAAGTCCCTCGGCAATGTCCACCGTCGCGCCCATGCCTTCTGCCGCAGCACGAACAGCTCGGTACACCTTGTTCCGTACTTCGGCCAAGCCAACAACGGTTTGGGCACGCAAAATAAATACGGCCTCACACAGTTCCGGCACAACATTCGGGGCATCCCCGCCTTTAGTAATAATGCCGTGGATACGCACGTCACTGGTGACGAACTGGCGAACGGAATTAATCGCCACAAAGGCATTAATCATGGCATCCAGCGCACTGATGCCCTTCTCCGGGGAGGAAGCAGCATGAGCCTGCTTGCCGTGAAACGTGAACGTGGCATCCACGCAGGCCAGTCCCCCGCGCAAAACCATCGTTTTGCTCTGCGGGTGCACCATCATTACGGCGTCCACGCCATCGAATACGCCCTGCTCGCACATGATGATTTTGCCGCCGCCCTCCTCCTCGGCCGGTGTGCCCAATACCACGATGCGTCCGGGCAGATCCGGCACCGCTTCCTTCAGGGCCATGGCTGCTCCGACCGATGCAGTGCAAATCAGGTTGTGGCCGCAGGCATGTCCAATCGTCGGCAGTGCATCATACTCTGCCAGCAGGGCGATGGTGGGTCCGCCGGGCTTCCCTCCCCATACTGCGCGGAACGAGGTTTCCAGTCCGGCAATTCCCTTTTCCACAGCAAAGCCAGCCTGTTCCAATGTATTGGTGAGCCATCCCTGAGCCTGATATTCATGAAAGCTCAATTCAGGATGTGCATGTATCGTTCGGGCAAGCTCCCGCAGCTCGTGATCCTTTGCATCTACAGCCTTCAAAATCTCTTCATGAGATGGTGCTCTGCCAGTCTGTCCATTCGTCGTTGAATCCATCAGTGAAATGCCGCCTTTCATTCGTCATAACGAATAATTATACAATTTATTAATCAACATTGTATAAGCGAATTTCAGTGAAGTAAATTTAATATTTTTTGGTTTTACACTTAAAATTATTTTATATATGACATGTGAATCCTTGAAAAACGCCGTTTTCCACCAATAAACAGGGCTACTCACAGGAATCAAAGAATTATGTTTGGAGCATCCATTCAACAAATCGTTCCACCGCCATCAAGCGGCTGGATTTATTTTTATACAACATCCATGTTCGACGCAGAACAGGATCTCCATTTTGGCGAATCAAATGAAATGCATATAATTCATCCTTTGGAGAAACAAATATTTCGGGTACGATGGAATATCCCAGTCCGTGGCGGACCATTTCCTTGCAGGTTTCGTAGCTGTCCACCTCCATGGAAACACGTGGCGGCCTGCCGAATCTTTCACTCCACCACGCTTGCACGGATTCGTTGAACGAGGAATACATGTGACCGGAAAGCTGCGGATTGCCCGGGTCTTTATAACGAATCAGCGGGAGCTCTGGCAATTGTTCAAGCGCTACAGCTTCCTTGGAGATCACACAAATATGCTCCTCATGAAGAAGATGCTTTCCCTCGGACCAGGGATAGTCGTTGCGGATGACACCCAGATGAATTTCATCCCCGCGAAGCATTTCATAAATTTCTGCGCTGAGTCCACAGGTTACCGAAAATTGCACATCTGGATAAATATCTTTGAAGCTCTTTAAGATCGGCGGAAGCCGGTAGTGACCATAGTAGCTTGAAATTCCCAGACGCAGCGTTCCTTTTACCTCACCGCTCAGGTGAATGACAGCTTCTTTTAATTCGGTCAGTTCTCTCAAATTTCGCTTGGCATACTGGAGCAGTCTCTCGCCTTCCATGGTCAGCTGGGTTCCCCGGTTTCCGCGAACGATAATGGGTACACCGAACTCCTTCTCCATTTGGTTCAGACGATAGGTCAAGGCGGGCTGTGTAATATACAAACGGTCGGCGGCACGTTTCAAGCTATGTTCTTCTGCAATGTAGCACAACATCAGGCAATCCTTTTCATCCATCATCGTCATTCCTTCCGTGATCCTGTCCGCTATCCTGTCCCTTTTCCAGCCGTTCTCATGTTCTCCGCAGGAAAAAGCCCACAGACGGTTCGGTCTATTATACCGCATGAGGAGCTTGGGGAAAGTCTAGGTTCCAACTACACGGGCTCGCCTTTTTTGTCTTTTTCCAGCAGTGAGAGGTATTTCTCCAGTCGTTCACCACTTCTGTTCCGTCAAAATCTTCATACCAAGCTCCTGAGAGCAGATAAAAACGGACCATGGAATGATTTCCGTAGTCCGTTTTTCGCGTTAAAATTGATGATAACTAATCTGTATTTTATGTCTTCAGGTTAGTGAGGGACAAATGAACTGAAATCGTCCCGGCTGGACTGGTCAGCATGATAAAACACGACATCCCCATCCTGTAAATGAAAGGTGTGTCCGTACGGGTCCTTTATCTCTCTGCGGTATCCCTCCAGTTGCCATTGGTTCAGCAGCGGACCATTAATATATTGCAAATGTGGATGCTCGGTGTCCCCTTGACGGAGAGTCTCCAAATTAAAGCGAACGACGATAAAGCCTGTTTTCTTGAATATAGCCGCATGCTCGTTTAGTTCCCGGTGACGGCTTTCATTACGTAAATCCGTCCCTTTGGTGACGGCGTACACATCGGCAGGCAGACTATATTCGCCATACCAGCGCTGAATTGCCGCATTCGCACGGTCAACATCCACCCCCTCCGGCAGGTCTGTCTTCGGACCAATCAAGGTACGCACCGCCGCGGGCAGCACCAGCCAATCGTAGCGGCCGATCCACGTCTTGTTACGCGTGATACGCTGAGTATACAGCGCTACATAACGTTCCAGCGTCGACTGGCTCCGCTGTGTTTCGCTCAATTCATGCTTATATTGGTAGGCGGCTGTGTCCTGCATTTCCTCTGCCGGGACATTACGCAGCCGCTCATTCAGAATAACATACCGTTTCTCTCGATCCGCCGCCGATCCCAATCGGATAAATTTGCGGCTTCCCGCATGTGTATACAAGTCCACCTCTTCCCGCTGACGACCATCTTTACTCACCCAATAAAACGACGGTGTGATACGAATACCATCTTTGGCGCTGAACATATTGCCTTTGGTTTTGAGGTCAAACTTGAAATGATAGCCCGTCTTGACCGCTACATTTTGGTAGCCCTCATGCGGATGACTACCGGGACGTACAGGCAAAGTAAACGGCTCCTGATTCCCCCTTGGCAATCCGTCGATGCTCCCAAGCCCTGTCCAATAGGACAGACCGCTATGCAGCGGGCTTCCCTTGTGCTGACGAAATACCCGCTCCCAATGGTAATCGGCAATATCGGTGATATGAAAATCATACATCCGTCCGATGACTTCAATGTTGACCACATCATTGGCAACATGATGAGCAAGCTCCATATTGGCATGACGCTGCTCGGTGAACCCGTCCGGTGCATTTTCAGCAATGGTACGGAACTCGACGGTGTAGTTGCCTTCATCCACCCATACTGGCAAATAAAAATCTGTGTCCAGCTGCAGCACCGGAATGTCAATCCAGGTACCCCGTGGATAAAATTGAGTTTTCCCTTTGTTGTACACGTCAAACGGAAACCGCACCTGCTTGGTTCGTACATATTTGGCATACTCCCGCTCCCCATAGCCGGGAATATTCAAATGCGGGCCTGCCGTCGAAATCCTCACCCGGAAAGGACGCTCCAAAATAAGCGCCGAGCGCCCCTTTGTAGGCTTGGTTTTCTGGTTATGGGCCGCATCATCCGACACACTGGAAAGATTCACGACAGGAGTGTGGACAGTCACCGTGTTAATCCCTTGTATCGGAAACGTCTTATCTGCCCCACCGTTGATGTTCCCTTTGAGAATAGCGTAGGCAATGTTGCCGCTGCTAGGCGTATTGGGCTTATTGATCTTGTGCTTATCAATCACATGACCCGGACTGTATAGCACATCCGGCCCAATGGCCCCGGAAGAAGGAATAACACCCGGCTTAGGTCCATTCACCTTCACGCGTTTCGGATTCATAATGATCCTGTTTTCAAAGGTCAGGGCATCATTCTCCACTTCAACTTCCTTTACAGCTCCTTCTGCCTTGGATTGTAGTGAACTGCGTTCGTCAGGTACACTCGGCTTGCTGCTGCCTCCGTTCTTGCTGCGACTACCAGCATCCACTGTTCCCGGTGCAGGAGGCGGATAAAAGTTGCCCTCAGTCGCTGCAATATAGGAAGGAGGGGTATAGGATTGCGGATGAATGGTGATTGTTTCATTAGGTAACGCATAATTGCGGAGAGTAGCCTCCTTGATACCGTATACCTCCAAGTTGTCTATCGTCCAAAAAGAGTACGGACGTATAACTTTGTAGGTATAGGTTTTTTTCACCGTTTCTCTCCGCGTAGATTTTTCCTTGGGCCGCCAGCTTAAACGATATTCCCGTTTTACATTCACCGTGTATGTACACTGACCCGTCATGTTCACAAACTTATGCTGAAAAAGGTATCTCTTGGCTTGTACATGACCGTACAGGCTCTCAGATGTAGGGATACCTTTGGATACGTCAAACTGTTCCCGCCCACGCTGATCCGCTTTGATAACGGCAGATACTGTCGGGTCCAGCTCGGCAGCTTCCAAACGCAAGCCAGGAGCTGGGCGGGAGCAGACAACACCTTTTGTCGGCTGTTCCTGGTCTTGGCAATCTGAGGGTGCGCCCTCTTGACTTTCTCCAGGCTTGGGACAGCCCTGACCTTCTTTGTAATACAAATAAGCGGTAAACTGCTCAAAAGAACCGTCATACGTAAACCCGGGTACAACTCCCGGCAAAATATCTCCGCTCGGCGGTTTACCAGTTGTGCTTTTTTTGTAACCCACATACTCATATTTCGGATTAGTGGGCGGGGTGAAATCATACGGTTGATCAGCTTTTAGTTCATCTTCTATTGGTGTAAATACGTTGTTAAGTGATTTTCCATCAGTCGTAAAATGCTTGACGACAAGACTGCTCTCCAGTTCGATCTTGAATAGGATGGGCTGGTAGATGCGCCAGGCCTCTACTTCTTTGGCGCAGGTGGGGCAGCTCTCTTCTTTTATATTTTTAGCTCGACCTACCGCATTCAATTTTATATCTACCGTAATTGGAATGATGGTGGTTTCTGTTCCGATCCCCTGTTTCTCAAAAGGCCGTATGTCTGAATCTTGTGTGCCTTTACTCATAGCACGCGCATAATCCATATAATTGTCAGATCGGGATTCCTGAAAATACTTAAAATAGTCCTGATTCATTCTATTTTTATCGTTATTAGGATCATAAAGTGATGCTTCAACACTTTTTATTTTTCTACCTGGAAACTGAAACTTATAGGTAAATTCGGCTTCGCCCTGCATGTCTTTATCGGGCTCCTTGCCGCCATCTGTAACCCAAACCCCGGCTGTGTTCTTCCACATATCGAAATACATCATGCCAACAAAGTAGCGATTGTTCTTATCTGAAAAGTAAGATAATGGTGTGATTTCCGTCTCGGCTGCTGCCCTGTTTGCTGGAAAAGAAAAAGGTGGGAGCTGCAACAATAGCAGTACCCCCACCAGCAATACGGCCAGAACGCGCTGTGTTTTCTTCATATGTTTAATTACCCTTCCACGGATTGGCCATCATCGGAATATAATCCTGTGATGCAAGGTCAAAACCAATGTATTCAATGTCTGATAGCTTTAAGGATTTGTAATTTTTTATTCCTTGAAAGAGTTCATCGCCAGACGAATAAATTGAGTAATAAACCATTTTTGTACCATCACCGTTATCTTGCATTAGGTCATCCATTGGGTATCGAAGACGTGTATCCTTATTCTTGGTCAGGTAGAAAATGCTGCCTGCTGTAGACTTCGTTTTCACTCTCATTTTGAGATAAGGAACACCTTTCGGAGACGTATACGGCTCAACAGTGTAAACGTCATGCAGCGACTTGATAGGCAAATCGGTTTGTTTAAAGATCACGACTTTATCATACGGCTTGCCCGCAACGTTGTTGATAAGGCTTCGAGTGGTATTTATCGCCTTCTTATACGGCTCAATACTCACCGCCTGATGCCCCGTATCCTCCAGCGCAGCGATTTCCTTCTTCCCGATCCAGACCCAGCGGCTAACCTTATCCCATTCCACCGACTGGCCCAAGCCTTCACTTACTAACCGCAGCGGCACAAAAGTACGGTTTTGCTTCAAAATAATCTTCGTTTCGTATGTTTTGGTCTGTCCGTCCACAGTAGCGGTGTTTTGTCCGACCGTCATGTTAACAGCATGTGTATCATTTTTGATCGACACGGCTAATTGACCGTCTGTTTTCTCCCAACCTACCTTGGCCCCCAGCGCCTCGGATACAAAACGAATGGGAACCATCACGTAATCGTTACTATCCTGAAAAGGCTTAGCGTCCGGGAACTGTATCTTTTTCGCATTTAACAAGACCTCAATCGGTTGGGAGCTGCTGGCCGCCTCTGTCGTTGGCATTGTACTTGTCGCGCCCCATAGCAACGTAACTGCAGTCAAACTCAACATCCATTTTTTTATACTCATCTCTCTATCCCCTTTGTCTGCTTATACTCCAAACTATGTATATCAACCCTGCTCTCATAGACTTATCGCATCCCCACTTTCGGAAAATAATGGATTCCAACTTATTTATTATATGGTTTCCCTATTACAAAATCTATAAGGAAAACTTCTAAATATATAGACATTCTAAAAAAGCCATATTATATCTATATCAACCGAACTCGAAAAATGAATATAAAAACAGAGTAGGCGGAATGGTGCTAAACCAACAAAAAAGGGCTGCCTCTCCCTAGTTAAGGAAGAAACAGCCCGTGTGCTTCACGCGCAAATGACTATGAATAAATCAGTTCATACAATAATCAATGTTCCAACATCATCCAATATTTCCTCTATCATAAATCATAGTCGACTAAAAATCAAATGTTATTTTTACTCACAAAACATCTCAAATGACATCTATCCAACGCTAACCTTCAGCCAATACCACCTCGTTCAGTGCGAACGGTCTTGCTTTCATATGGGCTTTGGCTTTAAGCGTCATCTTCCGTTCCGTCTTTAAGGCGAGTTTGGGATGTAAAAAAAGCAAGCACATATCAGGCCTAACGATCGATTATACGCCGCTGCCGCAGGTTTGCTCCCACTGCTGGTACAGCTGCGTTCGCGCCTCTGTAATGCCGGGATGAAACTGAATCAGCGCGTGCTTCCGTGTAAAATCGACCTCACGGATCGCCTCCTGCACCCGCTGTTCCCCCTTGGCTCCGCCGAGCCCGGCAGCGTGGACCATGGAAGCGGCGGCTAATCGGCCTTGGGCCATGGCGACCAGCCCGCTTTCGATGCCGGTAATATTGCCGGCAACGTACAGCCCTTTGAGCGAGGTTTCCATTCGCTCACCATGCAGTGGAACATGCCCGCCCAGCTCGGGGCTGTACACGAATTTGCACCCGGCCACCGCCGCCA
>NZ_JH601047.1:133064-179862 GCF_000245715.1 Paenibacillus sp. Aloe-11 | reverse complement strand
GATCCTTTTCCCGAATGGTTTTGGCTATGTCCAGCCCGCTCATGTCTGGCAAATTAATATCCAGTAAAATCATGTCCGGTCGCCGCTCCGCATACAAACGCAATGCCGTCTCGCCGTCACTTGCCACATCACTGACTTCCACAGACAGGCCGCTTTCTGCCACCATCAGCTGGAGTCCTTCCCGAATATGGTATTCGTCGTCCACAATCAGCAGCCGGTACATGCATTTCCCCCCTTCCTTATTCGGTTCGAATCGGTGCCAGCAAAGTAACCGAGGTGTAACGTCCCGGCTCGCTTGCCACGGACAGCCCATATTCCGGACCATAATGCCGAAGACGCTTATGTACATTGCGCAGCCCAAAGCCAATCGCACTCCCGCGCTCGGCCTCCAGCGATTTCCGAATATCGTCCAGCCGCTCGGCTCCGATACCGTCCCCGTCATCACTCACCGTCAAGCGCAGCATATTGCCTTCCCGTGTACCGGATAACATGATATATCCACGGTCGGTACGACCTTTTAACCCGTGGTAAATGGCATTTTCAACAAGGGGCTGGAGGATAAGCTTGGGTACGTAAAATTCGCAAATATCCTCCTCCACCTCGCAAATCCACTCGAACGAATTCCGAAACCTGAATTGCTGCACCTTCACATAGGCGCTTACATGCTCGACCTCCTGTCCCAGGCTTATTTGCTCCCGACCGTAACTTAGCGAGATGCGAAAACATTTGCCAAACGCCCCAATCACCTCTGCCATATCCCGTTGTCCATTCGCCAGTGCCATTCCCTTGAGCGACTCCAGCGTGTTGTACAAAAAATGCGGATTAATCTGCGCCTGAAGCGCGCGAAACTCCGCCTGCTTGCGCGATAGCAATGCTTCGTACACCTGCCCATACAGCTCATGATTTTTTTGCATCATATGAAGAAAACGCTCGCCGATCTGTCCCACCTCATCCTTGGGGTTAAACACAACGGGGGCAGGAGCTTCCGGACCATTGGCTGATCCTGTTTCTTCCACACTCCCATCCACCGCCATTAATCGGCTCAACTGAAGCAGCGGACGACGAATCGTATCACTCAGCCGATAAGACAGCATCCAGCCCAGCACCAGTGCAATCAAAAAAGTCCAGATGGTCCAGGCTCCAATATTGCGCGCATCCTCGAACAGCACGGATTGATCGACTTTTTGCAGCAGCGTCCATTGCCCTTCATTTAACGGGCCATAGGAGATCATCGTCTGTCGCCCGTTCCATGCTCTCCAGTCCTTCGTAAGCACGGGTCTGTCTATAGCAGATTTGGCAATCTGCCGTAGCAGCGAGGGGTCCGCAACGCCCTCTTCCGGCAATCGGTACACAGGCTCGCCCTCCTGATCCAGCACCCACATCTGGGTATTGCCGTCTGTTTCATGGAAAGCAAGTCCCCTGAACAGACTGGCCTTGTCAATTTCCAGCAGCAAAAATCCAAGCGGCGCATAATCCCCAGTCGTTTTTCGCAGCAGCTTCCCGACATATATGCGATCCTCCGCCATCCCGTGTGCTGATGCAAACGGCGAATGAACCATCCACATCATGGGCCGCTCGGTGAGCAGGCGGCGATAGTACACACGTGCTTCCTCTAATGTAGGAAGGCCGCCAAAGCGGACCGAAGCATTCCCCTGATAGAGAGAATGCTTGAGCCCGCCATTGGCGGCATATATGAAAGAGGACATGATATACGGCTTGGTCTGGGTTTGCGTTCGAACGACCATGCTGAGTGTTTCATCGTTCCGTAGGTATTCATAATCGTCTCCCGGCTTGGTCTCCAGCGTGGCCTGCACATCGGGATTGCTGAGAATGGCATTGGTCAGATCGTTCAAATCGGAGAGCGTAGCGTTGACGTAATTTTCACTCATTTGCCGGGACTGCATAGCCAGTGCTTCTGACTTTTCACCAAGGGAGTGGGCCGCGATCCGGTAAAAGGTAAAGGTCTGCACCACCATCGGAAAGACGGTGAGCACCAGCGTCAGTACAATGAATTTCCCACGGATCGTAGGAATTCCTGCGAACTTTTGACGACCCCGGCCTCCCATTCAGCCGCCTCCCTTACACATAGGCTGGAAGCCATTTTCCATGTGCCGCAATCAGGTCATCGCACAGAGAAACAATATCATCCATGGACAGCTCGGCTGATGTGTGCGGGTCCAGCATGGCAGCATGATAAATATGCTCTTTTTTTCCGGTGATCGCTGCTTCAATCGTCAACAGCTGTGTATTAATATTCGTCCGGTTCAGCGCAGCGCATTGGGGCGGCAAATCTCCGACAAAGGTCGGCGTAACCCCGCCCCGATTGACCAGACAAGGCACCTCCACACATGCTTCCTTCGGCAGATTTGTAATTAAGCCTGTATTCATCACGTTCCCGCCAATGGCAAAAGGCCGATCCGTTTCGATGGCCTCCAAAATATACGAAGCATATTCGTTCGACCGTTCATGACGCAGATCCTGATTGCCTAAAAGCTCTTCGCGCATCGTTTGCCATCGTTCAATCTGGCTCACACAGCGGCGTGGATATTCATCCAAAGGAATATTGAAGCGCTCGATCAGCTCAGGGTACGCCCGTTTGATAAAATACGGATGATATTCCGCATTATGCTCAGACGATTCTGTAATGTAATAGCCGAATTTCAGCATCATTTCAAAACGCACCATATCATGATGCTTTTCCTGCTGCTTGGCGGCGGCCCGTTTTTTAATTTCGGGATATAAATCTACCCCGTCCTTGCTCACTTCGAGCAGCCACGCCATATGATTGATGCCTGCAATTTTGGCCTTTACACCTTCCTGCTCCAGCCCGAGGCTTTTGAACAGCTCCGGTATACATGCCTGTACGCTATGACACAGCCCTACCGTACGGACACCGCCGTATACGTTCATCACATTCGTCAGCACAGCCATCGGATTCGTGTAATTGAGAAACCATGCATCCGGGCATACCTCACGCACATCTGCTGCAAAGTCGAGCATCACCGGAATCGTCCGCAAATTGCGAAAAATACCGCCAATACCAACCGTATCGGCAATCGTTTGGCGCAGACCGTATTTTTTGGGGATTTCAAAATCCGTAATCGTACACGGATCATAGCCACCCACCTGAATGGCATTTACCACATAGGCAGCTCCACGCAACGCTTCCTTGCGGTCGGTGTAAGAGCGGATCACACAGGTGCTCCCTGTCGTTTTTTTCAAATTCAATAAAATATTTTCCGAATCCTTCAGCCTTTCGGGATCAATATCGAACAATGCCAGCTCGAAGCCCTGCAAGGCAGGTGTCAGCATACAATCGCCAAGCACATTTTTCGCAAATACCGTACTGCCTGCACCCAAAAATGCAATCTTGCTCATGCCCGTTCCTCCATTCACATTGTATTCGCAACTGCGCACTCCAAATGTAAGGATACCCACCGCCACCCTCTTTGCGGAAGAAGGTGACGGTGGGAAAGGTTAGCCATGACTATGCGTTGTTGCCTCCCAATCAGAATCCCCCTACTGATTTAGCGAAGCTAACAGACCGAGCCGGTACGGCAGATGTGACTGGGGGTGTCGTAGTTGGCGGGGTTGCTGGGGTTGCTGGAGTTGCTGAGACTGCTGGAGCCCCCGGGTTAACCGGAGTTGCCGATGGTGCCGCGCTCCCTGCCTCGATGACGGTTACCTTCGCAATCGCCTTCAGCTCTGTCCCTTCTACTTTGCCCTGTAATTCAAATGAACCCAGAGCAGCATATTGTGCAGGATCTATATCCTCCCATTCCACAGCCACCCATTGGGTCGAGCCTTCTCCATACGTAGCTTCCACTACGCTTGGCAGTTCAGGTTTTTCACCCGCGTGAGTCGTTACACTTACTTCTTTAAGCGCGGTGATCTTCTCGGCTGCTGTCAGACTCTGTGCTGTACCAGAGGCCAGACCTGCCACCTCGGTTGCATTCAAAGCGCGGCTGTAGATACGGAATTCATCCACCAAACCGTTGAAATACGGATCAGGGTACTGGGACTTGCCGATAAAATTATTTTTGGTCTGACCCAGGCTGGTCGGATTCAAGGTCAGGCTGGTGTTGCGTCCCACTTCTTTCCCATCCACATACAAAATACCTGTGGAGCCCGAAAGCGTGACCGCAACGTGCTTCCATACACCTGTCGGCAGTACAGGGGCATCAATCGTCTGCTCCTGTCCTTGCCCGTTACCCTGGTTCGTAATGGCAAATAGCATCCGGTCCCCGGCTTTAGGGGTCAGGAACATGTATTCATTCGTCCCGGAGCCGAAGTCAAAAATCCGTACATAATCGCTCAGGCTGTTCGCTTTGACCCAGCCGGATACGGTCAGTTGCTGTGTCCGGCTCACAATGCCCGCTGGAAGCTGTACATAGCTGTCCTTGCCATTGAGGCTGACGGCATTGCCTGTTTTACCCGCTGCCCATGCCACGGTACCTTTTACGGTAGCATCATTGCCGCTGTCTGATGAATCCTTTGCCAGAGACCCGCTGGTTTCGTCAAACTTGTATACCGCAAGCTGTTCAAGCAGTGGAGCCGCCGGTTCAGCCACCACAGTGACTTTAGCCTCCGCCGACAACTGGGAATCACTCGCTGTCAGCTTGAATATATACGTTCCCGGCTCGGAAACGTCCACCTTCGTACGCAGCGATGTTTTGCTGCTGAATGTGACCTTGGCGTTCTGTGGTCCTTCGACCAGGCTCCACTCGCTTGTCACCTTTCCTTGCGGAAGCCCATCATCTGTAGCTGTGCCTTTCAAAATGATCTGATCCGGCAGCTTCACCTTGGAAGCTTTGCCAGCATCGACGACAGGAGCCTTGTTCGGGTCAGGTGTGGTTGGTGTCAGCTCCACCGTATAGGAGGATGCTGTGCCAATTTCCAGTTTAAGCTTGTTGGAAGGCGCGTACGCATTAAATTTGCCTTGCGATTGACCGCCCACTTTAACCAGATACGTTCCTTTCTTCAAACCGTCAAATGTAACGTATGTGGAATGGGCTTGGCCCGGCGTTTGGTTTTTCAGTTGGAACCATACATAATCCTTGGATGTGGCCAGCTTGGCTTCTGTATATTGGTCCTTATCCAGCTCGATATACAGCTTTTCCGTAATCAGATTGATCCGCTTGAACAAACCGTCCAGCGGCTTGATCGTATACACGTTGCCGCTTTTGCTCACCTCTGCACCATAACCCGTCAATCCGAAAATCGGGTCCATCGCAATATCGGCGCTTAACGTTTTGAGCGCACCGAATAATCCGAGGTCAGCCTCGCCGCTCATGCCGCGCCAGCCGTTCAGGAGCGGAACATTTTTACCGCCGCCAGTGCCGTTCGTTCCGTTATTGCCTTTTTCCGCTTGATACGTCCATGCTACCGCCCCGATGTTCTCAGGGTCCGAGCTGATTTGCCCGGAATTAATCGCTCCGACATTGGCAATTTTAGCCGCATAGGACAGCCGTTGTTGCTCCTCACGCTGATTGTCCTCATGATACCGAATCCAGTCATCCATCGCATAGCCTGCGAGCGAGGTCGTGTACTGGAAGTTGAACCAGTTCTCCCCGGTAATCGTCACCGGATCGGTGTAGTAGTACCATACCGGCATATGACCGCGTGCCGCGCGCGTTTTGGCGTTGATTTTACTCATCATTTCCAGGGCTTTGCTTTGCTCGCCTTCTGTATCTATATTCTGTTTGGCTAACGTATATACAGCCTCTTCTCCGGTATTGTCATAGCTGTATTCGGAGCCGTAAGGATACTTTGTATTTTTAAAATTGTTATATTTGCGAGCCATTTTATCCTTGAGATCGTTCGCTTCATCATCATAGCCTTCATCTTGAAGTGCCTGAATAATATCCGGTGTGGTCAGCTCGCCCATCAAGCCTGTTTCCCAGTTGTACGCGACTGGTCCTTCATATAATGCTTTGAAAATGTTATAAGCCCGCAGCAAATAGGTTTCCTTGGGATGCTTGTAAGTGACAAGATCCGGGTATTCCTTGGCAATCTTGTACATGCTGAAATAGGTGTTGTATACGTGCGGGTACGCATAGCCCCGATAGGTCGGTGTATCGTTCGGCTCCGGCATCAAGAAATCATGAATTAAATAATCCTCATGATGTCCGTTCATCAGATTCGTCCAGATCGCCGTTTCCAAATAATCGTCTACGGCCCGCACCTCTTTGGCGACTGGAGACAGTGCATTTTTCTCAGCCAGGAACTGTCCGTGGGTCAGACCCCAATCATCCCCCCAGCCCCAATAGCCGTTAAAAATATTGCGCTTGGATTTGGTATGCATCATCCAATCGTCAAACACCTTGTCACGCAGATCTCCCGGCACATTCCACTGAGTTTTGTCCACCATAAAGGTAGCGTGCCGTTGCAACGCCTGATCAATCGGCTCGATGGCATAGAACTGTAAAACCGTTTTGCTGCCATTTCCATATTCCACGGTTATAAAGTTCGGGCCCAGCTTGGTCAATTTCAGTTCATAAATGTGGTGTCCTCCGGCCTTGCTATCCGTCTGCGGAATAACGGTTCCGTCTGGATAGGTCACCTTGTTGATCGTTTGCTTGGTGCGCAGATCCACCTTCGCCTTTTGATTCGTAGGCACGATCATGCCCGGTACGACCGTAGTGTCCACCAGGTTTTCTTGATACAACGTATCCTTTACATCATGCTCGTCCTTCACCGCCAGAAACTTGAAGCCATAGCTTTTGCTTTGGCCAGGATTCAGGACCAGGCTTGTGTTAGGCAAATATCCACGGTTAGTGGACTTGATGACATTGGAATGAATATAAAATACATTCAGTCCTTCCACCCATTTTCCTTCATTTGCCGGATTCCACGCCCATTTGCTGCCCGGATGCTCCTCATCCCGCCAACGGTCCTGATACTCGAAGCCTGCACCTGTTGAGGAATCAGGGATCAACAGCAGGGAAGAACCAATGCCGCTGGGACGTCCAGCTGTAATATAGGAGCTGTTATTGCCAACAAAGGAATGCGTCACGACTCTGGTTTCGTAAATCGCATCACCGTTGGTCCACTGCTCATTAAAAGGCAAAGGCAAACCGAAATCGCCAATCTCCAATTTTTTGCCACTCGTATTCTGGACCTGTATATTCCACAACACCGAACCGTTCGCTTCCGCTGAATATGTTTCGATGACTTTAAAATTGCGTATACCCTCAGCGTTGCTGGAATTCTCGTACGTGACGGTAACACGATTGCCACTGGTCGTGATCTTGCGTGCATCTGCCGACTTGTTCGTCCAAGCCTTTGTCCAGCTGCCATTGTCCAGTCGGTACGTGAACATCAGTTCACCCAGCCATTGATGATCTGCGGTGTTCTGCTCAGGTGTTACCGTTGCATTCATGACATATTCAGTCGGGAAAGCATCTCCTTTGATACGAATGGATGAAATTTCCCCATGCTCGCCTGTCTGAATCGTCAGCTTGTCATTGGATAGCTCATAGGCCTCTGCCTTATGCGCCCCCAATAGCACAGACGCTACGGTTAAAAACAAAAATGCAGCTAATATTCCCTTAAGCTTCATCAACACGGCCTCCTTTTGGATTTTGGAGTTCTCATTTGCTTGCCAATCACCTGAAGTCTCTTCATTTCGCCGCAACCTCCTTGGAAATGTAAGCGCTACAACTCTATTGTACAAAGCCTTGTCCATTGGTAAAATCAACATTTTCAACCGATTTATATAGGATTTCAACCTAATCGTGGGATGAGTTACGGCGGAGGTAGTGAGCGCTGCGCTGACCAACCGCCGTAAAGTCATCACCCCTTTTTAGGGAATTGGGGCGGTAAACTTAAAACAATTGGGATGGGGCTGTTCCAAAAGTGTTCTTATGATATAGGAACAACCCAAAATATCAGCAAAAGAACCTCAAATTCCACAATCAAGAGGAAAAAGAGGTCCTTATTTGTAACCAAATTCAAAGATGAAGTAGGCCAGCTTAAATCCCAAATTGACTTTTGGGACAGCCCCATCTGTCTTGAGAAAATATGGTGTTAGACTGAACCATAGCTTAATGGCGTTACCAATTTAGAGCTTTAGTTTCCACTGTCTATTACTTTATTTTTCTAATTTTAAAACGCTATTTTCTTCGAACAATTGCAATTGAATTCGATTTAGCAAATTCCAAAATTGTTCAACCATGACCGATACCGGATACGGCATCGAACGGGTAATCCACCATTCCAATAAACCCACACCCGCTGAAATTAAAAATTGCACCGTAATGTCCCTGTTCAACTCCCGATCGAGATTGATCGAATCCAGATGCTCGCTCAGACTTTGCCGCAACATTGTCTCCATTTGGGTTCGGAAAACCGCGCTTCCCTTGCTCGTCAGCATTTTAGAATAGAAAGAAGCATGCTGCTCCAAATATTCAAACGTGCGCTGCAACGCGGTTTTGGAAGTGAGATGAACCAAGCCCTCTTCAGACATACAACTGCGCAGCAACTGGTTTATTTGAGCTTCCATGCATTGATCGCGCAGATCGTACTTGTCAGCGAAATGCAAATACACTGTTCCTCGATTGACATTCGCTTCCTCCGCAATTTGGTTGATCGTTATGCTCTCGAAGTCCTTTTCCAACATCAGCGTCATAAAAGCATTCATAATTGCTTGCCTCGATTTTTGAATACGCCTGTCCATATCGTTCTCTCCTTTATCCCATACAAAATGAACATATCGAGCCCCTCTGTTGAAAAATCAACAACCGAGCTTGTTTTAACCATTGAACACCATCTGCCAGCCTGATACATTCACTATATAAAACATATGTCGAAAATTCAACGTATGTTCAATTTACAAGGAGGCAGAATCATGAAAGCTATTGCTTTGACAAGCTTTGGAGTCCCCGAAGCGCTGGAGGAACTGGAGATACCAGTTCCTGCACTCACCGACACACAGGTTCTCATCGAAATGCGCGCCTCTTCCATCAATCCCGCAGATATTCAATTGCGCAGCGGTGCGATTCTTCAGAGCCCGATGGCCGATAAATTTCCGGCTCAATTGCCGCTTGTTCTTGGTATTGATGTAGCTGGCATCGTAAAAGAGGTTGGTGAAAAAGTGCGTCATTTCAAGCCGGGGGATCGTGTCATGGGTATGGTTCCGATGGGTTCCTACATGGACTATGTTGCGGTGGAGGAAGATCATCTTGCCGTTATTTCGGAGAGTCTTTCCTTCGAAGAGGCAGGCGCCGTGCCTACAGTTGCCCTGACAGCTTGGCAAGCGCTGTTCGAGCATGGCCGTCTGCAACCGGGAGAGCACATTCTGATTCATGCCGGGGCCGGAGGCGTGGGACATGCGGCGATCCAGTTGGCCAAGCAACATGGAGCATATGTTATCGCAACTGCGAGGGACTATAATCATGATTTCGTCAAAGGACTCGGCGCGGACGAGGTGCTCGACTACACGAAAGTCGACTTTGCCGCCAAAATAACCGAGCCTGTCGGTATCGTATTGGATTCCGCTATGGACCCATCCACCTTCGGTACCGGGCTACCGGGAGATATCGGAGAGAAAAACTACTCGGTTATCAAGGATGCCGGCACCTATATTTCAGTAGTAGCATTTGCGATCAATCAATATCCAAAGGTCCGGGGCATTGACGCACGTTTCTTTCAGGCAAAACCCAACCGTACCGATTTTGAAGCCATTGTTCGCCAAATACAAAAGAACAAGCTGAATATCCACATTGATAAGACCTATCCCTTTACTGCTCAAGGCCTGTTTCAGGCGTACCGCAAAAGCGAAGAGCTTCCGAAACGGGGAAAAATCGTCATATCGAAAAACATGGGATAAACATCTTGCCAACTTTATACTTTATTTCACTAGATTACCAATACCTAAATTCAGGAAAGTCTGATAAAATAAAGGGTTCAACATATTAGTCATGACTAATATATTGAATCCTTTATATTTAACTATCGTTCCTCGTTAGCGAAACTAATTTCTCGGAAGGCTGTTGTCCTCCTAATACTAATAATGAGACTTTCTTGGCTATTGTCTCTTTGTCAAATGATACTTTCCCAGAAGCCCATAAGTAACCAGCCTCAAGGATGATATTGGCATAAATCGGTACATAAAACCTTTATACAGCCGGGTACTGCAGGTAATCCTGATCACATTGTAGAAGTTTGGTATGACTTTTACGAAAGAAAGAATCGCTTTGAAGAAACATTCCCTCTAGGGGTTGATCCAACTAAACTGTCAAATTAATGATAAGGCGATAAGATGGTTTTCCTTTACGGGGGTTGATCGGCAATCAACAAAGATGCGGCAGATTGATCTGAATTAAGATTCAGATTGATGGAGACAGAAAATTTAGATAGAGAGCAGTGGGCGGCAATAGATACATCGGGGTTCGAACAGATCATACAAACGGACGCTGTGAAACCGAGAAATTTATGGCCATTTTGAGGGGGTTTAAAAGATGTTTGAACATTTGTAGAGCGTACTTACATCAACTAATTAAGGATAACATTGGGTAATTATGGTATTGAAACACGTAGTTTTTCACACATATACGATAAGAAAATGGGGGAATTATGTCCTTTCTTTCTTCTTCTTCGGTTTCGTCAGTTGAAAGCTATGTTGCACCATATCAAAAAGATCATCCTCTTGCATGTTACCATCTAAAATAACGGTATTCCAATGCACTTTATTCATATGATATCCCGGCTTAACTTCTTCAAATATGCTGCGCAGGAAATCGGCTCGGTTCGGCTCACATTTGAGGTTGATGCAAAGGTGGCCATCATGCTTGTAAATCATCGCAAATATTTTTTTATTATCTTTATGGCGTATTACAGTCCATTTTTCGTCAAAGGGATAGTCTTTATAAACGTCGGGATAAGTGAGACAATAATTAATTATTTCCTCTTTAGTCATCTAACTTCCTCCATAAATCCATTTTCAAAAGCAACCTTTAGCGCTCAAAGCACATCGTGAGTGGAACTATAGATCAAACATTTAGTTTACCGCCAGCAGGTAGTCCTCACCTTAAAACCATTATAAAGAACAAGTGTTCTCTAATCAACTTAATATTAGGAGGCTCCTTTCTGCAGATTCTATATTCACTGTCCGAAAACACCTTATTTATGAACTAAAACGGACAATTCACCTTCAAATACTTTCTCATCCTTGTCATTGAAAGTCGTCAGCATAACTGTAACGATTCCTGTTTCGTTCAGTTTCTCTCTAAGTGCAGTTACCTCCACCATTGTATGTAATTCATCTCCCGGATACACGGGTTTTATAAATCTAATATTGTTCATAGCAGTTCCAGCAATGACATCATCACCATAACTACCCGTTTCAACCCAAAGCTTGAATGAAACTGCCAGCGTTTGAATTCCTGATGCTATGATTCCATTAAATCTTCCCTGCGTTGCTTTATCTTCATCCAAATGCATATATTGTGGGTCAAAGTCCGTTGCAAATCTGGTAATATCCTCTTTTGTTAATGTTAAAGACTTGGTTTTGAATAGTTGTCCGATATAAAATTCATGGAACCGCATTAATGTACCTCTCCTCTTGGTCGAATGGTTTGCTTTTTTAAAGCATATCATTTGTTAAGCTAATCTGCCTGTTCGTATTATGAATAATTCCAGCAATAAAGCTCCTGTGAATCATCACGGGAGCTTTATTGTGTACGTTATGGCTTTTTTACCTGTAACGTTTAGGATTATCTGTCTGACCAAGAATAAAGTCGATACTCACCTTGTGGAAATCCGCCAATTTGATCAAAACAACGCTTGGCACGTCCAGGTTCCCATTTTCATATCGGGAATAGGTTGTTTGTGAGATTTGTAAGAAGTCCGCCATACTTTGTTGTGTTAAGTCTTTGTCCTCACGTAAACTACGAATTCTCTTATACACTACTCATCACCCAAACAAAGTTTACAACATGCGAAAACTGCATATTGATTTTTATGCGTTTTTCGCATAAAATTATTTATTTGTCTTTAACTCATATAAACAAATCAGTTTCCATAGAGAAGCGTGATGAAAAATATGTAATATGTTAAATGGAATCCCAAATACCCGTTGGCGAACGTTGTTGCGGAGTGCAGGAAGATTGATTCACCCAATAAATCAATTCATATGCAAAAACTCTCAATTGGAACAGACAGATTCTCCTAAATTCATTTTATTAAAGTTAAATATTTTCCAACAAAGCGTATAACAAATATGAAATAAAGCTCCTGTAGTCATCAAAGAGCTTTATTTTGCATGCTATTCTTTTTACCTGTGCAACGTTCAGAATTATCTGTCTGACCTAGAATAAAGTCGATACTCACCTTGTGGAAATCTGCTAACTTGATTAAGACAGCACTTGGAATGTCCAAGCTCCCATTTTCATATCGAGAGTAGGTCGTTTGTGAGATATTTAAGAAGTCGGCCATGGTCTGTTGAGTTAAGTCTTTGTCCTCACGTAGATCGCGAATTCTCTTATACATTACTTATCACCCAAGTAAAGTTTACGATATGCGAAAACTGCATATTGATTTTTATGCGTTTTTCGCATAAAATTTATTTAAAGAGTACAACAAGTAGAATAAGAACGAAGTGGGCGGAATGGTGCTGTACAAGCGATAGCGTTCGCCTTTGTGTCCGGATTTCAACCTTCTTAGCTTGATTAAGAAATCTGGACACAACAGCGATGGGAAGCACCATCCGACCGCGGAGTGGCGCCGTATGTACATCTTTAGCTCAAACTTATATAAATAATCAGTATTCATAGGGGGCTTGATAAAAATGATTTTGGAGGATCTGTATTATGGGAATTGGCGTCCCAGTGAACAAATAAAGTCAACCGACCCTGAATCTCAAAAAGTGAATCAAAAAATTAACGAATATATGGAGATGCTGAAAAATAAATTACCAGCAGCCGACTTTGAGCAAATTGAAGTCATGTTTGATTTATTAAGCGAGTCAACTTCCTTGCATTCCGCAGCAGCGTTCATCCACGGGTACCGAACGGGGGTAATGACGATAATTGAAGTATTTAGCGGGGAAAAAGAATGGGTTGCTGGTAATAAACCATAAGAAAGATGATGGAGAAATTTAACTAATGATTCTTATTTGTTCTTTCCCAATAGATTAGATTCCACAAAGAGCTGCTACGGGCAGAATAATGGAATATCCAATATTGTGTTATAATAAATCAATCTAGAAATATGGAGGAGCCTTTATGACAATAGGATCACAAAACGATATTGATGGTCTGAAGGAAATTGGCAAAATCGTTGCATTGACGATTAGTGAAATGAAACGTCACGCACGTGTCGGAATTACGACAAAGGAATTGGATGATATTGGTGGACAGTTTTTGAAAAGGCATGGGGCTGTGCCAGCACCTAAGACAACTTACAATTTCCCTGGCAACACTTGTATTAGTGTTAACCACGACGTTGCCCACGGAATACCGGGAAATCGAATCATTCAACCAGGCGATTTAGTAAACATCGATGTTTCGGCAGAATTAGGAGGCTATTATGCGGATGCGGGACATTCTTTTCTGATACCTCCATACGAGCCATCATTAATGCGTCTGTGTCAATATACACACAATACAATGATGAAAGTAATCTCTTCACTTAAGCATGGAGTAAAATTGAACGAAATTGGAAGGATTATTGAAATCGAGGCTAAAAAAGGCGGCTATAATGTTATTAAGAATCTGTGTAGCCACGGTATTGGAAAATCTCTGCACGAGACCCCACAAGATATTCTACCGGTTTATAACAAGCACGATAAACGGGTACTGAAAGAGGGTTTGGTCATTACAATTGAGCCCTTTTTATCTACAGGTGCAGGGTATGTCGTTGAGCAAACGGACGGATGGACTTTATGTGTACCCGACAATAGCTTTGTGGCACAACATGAGCACACCATTATCATTACAAAGAATCAGCCAATTATCGTGACTGCAGTATAGAGCATCAGAATGAATCCGTGCTAACGGAGCACGTAAGTTCAATAAAACAGCGGCAGCCTAGCCTCCTCTAAGTCTACACCATAAGTCTACACCATAAGGTGTCTTGCCGAAGCGAGTCTACCCATTGATGCTCCCTTCTCCGGTAAAGACGAAGGTCGAACCGACGGTACAAGCCCGATGAGGCGGCTAATCCCTCTCTCATGAGCCGCTGGTCATCTACGATCAGAATTCTGTATCGTCACCACGTTAACCTGCCCAATCGTATTATGAGATCAACCAGTTCTTTCTGGTTGATCCTTTTTTCATTTGCATAGAGGATTAAGGTAGCCTGGTCGAACGTACCTGCCCGTGGGACTTGATCCCGAGTGCTATAGTGTTCACCCTACTTGTCATGACCATGATTGAGGCTGGTTGGGACATAAGATCCCGTATAACAAGCGATGCTATGGAGCGACAAGAAGAACCATAGGGATACCGGTGAATTTAAACTTACAGGGAGAGATGAGATGAATTCAGTTGTCTGTCTAGATATTTCAAAAGCAGAAAGCCATGGACAAGCCTTTTTAGCGTGCGGAAAGCCCTTTAAAGGGACATTCCACTTCGAGCACACTCGAGATGGCTTAGCAAATCTACATCAAGTTTTAAAGGACATTGAATCGGTATCCAAACAACGTCCTTTGCTTATTCTAGAAGCAACAGGACATTACCAGAGCTCTGTTGTTCAATCCCTAGAGGAGCATCACTATATTTACATTGTCATTAACCCACTAATCCCTAACCGGCTTAGAAAGTCTCAGCTTCGTAAAGTAAAGACAGATGCTGCTGACGCTTTCCTATTGGGTGAGTTGTACTACAGGGAAGAGTTTGAGCCTTTTAAAAAAAGAGGTGTGCAACTTCTCAATCTGCGCTATCTTACAAGGCAATATGAGTCTCTTTCAAAGATGTGTGTACAGACTAAACTGCAATTTCAAGCTGTTTTAGATCAGGTTTCCCGGGTTATAAAGGTGTGATTGGAGCCATGTATTCCGGTGTTTCACTGCGGTTTTTAAGCGAATTCCCAACTTCATATTCAGTTCTGCAGACGGATGAAGATCGCTCAGAGCAAAAATGAAAGAACTGCTTTCTTCGAAACGGGGGCGTTCAGAGGACTGGATTAACCTACGGATTCAACGACTGGTAGATGCGGCAAAACAAAATCCTTTTCAGCAAACTATGTATGCAAGCCACTTAATCAATTTGAAAGTTCTTATTACTCTTATTCTTCAATACCAAGAGCATCTTGCTGAACTGGAACAGAACATAGATGCTCTGGCTGAAGAAATTGAAGAGTATGAATTAATGCAGTCGATTCCCGGGATTGGGAATAAAATTGCTGCAACAATTTTATCCGAAGTTGGTGAAATCGACCGATTTGACCATCCTAAAAAGTTAGTCGCCTTTGCAGGCATTGACCCGAGTGTCTTTGCTTCCGGAAAGTTTACAGCAACTCGAAACCGAATCACAAAACGGGGTTCCAGGCAGCTGCGTTACGCGCTGGTGATGGCTGTACAGTGTGGGCTTATTCGCTCCCGAAATATACGAATCAAAGCGTTCTATGATCGCAAGAGAGCCGAAGGAAAACCACATAAAGTAGCTCTAATCGCATGTGCAAATAAGCTCGTCCATTGGCTCTATGCAATCTTGAAAAACAAAAAGGAATTTCGTCCAATTTAAAAGATTATTATTGGCATAAGCTTCCAATACACAACGGAAATTGGAGGGTTATTTGGCATGCTCATTTTAATATACCACATGATTTAGAATCACTTTACTGGTAATCTTGACAAGCTATTAGCTGGTATAGGTGAACTAAGACAGCCAATCACATTGATCGGCTGCCTCCTTGGTTTTATTGAGCTATCGTTTCCCGTTAGTGCAATGAATTTCAGTTAAAAGCTTAATGTGACATGTGAGATCATTAAACAACAAAAAAAGGTCTTATTCGAAACAATCAAGTGAATATGGCAAAACAAACAGATTAAGCGAGAAGTAACTTTAATTGCTTGATATATCCTACTATTTCACTGTTTCGTTCTAAGTGTCCCATTAGTGCACGAATTAAGAAATCTCTAGGTTCGTTACTCCAAATCTCATTACTTAATAAACTCAATGTTTCATTAAGTTCATGCCGATTGCTTTCTGAGGTTTGAAGTCCTTTTATCGAGAGTGAGATCCCATTTAATGTCTCTCGTATAAACTGTTCATTGTTCTCTGGTTTTGTAGAAAGATCGTCAGGAGCATGTAATATAGAATTATTTAAAAGTGGGTCAGCTTTAGAATGGAGTAAATCATGTACAATGGCATTCAGACGCTCGACGATAAAGATGGAGACTTTTTGGGTTGAAAGCGATCTCTTTTCATAGATAATATAATACAAATACTGTCTAAGAAACCCCCGAAAAATCACGATTAAATCCCATAAATAACGCTCAATTTCCGTGCCATATGCAGCAATAAGCATATCTTTATGCCAATTCATCTTCTGAATCCGATTTCTATTCCTAACAGCCTCGAATTTTTCACTCCTCTGTATAGGTAATTCTCTCTCTGAGAAGTCCATCATGACGAATTCATTCTCAATAAAATACTGAATCTGAAACTCCACAATATGGATGAACTTTTCATTTGGTGACAGGATATCATATCTGTTGAAATCTTCCGCCTTGTTAAACAATTCCTGATGACACATATCAAATATCTCTATAAATAAATCCTCTTTTGACACAAATAACTTATAAAGACTCCCTTTTGCAATACCACTTTGATCAGCGATTTCTTGCATAGAGGTAGCGTTATATCCGTTTTTAGAAAAGAGGTCCAACGTTATTTTCATAATGTGTTCTTTTATATTCATTAAAAGTTTCTCCTCTTCATAAAGCTTCATTCGGCTGATTAATTTCCTTAAGAACTTATTATAGTCTAGTGGCTAGAAATCAAAACACGATAAGTCTGCATGAAACATATTGGCATTCCGCGTCCCATTAGTCAATACTGTGCTCGCTTGACAAATGATTTACTGGGAGTATAATAAGAATCCGAGACTTGACCTAATGAGTTTAAATAATGAACTCAATAGTCACAAAGGTTCAAAAAATATATTGTATTGGAGAGATTTTTAATGAACGTAGATTTTAAAAAAACCGCATTGATTGTTATTGATCTACAAAAGGGAGTTCTTGCAATGCCATGTGTACCACACTCCGCACAGGCCGTTGTAGAAAATTCAGCAAAACTTATGGAAGCATTTCAGAAAGAAGGATCATTCGTCGCAGTGGTTCACGTTCCTCGGCCTGATGACAGCAGCCTAAATCCTGTTTTAGATGATTCTGATGGTGCATCCCCTGCTGATTTCCCTTTAGATTGGGATGAAATCGTCCCTGAAATTCAGAAGTACGATAGCCATCATATCGTGCAAAAGCGGCAATGGGGAGCGTTCTACGGAACAGATTTGGATGCGCAACTTAGACGACGGGGGATTAACACACTTATTTTGTGCGGAGTGTCCACGGCATATGGTGTTGATACAACTGCACGAGAAGCTTTTCAACACGGTTACCATCAAATTTTCGCGATTGACGCAATGGCTGGCTTTACGGAAGAAGAGCATGAGTACGTTAAAACATTTATCTTCCCTAAAATTGGTAGAATTCGCACAACCGATGAACTATTAGCTTTAACCGAAAAATGATTTGAAAGGAGTGATGGTTTATGCGTCCTTCTCAAAAATCAAACCATTTGTATCCTTGGTTCGTTCTCTCCGTAACGAGCCTTGGTGTTCTCTTAGTGCTTCTAAATGTGGGGACGCTCAACGTAGCACTTCCTGTAGTAAGCCAGCATTTTAATGTCGGTGCAAATTTTGCAGACTGGATCGTTTTATCATATTTACTTGTGAATACGATCCTGATACTGGTATTTGGACAACTATCAGATATTTATGGACGTAAAAAGCTGTATTTGATTGGTATGGCTACGTTCACGATTGCTAGCCTCATCATTGGATTTTCACCTAATGTCTGGGTCCTAATTATCTTTCGTTGTATTCAGGCTGCTGGTGGAGCTTTAGTTATCACCAATACAACGGCATTGATTACAGATTCCTTTCCTGAACATTCATTAGGAAAAGGACTCGGCATTAATGTTTTGGTTGCCGCAGTAGCTCAACTTTTCGGTCCTGTTTTAGGCGGATTGATGGCCTCTACATTGGGTTGGAGATGGGTATTTTGGTTTAACGTACCTTTCGGAATTATCGGTCTCATTTGGGGAATATTTACACTTCGTTCAACCAAAGGCAGAAATTCAAATGGGAAGCCGGATGTGTTGGGAGGAGCCATTGTCTTCTTATCGCTTGGTGGGTTAATTATTGCTTTATCTGAAGGAAGTACGTTGGGTTGGGGAAATTGGCTCGTTTTACTTGGGTTCCTACTGTTTATCGTGCTGACACCCATATTTGTCATTATCGAAAAACACGTTTCGTCACCTTTGATTGACTTAACCTTGTTTCGAAATCGACAGTATACATTAGCTAATGCAGCTACTCTCATTAACTTTTTCTCCATTACCGCTCTCACGCTGCTCATTGCGTTATACTATCAAGCAACCTTTCAAGAAACTGCAACTCAGGCAGGATTGAAAGTTTTACCTGTTACCATTGGTATGTTAATCATTTCACCTATAGCCGGTGCAATGATAAGAAGAATCGAAGCTCGCCTTTTAGCAACGGCAGGGCTAATTACATCCGCAATCGGTCTTCTTGTGCTAACCATCGCTATATCCCCCGACGTTCCATATTCTGTCTTGGGTATTGGCATGTTTCTAGCTGGTCTTGGTTGTGGCTTGTTTATGACACCGAATACGGCTTCGATCATGGCTAGCGTACCGGAAAATCGTCGTGGCATTGCTAACGGATTACGATCGATGCTGAACAGCATGGGACAAGTACTCAGTACTGCTGTTGGTCTGATGATTGTTAAGGTATCTCTGCCTGACCGACTTAAAGATGTAATATATGTTGGTTCTTCAACCGGTTTATCAACACAGGACCTTAGCCAAATTGCAAATAGCTATCGTATCGCTTTTATGGTGTTGTTTGCAGTCAATGTGTTAGGTATTGTTCTGTCGGTCCTTCGCGGAAAGAAGTAAATTTGCTTTCTTCTTCTGAGTTAATAAAAAGGTCCTTTTTGTAGTAACTGAGCCCACTTTAGTAATCATATGAATAAGTCGTAGCCTAAAAAAATGGCTACGACATTCTTTTTTAGTGGGCATCACTCAAAGGAAACAACGTTTTATAGAATTCCATTCCTCAATAATTATACTTTCAAGAGAAAACATTCATCCTGAATATAGTTATAATATTGGAAGTGTTGTTTGTTGTCATTCCACACTTAAATTGTAGTAGCTTCATTAAACTAACCTCCCCGTTAGTTCAACAAAAGGACGCTCCCAAGCCTTCGCTTGGGTTACGTCCTCCTCATTATATTCCATTTCCAATTACAAATTAAAGAACGTACGCATGTAGCATGTAATGCTTAAAAAGGAAGCCTATCTTAATCTAAGCACTAAGAAAATACTTTATTTTCTGCTGACAACAGTGTCACCCCTCTTGGGTAGCTTCACCGTGTCTTCATCCTGAGCGCGGCTGGGGAAACTGGATGGTAGGAAGGGCGGAGCGATCGGAAGAACAATCCGCACGCGTAGCGCCTCCCCGACACACACTCAAACAAACAACTATGTTTTTAAGCCTCCACTCGATTCAAAAATATCTTTGTCCGCTCCAGCTGCGGATTGCCAAAAATCTGCTCCGGTGTACCAGATTCTGCAATTTCTCCGTTGTCCATAAAAATGACGCGATCCGCCACATCTCGCGCAAAATTCATCTCGTGGGTCACGATGACCATCGTCATATGCTCCTCAGCCAGCTTTTTGATGACCCGCAGCACCTCGCCTGTCAGCTCGGGATCAAGAGCCGAGGTCGGCTCGTCGAACAGCAAAATGTCGGGATTCATCATCATTGCCCGGGCAATTGCCACCCGTTGCTTCTGCCCCCCCGACAATCGTGACGGATACGCATCGGCTTTATCCGCCAAGCCGACTTTAGCCAACAGTTCAGCGCTTTGGCGGCGCAGCTCGGCCTTGCTTATCTTTTTGACCAGCTTCGGAGCGAGCTCCAGATTATCCTGCACTGTCAAATGAGGAAACAGATTAAAATGCTGGAACACCATGCCCATCCCGGTGGTAATGCTCTTAATATCGCCTGCCGGGGCGTACTGACCATTTTCCACCAGTGCTTTATCATGAATACGGATCGTCCCGCCCGTCACATCCTCCAGATGCACCAGGCTGCGCAGCATGGTACTTTTGCCTGAACCTGATGGACCGATGACGGCTACAACCTCACCCGCCTTAACGTTAAAGCTCACTCTTTTCAGAACATCGAGCTTGCCGAACGATTTTTTTAAATCGGTTACTTCAATTGCGTTAGTGTTCATATCCCGACATTCCTTTTACTCGAATTTAAAGCGTTTTTCCAGTGCCCTGAAGAATAGCGTCAGCACCAAAGCCATCAACAAATAAATAACCGCCGCTACAACATAAGGTACAATCGTAAAATCACGGTTCACAGCCGTATTGGCAAAATGCAGCAGTTCCGGTACCGCCACCGCATACAGCAGCGCCGTATCTTTCACCAGCGTTGTCGCCTCATTGGTGACCGCAGGCAAAGCAATCCGTACCATTTGCGGTACAATGACTCTGATCAACGTCTGTGACTTGCTCAGGCCCAGCACCTGCGAAGCTTCATATTGTCCTTTATCAATCGACAGCATCCCGCCTCGGAAAATTTCGGCAAAATAAGCCGCATAATTCAACACAAATGCCAGCACCGCAGCCGTTGTCCGATCCAGGACCAGATATTCCCCGATGACAGGCAGCATGGGCAGACCAAAACAAAAGAACAACAACTGCAGCAACAGTGGCGTGCCGCGTATAACATAAATGTACGTATGCATCAGCCAGGCAATAGGCTTAATCCGGCTTTTTGCCAGCAATGTAACGATAAAACCCAGCGGAATGGACAGAACGAGCGTGATGAAAAATAAAATAACCGTCATCTGCGCCCCTTCAAGCATAGGCTTCATAATTCGTAAAATATATTCCATACTCATAACCTTCGACTCCTAAACCCTTAGTTCAATACATGACGTATTAGTTCAATACTTTATCTTCACCGAACCATTTTTTCGAAATTTCAGCCGCTTTTCCGTTCTTGTGCAGCTCATCCAAAGCGGATTGCAGCTGCGTCAACAGCTCTTCATTCCCTTTTTTCACACCGATGCCGTACTCCTCAGGAGCCAGCGATTCATCCAGCAGCTTATACGTCCCTTGTTCCTTGGACATATAATACTTGGCAACAACCTCATCAATGACAACCGCATCCAGACGTCCTGTCTTCAAGTCCGTCAAAGCGAGAACATTATCCGGGAACTCGGATACTTGCTTCAATTTGCTTTTGATCGGATTCGCGTCCAGAGCATCGGCTGCCGAGGACAAGGTTTGAAGACCTACGGTTTTGCCCGCCAGATCGGCTAGTTTGGTAATACTGGAAGCAGCCGGAACGACAATGACCTGACTATTTTTCAGATAGGGCTTCGTGAACAGCACTTTTTGCTTGCGCTCATCGGTAATGGTGTATCCATTCCAGATCAGATCAATACGTCCGCTGTTCAGCTCAGATTCTTTGGAAGACCAGTCAATCGGCTGAAATTCCACCTGTTTGCCCATCTGTTCCCCAGCCGCCTTCGCGTAGTCTATATCAAAGCCGGTCAATTCGTTATTTTCATCTCTAAAGCCCATCGGCGCAAATTTATCGTCAATTCCAATAATCAACTTGCTGCTATCCTTACCGCCGGAACATCCGGCCAGCACGATCATAATCAATCCAATCATCATCGTAAACATGGCTGCTTTTCTCATCTTTTTCCCCTCCAACAATGGTGACCCCCGTATCCAAAAACAGGCGGCAAACGCTTTAGTTCGTTAACACGTTATCAGAGTATCATCATAACATACCGCAGGATACTCGTCGAGAGGAATAAGCGGAATGTTAGCCTTATAAAAATGGAAAACTTGTGACGAAAATTTGACCAATGTTCTATAATGTAAAACCTTACCTTGACATGTCACCTTATCCGTTTTATCATTTCCTAGTATTCTTATATACATTTGTTTATTTCGAAATACTGCATCCGCAATAAAAAAATTCAGTAAGGAAATCAGCAAGAAAGACAGGAGAAATAAAGCCCCATGTACATTTTAAAACGTCTTTTTACGATGCTTGTTACGTTGTGGATTATCGTCACTTTAACGTTCATCATCATGCACATCATTCCGGGTGATCCGTTCTCGAACGATTCCAAAACCATTCCGGAAGCAGTGCTGCAAAATATGCGCGCCAGGTACAATCTGGACAAGCCGCTCGCAGTGCAGTATGTGCTGTATCTCAAAAATCTGCTGGTGCTGGATATGGGCCCGTCTATTCAGTCGAAAACGACGGACGTCAATATGCTCATTGCCAGAGGTTTTCCACCTTCTGCACTCCTCGGTATTCAATCCATCGTGGTTGCGATTATTGCGGGCATTTCGCTCGGAACGCTGGCTGCCTTGCATCATAATCGACCACTGGATTATATCTCGATGTTTATCGCGATTATCGGTATTTCCGTGCCCAGCTTCATTTTGGCGCCGCTGTTAATCAAATATGTCGCCGTCAAATGGCACCTGCTTCCGGTCGCCTCATGGGGCACCTGGCAGCATACCGTGCTTCCGTCGCTGGCTCTCTCCGTTTCACCGCTTGCCGTTATCGCCCGCTTTATGCGGACGAGCATGCTGGAAGTCATGCATCAGGAGTACATACGTACCGCCAAAGCGAAAGGGCTTTCCTCTTGGGTTATCGTCATTCGTCACGGATTGCGCAATGCGTTGATCCCGGTGCTGTCCTTTATCGGACCGCTATTTGCTTCCGTTATTACAGGAACCTTTGTCGTTGAAAAAATATTCGCCATTCCCGGCATCGGCAAATATTTTGTAGACAGCATCTTTAACCGCGATTACCCGGTCATTATGGGTACGACCATTTTCTACAGTGTGATTCTGGTCGTTACGTTATTTCTAATTGATATATCCTATCGTCTTGTCGATCCACGAATCAAATTAGTCAGCAAAGGAGATTAACATGAAAGCAGCACCTACCGTCGAAAGGGACAGCCTGTTCAGTCCCGTAGACCACAGCCAGAAGCCTGTCCCCACGTGGACCAGACCCAAAGAATCACCTTGGCGGAATCGGCTTCGCAGACTGCTCAACAATAAGCTTTCCCTGCTGGGACTTTCCTTGCTGATCATCATCATAGCGTTAGCAATTTGCGGCCCTTCCATGGTTCCTTTTGCGCCCAGCGACCAATCCCTGTTGAAGACGAATCTTCCTCCCTCAGGGGAGCACTGGTTTGGTACGGATGATCTGGGCAGAGATGTATGGGCACGGACATGGGCCGGGGCCAGAATATCACTCATGATTGGCTTCGCCGCTGCCGCCATTGATTTGGTGCTGGGCATTCTCGTGGGCTGTGTTGCCGGCTATTGTGCGGGACACGGTAAAACGGGCGACCGGATCGACAGCATTCTGATGCGTATTATTGAAGTTTTATACAGCATCCCTTATCTGCTGATCATCATCTTGCTGCTCGTCATTATGAAGCCGGGACTGCTCACGATGATTATTGCTTTGTCCATTACCGGATGGGTCGGGATGGCGCGTGTGGTTCGCGGACAAATTTTGCAGCTCAAGCAGCAGGAATATGTGCTGGCTGCCCGCAGCTTGGGGACATCTCATTCGCGCATTATTTTCAGGCATTTGCTGCCGAATGCAGCGGCCATTATTATCGTGAATCTGACGTTTACCATCCCATCGGCTATTTTTGCCGAATCGTTCCTAAGTTTTCTTGGTCTGGGGATTCAGTCTCCATCCGCCAGCTGGGGGACGATGGCTAACGATTCACTTGGCGTTATTTTAAGTGGTCAATGGTGGCGCCTGTTCTTTCCGGGGTTGATGATCTCGCTCACCATGCTGGCGTTCAATACGCTTGGAGACGGGCTTCAGGATGCGCTTGATCCGCGTTCGCAGCACTAGCAACAGGGATATACCAATGGACAAGGAGGGATGTAACATGATCCGCTGTTTCTCACCTGAGCGCAGAACAAACGGCAGTGCCTTTATGGAAGTGCGCACACGCGGCATACCTGCCGGAAGGGAGGAGGAATGAATCCCAAGAGAATACATCTTATTTTTTGGATAACTACCCCTTTTGCATAACTAATTATAGTAATGGAGGAAAACCACGATGAAAAAAATACATTGGATGACTATCATCTTACTTTTGGCCGTAACGGCTTTGGCCGGATGCTCCGGTACTGCGGACAAAGCAGCCAGCAACGATCCGTCCGCTGCGCCTCAGGCAGATATCCCGCAAGAAATCACAGCCAATCTGGCAGGTGGCGAGCCTTACACGCTGGACCCTGCTTTCGCGTCCGATACAACGTCCTATTTTGTTATTGATAACTTGTACGAAGGGCTGTATACATACGACAAAGCCGGCAAAATCGTAGAAGGTGCTGCCAGCAAAGTAGACGTATCTCCTGACGGCAAAACATACACCTTCACCATCCGCGACGGTGCCAAATGGTCGAACGGTGACCCGCTGACGGCCAAGGACTTTGAATACTCCTGGAAGCGGGTACTGAATCCAAAAACAGCTGCCTACGATCCTTCCGCCCTGTACTACATCAAAGGAGCCGAAGCCTACAACACAGGCAAAGGTAAAATCGAAGACGTAGGTGTTACAGCCAAGGATGACAAAACCCTGGTGGTTGAGCTGAAATCACCGCTGAGCTTCTTCCCAACCATCGCCGTGGGTCATGCCTATCTGCCAGTCAACCAAGCCGTGGTTGAGAAAAGCGACAAATGGGCAGCAGAAGCGGGTACAATTGTCGGCAACGGCGCGTATGTAGCTAAGGAATGGAAGCATAACGAGCAAATTACGCTGACGAAAAACGATCAATATTGGAACAAAGACGCCATTACGATGGCAACCATCAACTTTAAAATGGTTCAAGACTCCACAACCTATTATCAAATGTACAAAACAGGTGACCTGGACCTGATTTTGAGCCTTCCAGTGGATACCTTGGATCAGGAAAAAGGCAATAAGGAATTCCTGTCACATCCGTCTTTCAGTGTGTACACGTATTCTTTTAACGTAAAACAAAAGCCGTTTGACAATAAAAAAATCAGACAGGCCATCGCTTATGCGATTGACCGCGAAGCACTGGCGACCAGTGTCACCAAGGGTGGCGAAACTCCGGCTTACGGATACGTTCCATACGGAACAACAACGCCATCCGGCAAGGACTTCCGTGATGAAGCTCCGAAGAAATACTATGAATTCGACGCTGCGAAAGCGAAACAATTGCTGGCCGAAGGCCTGAAAGAAGAAGGTTTAACCAAGCTGCCACCGATCACCTTCAAGTACAACACGTCGGACAAGCACAAAAAAGTAGCCGAAGCGATTCAGGAAATGCTGAAAACAAACCTGGGCGTTGAAGTGGCACTGGAAAATCAGGAATGGAAAACGTACATTGACACCTTTAAGCAAAAGAACTTCCAGATTGCCCGTATGGGCTGGGAAGGAAACTTCCTTGATCCGCTCGGCGTGTTGGGACACTATACTTCCAAAAATTCGAACAACTTTACCAACTGGAGCAACCCGGAATATGACAAGCTGATTGAATCCTCAACCTATGAGCTTGATCCGGCCAAACGCTTCGAGCAGCTTCATCAGGCGGAAGACGTATTGATGGAGGATCTGCCGATTATTCCGATCCAGTTCTCTGCGGACACAGCGTTAATCAGTCCTAAAATTCAAGGCATAGTGTTCGATGCTCGTTCGAACCCGGATCTGCGCTTTGCGAAACGGGTCGAAAAATAATGATTTTACGTTTTGGGATCACTGCCCTGATCGTCGGCACCTTGGGTTTTATGTACGCCTCACCCCAGATCATGAATGGTCGTGAAGCGATGGCTACTGCCAACCTGCTATTCCTGTTGGGCTTGCTCGGCTTGGTGATCGGTGCGATCTTCCACGTTCTGCAAAGCGGCTTTCTCACCCTTTTCCTGCGGGGATTTGCCGACATCAGACAGCTGTTCATCCGCCAATCCAAGGCACTACAGGCGGAAAACGAACGCTTACGTTCCGATGAAGCTCTATCGGCCTGGAAAATGTCCATGCTTCGCCACCTCAAGGTGTATACCTCGGGGTGCGGGGCGGGGCTTATGTTGTGCTCGCTGATTTTAATGGGAATAAGTTAGTTAGGGCGTATGAGAAGCTTTCTTGCGGTTGATAGGCGCTGCGCGTGCAGATTGTTCTTCCGATCGCCACCGCCCCCGGATTTTTATTATTGTATAAAACCTGTAAAGGTTAAAATCCGAGGACAAAAGCGAACGCTCCGCTTCTCCAGAACAATTCTGCCCGCTCCGCTGGCAACCGCCGTAATGCTTCTATACGTTTTAGAGTGGGTGTATAGATGGGAAGAGAGGTAGGCCAAGTTTAAATCACTTGGCTACAGTGTGTCCTAATCCAGATAACGCAAAGAGAGAGTTCTGCGAAGTTTATTCGTGGGGCTCTTTTTTATTGATTTTTCATTAAAATCACTAATAATTATTTCATTTGCGGTAATTTAGCGGTAAATGTGTTAAAATATAATTAAAAGGAGGGTTTATTATGTTTAAACCAAGATTTACTATTACGTCGTCAATGATTAATAACTTACTGAAAATAGAACGCTCCAGCGTAGTTGTAGAACAGCTTCCGCTTCCGGCAACGATTCTTGAGGAATTAAAAAAAGAAGCTCAAGAGGTTACTGTCCTTCTTTCAACCAAAATGGAAGGTAATACACTGGACAATGAAGCTAAGCGTAGGGTTCTTTATAAATCCAGTAAAAACGATGAGGAACAAGAAATTTATAACTTGATGAAGGCAATTGAATTTCTTGATGAGTCGGAGCAGCGTGAACTGCCTATTACCGAGGAATGGATTAAAAAACTACATGCTATCATCAAAGTAGTACATGGGCGGAGACCCAAGCTGAGCGAATACCGTAATGAACAAAACAAAGTGGGCGACCGCAATCAGACAGGCTTTTATCTCCCACCGGAGTCTCAAGATGTTCCTACTCTGATGGAAGACTTGATTGCATGGGTCAATTCACCACACAATGTGAATTTAGCTGTTCCGATTCAAGCAGGAATAGCAATGTGGCAGTTTCTAACTATTCATCCGTACATGGATGGCAACGGACGAACCGCTCGTATGATCGCCACATACATTTTGCGTAGAGGGGGTTATGGTCTGAAAGGATTGTTTGTCTTAGAAAATTTCTATGATCGAAACCTAAATGATTATTACCGTGCATTGCAAATGAAGCTTTCCCATAATTATTATTTCGGTCGAAATGATGCAGATATAACCCTTTGGTTAGAATACTTTTTGAATGGATTAGCCGAAGTATACTCAGAAGCATCAGAAATTGTTCGACAAAAAAATAGCGAGATGCTCAGGGTAGAACCTGAACTGATCCGTAAACTGGACATACAGCAACGCTCGCTATTCCGTCAATTGGTATTTAAGCAAAACACCTCCTCTATAACTGAAATTTGTAGGCTATTGGACGCTGGTGAACGGACGGTAAGAGAAAAAATTAAAAGGTGGATTGAAGAAGGCTTCCTGGAACCAAAAGATCCGGAAGCGCAACGTATTCGTACTATCGTTCTTTCAACCCAATACGAAGAGCTTGCCGTCGATATTCGCAATGAACCAGAAAAATACCAGTATCTTTTGGGTATTGATGACTAAATGGACAGTAATCACCATGCCTCACTATGCTTACACGAGAAAGATAACGAAAAAGAGACAGTCTGTGGGTTTGAACTGTGATCCGTAAGACGGAAACTTTGAAAAAAGTGACCTTCTCGCGGGTCACTTTATTGCCTTGTCTCCTCTACTTTACCATCTGCGTCGTTCGTCGCCTCTCAAGGGGAAGTCGCTCAAATCTCCGAGCTGGTCATGTGCAGCTTTGTAAATTCGGATGATAGCTTGTACCTTGTTAAAATCACTGTCTTCCGGACCGAATCCTTCCATATACATTTTTTGAATGATGTTTTGGAAAAAATCCATACGCTCGCGGATGAAATCCTGCTCGATTTGCAGCACCTCTTCAAAGCTGTGCGTCTCCGCAAATTCAGACAGCTCATCAGGCTCCTGTTCTTGATATCGCTCTGCTCGTGTTTCCGGATTGAGATCAATGGAGGTACGCAGGGCCGACAATAAAATATTTTCCCGCGCCAGCATGACATGAAAATCCTTGTTCTTAAACAGTTCGGCAACGATCAGACGGCACATTTCCTTGTTTTGCAGCAGAATTCCGTCAAAAGGATGCAGCGTCCACACACCGTATTTAAAAAACAAATTGAAATTAAAGCTGCTGCTTCCATACTGATACACAATGTTGATTTTCGATTCGTCGATGATTTCAAATGAAAATTCCAGCATGCATTCTCCTTTTAGATTCCAATATTTAACTCTATCCTATCAGAAAATGCATGGTTTTCAATAAAAAATTTTATTTCACAGAATCATTTAATTCCATAATAGAATCGGCTTTTTCGCTGCTGGCAGCCACGAGTAAATAGACAATCACACACACCAGAATAAAGGACATCATACGCTCGTTCTCTCCTTTGTAATTCGCTTTTTAAGAGTTTATGCACGAGAATGCTATGTATGTTCATCATGTCCTTTATTGGCCACTGTCAAACCAAAAAAGACGCTTTCAGGGTCGCCCTGGCGTCTTTTCAATAGGTTAGGTTTATAATTTTAATTGGTTAAAATCAGTTCAGAAACGAGCTTAGACCATCGGAGGAATCGTTATCCTTCAGTGTTGTGGACTGTTCTTTCCCTTCGATCCCTAGACGTTGGCTAAGGTTAGCGTTGATTGTCGTCATTTTGCTTGTATAATCCTGGCAGCTTTCAATAATTCGACGGTTGGATTTTTCCGACAGATCCAAAGCAGCTACCAAATCGCCAATCGCCTGATTCACAGCCTCCAGTGACATCGAAGGCTTGCTAAGTAAATCCGTCGTTCTCTCGGTCGTCGTTTTGAGAAGCTTGGCATTTTCCTTGAATTGGTCTTCAATGGTGCGATTGGTCGCATCGACGGCTGAAATGATTTTGTCCTGATCGGCCAGTGCCATCGCGATCATAGCCGATACGGTAATCAGATTCGATGTTTTATCAATCGCATTATTTACAGAGTCAATCAGCTTATCATTATTATCATTAATAATATCCGTTGCCGCTATCGCCTGATTATACAACAAAATCATTTCAGTCATCGACTGCGTGCGTGTAACCACCTTACGTAATCCCCGCTCCAGATGAGGCTTACGGTTTTCATTCTCCGGCTTGGCAATCTCCGTCTCGAACAGCTCTTTCAAGCGATTGCCAAAGGCAATCTTCGTCTGTAAATTGTAGATTTCTTCAATGGAAGCCCTTTTCAACTGCCTCATGCTGACAATGTTTTCTTCCAGATTGTCCTTGCCATCTCTTAAGGCAGTAATGATTTTCTCAATGTTTGTCTTAACAGACTGATACTTGTAAATGTAGTTTTTCAGCGGACTCTTGCGTATAAGCTTGCCAAAAAAGCTCACATTTTTACTCTGCTGGAGCGCTTCACATTCGTCCCGCAGCTTTAAGATCATGTTCGATACCTCGGCCCGATCACCGGACATGAGATCATTCACCGGACGATCCAGCATCCGAAGAGTCTGTCCAGCACGCTCCTGCGTTTTCACTCCCAGCTTGCCGATGTCATCCATTAAGGTATCCAGGCTCATGACATCGCTGCGTGATACCTTCTGAATCAGCTGTGAAGCCTCCTCGGTCACCTTTTGTTCATCTTCTTTTTTCAATTCAGCCCATGGGGTCGCCATCATGCTACCTCCTATTCTGAATACAACTGTTACCCGAGGCTAATCGTTGTTATTCAGAGCAGCTATGCTGCTGATTTTTTATTTTCCTAAAAATGAGCTTACAATTCCGAACCGCTATACCGCTGGTGAATCAGCTCGGCTTTGCTCTGTAATTCCATCAGATCCTTATGCTCCACCGTGGATACAATCACTGATATTTTGCTATCCACATCTCGCAACCCGTTTAATAATGTCCTCCGGTTGGTCCGCTTGGCTTCGCCGCTGAGCCGAAGGAACGGGTTAATCAGCCCATTCAGATCCTTTAAAATCAGCCTCCGAACCGTGTGGTTCACTTCGCTATTGTTTAATTCATGTAAAAGCGGAATCACCCGTTGCAAACGTGCAAACAGAGCCAGTGCCTTCTCGACAATTTCGTTATCAAGCGCATCCTTCTGTCCCTCGGAAATCACCATATCCTCCAGTACCTCCAGATACTCCATCACCTGAGCAAATTCACTGGAAATCGGGTCTGGTATATGTGGTTTTCCTGTTGTAGACTCCAATGGAGCAGAAGCTTCCTGAACTGGCTGCCCTGGATCAGCGGCCTGCTCCTGTACTATCGGAATCACGGAACCGGTCAAATTGGGACGAGGATGGCGGACAGACATAATGACGCTATATCCTCCTAGAGAAATGACCGGAATTGCCAAACATACAAACAAGGGCAACCAATAACTCAATAAAAGCGCAATCAGATAGCTGACCACAGCAATGGTGGTACCCCACATTTTTGACGTCATAGCTTGTACCTCCTGACGTAAACCCTTACCATATTGTAGAAAATACACTCTACATGTGTCAATGTAAGGATTTACGTATGGTGATCGGCTGCTCGATATGACTGGCTAAAATGTCGTATTGCGGATAAAGTGGACCGACCTCGTTACCCAAAGCCGATTTCACTGCCAGATAAGGGAAATTGATGCCGGACAAGCATGATACATGGAGTCCTCCGGACATCCGTGGATTGATTTCCAGCAGCTTGGGGCGCTCGCCGTTATATTTTACCTGAATGTTATAATTGTACGGTATGTGATACGCGTCAGCGATCTTATGCGCTACATCCAGTAGTTCGGTATGCTGCTCCAGCAGCCGTAATCGCCCCCCTGCCTTCCTGCGCGGAACTGCTGCCAGCAGCTTCCCCTCCCGGTCAGCCAGGCAATCAATACTGTATTCGTATCCCTCCAGCAGTTCCATCACCATCAGGTTGGGAAACGATTCGGTGGATGACAACACATGATGTGCCTCCTCGAAGGAAATATGGTTCAGCGCATGGCCGAACAGCTCTTCCAGCGGGTTACGTTCGTTGTCGATAATACGAAAGCCCATTCCGCCTTCTGCATTGCATGGCTTGAAGCATACCTTATGCCCGCGTGCCGCTAACGATTCATAAGCCTCTTTAAACTGCTCTGCATTGCTGGCAATGGCATAATCCGGGATCGCGACAATATCTTTTTGACGAATGGATTCATAAAATAAATCCTTTTCCATCAGTTGCTCCAGCAGTTCGGTATCCCGGCAGACAATCACCTTGGTTCCAATATCGTCGAACCAATGAATATGCTTGCTAATATCAAGCATATTCCAGCGTGGAATAAATACGTCAATTTCGTGGCGTCTGCAAAAATCGGCGCAAAAACGTGCATACTCCACACCACTTGTGCATGGCTCCACTTCAGCTACATCACTGGCCTGCAGAGCCATATGCTCAGGATCTGAGTGGGTCGCATAGATTTCGAACGGAATACCGTCCTCATTGTTACGAATAGCATTCATATAATGATACGCCACTGAAAACCAGCGGTTAAAATACACCCTTACCTTCTTCACAGAGCCTCGTCCCCTATCTATTCTGAAAATGAAGCTCGAGCTGCATACACACTCCGGTGTATTTCATAGACATACGCCATGATTTCGTCCGCTGCATAAGCACCCGACAGCTCCGTAAAGCGGTAATTGACCTCCAGCTCATCCCGCAGTTGTTCCCGGTATAGCTCACCATGGCGCGGAGCAATCGCATAGTCGGCATAGTCGAGCAGACAGCAGTCCAGCAAAGAATCGCCAGACGCCACAACAGGCCCGCCGTCTGTAAGGTGACGAATATGCTCCACGGCTGCCTGCTTATTCACGGCAGCAGGCACCAGATACACCTTTCGTCCCTGAATGGATACCTCCCAGCCCATTTCACGCATGATTCGTGCCTTCTCCAACACCTGCTCCAGCGGCATACGATCCCGTTCAATTACGAAAGCATAAAATAACTCGTCACAATAGCTCTCACTTATAACCCAGTCCTCATGCAGCACCTGTCCGAACACTTGACGTGCTTCTTCCGCATGGGCACCCTCTCGGCGTACTTGTTCGTGAATACGCCGATTCCACTCTCGATCCACCTCGCCCCCGACGATGATGTTACCGCCATTGCTCGTCACGGCATAAGCTGGAACCAGCTCCGTTTGAAATACGGTGATCCGCGAATACTGTGCCATCGTGCGAGTCGTCACAGGCATAAACATGATATTTTCCGGCAGCGTCTTCAGCAGTTGGAGAGCCTGTGCTGAAATAAACGCCGCTGTTGCGCCGTCAATGTGTTCCGCAGGCAACAGCCCCGCGGACTCCAGCGGCACGCCAAGCGAACGTTTGGAATATATCAGCGTCTGATCCAGGTCGCTTGCATAAATCATCCTTGTCCCCCCTTGAGTGGCTTGATAATCCCGCAGCAGGAATACGTCAATCCCTCAAAAACCTCGACAGGTACGCCACGATCCTGTGCCAGCAGCATGATATGACGGAGATTCGGATTGTCTTCACGGTTGATCAGGATTTTCCACGGCACTCTGCGCAGCAGCACACGGGTCGTCTCCCCCACACCGGGCTTGACCAGATTGATATCCCGGATACCAAAAGCCTTTTGAATGGACTCGATATCCCGCAAGCCCTGCCATGTCACCGTAGGTGGATTCAAGGTCATCTGTTCCGCATACGCAGCGGCAGTTGCAGCCACATCTTGAAAGTAACCCGAAACCGTATCTACAAACGTAATGGACTGATCCACCGACCGCCAGGATTTATAAAATTTGGCCCCATGAAAATCGTCCGGGCCTATCAGATCGTCGCGCAATACCGTCCGGCTCATCAGACCCGATACGGTCGAATTCAGACAAGCACTCGGGATCAAATAATCCTCCCGTGTACCGAAGGTATCTGAGCACCTCCCCGGGTCGGCCAGCACCGCCAGATCATCATTCAGGCGCAATCCGTAGTCCGCGTTCATCTCACGACAAGCCTCGATCAGCACCTGCCGAATTGCTCCTTTTCCCGTCCAGCCATCTACAAATTGAAGCTCAATATCCAGCCCATGCTGCTGTAAAATATACAAAATGGCATTCCGGTCAATGCCTTTGCCGCGAATAATGGAAATGCTGTAATGCGGCAAGGAAACGCCATACTTCCAGTCAATATAACGCTTGATCAAGATACCGATGGGCGTTCCCGCTCGGGCAAGCGAAACAATTGCCGTATTCAGCCCCCTTTTTCTTACAATCATCTCTGCCACAGAAGCTGCGGCTAGCGCAACCTTTGCAGCAGATTGAGCAAGCGTTTCGTGAAACAGAGCAATATACTCTGCTGTAGGCTCATACTCCACTGGAAGCATTTCGGAATAATGGACGCCTGACTGAATCGCCTCTTCACGATCCTCCGTCCCTTTTTCCAACGCAACACGGCTCAAATCCTTCAATAAGAAAGTGACATCCGATGCAGGATAACTGCCTAACGGTTCGGGCGGATGAATGTTCTTCTGCTGTATTTGCTCAATAAGTGCTTGCTTCATATCCGCGCTCCTTTACTCTCCTGGCTAGTTAAACGGTTAAAATAAACTACATGTACTTTATCACAGCCCAGGCCGATCAAAGCATCCAGCATAGGCTGCATTCGCTCTGGGCTCGACTCCCTTTCCAGCAAGACAAATATTTCATCATACTGACCGGGATCTACATTATAAATAAAATTGCGTACTGTACTATCATCAGGCGAGGGATAGGTCACACCACAAGCAACGCCATACCCTTTTTCTCGATGGGGGTAAACCGGGCTGCGTGTCGTGGACTGATAAAATACATTCGGGCCTAACTCCGCTGCAATCCGCATGGGAATGTACATGAATTCACCCGTACCCATCACCAACGTGCGCTGCCCTGAACGAAGCTTATTCAAATGTTCAGCTGCACGCGTAATTTCTGCATTCAACGCCGCATTATCAGCGGATTGCAGGCCAAAACGGCCTGTATATTTCAAATAAGGCGCTGTATTGGTGCAACCGTCTGTTGAGATGGAGCTGTGCAGTATTCGCTCAAAACTGAAAGCATCCTTTTCAAAACAGTGGTCAATTATTCCAGAAGCCTCTGCCGTATCCTCGACCAAGCTAGCAGCAGCATGTTCGGTGTGTCTGACCTGCCCAGCGTATGCTGCGTGATCCAGCATGGGCACCCCCAGTAATTGGATTTCACCTTTGAGCAAGCTTAAAGTCGTAATCGTAATCCCCAGCTCTGTCTCCAGATCGGTGAAAGTTTGCTCATCGCTGTCTGTCCGCCAATCCAATAACGAAGCAATCACATATTGCTTCCTTGGGAAATGTGCCTGAATATCCCGAATGATATTAAGGGTTGTTTTACCTGTCGTCATTTCATCATCTACTAATACGATGGGGCCATCTCCGGCAAATGCATGCTCATCCAGCGCATAGCAGCGATGATCAACAGCATGCGAATGCTCTTCTTCAAACCGAATGATCGGCTGAAGGTCCGGAATATCCTCACGCGTCGTATGAATATACGAAGCACCGTCTGCAAACACATGGTACATACTGTGTCCCAGTGCCGTAGCCGTCTCGGCAAAACCAACAAACTTGATGGGCTCGGCAAAAGTTAAACGCTCATTCATCAGCTTTCGATAGGCTTCCTCCGCATATTCCACGTTCAGAAGCCCTTTTACGGCTTCTCCGATGAGCTGATCCATCTGTGGTCCCGCCTGTGGGACAAGCTCCTTATACAGCAGGACCGCCAGCGCCGCACCGCCGAGCAGAGAGGTGTAAGGGTTCACTGGAATATGCTTGCCCAGCACCTTGCTGACAAACAAAAACGCACGCTTCTTGTTCACCCTCGCCGCCATTGCAAACAGCTTGTCCACAGGAAGGTGGAATGGATTATGTGTCTCGGTAATTTTAACGCTGAACTGCTCCAAGATGGGAAGCAGATGTGTTTTCGTGTTTGGGTAAGAGACTGACAAAATGTTGTTGTTCATGTAACACCCCGTATACTTTTGATCTATTAATAATACGATGAGCCCAATTCAGATGCGGCTTAATTTCATTCATTTTGTTGGCATAGGTACTTTTGAACACACCCAGACTACCGTCATTACGCTCCATAATGGCGAGGGCATCCATATACTCCTCATGTGTCACCACGTACATGGCCTGTACCGGCTTAATATGGGAGGGATGGATGATCGTTTTGCCGATAATCCCGTTCTCTTTGTCCATCATGACTTCCCGGATCAGTCCGTCCATCGCATCTGAAATAAAGTCCATCCGCACGTTGCGTCCCTGTTTGCCAAATGCATCTTCGAAAGGCGACACTCTTAATTGAGGCTTAAATACACGTTCCCGATGAGCAAAATATTCCCATACAGGACCGGAAATGACATAATCCGAGCCCACCCGTCCAAACAGGTTAATAATGTCCGCAATGCAATCCCGAATGACGGCAATTTCATAGATTGTAATATCCGGACTACGTCTCAAGCCAAACAGGCTGGAGAAATCGGTTGCCCCAATGCGCACATTCAGTACATACTCCTGATACTCGTCCAAAATCTCTTTGATCTCCAGTAGCTCTTTCCAGCGCGTTTCCCGGTAAATGATTTTGGAGCTTTCGAGAATTGGTAAACCATACAATACAGGAATGTCGGCATCCGTCCCCCTACTCCGGTTATATTCAGCAAGAAGTGCAAAATACGCCCGTCCATTATCAGAAGAGAACTTGGGCAAAACAAAGCCGGTCAGCAGTGTCAACGATTCTCCTAACCCGCTCAGCAGCCGTTCCAGCTGTTCCACAGAGCGCACACGTACAAACAGCAGCGGCATACTCTGTTCACTCATCACACCTGTCCGTACATACGACATGAGCTGAAGCAACTGCTCCGCCAGTGACTGTTCCGCCTGTCCGACCTGCTGATCTCCTATAGCATCCTCCAAATCTAGCATGACCGTCGTTAATCCTTCGTGTTTTCCGTTTTTGATCTCTTCCGCTACCTCCGAGCGAGTCGCGGGCATATACAAAGCCGCTCCTACCGCATATGCTAATATACTTTTGGGAGATCGGTTATGAAACTCCGACGGCGGCGTACAAAAGATCGCTTCCATTTCCTCAAAGGTCAAATCATTAAAATATTTCAGGGCCTTCTCCTCCTCCTCCTGTTTCTTGCCTGACTGAAGCCCTGTGCCTCGGGTATAAAAGAAATCCCCCCTTTAGTTCAGGAGGGATTTCACTATACTTTGTACTACATTAAGCCTCTTTGTCGGCCTTTTTCTTTCTTTTTGCCGAGCTCATAACCATTGTACCTACAAAGACGGCGATCAAAATGCCGAAGAACAAGAGTTGCGGCATATGAAAGCCAAAAGCAGCAGCCAGCATTTTACCTCCAATAATGGCGATCAATATAAAGGCTGTCTGTTCCAGTTCCGGAAATTTATCAATGAGCTTGAGAAATACTTGTGCAACACCACGCATCATCAGAACGCCAAGAATACCACCCAGGAACAAAACCCATACTTTCTCGCTCACACCAAAAGCGGCAATGACGCTGTCAATACTGAAGGCAATATCCATCAGCTCGACCATTAATACCGTTTTCCAGAAGGAAGTAGGCTTATTTTTCACTTCTCCTTCTGCTTCGGATTTGAATAAACCTTTATAAGCAATATAGAGAAGATAGGCCGCACCCAACACCTTGATTAACGTGAACTTGATAAGGAATGTACCCAGGCCAATGGCCAGGAACCTAAATAAATAGGCACCCAAAATCCCGTAAAATAAGGCTCTCTTCTGTTGCTCCTTCGGTAAATGCTTAACCATAACCGCGAGAACCAAGGCATTATCCGCCGACAAAAGACCTTCCAGCAAAATGAGCGTACCAATAATCCCCCAGCTCACCGGGTCAGTAAGTGTAGCTACAACATCACTCCATGAAAAGAAGTGACCGTAGTTCTCGCTGATATTTCGAAATAAATCATTCAACATGAAAAGAGTGCCTCCGATAATTCAGTTTATTTACTACCCTGCGACCAGCGCATGCCCCAGTTATGTGCACGGTCCAACTCACGATGGCCGCCATAGAACTGCACGAGTCTCTCAATACTGAACGTTTCATCGTTCACATTTTGGATCATGGCAATTGCACACATTCCTTTGCGGTTGTCATGTTCATTCAGATGAACGATAATGTCCGGACCATCCTTCTGGTACAGCGTGACCACCCCGTCCGCTTGAGACCAGTTCGTGACTCCTTCATAAATGAACGTGAATACCAAAATTCGCTTGATCTCAGAAATTTTAGCGCCATTAATGCGGAGATTTTCCCCTGTTTTCACAGAGCCTGTACGATCATCGCCATCCAGGGCAATGTACGGGAAGCGATTCAGAGAACCGAAAACTTCTCCGAGCGCCTGAACGACACCTTTATCTCCGTTCTTCATCTCATACAAGCAGCCCAGATCCAGATCGACACCCTTGGAGCCACGACTGAAAAAGCCCTTGCTCTGCTGCACCTGATTCCAGTTCAGGTTGATCAGGATTTCACCTAATCCACCACTGGAGCTCTTTTTCAGATTAATGGTGTCGCCCTTTTTCTTCAGTTCAATTTTCCGCAAATTCAGATTCACCGGAGTTGCAGGTGGCTCTGGTTTTGGAGCAGGAGGCGCCGGCGGCGGTGTTGGCTGAGGAACTGGCGCCGGATTATTTTCCACTTCAATTCCGAAATTTCCACACAACGCATCCAATCCACCGGAAAAACCCGCGCCAATCGCGTTAAATTTCCATTCACCGTTATGGCGGTACAGCTCACCTATAACAATGGCCGTTTCGACTGTAAATCCACTGTCCAAATTAAAGCGCAAAACCTCTCCGCTAACCGGATGAGCAAAACGTATAAATCCGCCTTGAACCTGTCCAAAATTTTGCCGTTTTTGATCCGCATCATAAATGGTGAGCGTAAACGCAATCTTCTCAATATGTGAAGGGATTCTGGTTAGATCAAGGGAAAATTGTTTCTTGTCACCAAACTGTTGTCCATCTGAATATGTGATAAAAGGTGTGGTCGGATTATTGTAAAAGATCAGATCCTCATCGCCCGATACTTTTCCTCCGGGACCCAGCAAAAATGCGGAAGTATCCAACTCCAGAGCGGCTGGTGACTCCCATCCGATTCCTACGTTGACATGGGTCAAACCCGGATTGGTTTTCGTCAAATCCGCCTTCTGTCCCTTTACTACGATAACAGCCATGATTGTGTCACCTTTCTGTCCTTTTGTCATGTGTCAGCGCACGCCATTCAATGGCTTAAAAAGAAAGGGTAGCGCCCCAATGGACACCACCCCAAGTGGATATTACTGAGCGTCCAAGCCATAGTTTTTAGCAAGCGCACCCAATCCACCAGCAAAGCCGCTACCGATCGCCTGGAATTTCCAATCTGCATTGTGACGGTAAAATTCACAGAAAACCACGGCCGTTTCGGTGGAGAAATCCTCACCCAAATCGTAGCGCAGTACTTCACGATCCGTAGCTGCATCTACCACCCGTACAAAAGCATTGGATACTTGACCAAAGTTTTGCGCACGTGCCTCATAATCATAAATCGTAACCGTGATCCCGATACGGTGGATGTTCGCTGGAACTTTTGCAAAATCAATAATAATTTGCTCGTCATCCCCGTCGCCCTCACCTGTACGGTTATCGCCCGTATGGGTGACAGCCCCCGCTCCACCGGTCGGGTTGTTGTAGAATACAAAATCGTCAGCTGCCTTCGCTTTACCGTCTTCATACAGCAGGAAAGCCGAAGCATCCAGGTCAAATTCCGCGCCGCCACTATATTTATTGGTATCCCAGCCAAGACCAACGACGACACGAGTCAAGCCTGGATTTGTTTTGGTCAGATCAATACGTTGTCCTTTGGAAAGACTAATGGTCATACCGCATACCTGCCTTCTTCGTATAGATTTTTTAAGCCAAACCGTAATCGCGCGTCAGCCCTGCAAGACCATCCTGGTAGCCGCTGCCAATGGCATTGAACTTCCACTCACCGCTATGACGATACAGTTCGCCTACCACAACGCCTGTTTCGATCGAGAAATCTTCTCCCAGATCAAAGCGAACCAATTCTTCATTATTGGCCTCATTTACGATACGCGCATAAGCACGTGACACTTGTCCAAAGTTTTGGTTGCGTTCTTGTGCCTCATAGATGGTAATCGTAAATGCGATCTTTTCTACGTTAGCAGGTACGCTGCTCAGATCAACTTTAATTTGCTCGTCATCTCCGTCACCGTCACCTGTACGGTTATCACCGGTATGAACGACAGAACCGTTCTCATTTTGTGGATTATTAAAGAAGACGAAGTTCTTTTCCGTTTCCACTTTACCGTCCGCATTCGCCAAGAATACGGATACGTCCAAGTCAAAATCTTTACCGCCATCGTACTTATTGGTGTCCCAGCCGAGACCAACCGTAATTTTGGACAACCCTGGGTTTGTTTTCGTCAAATCAATTTTTTGACCTTTAGATAAGTTAATTGCCATGAGTAAGAACCCCGTTTCTGATTAGTTTTGTATGAGCAATTAAAATTACATGTAACGCTGAGCCAGCACATCAATATGTTCGGCATGGGTGCCTTCACCGATTGCAGCAAACTTCCATTCGTTATTATGACGATAGAGCTCTCCACAGACCAGCGCAGTCAGTCCTTCATAATTATCAGATAAATTGAACGTCACCAGTTCCTTGGAGTTCGCACCGTCCAGAATGCGGATATACGCTTTCTCGATCATGCCAAAATCCTGTTTCCGGTTGACGCAATCATATATATTTACAACAACAAGCACTTTGTCGACATTGGCAGGAATACGTGCCAGGTCAATCGCAATTTGTTCATCATCGCCGTCACCTTGTCCGGTCAAATTATCACCGGAATGCACGACAGAGCCGCATGGACTTTTTTTATTGTGGAAACACACTACGTTGTCCGACTGGGTCAGTTTCCCGTTTGCGTCCAGCAAAATGGCAGAAGCATCACAATCAATATTGGGTTGCTTCTTAAAGCCAAAAAATCCCTTGGACTGTACCGGGTCCCATCCCAATCCTGCTATAACCTTGGTTAGTCCTGTATTTCCTTTAGTCAAATCAATTTTCTGACCCTTGACCAGATTAATTACAGCCACTAATTAACACACCTCCTTCCGTAAAATTTACAGACTAAATTCAGACGGATTCAAACCAAGTACTCCGCAAATTTCAGCAACAATTCGTCGTTCATTAGCATCAAAGTCACCATCGGCTGCGCCAATAGCGCTACACACACCAACGACGAGTCGGCCTACTTCGGGCTTGCCTTTCAATTTGCCAATCGCTTTTAATGCTTCCTGTTTACCGATTTCAGGCGAAAATTCAAAATTCGCCACATAGTGATTGAAACGGCTGATGACCTCTCCCATATCAAACACTTTCAATTCCTCACTGATATTTATGTATCCGGCCATTTTTGTTTTCTCTTCCGGACTAATCGTACCGTCTGCAAATGCCACCAACGCACAGCCCGCAACCACAGCTTCCATAAAATCTTTATTCTTAAACTTCTTAACTTGATCTCCAAGTCCCTTTTTTGTTGTATTCAGCCAATTTTTGAATGTACTCATATTTCCCTCCACAATTACGTATTTGGGTAAAATTCATCCTAGTTAAATTCTTCCTTCACTATAACCTGAATTACGATCTTTTTCTACAATAATATACAGAAATACGGTAAATCTGATCTACTTTTTTTAGGCATCATCCCTATCATTAGTCCTATTTTTTTGCTGAAAGAGTCAATTCCATTATCCACCACTCGACATCCCAATTGCAAATTCATAAGGATCGCGCAGGTATGGTCAAGTAGATATGCAGCTAAAATTCAGCCTATTGTTCTAGATGGATTGACAGTTTGAGAGGAACAAGATATCATTCTATCAAATTTAAAGTATTTCGCTAGGAATAATATAAAATAGATATAGCCTATTGAGGAGGAAATTTCACATGACTACACCTTTTGCTAGCCTAAGACCATCCTCTTGGAAAATGCTCCCCCTATCTGCCGCCCTGCTCATCGCTGCCTTTTCCAGCCCTGTTCATTCCTATGCCGCACAGAAGACAATCCCGGTTGTCCAGCAAGTAAACAGCTACGCTTCAGGCACTGTTGCTGATTCGGACAACCAGCTTGCCTATCTGCAAGACCGTTTTAACATTCAGCTATCTTTGACCCCCACAAAAGGAGAATATATCGCTGCCCTTGCTACCGTGCTAAACCTGAACAGTTCAAGTACAACTTCTGCAGATAAAAAAACAGCCTTTACAGGCTTAAAGTCAAATGACCCGTTGTATCTTCAAGCTGCGGCGCTGTATGCAGAAGGTACACTGGATAACAATGATGTAAATCCGTTGCTCCCCCTGACACAAAACGACGCGATTCATATAGCCGTAAAAGCCGCCGGATTGACCGAACTGGCTGCTACATACCCTGCGAATAAAATGCAAGCCGTGCTGACTAAATCTGGTGTTCGTACGTTAGCTGGGGCTGCCGATACCAATCTGTCCGCCTCGCAGGCTCTGGCGGTCGCTGTAGATACGGGGCTGCTGCCATCAAGCGAGCTGTCCACCTTCCAGCCGGACAGACAAGCCGATCCGATCTTCATCGCCAAAGTGATAAGCCGTGTACTGGCATTCCACGGCGAATACAAAAATATCATCGGTCAAGTACAGGACGACGATATTTTTGCTAAAATCCATCAGGCCTATGATACACAGATACTTGTCCAATCCCCGGAGCTCCAAGCCCTGTTCGACGCAGGTCTCCAGCAAAATCTGTTCACAGGCTACAATATCAAGGACAGCCGCTATGATGCCCATTTTGATCCGAAGTTGTCCATCACCTATGGGCACAGTGATCTCAAGCATGCAATTCAGCTGATCGGGCTGCTTCGCAGCGAGGGTATTCAAGCCCATGTACAGCTGGAACCGAAAACTTCGGCTTTTATATACTTGAAAGAATGGGGACAGCCTGTCCAAACCGAAGACTATAAAGTCGTACAAATCAATAACGGTAATTACATCGCCTACTCCAAGGAGTATGACCTTGCCCTTGAATTCGACACCATCGGGCAAAAAAATCGTTTTGACACCATCATCAACCAATACGCCAAAAAGAACAGCAAAGACCAAATCGGCCTGATCACTCAGTCCTGGTGGCAACCACTCTATTATTCTCTTTCTTCCCCCGGGTCAGCCTACACGGAGATTGCGAACAACCGGGTTAGCGCAGGGCGCTATTACGCCCAGTCTTTCTCGCTCATCGACAGAGCTTCCTCCATTGCGGATGGCTTACGTAAGATCAAGCCAGATGTAGAAGTGGAAAGCTACCACTTCTGGGTGGATGCTCCCTTTTATCGTTATTTGAACGGGGAAGCTCAATAAGGATGTAAAAATACAAAAAGGCGCAGCCTTCCAATTCAACGGAAGCACTGCGCCTTCTACCATAATCCGCGGTTCACCACAGCTTTTTTCAAGTTTGTATACGAGCAATATCCATGGTGAAAAATGGATCGCTGCAAAATAGAAGATGCATATGATTCCTCCCTATGCTCAGTTTCTATTTAACTTGTTCAATTTATCTATAAAGTTATAATCCCATCTCTCTGATCCAATCTGGGTTTTCAACAGTTCTTTGAAGCGCCGACGCTCTAATCTACTTGGAAAAATCCGCTTGAGAATCCTATCATTTTAAATATCGGTTTTCAGGAAAATTTGGTAAACAAAAAAATCTACAGACTTCTCCGGTTAGCGAGCTTTACAGTTTCCAACTGCCACTCATCTGTACCAGAAAAAAGACTGTAGATGGTATATGATCCTGCGCCACCAACGCCTGTCCCACGCGGCAAAATAAGACCTATACCATATCCGGTGACGGTATGGGCCGTTTTACCTAGAGCGTGTTCTCTGTCGTAAATTTTCTGCATTACCTGCTTATCACCGATCGCCTCAGCATCTTTAAGCAGATGCTCATATTGATGGTATTGATCCGCTGCTGCCCCTCTTTTCATTCGTCCGGATGGTTTGTCCGCTTGGCGGGGTCGCCAGTGAAACTTTCATCTTCTTCGTTATCCGTCGGCGCTGCACTAGAACTCATCGCCGCTGCCAAAGCTGTCCAGAAGCCACGTGTGCGCTCGCCATCCGCATTTCTGAACTTTGATGCGATGCTTTTTAGCTCAATTTCAATGGATTGAACCTTGCTTAATGCAGAAGAAAGTGTATATTTAGCAGTCCGATAGTCGTTATAAAAGCGATTTCTCTCCATACCATCCCACTGGCTGTGAAGGTTGTTCATTATGCGATCCAGACCGTTCAGCTGGTTATACAGCGTTCCGTGGGCATCGGCAAATTGAGAGGCCACGCTATCCAGTTGCTCCGGTGAGACCTGGATTTTTGTCATGTTGATCACATCCCATCTATGAAAATAGGAGATAGACGTTCTATTTTACAATAATCCTTATTTCATATTGTAAGCTATAAAAGTCAGGTATTCATGAGGATTTATGCGTATTTGTGTATTCATAAGCAGTTCCTTTGATATAATGAATCCATATGAGTCAATTTCGACAATAACATTATTGAAAGTCAGGTGTTGGGACATGTCAGACAAAAAGATTATCTTTTTTGATATCGACGGTACGTTACTGGACGATGACAAGAAAATGCCGCTAACGGCAGAAAAGGCTGTCTTTGCTTTGAAAGAGCAAGGACATGAGGTGGCGATTGCAACAGGCCGTGCGCCTTTCATGTTCAAGGAAATTCGCGAGCAGTTAGAAATTGATTCCTATGTTAGCTTTAATGGGCAATATGTGGTACTGCGCGGGGAAGTCGTTGCTACCAATCCGTTGAACAGGGAAGCTTTGCAGACGATGACGGATCTAGCCCTCACACATAATCATGCTCTCGTATATATGGATCATATGGACATGAAAGCCAATATTCCTAACGATGAGCTTGTGCAGAAATCGGTCCAAACGCTTAAGGCCAAGATTTCGGTTGGGTACGATCCGCTTTATTTCCATGGAAGAGATATCTATCAGACGCTGCTGATGTGTACGACAGAAGAGGAACCGTTTTATGAATCGGTATTCAAGGCTTTTGATTTTGTACGCTGGCATCCGAGTTCTGTGGACGTTGTTCCTCACGCCGGCTCCAAGGCGAAGGGCATTCGTGAAATTACATCCAGACTGGGCATTGCCGAAGAGAATCAATACGCTTTTGGCGATGGTTTGAATGATGTAGAAATGTTGACCACTATACATAATAGCGTAGCGATGGGCAACGGTTGTGATGAGGCCAAGGCCGCGGCGAAAATGGTGACCAAACGCGCAGATGAAGACGGCATTTTGTATGGACTGCAAAAACTTGGTTTATTAAGCTGACAGCCTGCTGGCTAACTAGGCATATTTTTGAAAAAACGAGTATATTTAAGACTTGCATCTAAGAAAATAGGGGGTTGTCTTTGGAATGGAGACGGAAGGCTTACGCAATGTCGAACAGCTAGCCATGAAGAAGTACAAAATTTACAAGCAAAGCCTGCTCCGGTATTTGGCACGTTCCATGCTGGCGAGTATGTTCATCGGGTTCGGCGTTATTGTAGCGTTCAAGACGGGCAACTTTTTTTACATGGAGCATTCTCCATTCACTTATCCCATGGCGGCAGTCACGTTCGGGGCAGCCATCATTTTGATCGCATACGGCGGCGGGGATTTGTTTACAGGCAACACCTTCTATTACACCTATGCGGCACTCCGTAAAAAGCTGCGCTGGGGGCAGGTACTTCGCCTGTGGGCTGCCAGCTATGGCGGTAATTTGCTGGGTGCCGGAGTATTTGCGCTCCTTATTTATTTGACCGGACTGTTTGACTCCTCCAGCGTAAACAGCTTTTTGCTGAACGTGGTTGAGCACAAGATGGAAGCGCCTGCAATGCAATTGTTCTTCCGGGCTATATTGTGTAATTGGCTGGTCTGCCTTGCCTTTTTTGTTCCGATGTTTATGAAGGAAAACGGGGCAAAAATGTTTGCGATGATGCTGTTTGTATTCTGCTTTTTCATTTCAGGATATGAACATAGCATAGCCAATATGTGCACCTTCGCTATTGCGCTCGTGCTAGACCATCCGGGCACTGTCTCCGTTGCTGGCGTGATTCATAATCTGGTTCCGGTTACACTCGGGAATCTGGTCGGCGGTGTGCTGCTTATGGGGGTTATGTACTACTCGGTGAATCTCCCGTTTCTGGACGAGGAAGAGCATTAAAAAAAGAAGCCTGGGAGCTCATTCCCAGGCTTCTTTGCGTGTAAATAGAGTATGCAGTGTCTACAGGTGTATCTTGCCTCTTATGCTTCTTGAGCAGGAAAATGAATAAATTCCTCCAGCTCCTTAAACAGCTTCTTCGGATTAACGTTATCAGGTACAACCAGAGTTAGCGGCTCATCCAGCTTCAGCACATACATGCCCAGAATGGATTTGGCATCTGCCATGCCGCTTTTGCCATGAATCCAGATATCGTAGGTATAGTTGGATACAATTTGATTGATCTTCTCAATATCCTTAACGTTTTTTACCTTAATGGGTGTCATCATTGCACAGCACTCCTCTGAGTTGAATTAGAGCTTGCGAAACAAGTCTAACATCACTTTACCGTATTCGTGAACAGCCTTGCAAAATTTTAATTTTAGAAAATTCCTAATTTATACAATAGCTAATCTAAAAAATGGCTGATCTAAAAAATAACGTGCGGTGCGGAGCTGATTTTCCAGTAGCTGCCAACCTTTTCGAAGTTCACGGTGATTTTTTCGTTCGCCTTCTTCGTTTCCGCCGGATAAGGCACGGTCAGCAGATAGCTGCGCTTCACTGGAGTCATCGTTACCATTTTCGCCGTAGCCCGGTTAAACTCTAGCAAATTACCGCCATCTGCATCCAGTTGCACCAGTTTACCGTTGATTTCAACAAAAAATTTGCCCACAAATTGTTCACTCGCCTGCTTGGTATAAGCCTGCGTCAGATAGTTGATCAACTTGGTCTTGGTCCCGATGTCCTCGGACAGGTAACGGTAGCTTTTGCCGTTCCGTTGGAACGACTCGCCCACCGAGCTGCCACCGCTGATCGCGTACAGATAACGTGACTGTGCCTCCAGCACAAGCGGAATGGCACTCTCGTGGTTCAGCTTGTCCAGCTGCGTTGGCTTCACGCTCGCAGCGGCGGCTGGTGCTGATGCCGATGGCTGCTGCGGAGTCGTCGGCTTCGCAGTCGACGGCACGGCTGG
>NZ_JH601047.1:111633-133050 GCF_000245715.1 Paenibacillus sp. Aloe-11 | reverse complement strand
AGCCGCTGGCGCTACCGACGCGGACGAACGCGGTGCTGGCGCAGATGGAGCTGCTGGTGTAGCAGCTTTGGCTGAGCCTGCGGCTGCGGCCGGGATCGACGCTGCTGGCGCGGACGGGGCTGGCGGGGCCGGAGGCGTAACCAACGCTGCTGGTGCAGACGGGACCTGTGCCGGGGCCGGTGTCGTAACCGACGCAGATACCGCGGGTGCTGGCACCTGGGCCAGGGCAGCTGCGGCCGGACTGGTAACGCCCGGTTGCGTCGCTTCCGCTGGAGCGGTCACAGCTGGCGCTGCGACTGCGGCCTGCGCTACGCTCAAAAGTGTAGCTGCGATGCACAACGTGGATAGCTTCGTATTTATTTTCATCTTAATATACACCCCCATAAAAATATGCCTGCATAAACTGCACACGCTTCTATTATAAGAATCCCGCGTCGTGATTGGGTTGCTAAATTGTTTCTATTTCCCTTTATTTGCTCACTCGGCACGAAGTTTGTCCGTATTTGTCCTGCACGGCTCTTCTGGCTGCTTGGCTCGCTTTGCCTCCATCTCTTCCAGGGATTGTGACAGTTGCTTAACAGATCGATCAAGCTGCTCTAATCTGCGACTAAGGGTGACAAGAATATATTTTAACAGAATCAGACTTAACGCAGCAGGGAATCCGACATTGGTTACGAGCTCAATCATGCCTTCGGTTGTCAGAGAAGTCACATATCCCGCCTCCTTTTTCATGCGTATGTTCTATTAATAAGAACTAATGTTCCCGTTTTTGAGAAAATCATACATTCTCTTTTGCATGTTATGGAAAAACATAACAAAAAGAGCTCCGATACCCCGAAGCTCTTTCGTTTTTTGGTTCATTCGCATATCATTTCAATCTGTAATCAAGGAGTGTATATATTCGGCTGCCGCGGCTTGGTCATCCCTTCTCCCAGATAAAAACTGGTGTGTGGCGGCTGATTATAGGCTACGTTCTGCCAGGCCACGCTCAAGCGGTACACTGGATCGTGCATAAGTGTATAGAATCGATATTCTGACTCGTAGGGTGTTGTGTAGATTCGTAGTGCCGAATTGTCACTTTTGCGCCAAATGACTTCCTCACGCCAGTCACCGAACAGATCAGCCTGCAAGGATGGTGTGCCTTTCGTTCCGTTATTAGAGCTGGTTCCTGTCGCCGTTAGCAAATTGGAAGTGGTCGAGTTGGAATAATTCCACTTGTCGATTTTACCAGCGCTTGACGAGGTATGATCCAGCAGTTCACGCAGCAGATCGCCATCCCACCAAATTCCAAAGTTAATGGAGGACGGCAGCGTATTCGTAATCAGCGCTCCTTTAGCCGAACGCAAGCCGATCCCCGGCGCCCATTGCTCGTTCCCCTTCGTGCGTGGGTCAATGTCTGCCGACATGCCTCTTCCGGTATCCTTGCCTGTATTTACGCCCCATAAAATATTGCCGTTACGCGGATCGTACATGGCAGCCCCGTAAGTAGCATTCTTATCCTCATTTACCTTAAACACCTCATATCCTGAGCGGTCCGGGTCCAAATCCCCGACATGAAGTGCATCGCCGTGTCCCATCTTCGTGTTGACCAGCTTCGCTCCGTTATCGTCCACCACCAGCGAGCCGTATACGATCTCATCCTTATCATCTCCATCCACATCCGCCACGCTCAAACTATGATTTCCCTGTCCGGCTGTCCCGGGATTCGTGGAGCTGTTGCTGTCAAAGGTCCAGCGCCGGCTCAAGCTTCCATTACGCCAGTCATAGGCAACCAGAACCGTCCGGGTGTAATAGCCCCGTGCCATCACTATGCTGGGCCGCACCCCATCCAGATAAGCAACTCCGGCGAGAAAACGATCCACACGGTTGCCATAATTATCTCCCCAACTGGATACCGATCCGCGTGGCGGTACATAGTCAATCGTGCTGAGAGCTTTTCCTGTATTACCAGAGAACACGGTCAAGAACTCGGGACCAGCCAAAATATACCCGTTGGCGTTACGATGATCAGCAGAAGCATCGCCAATTTTTACACCTGTGCCATCCACCGTGCCATCTGCTGTTTTACATACAATTTCCGCTTTGCCGTCACCATCAAAATCATAGACGAGAAATTGCGTGTAGTGCGCTCCAGCGCGGATGTTCCGTCCCAGATCGATTCGCCATTTGCGTGTTCCATCCAGTTCGTAGCCGTCCAAAAATACATTTCCCGTATAGCCGGATTGCGAATTGTCCTTGGCATTGGTAGGGTCCCATTTTAACACAATCTCATACTCGCCATCCCCATCCAGATCCCCCACGCTGGCATCATTGGCCTGGTACGTATAGCTCACCTTATCCGGGGTTGTACCGCCCGCAGGCTGCTGGATGGGAACGTCCAGATAGTTGTTGCTCCATACTTTTACCGCAGGAGAAGCGGCCTGTTCTGTTCCATTCACCACGGCACGAACCGTATACGAAGATGAGGTCGTACCTGCCTTATCCAAAAAGTTGGTTCTTGATGTAATCGGCGTACTATTCACCTTGCTTGCCCCTCTGTACAGATTGAAGCTGATCGAATCTGCTTCCGTCCCCAGCAAACGCCAGCTCACAAGCACACCCTCCGGCACCTTGACCGCAACCGCTCCACGGTTCAGCTTTTCCATTTGCCTCGTGGAGGCAGCAGAGACCTGGCTATCCATCGGAGTGACCATTCCACACAACATGACACCGAGACAGAGCAACGCGGTATACCGAAATCCTTTGTTCATAAATCCTTGGCTCCTTTTATGTTTGTTTTTTCAATAAATATATTTTATGTGACTGATAAGTTATTGTTGTTTAAATTTTATGATAGCGCTTACATAAATATAAAGAGGCAAACTTAGCCTTTTTGTTCAAAAATCCGTGCTGATGCTTTAAAAATCAGAGGTCCAAGAATAAACGTTCTTCATCCGCTATGCTTTGGATATCCTCCGAGTTGATGCTGATATATTGATAGCCTTCTGCCTGTTGTTTTTTCAAAGCAAGCTCCTTCATAAAACGCGGGCTGCCCTCTCCTGCATCCTCGTCGTAAACGAGCAACAAACCGTCTGTTTTGCGGAAAAGCAGTTCATCCCGTGCCTTGAGCTGCCATATTCCCTGATAAGGCTGGCGGCTGACGACTCCCACGTAGTCAACTGCATCACAAATTTGCTGAAAATACTCCTTTTTGTCCTCCTTCCATTTCTCCTCCATATTTTGATAAGCCATCATAATAGAGCATTTCAGTTGGGGATATTGCTGTTTGAGTGCAATGACTACCTCACAGGCCCACAGGTCCACCCCATATTGCCCGGGGGTAATTACCCATTCCAGTCCTTCTTCAATGAGGGGAATGAGCCTGCCTGCAATCGCCTTTTTGATATAGGGAATGCCTTCGTGCTTTTGGCTGAAAATATTTAATTCATGGGCACGGTAGCCCGAAACGAGCAAATTTTTCATCATCTCAACGTCCTTCTCGAATGATCATAACCGTTATTGTACCATTTCAAAGGAACTGACTACACTAAAAAAGACAAACCTCATTTCCAATTGCGCTGGAAGAGATTTGTCTTTTTCACTAAAAACGAATTTCATATTCGCAATGTTCGTCTCCGTTTACATTACATTTTATTTCTCTGACATAAACTCTCTTGTCTATGATTTTGTTCAAGGCGCCTTCCATAATCGCTCCTTCCAAATCGCATACCATACTGCCTTCCATCTCGGGCAATCCCTCACAAAAGCAGTCTTTAACAGCTACATGGATTTTATGCTCCTCCTCAAGAACAATCTGGGGATCTCCTATTTTTAATTCACGGAACAAATCTAGCAGTTCTTCTAATGAATGAACAGGCAAGCTCTCACCGATTTTTCTGCCTACAGTAACCGTAGTACCCTTCCCTTTCATAGGAAGTCCTTGATACATCCCAATTAAACGGATGGCTCTGTAAAGCTCGATAGGGAGCGATTTTCCCATTTTGGTTCGTGAGATTTTTTTCATATCATCAAATGTAAATTCTTGTACAGAACTTGTTTTATTCATAATTTTCCCACCTATTTCTGTCAATCATGTTGTATTTATTTTACGCGCACATCTTTAATTCTAATGTTGCTACTAAATATACCAGCATCACTACTTAGCTTGAACGACGGGTAACCAGGGTCTGCTTCAAGCCGCATTCTGCTATCGAACTGCTGCTCCTGCTGCCGATCTACCCAAAAAGAATAAGGCTCAGACTGAACTACTTTATCAGTTGCATTCGGCGTAGTGACAAGCAAGATGACGAGTACGCCATTGCATCCACAATCCTCGGTGTCATAAAACAACTTGAACATTCCCGGTCGTCCTGAAAGGGCCATTGCTAGCCTTTCAACGGACAAGGAATCCAAGTCTAAATGTATGCTCATGAGATGAATCCTCTCCTTGTGAGTGAAGTGTTTGGAACCGTCAGCTCCAAAAAGACTAAATTTAAACTATATGCACATTATAGTCATGTTTTTCTATTTATCTATGTGACTGCACTCACTTATCATTACAGTTTGTTATTCAGGATTCCTTTAAAGAACTATAAATGAACAAAAATGGATACAAAAATATCCAAATGAAGTCAAGCCAATTTAAACAGTTCACAAACCAGATGATCTCGTGTCAGGTCATTCGAAAATCGAAATGTTATTTATTCACAGGAATATCTACATGGAATATGCTACCCTTGCTTTCTTCGCTGGATAACGTGATCTGACCGTGATGTGCTTCAACAATCCACTTGGCAATGGCGAGCCCCAGACCGTGTCCTCCCAGACCTCGCGTTCGCGATTTATCTCCTCGATAGAAACGGTCAAAAATTCGATCCACATCCCCTGCCCTGATCCCGGGGCCTGTATCCTCAACGGACAGGTGAAAACCCGGACTACCTGTTTCGTCCCGATCCGATATTACCACACGGACCTCACCGCCCCGCGGAGTGAACTTGACGGCATTATCCAGTAAAATGGTCAGCACCTGCCTCAGCTTTTCCGGGTCGCCATTGAGAACCAGTTGTTCCGGGCCAATCAGCTCAATACAAACCCCCTTTGCGGATTTGAGGTGCCGTATGGATTGAATCGTCTTCTCGGCAAGCGGCCGAAAATCAAAATCACGCTTCACCAGTTCAAGGTCGTCCGAATCGGAGCGTGCCAGCACCAGCAAATCCTGAACCATCCGTGTCATTCGTCTGATCTCATCCTTCATATTGGAAAGGGTGTGTTTGGCAAAAGACGGTGCGCTCTGCCCAAGCTCCAGTTCCAGCGCATTGACGGATGCAAGCAGCACACTGAGTGGTGTTCGCAGCTCATGCGATGCATTGCCCACGAATTCCCGCTGCCGGTTGTAGGATTTCACGATCGGAACCATTGCTTTACGTGACATCAGCCAGCCGATCAGACAGGCAATAAATACAAAGACAATAGCAAGTAAAATCAGCAACATTAGCAATCTGTGGAGCAGATTGTATTGGGGTGTAACATTAATGCCTGCGTAGAGTGTCAGATCAGGGCCGTTCTTGGTCAGAGCTGCCTGCCCTGTCACCATCAGATGGAGAGTTGACGGAGCAACGGGCTTCGCACCCGCTTCCCCGTTATCCAGCACATCCGCAGGTACAGACAGACTGACCTCCATGATCTCCTTGGCACGTGGTTTCCAGTCTTGAACCAGTCCCAGAAGCTCAGGACGCATCCCTGGAAAAATCTCGTTCCCCGAGATCAATTTACCCTTATCGTTGATCACATAATAGAAAAACTGTTCGCTTCCCGATCCCCATAATCTTTGATTGTCCAGCGTATCTTCAGGCTTGCCTTCCTGCATGTTGTTCTCCACCATGATCCGTTCCACAGCAACGAGAGAGAGCAGATTATCCTTCTGACCGCTAATGACAATGTAAGACAAAAGAAGGTAGACCACGCCTATAAATAATGCAAGCAAAACGATCGTCAGACTGCTATATGCAAGCGTAAGCCGACTTTGCGTACGTCCAAACAAATTGCCCCCGGGTTTGCCACGTTCAGTGCCCTCTTCTTCAGCCATTCGTTTCTTGTTATTCAAGCTTGTAACCCACCCCTCGGATGCTATGAATCAGATGTTGTCTGTTAAACAGCTCCAGCTTTTTGCGCAGCAGCTTAATGGTGGCATCGACAATTTTGGTTGAAACGTCCGAATCATATCCCCAGATCCGTTCCAAAACCAGCTCACGGCTGAGAGCAGCACCCCTGTTGCGCAATAACAGATCCAGCATCTGAAATTCACGGGGACTTAATTGGATGACTTCATCTTCAAGACTGAGCGTCAGACTGGAACGATTGAGGTGCAATCCATCCAGCTCAGCGATTTCCTCCAGCAGGGGTGCATAATTGCGTCGGCACAAGGCTCTCAGTCTGGCTTGCAACTCCTCCAGTTCAAAGGGCTTCACCAGGTAATCATCCGCACCGGCATCGAGCCCCTGAACCCGGTCGCGCAGCGCGTCTTTGGCGGTTAACATCAGGATCGCTCCGGTATAACCGTTCTCTCTCAATTTTTTACATGCCGACAGCCCTGTCCAACCAGGCAACATCCAGTCCAGCACGGCCACATCATAATGGGAACCCATGCAATATTCATAGGCTTCTTCTCCATTTTCGACCCAATCCACAGTACCGAATCCCGTCTTCTCCAACATATGAACAACCAACTCACCCAACAAGGGATCATCCTCAGCCAGTAAAATGCGATGTTTAGTCATAATGAACCTCCTAAGAATCAGTATGTGATAAAGGGAGGCTCTCCACCCCTGTACAGTTTCAATTTTCAAACATTCTCGCACTTTCGGATGCCTATGTCCAATTCTTCGTCCTTGTAAAAATACTCCAGCTTGCTTTTCTCCGTTTTTTCACCTTTCGGGATTACAGTAAGGGGGCAACAACAAACACACACGAAAATAGGAGTGAATGTACAATGAACAAAATGAAAAAATGGATTCCTGCAATGCTGGGTGCAACGATGATATTCTCTGTCACATCAGCTTCGGTATTTGCCGCAACACCGACAGCTGTAACTCAAGTCTCCACTTCGACCAATGCCAAGGCGAGTTCGAATGGATACAACATTAGTCTGGATCAGAACTCCCTGTGCTCCAATACATCGCTGCAAAAAGTGCTCGACCTGAGCAAAACCGAATTGCAAAAGCAATTCCAGGCTGGCAAAACATTGTCGGATCTGGCTAAAGCCAAAGGCATCAACACAGACGAAGTAACCAACGCCCTGCTTCAACCGCAGTTGACCAAGCTTGCGGGAGATCATAAGTCCGGAAAACTGACTCAAGACAAAGTGGCTTCAATTAAGACAGATCTGACCAAACAGCTGAACAATTCACTGACCAAAAAAGTGACAACCGTGACTACGGTAACTACAACGTCGACTACCACTTCAACAACATCCAATCCAGCTGTAGCTTGGGCGAAATCATCGGATACGACGTCTACCCACGCCCTGACAAATCTGAAAAAATCCGCAGCGGCCTCAGTGCTCAACCTGTCCCAGCCTGAGCTGGACCAACAGATCAAGGCTGGCAAATCCATTGTCGACATTGCCAAGGATCAGGGCGTCGACAAGAGCAAAGTCATTGATACCGTCGTTGCCAAGGAAAAAAACTGGGTAACCTCTCAGCTGAATAATTCATGGAATAACATTTCCGGTACATTAACAACAGAGCAACAACAATTCAAAGAAAGCGGCTATTTGGACAAGGCTGCCCAGTTGTTCGGCACCTCAGCTGACAAGCTGCAAACCCAACTGAAAAATGGGAAAACGTTAACCGCCATTGCCAAAGAAAAAGGCGTAGATTCCAGCAAACTTACGGATACACTCCACACCTATGCCAAGCAGCAAGTAACTGCCCAGTGTGACCAAGCGAACTAAAGTCGATCCTTCATATCCTAAAAACCCCAATCTACCACCAAACCAAAAAAAATGGAGAGTCCTGTTTACCAGACTCTCCATTTTTTTGCAACGTGCGATATCGTGACAGCGTCAGACATTCAGCAAACTATAAGCTTCACACAACCGCCCATGCAGTCGAAAATTAATCCCCCTTTCAGCTTGGTCGCCTATACTTGCACCAATCTCAAACGCTCTAAAATCTTCTATAAACATTGTTGTGAAGCTGTATCATGAAGCCGCAGGATTCCATTGAAAGGTAGCCGCTGACTTGGATGGAAGTGTAGCTGTGAAAACTTTGCTTCCCTGCCGAACCTTAAGTGTCTTCCCGTCCGCTCCCGTATTGGCAGAGCAATCAGGACAAGCGTGCCATCGGGATTGCGGTAAGCGACCGTTTCGATACTTCCGCTATAATGCGTAGAATCAATACGTACCGCACCCGGACGGACGAACTTGCTGGCATGACCAAGCGCATAGTATTCCACATTTTTCGTAACGGCACCGCTTAACGGGTCGATGGTAACTACACCTCTACAGTTGGTACAGCCGCCATTGGTTGGGCCGCCGGACGGGTCAAGTACAATATTCCAGAAAAGCACGTTTTGCGACCAGTTTCGGGGTGCACCAATGATCAGCTTCGACATGTCCCAGCTCAAATCATCCCCAAACCCAGGGCTCCATGCTCCCCCGCTGCATTCTGTCATATAAACAGGCTTATCCGGAAAAGCATGATGCACGTCTGTCATCGCTGTGGGCTCCCCTTTGTAGCAATGAAAGGCCGTGCCGTGCGTATAGCTTCGGGCTTGCTCATCGCCGAGCACAGTCTTGGCATAATCGCTCCCTATATCCCAGTTATGGTCAAAGGCAATAATTTGGGTGGGCAAATGGTTTCGACTTAAGGCGGGGCCCAAATATTGCTTGATAAATTTCGCCTGCTCGGCTGCTCCCATACTCATACTGGGATACTTGGACGTCGTAAATTCCGGTTCATTTTGAATGGAAATCGCCTGGATCGGAACGCCCTCGTTCGCATAAGCCTGTATATAACGAACAAAATAGTCGGCATACGCCGAGTAGACACGCGGATCGGTATAGTCCAAATACCAGCCGTTATATATCTGCTCTCCATATTTCATCCAGGGCGGGGCAGTCCATGGCGTCCCCATAATCTGTAGATCCTGGTTTCTTCTCATGATTTGCTTCAGTACATCAATCACGTCCCGATCCTTGGCAATGGAGAAATGGTTCAGCTCATAGTCCTTGCCTGTGGCCACATCATCATAGGTATAGCTGGCAGGCTGTCCCTGTTCATCCACCGAATAATCCGATGCCCCAATCGTATGCCGTATATAGCTCAATTGAATGCCGCTGGCGGTAAACAAATCGTTGAGCAGTTGATCACGCTGATTCGCAGACATGCCATGGTTCATCAAGTAAGCAGACGAGCCGGACACCGCTGCGCCAAACCCCTCCATCTTTTGATATCGAATATCCGGCTTCACCTCAACCGTCAGTGTATCCGAGATTGCTGCTTTTTCAATACTTTCTTTACTGTTGTCATTTTTCCAATGGATGGGGGCTTGTTGCGTTAGGCGATTCGCCGGGTCCGGTGTTGTTAGCCACATGCTGACATCATGCTCAGCTTCCGGCTTCAGAATCTTCTGTATAACCATACTGACCAGAACAGCAAAGATCAAAATGGCAGCTGCAGCTACGAGCAGCCAGAGGTTGGCGCGTCGTTGCTTTTGGAGTTTCTTCATCTAACGACCTCCTCTCTCCATAACTCTTGGCTCATCCTCATCCTTCCTTCTATTTCAGCTTTTACTCGGGTATCTCTTTGCATACCTATTGGACATTGCATACCTATTGGCGTTGCATAGCCATGGCAAAAAGAGAGCCGGTGCTGTTGCCCGCGCTCTCTTGAATATAACCACTTAAAACAAATGTAACGGGATTATTTTTGTAACGGGATTACCTTGCTGCCTTTCCTTTGGAAGCTGCCGGAATCGTAACACTTCCTGTCAATCGGATATCCTGAGAGGAACTGCCTGCATAGATCGGCACTTCACCGGACGGCATAACCCAGGCTTTGGATTTTTCATCCCAGTACGATAAAGCTTTCGGGTCCAGCTCTATACGAACCTTCTTCTCCTGTCCCGGCTTCAGCTCGATCTTGGACCAGCCTGCCAGTTGACGGGACGGCGTCTCTACGTTTGTCGGAAGCTTGCCGCTGTACACCTGTACAACCTCTGCTCCGGCAGCTTTCCCGGTGTTTTTCAATTTTAGCGAAACCTCGACAGTACTTGTACGAGTCGATTTCTTTCCGCTCGCGTGCTGTTTTACTTTGAGATCGCTGTATCCGAATGTCGTATAGGATAATCCGTGCCCAAAGGCAAATGCCGGCTGAATACCCGATTTCTCATATCCACGGTAGCCTACAAAAATACCGTCAGAATAGTCACCAATTCCGTTCACACCCGGAAATCTCTCCGGTGAGGATACAGGGGTAGACTGCTCATTCACCGGGAAGGTTACCGGCAGCTTGCCGGAAGGATTCACATCGCCAAACAGGACACGCGCTACGGCATTTCCTTGCTCTTGTCCTGCAAACCATGCCTGCACAATAGCAGGGACCTTGTCCTGCCAGGTATCCATTTGCACGGCTCTGCCGCTCATTTGTACGACAATGGTTTTCGGGTTCGCGGCGGCAACCGCACGGATCAGACGATCCTGATTGTTCGGCAGCTCCATATCGGAGCGCTCCACATAGCCTTCACTATCATACGTACGTGTAACAATGATCGCGACATCCGACTTTTTCGCCAGCTTAACTGCATTGTCAATCAGCTTGTCCGAAGCATCTGCCGGAGGCTCCCAGCCCAGACGAACCATACCGCCGGAATCACGGCCATTTACCTGATAATCGGCACGGTATTCGATGCGTATTTTGTGCTTTTCACCCGCTTTGAGCGAGATGTTTTTCTTCGTCGTGCTCAGCTTTGCACCTTGATTATCCACGAATAGCTTGTCGTCGAGATACAGCTTGCTTGATCCCAGGCTGGTTAAGGACAACGCATAGTCACCGTCCTTGGGTGCTGCAATTGCGCCTGTCCAGCGGGCAGATATCAAGCCGTTCAGTGTCGTGGGCGTATTCGGAATTTTAGGGGACTTCGCATTAAGGCCCTGATAATTATAAAATCCAAGATTCATGTTGACTTGGCCATCATTACGTACAAGAATCGGATTGCCTTCCATCTTGTTATTGTTCCAGTATTCGCCTCGCAGCCCCTGTTCAACATCTCCATAAGTGGCATATCCGGCACTGATATTTTCTTTCTTATCGGATGTCGTCAACAGTGAAGACGGAACAGCCGATGGGCCTGGCATAATGTCACCCGCGGAGATCGGGTCTGTACCTGGTGCGTACTGGACGGTCACGCCTTTACCGGCACGATTACGGATAGCCTCCAACGGACTCACGGTATATGTCGGATTCACCAATGAGCTGCCTCCGCCTGCCACAGTGCCGTTATCCGCATCAGAGCCAATCACAGCAATGGATTTAAGCTTATCCTTAGACAACGGTAATGCATTGTTTTTATTCTGGAGCAGTACCATACTTTCCTCAGCCAATTGGCGGGCTTTCTTACCATGGTCACGAACATCAATCTGATTATTTTGAACTGGATGATCAAACAGCCCTTTGCTGAACATTTGCACCAAAATGCGTCTAGCCTTATCATCAATCGTCTTTTCACTGACCTTGCCATTCTTAACAGCAGCCAGCAGCTGATCTCCCCATTTACCATAAGGTGTCCCCGGTGTTTCCAAATCCAGACCGCTGTTGGCCGATTCGGCTGTACTCAGGTTTGCACCGTAATCACTCATCACGAAGCCTTTGAATTGCATCTCCTTTTTCAACAGGTCTGTCAGGAGCGTTTTGTTCTCACAAGCAGGCTCCCCGTTGACCTTGTTAAAGGAGCACATGGCCCCTCCCAAATCAGCTTTGGCGATGGCCTCCTGAAACGGGCGTATGTAAATTTCATGCATCGCGCGGTCGCTGACTTTGACGTTCGTCGTAAAACGCTCCGTTTCCTGGTTATTCATCAGGTAATGCTTCGCTGTTGCCAACACAGGGTGGCTTTGTATGCCTTTGACATAAGCGGTCGCCATTTGCGATTGCAGCAACGGGTCCTCACCCATGGATTCAAAGTTTCGCGATCCCCATGGAATTCGGGCAATATCCATTCCCGGCCCAAGCACAACATTGTGAGTTGTATTATAAGCCTCGTCCCCGAGCAGATCACCGTACTGTTTGGCAGCCTCGGTATCCCACGTTGCAGCCAACGCAATTGGAGCAGGCAGCGCGGTCGATTGCTTGTCCTGTACATCCGGATTGGCGATACGCACACCCGCAGGACCGTCTGCCATCGTCAACGCCGGGATACCCAGACGCTCAATCGGATTATTGTAAAATCCATAATAATTGTTGACCTTACCAGTCACCAAATCTATTTTTTCTTCGAGTGTCATTTCCTGTAACAGCAAAGCTGTCCGTTTCTCTGCCGAGAGGGACGTATTCATCCAGGGCCGATCTACCTGATCTGTCCGGCTGCCTGCCGCTCCTGCAATATTCATCGGTCCGATCACAACAGCCACGATAACTGTCATCATCACCATTCGGTACAACCATGTTGATTTCACGTTCACGTTTGTAATTCCTCCTTGATGTTTGATCATGAAGTGAATGCGCCTACTCACTTTCACAGGCTTGCAAAGTCTCTTGATCCTGCGAGCTCCGACAAGAATCAAGAGCCACGGGATAAGCAAGCAAGTCAGCAAAAGCCGAAATGGCTCAAGTGACACGTAACACCCTACCGTACATTTTCGAAAATTTCATTGAAAGTTTCTGGAAATCAAACACTGGGACCCTCATTTTGCCCCTCAAAAAGAGAGCGCTAACAATTCATTTAACCGACAACAAAATTACACTTTTGTAACTTTTTAATGACGTTTTTTTAACTAAATTTACTTACAAAAAATGATTCATATGTCCCACTCTGTGAGATCTTTCCATGCCGGTTCATCGCGTGCGACCAAAGTCACTGTTGCAAAATTGGAAGTACATGATGTATGAAAATACGACGATAAAAACAAAAAATCCAGCGACCTGAAAGGTCCCTGGATTAGATATGATATGTGATTATTCGAACGGATACCGCAGTCCCCACTGTGCGCGAATTTGATCCATCAGCTTCATAATCCCTAGTGATTCATCCAACGAAATCGTGGAGCTTTCGAGCAAGCCTTCGTTCAGGCAGCGCCCCACTTCTTCCGCTTCAAAGGCGTATCCTGTAGAAGCACGGTCATCCTGAAAATGCTGCACCTCTTCACCATCCACATATAAAGCAGCTGATTTGCTGTTCAGGAAGGACGGAATGTGGATATAGCCTTTTGTTCCATGTATATAGGCTTCATTCGTCAGTCCAAGTCGAACCGCCCCATTAAGCATGGCCGTGCGTCCTTTGCCATAATCCAGCAGGATGGAAAATGTTTCATCAACACCCGTTTCCCCGATGTGGGCGGTACTCCATACATGCTCAGGTTCAGGGCCGAAGATCATCGAAGCAAAAGAAACCGGATAAATTCCCGTATCTAATAAAGCGCCTCCGCCCAACTCAGGGTTCAAAAGCCGTCCCTCCGGGTTCCAGTCTACACGAAAACCAAATTCCGCCTTAACCAGCTTGACCTCGCCAATGCGTCCCGCAGATATCCACTCCCGCACTTGGCGAATCGGAGGCAGAAAACGTGTCCACATGGCTTCCATCAAAAATAACTTACGCTCCCGCGCAAAGCCGATCAGTTCCTCCAACTCTTTGCTATTCACGGTGAAGGGCTTCTCACACAAAACGGCTTTGCCTGCCCGAAGAGCTGTCAGAACATTTTCTGTATGAAAAGGATGAGGGGTTCCTACGTAAATAGCATCAACCTCGGAATCCTGCGCCAATTCCTCATAGCTTCCGTAAGCCCGTGCCATTTGATGCTTGGCCACAAATTCGGTAGCGCTTTCAATAGTGCGTGATCCAACGGCATACGCTTCTCCATTCGTAGCATGTGCCAAATCCGCCACAAACTGATCTGAGATCCATCCCGTGCCGACAATTCCCCATTTAATCTTATTGCCCATACTTGTATCCCTCCCAGCAATATGCTTAATGTTGACTTTTACAATCTCCTTCATTCTAGCAAACACCTGCCCTAAACAAAAGGAATTCCTGCTTGGTGACGAGTATGATTCCCGATAAATTGTTACTCCTTAGTATAAAATCACTCAACTTCCGCAGCCAGACTTAAAACCAATTTCTCTTCCATGATATCAAACAAACGGGTGTTTGGGTGTAAATAGTGACCACACTGAGTTTACACCTAAACAGTCAAGGATTCGAAACGATTTTCCAGGCACGAAAGTTGAGTTTATACGTCCTACGCTTGAAGCTGTGTAAGAATTTGCGGGTCCTTAATCTTCTGGTCCTCAGCCAGCAGCACAATTTTGGATAAAATCTCGGCTGTTCTTGGGTCCTCATCCAGAAACGGCAGGAAAATGCGCCCGCGATGCTGGGAATGCACCGGAATGATATGCAGCGCTCCCTTCGCTTGCTTGTAGACACCACCACTTCCCAAATGCACCGCATATTCACCAAGCGTGCCATCTATACGTGCATAATTTCCATCCAGGCGTACATTGCTGATTTTCAGCAAACGCAATGATTCCTGCACAATAACGCTGCGCATCTCAATGGTCGTAAGACTGGCTTCCGGATCGACGCCGCCCACATGAGCAACACTGACAACCAGATCCACATCCCGCATGACTTCAGAGAACAGGACAGGGGGAACTTCCTCCAACGGTACACTTTTATACGTTGTCCGATCAAAGAATTGCACCGTTTCCAGTGTAGGAGCCTCGGTATCCGCTGGAGAGAACCAATCCGCCATGGCATATAGGTTAGCAATTAAATTTTCGGCATAATACACCTTTTGGAGTCCATCCTCATAGCTGACCGTCCACTGGCGGCCCTTCAACAAGGATACCGTCTTATTCGGCTGTACCTGATGTCCTGCATATCGGCGGGAAATCGTTGCGCTTGCACGTTCATCCGCGTTTGGCAAGTACAGCTCACGGAACACCTGCTTGAATGGCTGACGAATCTGACGATCAAATAAGTCCTTCTGAAAGTCGCCCCAACGGCCGCTTTCGTACAGATGAAGCGGATGAGCGATAATCAGCTTGTCCTCTTCTCCCACAGTATGCTGTTCTGCAGAAGGAGCGGTCAATGCCAACGTATCCTCATTGAAATATCCGAGATGATCCCCAGCCTTGAATACCAGCGTCCGTACCAACGGAGCAAGCACAGGATTACCCAATAATCCCTTCAGCTCCTTCACCATGAAAGCTGTACCGGATTCCATAGAGCGTTCCAGCTCCTTGCGGGCTCTGCGGTACTGATCTGCCAAATCCCCTTTAAGTTCCTTTAAGGCAGCAACATACTCATCCTTCTTAAAACGAGCCGGAATAGACTTCAGCGTCTTCCCTTTGCTGACAGCCTCAATATCTGCTGCCCCTTCTGCATCAATGACAAGTTGTATCGTTGTCCCCTCTTCCAATGCATGTGGCTCAAAATAAGACCGGAGATCTTCCAGCTTACGTGCTTCCATATCCCATACGAGCCGGGTTACATCATCGTAACCTGCATTGCGTGCCAAATTTCCGAGCGCAATCCGCGAGACCAGAGCTTCACTGGCCTTCCGCTGTGCTCCGAATTTTTTGCTTTGCTCGAGAAACCGTTGAATAAAGTCATAACGTTCCCGTACATCTGATTCAGGAGGCCCTGCAAGTGGAATCAAACTGTAGGTCAGCAAATGATCCTTATTCCGCTTATCTTCCACGGATTGTTTTATTTCATCCAGCTTCAGCTTGCCCAGCGTCGCATCCGCAAACAATTGGGATCGGCGGTGATTGGCTCCAGCCGAAATATATTTGGCACAATCGTACAGCAGATCAAATCGTTCTTCGCCCAACGTCTCATAGGCTTCATGAAACCAGTGAATATCGAAGGCACCGTCATTAAAATCCTGTGGAGCAATCGGCGAATAATGGGCTACAATCGTTTCCTTCTCAGCCGAAAAACCTTCATTGATATGCGCATGGAAGTACCATGCCGCACTGCGAAGCCCTTTCCACCCAAGATAATTGGCTACAATTTCAATCCACTGCGGGGCATACATCGCCGCCTCCAGCAGACGTTTATCCGTAATTTTAGCGTTTTTCAGCTTTTCCTTGAGCAGCACGGCATCTTCGCCTTCACTCGGATAACACGCCTTGAGCAAGTGGCTGAACGATTCTTTTTTGGTAATACGATCACCATAGCCGTACACATAACCACGGACGAACGTTTCCTTGTCAAGACCTTCCAGAATGCGGACAAAATAATCCATGCCTTCTATCCGGCTCAAGCCCATGACCTTTGGCGTAACCTCAGTAGGCAAGTCCCCCCGAGCCAATTCAACCTCCAGCATCCGATCAATAACTGTACGTCGTATTTCTACAAATTCTGGCGAACTGGTAATCCATGTATTACGTGCGTTTGTTAAGGTACTCATATGACTCCGGCTATCACTTCCAGCCAGCAGCTCCCGATATACTTCCCCTACACCAATCAATCCGTTGCCATATGCCTTGAAATAATCTTCCAGATCCAGTGGCGAATAAAAGCGGTTTTCCGCTCCTGGCAGTTCTGCATAGTTCACAAAGGTATGGAAAAAACGCTTAAAGGTCTCGCCATCATAGACCCGCCCCTTCTCCAGTGCCACCCACGGACCGGACAATAGGTGAAACATTCCCATGTCCTCAGCAGGTCTGTCCTTGGGCATGGCCTGCATTAGTGAATTTAAAGCAAGGTCGATTACGTCAAATGTTTCCTCGCCGGATGTATCCATGAAATAAGCATTAATCAGTGTGCTTACCTGATCGGAATAGGTCAGCTCTGCCAGCCACTTCTGAACCTCGTTAATCCGATCCACAGGATACATTTGCTCGGCGAAGTCTTTGCGCCACCCTTCCAGCAGCTTGTGTTTGCTTCGTTCCGAATAGTCCATGTTATAAGAGAAATACCGATAGTAGCGATCCAGCGTTTGATCCATAGGCTCTAAACGGTCATAAAAAACAAGCTCCAGCAGTTCACGCGCTTCCATGCCGCTTTCCTGCAAATAACGGTCCCACTCCTCGTAAAGAGGATATAAAGACAGCCTGGAAGCTACTTCTTCATCGAGCTGAACCAACCGCAGAGGACGAAGGTTCGTCCCAATAAGCAGCGTATCTTTGTAGCCCGAATAATATTCCGCAGTATATTCCACATCACGATGATGGTGGACAAGCTCATCCAGTCCACTCAAGAACTGCTTGAGCTTATCCAAGGGGCATACAAAAACATCGGCTAATCGAAAATCTCCAAGATCAGCTTTCTCTTCCAGCCAAGCTTCTCTGGCATTCGGATCGTACAAACCAAAGCCGTTTGCTCCTGTATAAGCATCATCCTGCCCCAGCTTGGACAGCAGTTGCTCCTCCTTGGCTGTTGGTTGCTGGATGATATCCGCCAGTGCTCGCAGGCTTTCATATTGTTCTGCACACTCGGGGTCTGCATAGATCTTCGTCAGTATTTCCAGTCCACCCAATCGTTGCAGCTCCGCCTTGGCCCGAAGCAACCGTTCCAGCGAGCCAGCCAAAGGCTCTTGCGGCTGTGAGAGCAGCACACCAATGACACTTTGCCGCAGAGAGCCTGTCTTAAGCTTTAATAAAGCCTCCATCTGCTGCATCTCTGCTTTCGTCAGCGTCAGCTTGCGTGCCTTGGCAACAGCGAACTCACGGATACTCATGCTTTTGTCGGACAGGCTGGAAAATATAAAATCACGTTGCACCTTGTCATCAGGTTTTTGCACAAAATGATTTAACAGCTCGCCACGCAGGTTAGGGCTAATCTGATCCTTCAAGGCTATGATTCCCCCAATCCAGGCCGCGTCCATATCATAACCAGCGAGATACAGCATTTTTTGAATTGGAGCATCCGAACGGTGATAGACGTTTACAAAATCCAGCACCTTGGAAGGCTCGGTGGACTCCCCTTTTTTCATATGTACAAACAGGTCATGAAGTCGCTCAAAATCCTTGCGCCGCTCTTCTTTACTGTCCAGCAAAGGAGTATGCGCTACCTTAACAATCCGATCCGCAACCGTCCCGCCTTCTACCCATTCATAAAAATAATTGCTTGTATAGTTCGTCAGTATCCAATATTGAAGCTCCGGGTCCGTCTGGTCCATATACTCTCTGGCAACCCCGAGACGTACATCCTTGTTCTCACTGTTAGACAGCACATAAAGCGCTACGATTTTCTGGTAAGGTGCCCCCTGCTCCATGAGTTTTCGGACCTGCCCATACAAGTCACGCTCCTCATGTACTGCCGTTGCCCACAGACTCATATACACTTCATTGGCATTTGCGCTGGTCAACCACTCTTGGCGCAGTTCGCTGCGGGTCAATGCTTCATACGCCTGCTCGATCAATTGGCGAACTACCCGCTGATTGGCAGATTCAAGTCCCATGCCCGTCCATACCGCAAGCGCCCGGACTACTGAGCTGTAACGAATAAAACCTTGGTCTATAATCAACTTCAACAGATATATAAGAGCCTCTAGGGTTCCTTCATCCATTTGTTCCACAATGCTTTGGCGCAGCCCCTCCTGTAGCTTGGCCGCTGTCAGCAGCTCGCCAATCATGTGATAATTCCCTTCCTGATGACTCAGGAGCATGCCTTTAATCATATTGCGCGTAAGCAACGCCGCCTGATTGTCACCATAAATAATACCTTTTAACGCCTCAAGCACCTGTGAATTGCCGTTATCCAGCTCATAGGCTATCCAATCACTAATCGTCTCCTGAATCCGGTAATCCCTGCCTTGTTCATAGTCCTTTTTCGTTAAATAATCCATGATGGAGAAACCGATCCAGTCCATTCGGATCAACTGCACCATTCTTTTATAAATCCGGGAAGTATGAGCCGTAATATCCGAAGTGCGAAACGGTTTGCGCTCATACCCTGTACTGTACGGATATTCAGTCACATGCTCCGTTAGATGTGCGAACACATCACCTGCTGTGTGCCCAATCAGCCGACGCAACACCTCTGCCAATGGCTTGAACAGCGGTTCTCCGCTTTCTGCCGCCTGTGCTTTCAATATTCGCTGACATTCATTAAAAGCCTTCTCATCCTCGTGTATGTAATGAAGCTGACCCAGTTCTACAACATACTGTGCCAACTCCTGTTGTTGTCCATCCAGTTGCGCCGCGCGCTCCTTCAGTATGGTGAAATATTCCTGCTCATTTTTCTCCTGATGCATATTTCATTTCCCCCTCTACCATAGGCCTCCGGCCAGCATTATAAACCTTATAAATACGATCTCGTCTCCATCCCCCAGCAACAAAGGAACATCTGGTTCAGCAACTTCCTCGTCACGTACAAAAACCCTGTACAAGCCATCTTCAAAAGCCTGCATTGCAGTGTCTACAGCATCCTTAATATTAGGTATAGCGTCATTATAAATGGAACCAAATCCGACCTTGCCTGTCTCGCCTTGCATCTGAATTTCCTCCCCTGTAAGGAAAGGAATCAGCGCTACGCTATCCTGCTTTTCCTGCAGTCTTTGGATATTGAGGGCAACGGTTGCGGCAATCAATTCTCGTAATGTTTGTGGAACAGGACTCAGCTCCATCTCTTTTCGTACGAGTGCTGGCTTACGTTTTCCCAAACTTTTTACAGTTACAACCAGCTTCATAGCGTTCCCCTTCCTTCTTACTTCCACTTTTGATCCGTTGTCAGCTGAATTTTTTGCCTATATACAAAACATTGTTAACGAAAATGAAAACGAATGTTTGTTCGTATATTTATTTTAATATGCTCATAAGCATTACTCCATCACCCTTAATGACCAAAATTTATAGCAGTATCGTACGCCAAAATCTTAAAAACTAAGACTTTATACCCTGTTTTCACTAAAAAATATCCATATAAAGGTTAGAAAAGAAAAAGACCTGCACAAGGAATTTCATCTGCTCGTCACAGACTTCATTACCTTATACAGGTCACATTTCACCATAAAACGATGTTTCACAATACTTATGTTTTAAAATGCCGGAACAACGCTGTCCTTGAAATTATCCTCAAAAAATTTGCGGACCTCTGGTCCGGTCATACGTTTCGCCAGCTTTTGAATCGCATCGGAATTCGCATTATCCTTGCGTGCTACCAGATTAATGGCGAAGTGACCATCATCCTTTTCTGTAATCAGCGCGTCCTTCTTCGGCGTCAGACCCAGCGGCTTGGCATAGGCAGGGTACATGGCAGCCAAGTCCACATCATCCAGTGACCGCGCCAGCATCAACAGATCCACTTCTTTAAACACAAACTTTTTCTTGTTCTCAATAATATCAGCCTGTGTAGCATTATAGCCTACACCTTCTTTAAGCTTGATCAGACCGTTTTGCTCCATCATAACTAAAGAACGTCCGGTATTAGCCGGGTCATTGGCAATAGCGATGGTCGCGCCTTCGGGCAGGTCTTTAATGTTCTTGTATTTTTTGGAATACGCGCCGTAGATGGCGTTGTAAATCGGTTTTACCGCTACCAGATCGGCCTTATTGCTTTCATTATATTGCTGCATATAAGGAGCATGCTGGAAAAAGTTAGCATCCACTTCGTGGCTTGCCAAAGCGTTGTTGGGTTGGATATTGTCCGACAGCACGACGATTTCCAGATTGACTCCGTCCTGCTTGAGCAACGGTTTCACGATATCCAGCACATCCGTCATCGGCGGGATCAGTGTTGCTACTTTCAGGGTCACTTCTTTTTGGGAAGCCGCTTCTTTCGCTGGTGTTTCTTGCGATGCCTGCTTTTGACCGCCGCATCCGGCAACCAGCAGCATAACGACAGCCAATAGTGTGATTAATTTCAGGTTTGTTTTCATATTGTTTTTGCGACTCATTCGATGAGGAACCTCCAAGTAAATTGTGATTGGGAAGATAAAAAGTGAGTTACAGATGGGGCCGCAGCCGCTCCGCGAATGATTTGATCTTACGATCGCTGTTGAGCCACTGTAAAGTCATTCTCATTTCCCATAGTGGGTGGTGCAAGTGTGCCTACAATCTATTGGTACTCAAGGATAACATTCCCCAGTTTCCTTTTTTGCCATAGACTGCAATGGCGCCTGATGCTCAATAAAGGATGATAAGTCATAGCTGGCTACGACTTATCATCACCGCTTGTCGATCCGGCGGGATATGGTGCTTCCGGTGAACTGGATGGCTTGTACGAAAATGATCATGACAACGATGGTGAACGCCATCAAGCCTGTTTCGAACC
>NZ_JH601047.1:87952-111623 GCF_000245715.1 Paenibacillus sp. Aloe-11 | reverse complement strand
GGTAACCGTAGCGGATGGCAAAATCGCCTACCCCGCCGCCGCCCACAATGCCCATCACCGTGGAGTAGGAGATGAAGCTGATGGTCGACGTGGTCAACCCCAGTACAAGCCCGGAACGGGCTTCCACGTATAAAAATTTGAAGACAAGCTGAAGGGTAGACGCACCCATTGAAGTAGCGGCTTCAATCACACCCTTGGGCACCTCCAGCAGCGATTGCTCTACCAGCCTTGAATAATAGGCAATGGCAACTACGGACAAGGGAACCGTAGCAGCCAACGTACCCAGCGCCGTCCCCACAACCAGACGTGTAAATGGAATCATAAATACGACGAGCAGCAAAAACGGAAACGAGCGGATGACATTGACCAGACTATTCAGTATGGTGAACAACAGCCGATTTTCATATTTTTGCCCTTTGCCGCACAAATACAAAATCGTTCCTGCCGGAAGCCCCAGCAGAACAGCCGCTGCGATGGAAATCCCCACCATGATAAACGTCTCTCCGATGGCTTTCCATATCTCTGACTGATACTGTGCAATGATGCTCAGCATGTCATTCATCAGCTTCACCTGCTTTCACGGTTGAGCCGACCGCAGGGCTAGCCACCCGCTGCGTTGAAAGCAAATGTCCGTCCCGCATCTCTGATACGTGGGTACAAATGCTGCGTACCACGTCCATATCGTGCGTTACGATCACAATGGTAACCCCCAGCTCACGGTTGATCTCCCGCAGCACGCCAAGGATATCCGCAGTCGTCTGCGGATCAAGCGCCGAGGTCGGCTCATCACAAAGCAGCACCGCAGGTCGATTGGCCAGTGCTCTGGCAATCGCCACACGCTGCTTTTGACCTCCGCTCAGCTGTGCTGGATACTGCTCTGCCTTATCAGCTAGGCCTACGAATTGCAGGCATTCACGCACGCGTTCCGCTCTCTCTTTTTTCGGGACACCCGCCAGCTCCAGCGGCATGGCCACATTTCCACTAACCGTCCGATTGTGAACGAGATGATAATGTTGAAAAATCATCCCGATGGATCGCCGCGATTCACGGAGACGTTTTTCCGGCATGCGAGTCAGCTCTTCCCCATTCACAATCACGTTCCCCTCATCCGGCCGCTCCAATACATTCATCAGCCGGAGCAACGTGGACTTACCGGCACCGCTGGCACCTATGATACCGTGGATTTCCCCTTCCTCCACTTGAAGGGACACGGATTGAACCGCATGAAATGAGCCGCTTGAGGTGGTATAATGCTTGCTTACCTGATGCAGCGTAATCATGAAACCGGCCTCCTGATGTTCCTTTTCTCAGGGAAAATGCAATAAGCTCGCCAGCCCAGTCAGGTCTGTACGAGCCGTCAATTCCCATTGCATTAATATAACACAGAGCAGAAAGCGGGCATAGCCTTTTGGCAGTAGATTAGCGCACATCCCACACTTCTACATAAGGAAAGCGGATACCTAACTCCCAGGCCAGCGTAAGCATCACCACAAAATAACAAATAAACATAATATCTACAGCCGAATAACGGATCACATAATAATACGTACGCCTGGTTTCGTTCACAAAGCCCTTGGCCTCCATGGCGACAGCGATACGCTGTGCCCGCCGGATGCTCTGAGCGAGCAGCGGAATCGCATATCTGCGAAGCGTGGCATACATATTCCATTTGGACACATGCTGGCGCGAGCCTCGAATGCGATGGGCATGCCTCAATGTCTGGAATTCCTCCAGCATAATCGGCATCAGCCGCATGGCTGCCAAAAAGCTATACGCATACTTCGGAGGAAGTCTCCATTGCTGCATCAGCGAATAAAAAAGATTCACCGGGCGAGTCGTCAAACCAAACAGCAGGCCTGCTGCCGCCATACTCAGCGCACGAAAGCCCAAATGCATACCCCGATAAAAGCTTTCCTGCGTAATATGGATCAGGCCCCATGTCCACCAGGACGTCACCCCTTTACCAAACAGCATCATGCCTGTTGAAGTCGAAATAAACACCAGTATAAAAGGAGAACCATACAGTAGCAATCGCTTCCACGGGTGCCCCGACCAGACGAGCAGCAGCAGCATAGCACACGCTGCATTCAACATGACGTTCGGATTATGAATGACAATCACGACCACGAACAGCAAGAAAAACATCACGAGCTTTAGCCCTGGATTAACACGATGCAGCCAGGTTTCACGATGGGGAAAAGACAGGTTCATGCCGCAGCTCTCCCTTCTGCACCCGCCATGTACCTGTGCAGTACCGACGAACGATTTCCGGGTCATGTGTGACCATCACTATGGCTGTACCTGCCGCTCTAAGCTCCTCCAGCATGTCCAGAATAACAAAGGTATTGCGCGCATCCTGCCCAAAGGTCGGTTCGTCCAGCAGCAGCACGGATGGCTCACGGATTATAGCCGTGGCAATGCTCAGCCGCCTCTTTTGTCCCAGTGAAAGCTGATACGGATGACGTTCATCCAGCCGTTCCAGTCCGAACTGTACCAGTATTCGATCAACCCGTTCCCGGCGCTGTTCAGCCGTAAACAAGCTTTTGGGTAACGAATACTCCAATTCCTTGCGTACGGTATGCGCTACAAATTGCAGCTCGGGATTTTGGAACACGAACGCAATACGCTCTGCCAGTTCCTCCGTGCCGCCAGCCTCTACGCCGCCCACGCAATAATGTCCCTGTGTGTGAAGCAAACGCATCATGGAAAGCAGCAGCGAGCTTTTACCCGCCCCGTTTTCACCGACTACGCCAATCCAGTCACCCGGCTTCACCCGTGCCTGCTCCACCTGAATAACCGGACTTGATCCGCGAAGACCGCAGAAACGTTCCAGCTCCAGCAAAGCAGATTCAGCCGCCGAGACGGCCGAGACGGAGGGTCTATCGACATTACCCACCCCATTTTGCTGCATTACTTGCTCTCTCCAACGCGGCGAGGACGCTTCATCCCATACCCCCGGATACCATACACCGTACTCGGACAAGACCTGCCGATGCACATGAAATACTTCTTCCGCGTCCCCGTTCGCAATGATCTCTCCTTGAGCAGAAAGCACTACAATCCGATCCACATCATGGACAATTTCATTCACTTTATGCTCTACGATCACCAGCGTCTGGTCTTCCGAAATGTGGCGAATCGTATCCCACACCTGTGCGGTGCCTTCTTCGTCCAGCAGAGCCGTGGGTTCATCCAGAAAAAGCACCTCCGGCTCCATCGCTAGCACAGATGCAATAGCCAGACGCTGCTTCATCCCCTGTGACATGCTGCCAATAGGCATGTGTACATCATCTGCCGAAAGTCCAACCTGCTTGAGCAGCTTGCGGATACGGGACGGCATTTGCTCCCGCGGAACCTGATTATTTTCCAGCACAAAAGCCAGTTCCTCATCTGCATATGACATGCAAAACTGCGTATCCGGGTCTTGAAATACGATACCGGAAAGAGCCGGGATTACGGCAGCATCGCATTTCATAGGTACTTCTATCGTACGTGGAATCAGACCGCTCAGCACCTGAAGCAGCGTTGATTTACCGCATCCGCTTGGCCCAAGCAGCAGCAGCTTTTCCCCTTTACGGACGGATAAAGACATATTATGAAAAAGCAGTTCCTGCTCACCGGGAAATTTCAAACGAAGACGGGTGATCGACGCCACCACATCCTCGGCTGCCCGACTCATTAATCCAGCCCCTTGTAATCCTGCTGCGTTGCAGGTCTCAAGGTTCGTGTGACCCCGGTTACCTCCAGTGCCTTGGCCAGATAGAATGCGAATATCCCGGCAATCACAATGCTGCCTAGCATACGGAATCCAATATACAAAACATAGTTCCAGGTCGAAAGCTGATCAATATACCCGTAGCTGAAGTCCAAAATCAGAGAGGCAACAGCCGCTCCAACAGCAGCCAGTGATGTGACCCACAGGTTGGCGTTCCGGTACAGGAAAACCGCGAAGAACAGCTCCGCTCCCAAGCCTTGCAGCAAACCATAGTACAAGGTGGACATTCCCCATTCACTGCCCAGAAAAGCACTGACTGTGGCCGCAGCCACCTCTGCCAAAATCGCAACCCCTGGCTTGCGAATGATAAGATAAGCGAACGTGCCTGCCATAAACCACATGCCATACATCAGCTGTTCGGCGTGCAGACCGAATGGCTTCATCAAATCATAGGCAGGCCCCCATATTTTATAGACCAGCCCGAACACAACGGATATCACAATCGTGACCAAAATATCTGTCAGCTTCAACCCTTTGGACGCTCTTACATTCGTATTCATTGATGACATGCTCCCCTTTTTCCTTAAAATAGGCCTCTTGGCCAATAAAAAAAGCCTGTCCGGAGCTGAATCTCCAGGCAAGCTTTATGCGCAGTACTAAGGTGATCACCATACAAATCATCATTTGTCGATATATCTCATATAACCGTAGCCTAAGCTATTCTACTGAAATTAACCAAAGTCAGGGGCAGAACTAAATGCTCCTTAGTCGTCCGCAGTATTTTACAGACCCGCAGATCCTTAGCTTGTTATATGATATAAATCCATCGACAAACAGCAAAACAGGCGGTATTCCTGTTTCTTGTATAGTGCTCTAGGTTTCTCTACGCTGGCATTACCCAGATCAGATTTCACGGTCGGTGGCAGGGGCCACCCTCTCAGCCTGACTTTCTCAAGCTCCCGACAATGCTTTTTAATTCACTATAATGTACACCACATCTATGGCTTTGACAATCCTATAATCCGAAAAAGCGTTTGGCCGTCTCCGTGGTCGCAATTTCGATCTCCCTCATGCTCCGACCTGTACATTCGGCAACCGTAGCGGCAATGTGAGCGAGATACATGGGCTCATTACGGCCATCTTTTGGCTTCACGGGCAGATTACGCGGGGTCAGAAATGGAGCATCCGTTTCAATCATCAAACGGTCCAGCGGAATATCCCTGACCAGTTCACGCAGATGCTTGCCGCGCCGTTCGTCACAGATCCAGCCTGTAATACCAATATACAGATCCATTTCTATATAGGTATGTAATTCCTGTGCAGTTCCGGTAAAGCAATGCACCACTGCCTTATCCACCACTCCCTGATGCTCCCGCAGCATAGCGACAAAATCCTCATGCGCATCCCGTTCATGCAGAAATAACGGCATATTCAGCTCACCCGCCAGTTGGATTTGCTCCCCAAACCATCGACGCTGCACATCACGCGGAGAAAAATCACGGTTATAGTCCAGTCCGCATTCCCCTATGGATACGACCTGCGGCTGACCCGCGAGCTGGCGGAGCTGCTGAATCGTATCTGCGCTGCAGTTTTTGGCATCATGAGGATGCACGCCAGCCGTCGTGTACAGCTTGCCTGGATAACGCGCTGCATACTGAGAAGCATCTCGGCTACTGCGGACACTTGTCCCAGTAATAATCAGCGGCGTAATCCCTTCGGCTGCCGCTCTCTCTACCACCTGTTCCCGATCCGCATGAAACGAACGGTGCATCAAATTCACACCAATATCAATCAATGGTGTACCCGTACCCATCTAACTCCCTCCTTTGTTTCCGTATGACATTTTTATTATAGGATTCTTGGCGAGCAAATGGGAAATCATTCCTGCATCTGCTCCTGTTGCTTTTAGTGTGATATGCATGCACTTCTTCTCCTCTCCGACCTATGCTTCCCATACTTCCTTCACCGCAGCGCGGAACAAATCATCCAGTTGCTGATCACGTCCACCCTCCATATACTGTAGCAAAGGCGCCGTCTGTTCGAAATAAGCAATTTGCTGTCGTATAAAGTCATTCACCACCGCAAGCTGTGGCTCAATATCGAGCTCCTCGCCCGCTTTTTTACGTTCCAGCAAATGCCCGATGACCCGATAAAGCTCTGTATCTGGCGGAATGAATGCCTCCAGCAGCGTTTTAAATTCCAGCGGGGGCATGCTATTATGCCGCTCAATCCAACCGCAGGCCAGCAGCGGGCGCAGCACATAAAAATACTTTTTGATCTTCACTTGTTCTCCTTGCAAATAATCCCGGTAATTCCCCTTGGCCATATTCAGATAGTGATACATGCAGGATTTCGGGGAAAAGGTTAACGGCGATATAGCGCGAATCTGCTCAGCGACTGAATATTGTTCCAGATAGGGAATCGGAGATTGCAGCCATTCCAGCAAAGGCGGATTGGACTTGCGAAACAAATTCAGCGCCTTTTTCAAATCCCAGCCGTTCATATCCAGCAAATCACTGATCGGCCGCTCAATCACATCGCGCTTGTCAAAAATGGACAAATACCATGCCAGCGGCCTTACATAGATAAAACGCACATCATAGTCACTGTCCTGTGAAGGAAATCCCCATGCCCGACTGCCTGATTCACAGGCATATACAATACGCACCTGCTCCTCCTGCTCCAAGGCTCGCAGCTCACGTAAAATCTTTTCGCGCATGTCCGGCTTGATTAAATCGTGCTTATGCTCCATATCGGTCATGCTATTACCTCCCAATCATTAACAGTATTCCCTAAAGCTGTTCCAAGATGGATACTTGCGTTCCATGCCTTAAGTACATGAAGCGCTGCATACCGATTGGAGATCACTGGACTCCAAAGTCCGGTAGCAATCAGTTGTTGTCCTACTTCTGTCTCCAGCAATCCAAACAGCACCCTTGTATCCCTATGATCCTTGATTTTGGAAGTCGTGAACATGGTGTAAGTATTACAAACATGAATAAATTCCCTTTTTCATGCATTCCTTCCCTGTTAAAATAAAGGGATACATCCTTTCGCAGAATAGCACAGAAATGGGGAATCACCATGGCGAGAGAAAGCTTTGACAAAGAAATTCAATTTCTGCGCATGCTGACATTGACCAGCGGCGCTTACAATCGGCAGCAATTTGCAGACAGACTGGGCATTTCGGTACATACCTTCGACAAGACAATTCGGCGGCTCAAGGAAATCGTCCAATCCGTGCAGCAGCAGCTGCCTGCGGAGCAGGGGCACGATTTTAACGAGCTGCTGCGCTTCAATTATTATGAATCCGCTGATCCACTACTGCTATTCCTATTTCGAGCCAAATCGCTCAAGGAATCGGAAAGCCTCCGTTTGGCTTTACTGCTGACAGCACTGCAATCACAGCCCCTGACCACTATGGAGTTGCTGGATGCCTGCTGTGACGGACTGCCATCCGACAATCCACTGCCGGATGAGAAAACAATCCGTTCGGACCTGAAATATCTGGTCGAAGTTGGTGTAGTTCGCAAGGAGCCCGGCGGCAGACCGTACCGCTATGCTGTCCGCAATGATCTGGTCACAGGACTGACAGATGAGGAATTACTGGACTTGTATGATTTTGTGGACATTATGGCCAACACTCAGCTTCCCTCCGTGCAGGGATTTCTGCTGCGAGATCATTTAAAAAAAGCGATGCGCCGTCAAGGTGGAGATCGAGATATGGCGGAACCTTTTTTATACAAGTATCACTACTACTCACGCATTCTGGACGAGGCCCATATCCATCCGCTTTTGCATGCCATTCGGCAGCGGCGCTGCGTGACTTTTTTATATTTTTCGACATCCAAACGAAGCATGTACGGGTCACAGAATACCAATCCGCTGTTTGAAAAGGAGACAGAAGGCCGTGAACATACCATTCTGCCCTTGCAGGTCATCTATGATCATCAATACGGACGCTGGTATGTGCTGGGTCACGTGGGCGGCAAAGGAATCATGAAGTTCCGTTTGGAAGGTATGACTCAATTAATGGAGGAAAAGCCTGTGCCAGAGCAGCATTTTGCCAATCTGCTGGCGGTGCTGGAAGAAAAAACGCGGTATAGCTGGCTTGTGGATACTGGACGCGCTGTAAAGGTTCGGGTACGTTTTTATAATCCTGAGGGCGCAAAACGCAACTTTATCCGGGAACGTGTGCTGTCACAAGGACAATGGGGTACGATTACAGAGGAAGAAAGCGAATCCTTTATCTATGAAATTACGGTGAATGGAATTACCGAGATCAAACCGTGGATTCGCAGCTTCGGGTCAAGCTGTGAGGTATTGGAGCCCCAGAAGCTACGCAAGGAATTCAGACAGGAATGGAAGGAGCTGCAAGCCTATTATGAGCCTGTTCGAGAAAATATTTAACTATCAGATCGTCTCACGACTGGATGAATCGGGCGCTTTTGCCACCACATCGCAGGAAAGGGTCTGGCTCCAATCCATGCTGGCAGACTCAGCGGCGGCAGAGGCTTTTACATCAGCAACGCTGGATAAGCTTCGATCGATTTTGGCAGACGATGAGCCGCTAGAGGCCGATGGGAGCTTGAAGGAAAAGGCAGGTAGCTCTGCTTCCTCCGTCTATCATCCACTCCTGCGTGTATTGCGTCCCATCCTGCGGTCTCGTTCAGGCATCTGTATGAACTACAGACTGCGCAACGGGCGCATGCATGAGCGAATGTCCGGGTTTCCTTACAAGCTGGAATATTCCATGGTCAAGAAAGAATGGAGCCTGCTGTGGTATAACCGCCGACACCGCGCGCTGATGTCCACCAAGCTGTCCAACATCGTAACCGTCTCGGAGGAAGAGTCTTCACCTGAAGAAGCGGAGAAATTGACCCAGCGTATACTCGGTATTCTGGAGTCGCGCAAGGAACAGGGTATCATTGAGATTATTCCTGTATACAACGGGGAGATGTCCCGTATTTTATATGCTTTTTCCTGCTTTGAAAAAGAGGTGGAATACGTTCAGGAAGTAGATACCTATCGTATTACGCTCACCTTTCAGGCAGACGAATGTGAATATGTGCTATCCAAAATCCGTTTCCTCGGCAAACGTGTCAGGGTCGTCCAGGGCGCCCGGCTGATTTCCCGCATGAAGGAGACCATCGCCAAAGCCCTCGCACGATACGAAGAAGAGGAATAGCCAAGAATGGCCCATCCTCGTCCGTTCATTAGACAAAGGAAGGGCCTTTTCAACGAGTTACGGCAAAGCTTGTCCACGCGCGCTGACGTACAATTCATACCATTCCTCACGGGTCATCAGCTCGCTCTGACGTTCCGCATCCTGACAAGCCTTGATTCGTTCAGGATTGGCGCTGCCAATGACGGGCTGAATCCGTGCCGGATGCTTCATAAGCCAGCCCAGGACGATAGCTTCACGTGTCGTGTCTTTTTCAGAAGCCAGCTTTTGCACCAGTTCTGCCGTCTTGCGCACATGCTCCGGCTCTCCGTCCAAAGGACCTCCGCTAAAACGTCCCTGCGCCAGCGGTCCCCACGCTTGAAGCTGAATATCCTCCGTTTGGCAATATTCCAGCAAGCCTTCGCCAAAATGCACATTCGTCCCCGCCTGCTGATTCACATGCACTGTCTGGTCTACAAAATACAGATGTGCCAGGCTCATTTCCAGCTGATTCACGATCAATGGCTCCGTCAGGCTGCGCTCCAAAAACCGAATCTGGCTTACATTCATATTGGAAACACCAAAATGCCGTACTTTGCCGGACGCCTTAAGCTTGCTGAACGCCTCTGCTACTTCTTCCGGTTCTACCAGCGGATCGGGGCGATGCAGCAGCAGGATGTCCAAGTATTCGGTTCCCAGACGCTTGAGAATGCCGTCCACAGACTCCATAATATGAGCATATGAGAAGTCAAAACGGCCCGGGAGCGTGCCATCCGGCAGGAAAATCCCGCATTTGGACTGAATTACGATTTGTTCACGCAAACCGGGTTGTCCCTTTAAAATCCGACCGAAAATTTCTTCCGCTTTTCCCATGCGATAAATGTCTGCATGATCGAACATCGTAATTCCGATGGAACGCGCTGCTTCTACCGCTCTTTCTGCTTCAACGATATGCTCCTGCGTAAATGGGGCATGACTCCATTCTCCACCAAAAGGCATACAACCAAGCGCCAAACGACTATCTGAGATTCCACGTTTCTGTAAAGGCATGATCTTCATTATTGCTCCTCCTTCATCCTTCAAAATATTTGCGTCATATAATCTTTATCCGAATATCCCCATGCTCAAATAACGCTCTCCGGTATCTGGCGCGATACAGAGTACCCGCTTGCCCGCTCCCAAACGCCGGGCCTCCTGAATGGCCGTCCAGATCGTAGCTCCACTGGAGGGCCCCACAAGAATCCCTTCCTGGGCAGCAATCGCCCGGGTCATTGCAATCGCATCCTCATCGGCAACCTGTACGATTTCGTCATAAACCTTCGTATTCAGTACGTCAGGAATAAATCCCGGACTGGTGCCAACCAGCTTATGCGGACCGGGTTTTCCACCGGACAGCACTGGCGAACCCTTTGGCTCGACCACAACCACCCGTAGATTCGGCAAATGCTGGCGCAGCACTTCACCCGTTCCCGTAATGGTACCACCTGTTCCTGAAGAAGCGACGAATACATCCAGCCTTCCTTCCGTCTGTTCCAAAATTTCAAGTGCCGTCGTTGTACGATGAATGTCTGGGTTAGCCTCATTTTCAAATTGATGCGGGATAAAGCTCCCTTCAATTTCAGCCCCCAACTCAAGCGCCTTGCGAATCGCACCGGGCATCCTTTCCTCTGCCGGGGTCAGCACAACCTCAGCACCGTATGCTTTCAAAATATTGATTCGTTCCTTCGTCATATTCGACGGCATCACCAGAATCGCACGATAGCCTCGGGCAGCCGCATTCATCGCAAGTCCAATTCCTGTGTTACCGCTAGTCGGCTCAATAATGGTGCCTCCCGGCTGTAGATGCCCTGCCTTTTCCGCCTCCGCGATCAGGTTGCCCGCCGCCCGATCTTTGACACTGCCGCTTGGATTAAAATATTCCAGCTTCACATACACCTCTGCATCCTGCGGCCCTGTGAGCCGTTGCAACCGTACACAAGGCGTATCTCCAATTAAATCGGTAATATGGTGTACCACTTTAAGTGTCATCGTTGTCCCCTCCTTGGGCGTTCCATACATCGTTATTTACTATCCTAATATCCTACTAACAAAATAACATAATTAGCTTTTCCCTACCCGCGCTTTTGTAAATTACATCAATCTTATCGATTTAGTTTGTAAAATTCTTGCAAAATGGGTCGCCAGATATCGTCTGTAGTGATATACTCGCAGTACTATTTTTTCAGGAGGATATAAGAAACTTATGAGTACTCAAGAAACTATGACAGCAAATCGCTTTCCCCCCTCCTTGTTGTGGCTGACACTTGGTGCTTTCGCCATCGGTATGACCGAATTCGTCATAATGGGACTGCTCCCCAATGTAGCCCATGATCTTCATATTACGATTCCGCAAGCCGGACAGCTTATCACCAGCTACGCGCTGGGTGTGGCCATTGGCGCACCTGTGCTTACCGTATTAACCCACAAGGTGCCGCAAAAAAAGCTGCTCTGCCTGCTAATGACCATATTTATTTTGGGCAATCTGTTTTCCGTCGTTGCGCCCAACTACGAGTTTCTCATTGCAGCCCGCATGGCTACCGCGTTATCACACGGAACCTTTTTGGGAGCTGGTTCCCTGATCGCCGCCCGACTGGTTCGTCCAGACAAGCGGGCGGGTGCCATTTCTATGGTCCTGACCGGATTGACCGTAGCGAACATTATCGGCGTGCCCTTTGGCACCTTTATTGGGCAACAACTCGGCTGGCGTGCTTCGTTTGGAGCCATTGTCGTGATCGGTCTCATTTCTCTTTTCGGCATCATTCGTTATATCCCGGTCATTCAGCAGGACAAGCCTTCCAGTCTCAAACAGGAAGTCCGAAGCCTGTTTCACCCCAAGGTACTGCTGATGCTGCTCACAGGAGCTGTCGGCTGTGGCAGCCTGTTTTCTGTCTTTACGTACATTACGCCTTTGCTTACGGATATTAGCGGCTTTGCCGAGCATAGCATTACATGGATTCTCGTCCTGTTCGGGCTCGGCGTAACCATCGGCAACATCGTTGGCGGCAAGCTCGCAGATTGGAAGCTGCTGCCGTCCTTGATTGCAAACTATGCTGTACTGGCCATTATTTTGGCTATTTTAACCTTTACGCTTCACAGCAAGGTACTGGCTGTCATCACCGTCTTTATCTGGGGGATTGCCGCGTTCGGCATCATGCCGGGCATTCAGGTTCGCATTATGAATCTAGCCTATGAAGCTCCGTTGCTCTCCTCCACCTCCAGCCATTCTGCTTTGAATCTGGGTAACGCAGGTGGCGCTTTTATCGGTGGAGTCGTTATTAATCAAATGGGGCTGGCTGCCATCCCATGGGTCGCATCACTGATCACCGTCGGCGGCCTGTTCCTTATGCTGGTCAGCTACATGATGGATCGCAAAACGGCTCTTGCTGAAGCAGCAGTAGAGACGTAGTCATAGAATCGTTCAGTTTATTGTAAAGTGTACAGCTGCCAACCGGAGAGCAGTGAATGGCGGCATATATCTAAAGATAGCAAGTTGGATGCAAACGAATGGTTCATTTTTACAGATTAAGAGGATATTGTCCGGTTCCTTCTTTCAAATTCCCCATAGTATGAAATTGGATACAAATTTACAAGGGAAGAAGGATTTATTATGAGCCTTTATTTTACAAATAGTACGAATTACACTATTTATGCTGCCTATGCTTATCCTAGTTCCAGCTGTAGCTCCAATTATTCTAAAATGGGCTGGTATCGGATAGAGCCTGGTGATACAAGAAGAGTATGGAGAGGGAGCGTAGGAGGAAACACATTCTATTATTATGGTGAAAATAACTACGGAGATGAGTGGTCAGGTACGTACTACACAAGGCTACCGAATGGAACTAACCGTAATTTTCACTGGTGCTGGAACTATAGCAGCGGATCAACCAGACAAGTGGGGCTGCGTAGACTCCCCATTGATTCATCTGTAGACGATTACACTGTCGAGTTCAGCAGCAGCACGAGTCAAAGAAAACCGGCAACAAAGACAACTCGTACGGCGTTACCTTTCAAATCGGGGGAATCTGGCATTCGCAGAATTCCGAGAAGACCGGTTCAATTTAAAAAAGGAACCCCGATTCCAGTAAAGTCCAAAAGATAAGCCAAAGAATTAATCAATAACAGGCACGGCCTGGTTGCAAACACAACAGAGCACCTTTGAAAAACACGATGAACCGTAACCCACAAGATGGCATTTTGAAAAAAAGTGACCACCTTGCGGGTTATTTTTATTTTCACTCTGGACACTCAGACGCGTATTCCAACCACAATATTTTGCCTTGCTGTTCAGCTTAACCAACGGTCAAAGAAGTCCCGATACCCCTGCTTCATCACCTTACTCGAAAATTGTTCCATGGCGTATGCCTGATTCTCTATCGAAACCCGGTGAGGTGAGGCGGCAGCCATATTGACCAGCTCGAACCAGTTTTTCTCATTCCCTGAAAAAGAATGCGTGGAACTGATATGTCCATAGCAAGGATGCTCTGGCTTGACGACGATTTTTCCCATGGCCAGCGCTTCAGTCAGCGGCATCGCGAACGTGTCAAATTTGGAGCAGCTCCAATACACCTTCGCCGTGTTCATCAGCGCAAACACCTCATCCTGCGTCAACGCAAATTGTAGCTTTACATTGTCCGGAATGTCATATTTCTTCATGCTTTCCTTATAGCGTTCACCGCCAAACACCATATAGACATCCTTGTCAGGATTATGCCGCGCATACTCCAGCACCAGATCAGGACGCCGATTCTCCTCATCTCTACCGATCCACATCACCCGGTTCTCAACAACCTGCGAAGGGTCGAAATGCTTTTCCACCAGCCGCTCATCGAATCCAATCGGGATCACCGTCACATCGGTTACGCCAAACTTCGATACCATCTCCTGCTTGAGAAAGGCAGTCTGTACGATAGCCTTGTCCACGATTTGATAAAAAGGTTTCATCATCTCGTAGCCTGTAAGTGCCGGATCAGGAAAACTGTGCGGGAAAAGTACACTGTTTTTAAAAAACATGTTCAAATATGTAAAGCCGGATACCGTATAAATCACGTGCTCAATCTGCTGCTCATGGAGCTGGTCCAATACGATATCATAATTGACGAGGTCACCCTTTTCGTGCTCATAACCCGGTAACCAGTCATGGCTGCTCACATGGCGCTCCGGTGATACAAATACGATATCCACCCCCAATTCCAGTCCAATCTGCTTCAGACGTTCTGCAAAAATGCGCGGCCCCTGCGCTTCCGCAAATTGTATTTTTCTCATGACCAAACCGACTTTTTTCATACAGTTCCCCACTTTCTTGACATCTTGATGCATCCTGTGTCTGAACCGCTATTTATTCACAGCGTTGAACTTGTCCCATTCCATCATCGCTGCACATTCGCTCAAGCAGGCTGACGTTTCCTTCAGTTGAGCTTTTAATTGCTCTTTTGACCATTTGTTGTTATTTCTATGCACATCCGATCCAATCCTCTGTAAATCACTGTGAATCAGCAATAGCATCCACAGCGAAAATATCACAGCAAACATGCCATATTCCAGCAAAAATGCCGCTCGATCCATTCTTATACCGAGCAGCTCCAGCTGCTCCAGATACGTGTCCAGCATGCGAATACGCAAATCGGACGTCATGCGACGCGGGAACAACGGATGGGACATGTCGATCAGATGATATACATCCCACAGCGGTATGTTCAGATGAACATGCTCCCAATCCAGCACCATGAGCCGCTCCCCGCTCAGCGCATAGTTCCCCGGATGAAGGTCACCATGCGATAGTACAAGCTGCTGAGCAAAAGACTGGTGCTCCAGCTTTACATAAATACGCTGCACCTGATGCTCCGAGAATCCCAGTGAACTGCAAAGCTCCAGCACATCGGACTTGCGTTCATACAGCTCAAAAGCCATCTCCTCAATGATCGGCTTCGGTCCTCGCAGCGGAAGGCCAGTAAAACAATCTGTCGGCAAAGCATGCCACCATGCGACAAGTCCAACAGCTCGCAGCATCGTTTCTTCTTCATGTAGATGATGCAGCGGACCAAGGTCCTCCAAAATCATCCATTCCCCTCCGCCATCCGTGCCTGGGCCAGAACAGGCCAGCAGTCGAGGATAGATGGGCGGCAACGAAGGAAGCACATGCTCATACACCCATCTCTCCCGGCCTTCCTGCTCATCATTGGTCAACGGCTTGAACACATAACTTTTGGAAGATGATACGTAAAAACGTTCCACATCTCGACCATTCGTACCTGTATATAAAATTTCGCGATTCTGCACCAGCGTATCATTCAAAGTACCGTCAGCATTCATATAATGATGAAATAGATTCATAGCTACCCAACTCTTTTGTATAAAATGTAATAGCAAGATCATATCACAGTCCTCGTCCCAAACGAAGTCCAGATCGCCTTTGGGTAGCTCGATGCACCAAAAAAGGGCTTGTCCAATCAGATCCACGCGACCTGTTGGACAGCCCCTTGTCATACCCGTACTCCTATCCTGCTCTGGTTAATATTTAGTATTGCCGGACTCACTCGTGTTGCTGGATTTAAAGCCCTTGAACAATTGTTCCACATTGTGAAAACGAGAGTTTGTAATTCTGGCCGAGCTGCTAGAGGAGTCCGTTCTAAAGATTGAATCCTTTACGTTGGAAATATCAGAGTTATCCAGCGTCATGTTTACTTTGTATTTAGTGCCCCCGTTTTGGCGAGCCAGCTTTCCGATATCATCGGCTCTAAAGTTTTTAATGTTAATCGTGCCTTCGGCATTCATTTGGAATACTTTGTCATAGGCATGGAACGCTCCGCCGCCCGTAATGTTTACCGTACCTGATTTTTTGAGCGTCAATGCATCTTCACCTACATCCTCCCACGTTACGTTGGAGATAGTTCCATTGCCATAAACATGCACACCATCCGCAGCAGGCGCAGCGATGATCACATTTTTCAGTGTTGCATTATTTTCAAGCTTGAAAATAGGCTTTTGATTCTCTTTCTGGCTTCCGTCTCCCAGGGTATCGGGATCAGCGACTACGGTCTTCCCTTTACCATCGTATACTTCTCCGGCTTTGACAACGATGGTCTTATGAACAACTTCCGGAGCTGCATGAGCAGAATAATTGCCAACAAATAATGCGACCAGCATACCTGATAAAGCAATACTCATTCCCTTTTTCAATACTTTGGCTGTTTTTGTGTTCATTCAATTCATCCCTCTCGTCCATTTTTTATTTTCTGCCGCTGTATCTGAGCTGAGCAAAACGCGTAGACCTTCTCACCACCTTTGGACAATGAACCCAGGAACCGATACACGTCTGTGTGGGATGATCTAATAAGAAATAACTAGCATATGTATACTTGGTATTTGGTTCAAAGTAATGAACTGCACTTTATTAAAAAACACAATTTGTAAATATAGCGATTTCATTTACAAATTGCATAATTCCATTATAGTCAAACTTCCAGTAATTTCAATATATAATTCGGAAAAATATGTCCTTTTTTTCAACAAAGTACACAATTTCGCCTTTTTTATACTTGTTCAAATCTACTCTTCGTCAAATTACGCATCGGAATTTTTCATGGTTAGCCGTCTACTATGTTCTATAGCATTCCATAGGGTGATAATTACATCATGAGCTTGCTCGCTTCTGATATGATCTATGCTATTGAAAGCGACGTTTGATGAACGTATAATGTATTTAGTGCTTTGAAGCGTTACATCTCAACATTACTGGTGAGAAAAGAGTGGTTATGGTGCAAAACAATAGAGAGATTCCATTAAGAGAACAAAATATTGTGCTCATTGGTTTTATGGGTGTAGGCAAAACAACGATCGGTTCCCATCTTGCGCGCAAGCTGTATCGGGATTTCGTGGATATTGACCAGGAAATTGAACAAGAGTACAACATGCCCACAACAGAGATTTTCAAGACATACGGAGAACAGCGATTCCGTGAAATTGAAAAGGAGCATATTCTGAAGTTGTGCAGCAACACTCGCCTGAAAATCATTTCCGTTGGCGGGGGGGCATTTTTACAGGAAGAAGTGAAGCAGGCTTGTTTGGCTTCATCCATTGTTTTCTTCCTGGATTTAAATTGGAATTCCTGGAAAGATCGGCTCAAAATGCTGATTGATACTCGTCCAAATCTGCAAAACAAGACCTTAGGGGAAATTGAAGAACTTTTCCGTTCCAGACAGGATATTTATGCGGTAAATCACTCCAAGATCGACACCGATCAACTGGATGCGGAAGAAGTCGCAGACTATATTATCCAAACGCTAAATCTGGGCTGGGAGTTGTATGAGCCTACTCGGGGATTGAATTAAAAATTACACAAAGGAAGACCCAACCATGCCACACTGCGTGAGGGTCTTCCTTTTTTTGTTCACTGCGGATTCACACTTATCGGCAGTAATGCCATGCTTCCTCTAATTGTGACGATGCAGCACCGTCAATATTTCTCTCAGTTCGGTGACAGGAATCTGCCCCGGCGCAGAAGCTTTTTTGGCAGCCCCAAAGGTCAGAGCCGAACCAAACAGTTCCCCGGTTAGACGGCTCACGACACCTTTTCCCGCCATCGACATGGTAATAATAGGCCGATCCGCATACTCCTCTGCCATCGTGCGCGTTGCATCCAGCAAGGTTAGCACATCGGCTGTATTGGTTGGCATAACCGCTATTTTAGGCAGATCGCCTCCCAATTCCTGCGCCTTGCGCAACCGGGATACGATTTCCTCCTTCGGCGGCGTCTTCTGGAAATCATGGTTGGATATAATCACATACACTTGATGCCGATGCGCAGCTTCTACGAGCGTTTTCACATCAGCCTCCTCATTGAAAAGCTCCACATCAATGAGTTCTACTTGTCCCGTCTCGGCTACCGCGCGGTTTAATTCCACATAACTCGCCGCACTGATCTCCTTTTCTCCGCCTTCCCGGGCACTGCGAAACGTAAAGACGAGTGGAATATTTCCCAATATTGACCGAATTTCATTCAAGGCAGCCTTAACTTGCTCTAGGTTCTCCACATGCTCAAAAAAATCAACTCTCCACTCTACGATATCCAGGTCGAGTGTGCGCAAATAGGCGGCCTCTTCCTTCAATTGCTCCAACGTTTCTCCCACCATGGGAACACAGATTTTAGGCGCTCCTTCACCGATCAATACATCTTTCACCTTTACGATTTTTTCCATTTCTAATCCACTCCCCAATTCATAGTTTTAAGTCGAACATTTTTACAATATTTCATAGTGTAACGCATTCTGAATAAGCATGCAGATGATTAGGCCCGGTTTGTTGGCTTACTCTGGATCAAGCACGATTGTAGAGGATAATTTGCGACTTGATGGAAAAACGGCACTATACCGGAAATTAACAAACACTGCCAGCGCAATCCCCACCGCATTCACAATCAGAGCCAGCATAAAAACACTGGATATTTGAGAATGCTTCAAAAGAAAGCCGGTAAACACGGGAATAACCGTGTACGACAGCGAAGTTGCTGTGTAAACAAATCCGGTGATCTGCCCTTTTCGTTCACTAAAAAATTCACTCATGACGGACAATGTCAGCTGAAGCACGCCCGAGATAGAAAACCCTATAATACTTGAACAAATAATAGCCGCTGTCTGTGATTTGAAAAGAAGAAGCGCCCCAAATGCCAGCAAAGAAATACAAGGATAAATGAGAATAACCTGAACAGGCTTGATCCACTTTCTTAGCACAATAACCAGTACAAACACGGAAACCAGTGAGCCGACATTGTAATAGACTAATAGTCTAAGAGACTCTGACTCGGTCAGACCGATAAACTGCTGTCCAAAGGTAGGCAGCCACAGCTGAACAATATACAGTAAGGTTGGTCCTGTAAAGCCGAGCAAAATAAGACTCAGTCCTTCCTGCCAAAACCGCGGCTTACTCCGGTCATTTGCTACCAATTCGACCGTTTGTTCAACGCCAGATACCGAAGTATCACGTAAGGACTCCTTTGGTGACTGAACCCGCATGTCTGGAAATTTCATTTTGAACAAATAAATCGCATTCAGACCAAATATAAGGGCTGGCACAAAAAATGAAAACCCGTAAAAAATATCGTGATTCATAAAAAAGATAATCATCAACGGTAAAAATGCCGCCCCAATAGATATAAAACCTCTTACCAAAACTGTAGCCGAACCGGAGGAGTGCGGGAACGCCTCGATCAGAGCCGGATAGGTGCCGGAATCGAGAAAGGAATTCGCCACACCTGCCAGTACAGCCAGCACCATCGCCATTTCAAAGCTGGGGCTTAGCGGTATACCAACCAGGAAAACGGCCATCAGCAGCCCTGCGACCACAATAAACGGCTTGCGACCATAACGGTCAGAGAGCACTCCAGATATGTACAGCGTAAACAGCCTGCCAAATCCCATCGCGGAAACCAAAAGACTGATGCCCGCCTGATCTGTATGAAAATGCTCTGTTAAAAAGGACATGTGTGACGCCAGCATAATATTAAACATACCAAACAGAAGATAGTTTACATATAGGCCAGTCGCCACCGGGAAAGAAGAACGTTTCATCATGAATTCACCTGCTTTTGTAAGTAAGTCTTGTGGCATTACTAATGTGAATAATTTCACATTTTCTGTATTGATGATGAAGTATAGAACACATTTTAAAATTTATCAAGCGAAAATACTGCGGGAGACAGCTTAGACACGCTGATGCGTTTTCAGATAAAATTCCTCGCCATAGCTAAGTGCAAAGTTCCGAAAGTCCACGACCGCCGGGGATAAATATCTATTTTTGATGCTGGCCAGATAGATAAACCGCTCGTATTCGGGATTTACAATAGGCAATATTTTGACGTTAAAATATTCTAGCGAAGAAATTCGGGGCATGACCGCGATCCCGTAATTGATAGACACCAGTCCCGCCATTGCCGTATCCTCTTCAATCTCGCAAATGATTTGTGGCGTAACCCCTGCTCTGACGAACAAATTTTCTATAATGGGCCGGACGCCGCTTTTTTTGTTAAAAAAGATAATTGGATAATCCGCCGTATCCTTGAGATCAATTTGATTCAGCGAAGCCAGCGGATGATCGGGTGAAACAATAACGATCAGCTCCTGCTGAGCCAGCGGAATAAACTCCACATCCGGTTCATTTTCAACATGAGAGCAGAATGCCACATCATAATGCTCCTGCTTCAGGCCTTGAATAATATCGTTCGTATTCCCTTGGTGAAAAGAAAAGGATATGTCCTTGCGGCCGTCCAAAGCCGAGAAGGCTTGAATAATCGCCGGAATGAAATGAGAGCCCAACGTGTAGATAAACGCCAAATCTATGGTCCCCTGGCTTGGACTCACCAATTCCCGCAAATCATGCTCTCCCTTCTCCAATTCGTCCATTGCGTGCTCTACATACTTTAGAAAAAACCGCCCGTATTTGTTCAGCCGAACATTTCTTCCCTGCTTTTCAAACAAATGAACCCCCAAATCCTTTTCCAATTCTGAAATTGCATGGCTCAAACTGGGCTGAGTAATACATAATCGTGCAGCAGCCTGGGTGAAATGCTCCATTTCTGCAAGTACACGAAAATATTGTAAGTGTTTCAGGTTCATAACATGGAGTCTCCTTCATTGATTTATATTTTAAATTATAGACCTAAACTATAGAAAATGATAGAAATATGCATTGGATTTATGATACTACTCCTTAATATAATAAAGGCATATCATAATTGAGTCATTGAAATATTGTGAATATTTTCACTTTATTTCAGGCTTACTGCAGTACGGCTGGACAATGCCTACTTAGGCCATTGATCTAAAAATTAAGTTGGGAGTTACACCTTATGAAAAATCCTTATTTCAGAATGGCAGCAGGGCTTTACATCAACTATTTTCTTCTAGGTATGATCAATGTTATTCTCTCCTCGAATATGAGCTTCCTGACCGTGCAATTGAATACGGATAAGGCTGCCATTGGTTATCTGGTATCGGCCATCGGGATCGGTAAGCTGCTGGCACTCGGGGTAGCCGGAAAAATGTCAGACAAATACGGAAGGAAACCGCTTATTGTTATTGCATCCTTTGCGTATTTAATTTTCTTGATCGGCATTCCCCTTGCACCCAACTATGCCGTGGCCTTTGCATTTGCCATTATCGCAGGGGTTTGTAACTCCATGATGGATGCGGGAACCTATCCTGCACTAATTGAAGGGTTCGGAAAAAAAGCCGGATCTGCAACCGTCTTGGTCAAAGCATCCGTTTCTATCGGTGCCATTGTTATTCCGTTCATGATCGCATTCTTTATCGATCACAATATGTTCTATGGCTACTCCTTCTTTATTCCGGCAGGTATTTATCTGCTGAGTGGTATCTTCTTATCGATGACAGCCTTTCCCAATCACAAACTGGAGGAACAAAAGGCTGCATCCAACACTGCCCAATCGGTGGATTCTTTCCACAGTGAGCCAAAGTTTTGGCAAGAGGGTCTGTCTCTAATCATTATCGGTTTTACTTCCACTGTATTGTTCATGATCGTGCAGCTATGGCTGCCTACCTTTGGTCAAGAGGCCCTGGGCATGGTAAAGGCTAGTGCCATTAAACTGCTGAGCTACTATAGTATAGGTTCATTGGTTTCCGTTATTCTGTTAGCCGTGGCACTTGGCAGACTCATTAAACCGGTTACCGTCATGATTGTGTATCCGTTTGTTGCTTTGCTCTCCTTGCTGGCTTTAATTACATGGCACAATCCTGTCGCCACTATAATCAGTTCATTCTTAATTGGCTTGTCGACCGCAGGCATATTCCAAATCGCTCTTACCGTTATGACCGAATTTTTCCGCAAAAACAAAGGGACTACGACATCTTTCGTAAACATTGCAGCCAGCCTTGCATTCATCTTGATGCCGCTCGCTACCGGGGGCATGTCCAAAAGTCTGGGAATTACCTCGGTTTTCATTCTGGATATCGCGATTGCCGTAGTCAGTATATTGCTGGCCATGTTTGTTGCTTATCGATATAAAAAAGTGTTTCATTAAACTACACAATTAACCTGGAGGATTATATGATGGAAAATGCTGGACGTATTGACGGAAGAACACAACTTATCGGACTACTTGCTACACCTATCGGACACTCTTTGTCTCCGGCTATGCACAACCTTGCGTTTGAAAAACTGGGGCTGAACAATGTGTATATGGCCTTTGAAGTAGGGAATGAACAGCTGGAAGAAGTGGTACGAGGTCTACGAGCCTTGAATATACGCGGCTATAACGTATCGATGCCTAACAAGACAACTATTCTTCAGTACCTTGATGAGTTGGACGATAGCGCCAGATTTACCGGAGCAGTCAATACTGTGGTAAATACCAATGGCAAGCTGAAAGGCTACAGTACAGACGGATCTGGTTATGTTCGCAACCTGCGTGAACACGGGATTGATCTGAAAGGCAAAAAAATGACACTCGTCGGCTCTGGCGGTGCTGCTACTCCGATTGCCATTGAAGCCGCTCGGGCTGGTCTGGCTGAAATTTCAATTTTCGCCCGCGACGACCAGTTCTTTGCCCGCGCAAAAGAAAATGTCCGCATTATTAATGAAGATATGAAACACGCCCAGGTCAAGGCAAGTATTTATCCACTGGAAGACCAAGAACAATTACGTGAAGAGATTCGTACAAGCCACATTTTCGCTAACGGTACAGGTGTCGGCATGAAACCGCTGGAAGGTAAAAGTGTGATTGAAGATGTGTCTATGCTTCGTTCCGACCTGATCGTGACCGATGTCGTATACAGCCCGGCTAAATCCAGGCTGATGGAGCAAGCCGAATCCGTAGGCGCAACCGCCATTAACGGTTTGGGCATGATGCTGTGGCAGGGAGCACTGGCCTTTGAGCTGTGGACAGGTCAAGAAATGCCGGTCGATTTCATCAAAGAACAGCTTTTTGCCGATCAACTGTAAGGCGCGGGGTTACAGCAAGCATAGCATTCAAAACTTTCTTTCTATTATATACATCAAAAAAGATACATCAAAAAAGGCTATGCCCGGTGAATGAACACTTCTGCCGGGCATCGTCTTTTTTATTCAGCCTATATTGCTTTTTCGTTAGTCCTTGTATGGGTCGAACTCATTGGCCCCAGCCATGCATACTCCAATCGGCTTCAGCTCATGCAGAACTTCCACAGTCTCAGAATGAGCGTCCAGTACCTCACGCAGCTTGCGGTAGACGAACGGACTTTCATCTGTTCCCGCTCCGCGCAGCTCGACACCATAGTTCCGAACGGCCTCCTTCATCTGCTGGTCTGTAATTTGGCCGCCACTTCGTGTACGGGTTTTCCAGTTCATTTTACCGGCCGCCTGGGTACGGCTCATAATCCGACCCGCTCCATGAACGGTACTATAATAGGAGTCCCGATTTTCTACCGTATCCTTCCCCCGTACAATGACCGAAATATCCCCCATGCTTCCCCCAATAAAGCCCATTTGTCCAGGGGCTGAAGGAGTAGCGCCTTTGCGGACAACGATTGTGTCACGTCCATTATGCTGTTCCTTCCATGCATAGTTATGATGATTATGCACGACAATGTCCGCTTCGGTCTCCATAATACCAAGCACTTGATCTATAACATAATCACGTCCCGCATAAGCATAACGTCCGGCAAGCCGCATCGCACGGTAGTACATGTCCCCCAGCTCGCTGTTCATGTCCAGCAGCACTGGCGGCTGATCCATATGCTCGCCCGGCGCTTTACCGAGAAAATCCC
>NZ_JH601047.1:75011-87934 GCF_000245715.1 Paenibacillus sp. Aloe-11 | reverse complement strand
AAATCCGCTCGCCGTTTTATGCCCAAAGCCCCGGCTGCCAAAATGATTCGCAATCCAGACCTGCCCTGTCGCTTCCTCTATGAATACATCAACAAAATGATTACCGCTTCCTACCGTACCCAGTTGTTCTCTCGCCAGGGACTTGAGTTTGTCATGCTCCTGTTTCCCAATCGCTGCATATACCGCCCAATCGGGATCATCGAACAGCTCATGATCGACCTGAACCGCATTCACACGACCTACGCCAAACGAAACCTGACGTGCAATTTTATCCATGATGGATGAAATGTGGGGCTTAACATCTGCCGCAAACAATTTGGTTCTTACCGCTTTATTTCCGCAGCCAATATCATAGCCGACGCCCGAAGGGGAAATTTGTCCGTCATACACCACTACACCGCCGATGGGCTGACTGTAGCCTTTATGATGATCCGCCATCAGCAGCGCCTGAATCACATTGCCATTCTCCGCACACGTACGTGCTTGTGATAATGCTCCTGTATCGGGCGCTCCCCATACCCGTACGCCATGGATTTCTTGATAAGCCATTGTTTTTTTCCTCCTGTAGTGACTTCATTTCGAATGTTGTATCTGCTCATTGCATTATGTACGTTTTGGAAGCTGCCGAACAGGGTGGAAGTATTACAAGCAAAATAAGACTACCGTATATTTGCAAAATTGCAAAATCGGCAGCCTTTATGCTCGTGTCATATTGATCATTCAACAAACTAATGCGCAGACATATTTTTCAAATCCGCTTCATAACGAAGGCCGATCTGCTGTCTTGCATCCTCCATCACTTCAGCGACTGCAAGTGAACACTCCAATGAGTTAATGGAACTGTTGTGTTCTCCAATTTTGATCAGATCCATAAACTCCTGAATTTCATAATACATCGGCTCACGTGTCTGAGCTTTCGTCAAATCCTCTATGGTGCCGTCCCGATAATGGATTTTCACCTCATAGGGCTGACTGATTTTGTCGATCACCATCGTTCCATTCTCACCCTGAATTTCAGCAGGCAGATAGGAATCGGTAATTTTGGAATACATGACGACTGCATCCATATCAGGATATCGCATCACAATACTGCCCTCGCCATCGACGCCAGAGGACAATAGCACACCCACTGCACGAACCTCATCCGGTTTGCCGAACAGTGCCACCATAGGGTATAAGCAATACACTCCCAAATCCATCAAGGAACCATTGGAAAAAGCCGGATTGAAGGCATTTAATACGTTTCCTTGCTTAAAGGCATCAAAGCGTGAGGAGTATTGACAGTAGCTTGCAAAATAACGTCGGACCCGGCCTATTTTATACATATGTTCCTTTATGATTTTAAAGTTGGGCATAAGCGTGGATTTAACGGCCTCCATCAACAGAACATTGTTGTTGCGTGCGGCTTCGATCATGCTCCGCACCTCTGTTGCATTCGAAGCAAAGGGCTTCTCACAGAGCACATGCTTTCCGTGATTCATACACATAATCGCCTGCTCCGCATGCAAGGAATTGGGACTGGCAATATATACGGCATCCACCTGATCGCAGGCAGCCATTTGAGCCAGGTCTGTAAAAACCTCTGCTTGGCTGTTATATTGAGCAGCAAAAGCTTTGCCTTTATCCTCTGTTCGTGAGTATACCGCGGTCAGGGAAAATTCGTCCGTCTCCATCGCGGCTTGAATAAACCTCTCCGTTATCCAGTTGGTTCCAATAATGCCAAAGCGCATCAAAGTATCCCATCCTCCCCGTGAGTCATTCTCATTCAAATGTATGTATCTATTCTCGCATTCTAACCAAGGCTTGTCCACTATATCGTAGATATATCTTGTTCTTCACCATCCTTTATTCGACAAAAAAAGACTGTAGTCATCAGCTCCAATTATTTCTGATTGTACTACAGTCATTTGTATGTTTTTAATTTTATGCCTTCAATGCGCGGACTTCTGATTCGGATAAGCCAGACGCTTTTACAATCACTTCGATTTCAAGGCCCATATTCAGCATGTTCCGTGCAATTTCAAGAGCTTTTTGGCGCTCTCCTTCAGCTTTACCTTCGAGCTTTCCCTCAGCCATTCCTAGCTTCAAGCCTTCTTCCCTTGCGCCTTCAATCATAGAAGCCTCATCATGCAGGTACTTTTGTCGGGCTTCATACTGTAAACGTGCCTCTTTATCCTGACTTAGAAACTCCAGCGTAGTCATCGCCTTTTTCAAACCAGGTTCATTCATGGCTAGCACCTCCCATTGAGATGGATTAATTCCCTTTAAAAATAAAAGCCAGTTGACCAAACCGCCGCTGCCAGCCGGGACAACTTGCTCATCCAGCTTGGGCAGCTCTAGAAAATGCAACTCCATATCATCACTAAACGGAATGCCCGTACGGTCCTCCGTCAAATGAAACACATTATGATACCGGCTGTTCGGCAGGAAAGAGTAATTCAAAATGTTGATTGTCACACACTTTCTCAGCATTTTGTAAGATTGGCCTTCATATAATTGTCCTGCGTACTGCTTACTCCAATAGAATAAGGTTCGCTTATCCATGTCATATTTATTAAAAAGCTGCATTTCCACATTAATAAGCTGACCTTCCGACGTTCTGGCTCGAATATCTAAAATAGACTGCTTATCACGTGGTGCGTCTTTATCCGTATACGGATTCAAAAGTATAATTTCTGTTAATGGAGGTTTCCCCGCTTCCTCGAAAGTACGATTCAGGAAAGTTAAAAGCACATCACGATTTTCCTCACTTCCAAAAATACGCTTAAACAAAAAGTCATTCCGGGGATCCAGCATTTCTACCAATAGAATCAGCTCCATCTGCTCATATTATACCACGACCTTCAATAAGAAAACATAAAATAGAACGTATGTTCTTATTTATATCCACTAAAATATACCAGCTTCATAGGCGTTAGACTATATTCCTGATGAATCATTTTCAGTGAGCTTATCTGCATATATGTGCAAATTTATTTAGAGTATATAACGCAAAAAAACCGTCCTCTTGGACGGTGAGTAAAACTTATTTTTTGGAAATCACTTTGCCTACTTCTGTCAAAATGGCATCCATAGAAGCCGGGTCATGTACATCATACTCATCAATATTCAGACGCAGTACAGGGCAGGCATCGAATTCGTTGATCCAATTGGAATATCGGCGATGCATTTGCTCCCAATAGGCTCTCTCGGTCTGAATCTCCATCTCGCGACCGCGTTCCTTGATCCGGTTCAGTATGGATGGTAGGCTGCCTTCCAGGTAGATCAGCACATCGGGATGCGGGAAAAATGGCGTCATCACCATCGCCTCAAACAGGCTCGTGTACGTTTCATAATCCGTAGGGTTCATCGTTCCCTGATCGGCATGCATTTTCGCAAAAATACCTGTGTCCTCATAAATGGAACGATCCTGCACAAAGCCTCCACCGGACAAGAAAATATTTTTTTGCTCCTTGAAGCGCTCAGCGAGAAAATAAATTTGCAGATGGAAGCTCCATCTTTCAAAATCATGATAAAACTTTTCCAGATACGGATTATGATCAACCTGCTCCAAAGAGGTTTTAAAGCCAAGGCGTTCAGCCAAAGCTGCCGTTAGCGTGGATTTCCCTACACCTACCGTGCCCGCTACCGTAATCAGGGCATTCGCGGGAATGTTGTAATTATTCATTGAATAAGCTCCTTTACATCGGAAACAATTTGTTCGAACTGTGCTTGGTTTTCTACAAAATCAATCTCATTCCCATTTATGGTCAATATACGGGGCGAAGGGGATTGCTCAGCAAGAAACTGAATGCCTTTATCATAATCCTTAATTAACTGCTCTAGATAGGCGGGGTCCATCTCCTGTTCAAACGAACGTGCCCGCTTACGAATTCTGCCCAGCAAAGTATCCAAATCGGCTCTAATATAGATGATAATGTCCGGCTTAGGCATGTCATCTGTCAGCAGGTGATAAATTTTACGATATTTTTCAAGCTTTATACCCTTAAGTGTACGTTCGGCAAAAATCAGATTTTTGTAGATATGATAGTCAGAAATAACAGGCTGAGCCTTCTCAAGATATTGCAGGCCGGTGTCCTCCAGCTGCTTGTATCGGTTGCAGAGAAAGAACATTTCCAGTTGAAAGCTCCATTCATCTATATTTTGATAAAATTTGTCGAGAAACGGGTTCTCCTCAACAATTTCTTTAATGATCGGCATATGCAGCTCGGTTGAAAGCATCGAAGCCAACGTTGTTTTACCTGCTCCGATAGGTCCTTCAACAGCGATAAAAGGGGCATGTTTCATGCGGTTCCGTTCCTCCTTGTACTCCAGTCCATCCTGTAGACAACTATCCTATTGTATCACAAGGAAGTATGTTAAAGGCATATCAAATCTATGGATAAAATAAAAAAACAGAGCTGCCATATCCTGCTTCATAGCCATCTCTGTTTCTGCTCAAATATTTCTGCCAGTCACTCATTTAAACCAGCCTTTTTCATTAAAACGTGTAATGGCCTCAATCCGGTTGCTGACACCCAGCTTGTCGAGAATGACTGAGATGTAATTGCGCACCGTCCCTGTCGTTAAATACAGTTCACCAGCAATCTCCTTCGTGTTCTTCCCATCAGCAATGAGTGCCAATACGGTCTTCTCACGCTCAGTTAACGGATTGACTTCGGCATAGGCATCATCGACCAGTTCCGGGGCATAAATGCGACGACCCGCTATAATACTGCGAATGGAGGAAGCCAGTTCTTCACTGGGACTATCCTTGAGCAAATAGCCGTGCGTACCTGCCTTGATGGCCCGTTCAAAATACCCGGGGCGAGCAAATGTGGTCAAAATCATCACTTTGCAGTTCAATCCCTTGAGTTCTTCAGCCGCATCCAATCCACTCTTTATCGGCATTTCGATGTCCATGATGCATATATCCGGCTGGTACAGCTTGACCAGCTCTACAGCTTCTTCCCCGTTGCTCGCTTTTCCGACTACTTTCATATCCTCTTCCAGGTCCAGCAGCGAAGCAAGAGCACCGAGCAGCATACGCTGGTCTTCCGCAATGACAATTCGAATCACGGCCCCACCTCCTCGTTCGGCTTTTCAGTGATATTGGGCACTTTGATGACCAGGGTCGTTCCCTCATCTGAATGCAGCTCCATACATCCATTCACAAATTCGAGTCTTTCCTTTATTCCTTGCAGGCCATGTCCCCGAAAAACTGCATTTTCTCCCATAACGCCTGTCCCATTATCCTGAATCCGAAGGGTCAATTCCTTGCGAGACGGCTCAATGATGATGGAACAAGCGGTGGCTCCACTGTGCTTAACCACATTGGTCACCGCCTCCTTCATACACATACTAAGCACATTTTCGTTCATTAATGATGTATGCTTCAGCTTCGGGTCGCCCTCCAGGGTCAATTCAATATGAGCAGCCTTTAAAATCTGTCGGATACGCAGCAGCTCATCCTCTAATCGCATGCCGCGCATTTGAGTCACCATTTCCCGCACTTCTTTTAACGCGCTTCTCGCCGTAAGCCGAACATCGTTAATTTCATTCCGAGCCCGCTCCGGGTACTGATCCATCAGTTTGCCCGCCAGGTCGCTTTTCAGTCCGATGAGCGACAGCTTCTGACCCAAGGTATCGTGCAGGTCACGTGCAATTCTATGCCGCTCTTCCAGCTTAATCAATTCCGATATTTTCTTATTGGCATCCTCTAATTGTACTTGAAGCCGATCACTTTTGTTACGATTAAAATTCGTGATTGGAAGAAGAATCACACCAATCAGGTTGAGCAAAATAAAAGGAATCTGCTTGATAAAAACAGGATTTTCAGAAACAAAACCATAATTGATCAGTCCAATCGTAACAACCATCAGAACAATATACAGTGTCGTGAATGCGGATTTACTTTTAATATTTCCCATCAGATAAGCGATAAATATGGAAAAATACATATAGCTGAACAGCAGCGTCATGGTAATCGATATGACAATCTGTACACTGGTCCAGAAGTATACCAGCCAGCCCTGCGAAACAAAAGCCAGCACATAACAAGCAAAAAACACTAAAATAATGGCGGTGCCCAGAATAATATGACTAGTAGAGGAGGAACTGAAATAATAAAAGGGCAGGATGTAAAAGACAACCCACACATAAGGGCTAAGTCCCGTATTTTTTTGGAAAATCTGATACCATTTTTGCATCTTGCCTACCCTTCTCTCCTTCACATTCCTTTTGTCCCTTATCTTATCATATCGAAATGCGTACCAATCGTTTTCTTTCTGTTCATTTTCTTTCCGTGCTCACTACAGGTGCAGGAATGGGTTTCGGAACAGCAACACGTTTGCCCAGCAGCGGCTTCACTTGTTTAAAGGTCAAAAAGGTTTTCGTGCTTTCATCCCAAAGCCGGAACTTCAGAGATTGCAGACTGCTGCTCATGGTAATGGTGGTCGCTTTTTGCAGCAGTGGGGTCGCTTCATGTGCCTTCTCCAAATTATAATTTGGCACTTTGGGACTCAAGTGATGGACGTGATGAAAGCCGATATTCCCCGTAATCCATTGCAATACTTTAGGTAGCTTGTAATAAGAGCTGCCTTCTACGGCTGCATTGATATAGCTCCACTCTTCATCATGCTCAAAATACGAATCCTCAAACTGATGCTGCACATAAAACAGCCAGATTCCCAGCATGCCTGAACCAAAAAAGATTGGCACCTGTATCAGCAGAAACGACTGCCAGCCAATAGCCCAGCACAACAATGCATACAAGGCGATGATAGATATATTTGTGATATAAGTGTTTATTTTTTCCTTACGCTTTGCTGTTTTGACGTTAAACCGATAGGAGAGCAAAAAAGTATAAATCGGACCCAATCCGAACATAACCCAAGGGTTCCGGTATATGCGATAAGCCAGCCGTGTCCATGTAGTAGCCTGTGCGTACTCTTCCACTGTAAGTACCCACATATCCCCTGTACCTCTTTTATCGAGATTACTGCTGGTTGCATGGTGGACCGCGTGACTATTTTTCCATTGATGATACGGACAGAGCGTAATAACACCTGTAATCGTTCCCACAATGTCGTTCAGCCTGCGGCTTTTGAAGAAGGATTGATGACCACAATCGTGAAAAATGATAAATGTCCTTACCACAAACCCTGAAGCAATAACAATAATCGGAAGCGTCACCCAATAGGATACCGACAGACTGAGATAAGCCGCATACCATAGCAGGATCAGCGGACCCAAGGTGTTAATGAGCTGCAGAACGCTGGATTTCGTATTTATTTTTTCGTAAGGAGCCATATTTTTTTTCAATTGGGCTAATGAAGGCTGTGCCATACTTAATGTTAATCCTCCTTTAAAAATGACGTCTGTACCTTGATCTTCGTCAGACGCACATGTAGATCTAACCTCAGTATAAGGAGCTGCCTCTGGCCGCTGTAGTCATAAACGTCAGTTCGGGAGTATGACATTTGTCATATCATTAAATCATTTAGCCATTTACCAATGGTTCACGGGTTTATTTTCGGGAGATTATTTGCTAAAATATAAAGCAAATAACGCTGTATGTGACTGGCGAAGTCAGTGGAATAAACCACGAGGGAGCATACAAACAAAAGCGTGCCGTTCGCCTGGGAGAAGTATTTGCAGAGGATTCGTCTATCCTGACGACCTTGTGCAAATACTTTTTTTTGTTTTACAAGACCATGACACCCTGTTGATTCCATCATTTGTGCGATAAATTCAGAGGAGGCCCGAACAATGGCTATCATTATGAAATCCAAAGAAGCAGCTGAGCAAGTGTATGCAACGATCCGTTCCCAGGTGGAACAGCTCAACCAGCAAGGACATCGTCCCCATCTGGCAACTTTATTGGTAGAAGGCGATCCTGCCTCTGCCTACTACGCCCGGACCAAGCAAAAAATAGCGGAGAAGCTGGGCATCTCCTTTCATCTCCATACCTTTGACCGTCATGTTAGAGAAGCCGAGCTCCTGCACCTGATCGACAGCCTGAACGAAGCTTCGCATGTACATGGCATTATGCTGGAATTGCCCCTTCCCCGACATCTATCCGCCTCTGTCATTAAACAGTCCATCGCCCCGTACAAGGATATTGATGGAATTACCCCGGGTAATAAGCTGGCTACCGTTACTGGTGAAGCCGGACTGTATCCCGCTACACCTCAAGCCTGTATTGAGCTGCTCAAGCATTACGGCCACACCTTGGCAGGCAAAAATGTCACTCTAGTCGGCATCGGACAGACCGTGGGACTCCCTCTTTTTCACATGCTGCAAAGAGAAAATGCCACCGTCACCGCCTGTCATGCGGGCACACGTGATATTGCAGAACATTTGAGTCATGCAGATATTGCCTTCGTCGCAGTCGGATGCCCTGATGTAATTACATCGGATATGGTGCATCCCGGTCTGATTTTGGTAGATGCGGGAATTAACGAGACGCTGGAGGGAAAAATAGTCGGGGATGCCGCTGTAGACGTTGGGGAAAAGATACATGCGATTTCTCCCGTGCCTGGCGGTGTCGGCACATTAACGACTGCCATCCTGTATAAAAATCTGCTCAAAGCAATTGAACTGCAACAATACTCCCGAGAGGTGGTTTATTCATGAGTGAACTGTCGTGGAATGATTCCATTCGACAATTTCTGAAAGAGGCTGGAAGCGCAGCTCCTACGCCCGGAGGGGGAAGTATATCCGCACTGGCTGCGGCGCTGGGCGCGGCGATGACCTCCATGACCGCCAACCTTTCACAAGGAGAAAAGTTCGCGCACATCCACGAACAAATTACCGAAGTGATTCGCAGCATGGAAAACCTGACCACACGCTGTGAGGAACTGATGGCCGCAGACATCCGATCCTTTGAACAGTACATGACGGCGCTCAAGCTCCCCAAAGGAACAGACGAAGAAAAGCGTTATCGTACCCATTCTCTACAGACCGCGGTGATTGCTGCCATTGAGGTACCAATGCGTCTGCTGGAAGTATGCCGGGACGGATTGTCCCATGCCTGCCGTATTGCAGAGACGTCCAATAAAAATGTTATTTCTGATCTTGGCATAGGCGCGATCCTGTTTGAAGCTGCTGCACAATCCGCCCTGCTGACCGTTGACATTAACCTTGCCTCGCTAAAGGACCTGGATGTCAAACAATCCTATGAAGCCAAAACAGCTGCGATCATCCGTGAAATTGCACAAATCAAAGAACAAACCTTATTGATCGTGCGCAGCCGAATCGCAAATTAGTCCGTTTATAGCAGGGTGAGCCATTGAGTTAACTTTTCCCAAATCATATTCTGCTTCCATGCTCAAAAATAGCCTCCAACCCCCGTCTCTGAACATGGGTTTGGAGGCTATTTTATTGGAATTCATCAATTTGTGGAAAACCTTTCTAAATATTTAACGTCTATGGATAAGGGGATATTTCCCAAGATGTTGGTTTTTATCTTATATAACTGATGAAGAAATGAGGAAAAGCGTATGAAAAGGCGGACTCTATTACTCAGTATGATCGCGTTATTGTTGTTCAGCTCTAGTGCATGGGCGGCCGAAAAAGAATCAGACTCCCGTATTCGTTCCTATGATTCTGGGAGTCTGATTCAATCCGATGGAAGCTTGTGGTTGTGGGGCTATAATCAATCTGTTCCTACTCGCGTAGAAGGTAAGGCGGACGTTGTAAAAACATTTTCTAATATCTTCAACGAAGGCGATCTGGTATTTACCTTACAAGACCAATCCGCTTGGTATGTACCAAGAAATAATATTGCTGAAGCCGTGAAATTCATTCCTCTGGAAGAAGTACAGAACCTCGCAGCTGTAAGTGGTTTAAATGATCATGTGCTTGCCCTAAGTACCGAAGGCAGCGTATATTCCGCTGATTGGCACAACAATGGCGACATCTTGGATCCTTTTCAAACTGTAGCTGGTATCGACGAGGTTGCAAATATAGACAGCTACTATGAAGAAAGACCAGAATATGAGGAAAGCTGGATTTTCTTAAAAAAAGACGGCAGTGTGTGGAAAAATACAAAAGGCTTGCAGGGCATCAAACCTATTTCCTCATTACAGGATATTACGGCAATCGCGAAAAACATAGCCTTAAAAAAAGACGGTACCGTGTGGACATGGCCCAAGGAATTTGATACAAACGCTGCCTTATCCGACACTACAACGGCTTCGCAGATTCAATCCTTAACAGGAATCCAGACGATCAAATCTAATGGCCGTACCAACCTCGCGATAGATCGGCAAGGTCGGCTGTGGTTCTGGGGTGCTACAGTCACAGGCTACTCGGATAGTACAGCCTATCACAATGAAAATAATCCTGTACTGTTGACGGGTGTAAGGAATGTTAAAGACGCCTTCATCGTTGAACGCTCTATCCTTGCACTAACCACAGAGGGGAATGTTTATGGAGCTTCCTTGGAAGGTGAAAAATTATCGTCAAATGCCCACTTTACATTACTTGCCCAAAATATTCAAAGCATCAAAGCAGGCCCAAGGCATGTGATCATGCAAAAAACGGGCGGCAGCCTGTGGGGCTGGGGAGTCAACAAACATGCGCAGCTCGGCATAGGGGATTACGAATTTCTTTACAGTACGCCGGTTCCTGTACAAAAGCCGATTCTCGTCCGTCTCAACGGTACACCTGTCCCCTTGAGTAACGGTGTGATTACTCGAAACGGGCAGGCGTTCATTCCCCTCCGTTCTGTTTTTGACAAGCTGGGGGCCGAAGTCACCTTTGACTCCAACAATAAAGTAGCGAAAATTATTCAGTCCAAGACAGGAGCCACTCCTGTCTCTCTACAATTGAATCTCAAAACCAGCCAAACAACAGTTAACGGTAAACCTGTGGAGCTCACCAGCCCTCCGTTCACGGTGAATGGTATTGCCTATCTTCCTCTGCGATTAATCAGCGAGACGCTAGGGGCCAAGGTAGATTGGATACAAAAAGAAGATACGATCACCATCACGACTACCACTTCGACGAAATAAGAAGGTCGATCTGCCGAATATGCTGCAGCAAAACCTGACATGGTAAATCTCAATAAAACGAACCAGCCGAAACATAATTTATGTTTTGGCTGGTTCGTTATTGCTTTGCTAAGGCATGTACACAGTTTACCTATTTTTTCGCTTTATTCTCTTTTTCTCTTTCAATCAGCATATCAACGATCATATCAATCTGTCCGGTAATTGCGATCGGATCATAACGATAATACGTATCAAAATCGTTAAAGAACACTCTATTGTTCTTCACCGCAGGCAGGTTCCCCCACACGGCAGACGATTTCAGCTGCTTAAGCGCGTCACCCTTTTTCTCCGGATCATAGGTCGTCAGGAACATATAATCTGCGTCATATTGCGGCAGTACCTCCATCGAAAGCTGTACGGTTTGTTCCTTGGAGTTCGCTGTCTTCTTCGGCATATTCAGCTTGAGCGCATTGTATACAGCTTGTCCACCCCGGCCCGCATTATCTCCAAATATCCAAAGTGCATTCTTGTCCGTCAGCTCATACAGGCCGAAGGTTGCCTTTTCGTCAATCACGCCTTTAAGACGTACGCGGCCTTCAGCAGCTTTTTTATCAAATGCAGCAATAAATTGCTCTGCCTTTTCTTTCTCCCCGGTGATGTCACCGAACAGCTTCACGGTATCGTAAATATTGGTCGTCGTGCCATACGGAATATACAGAGTAGGTGCGATTTTAGACAAAGCCTCGTAATTCGTATCCTTCATAACCACGATCAGATCGGGTTTGAGTTCCAATGTCTTCTCCAAATTGGTCGGGTCACCCACTTCTTTGGTCCCTTTTTCCTTGAGCAAGTCGGTCAGAAAAGGATTTTGAAACGCAGTCGGCTCTACACCCACCACATTAGCTCCTACGGACAATAATTCCCCACCATAGAAATCCGTTACAATGCGCTGTGGTTTGACTGGAATTTGAATATCCCCTTTTACCGTTTTAAAGCTTCTCGTCTCAGCCGAAGTTGGCTCTTTCTTATCCCCTGAAGCTGGAGCGGAATTACTTCCATTATTGCTTCCGCTGCAAGCGCTAATGAATACAGACAATACAAGCATCAAAGTAGTCAGCATAAAAAACGATTTTTTCTTCAACATATGAGCCCCCTATGTAATATGGAAATAGCCTTATATATTTGTGATAATGATTATCAATATCGTAAGAAATATATCAGGCTGCCTTCATGTTGTCAACTAAAATTGATAGCATAGCCTAACTGGAATAGATCAGCTTCCACAGTAGGTAAAAAGGGAAAAGACCTGTCAATGGATGACAAGTCTTTTGTCGTGAGGTCTGTCTCGGCATGCTACAAATTGGGGCTCGGATGTTGAAGGCGGCTGTCTGCTGGACGTTGCTTGGTTTTATAATTTTCTCCCCAGTCCTTCATCAGGTTGATAATCGGGATCAGAGTTCTTCCAAATTCAGTTAGGGAGTATTCGACCTTGGGTGGAACCTGCTGGTAAACCTCCCGATGAACTACACCGTCCTCTTCCAGCTCGCGCAATTGGAGTGTCAACATACGCTGTGTAATTCCCGGACAAATACGCCGAAATTCACTAAACCGCTTTGTTCCATACATGAGATGGTATAAAATAACCCCTTTCCACTTGCCCCCAATCACGTCCAGCGTGTACTCCACAGGACATGCCTGATCATTTCCAGTAGGACATTCCCCAAAGCCACCCTTCCGATTGCGCATAGGTTTTTCTCCCCCTTGGTAACATTTTTTATACTACAGCACATTAATGTGCGTACTTCAAAAACGATCATGTATATTCTAATATTAAGCATGCCACTCGGTAAGCGTCAATTCTAATCCATATTCATAAGGAGTGTAAAAACAATGGAAACCTTAACAACCACTAAACATCAAATCTTGTCCGCATATGAGTTCAGACAT
>NZ_JH601047.1:32841-74989 GCF_000245715.1 Paenibacillus sp. Aloe-11 | reverse complement strand
TAAAAAAATTAGCGATTCCGACTTCGATTTTATTCTTGAAACAGGTCGTTTATCCCCGAGTTCATTTGGCTTTGAGCCCTGGAAGTTCGTTGTCGTCCAAAGTAATGCTATGCGCGAGAAGCTGCTGCCTTACTCCTGGGGTGCCCAAAAACAGCTGCCAACAGCAAGCCATTTTGTACTCATCCTCTCCAGACTGCCTAAAGATATGGCAGCCTCATCCGATTACATCAAGGGTATGATGGAAAACGTACAGCAATTGCCTGCTGAAGTTATGCAAGGCAAAGAGAAAGTATATGACGCCTTCCTGAAATCAGATTTTGGACTGGAAGACAATGAAAGAGCGATGTTCGAGTGGGCCTGTCGACAAACCTACATCGCATTGGGCAATATGATGACAGCCGCAGCTCAAATCGGCATTGACTCCTGTCCGATCGAAGGCTTTAATAAACAGGAAATCGAACGTATTCTCTCCGAGGAAGGCATCATGGATGCCGAGCATTTCGGTATTTCCTGCATGGTGGCTTTTGGATACCGCCTGAATGAGCCGCGCGGAAAAACCCGGCGGTCTGTGGATCAGGTTATTGAATGGGTCTAACCACCAACGAATATCTTTCTCTAATGCAAAGGGGCGTCCTCTAGCCATTTCCATGGCTTTTGGGACGCCCCCTTTTTCATAAAACCTCTCAAATCTTAAAATATCCTGTTGCTCCAAACATTTACTGATAGTTCACTTTTTCTGAGAAATAAATCTCCTTCAAACGATTCTTTACGCGCTGGATTTCATCTGCTGTTAACGGAGCCGTAGGAGCTAGCTTGAAGTTCCTTCCGGTGACATAGCTTACATCCGTTTTCTTATCCAGGTTGTATGGTAACTTCGGAATCGGACTGCGGGTATAGTCAGTAAAATCAATAATGGACCATGCCGCATCTCCATCCTCCTTGGATAAAATGATCCGCTGTGAGGCGTTTTCAGTCCACAAGTAACGCAGATTGGCCGGCGAATTATTGGAGCCCATGGGCGTCTTAAAGCCCGAGCCCCTAAACATGAGTGTAAATTCCGAGTGATCATTATTCGATCCAGCTGACGATTCATAAATCTGCTTCAGTCCGTCCACTCCCACAATCTCGACCTCACGGTCAACAGGGAAGTGATTCACAAAGTTATCCCATATTTGAGAAGAGTTTTGGTTCTGGGCAAACGAGTTGATACCCAGAATAATGGACATGTAGTTTACCGTATTTAAACGTTGATAAGGATTATCCAGATATTGCTGTGCTATATACAGTTGTGGTGCCGCATCCGTTTCATTCATATATGGGTCACCTGGATGGAGCGTCCAGCGTGAGGAAACTCCTGTATAGCGCGATCCAATGGGATCAATCGTAATCGAGTTCATAAACACGATACCGCTATTATCAGTAAGCCCCTGTGCGGGAACAATCGGATTATCCTTATTGGACCAGTAAGGCATCAAAGGTGAACCCTCACCATACATGTCGTTAGCATTATACTGTGTAGCCGACCACCCCATGGCTGAAGTGATCTTATAATGATCTTTAAGCCATTGGGCCTGCTCAGGATTCACTGTAAAGCTGGTCAATGATTTAGGCAGATACTTCCGATATTGGTCTGTATCCATGCTTTCAAACACCGAAGGTGATCCCATCGTACCGCCTTGGTGCAGCTCATTGAGTGCATTATAACGATACATATACAGCCACTCGTCCATCCGTGCTTCCCAAATAGGAAGATTGTACAGGTTATTCGCATATCCGTCCATAATCCCGACTTCATCGCCATACTGATCCACGTATGCCAAAACCTGTTTAAGCTGCGGGCGATTCGTGTCTACAAAAACAAATGTATTTTCCATCGCCCAGGTCACTTTTAAGTTGGGGCCAAAGTGATCCATCAGCAACTGACGAGCCTGCTTAATTTGGTCTACCGTGGTCGCACTGCCTCCTTGTCCCTGCAGCATTATGGAGACAGCAAAATATTGCTTTTTGCGTTCACCTGGTACTACAGTTAACTCGGCATCGGATATGAAGTGAATTCCCTGTGATGGTGATTCAACCTCGATCTTGAATGGAATGACCGAGTTCACTGCCGGAATCAAATGCAGATTGACAATACGTCCATCCTCATCAAATATTCCACTGGAATCCTCTATCCGAAGCTTCAAGTCTGACGGCAACGAACCGAGCGGTATGACCTCTCCCTTTGCATTGTGAAATACATAGGGCATGCTCCAGGCTGCAGGGTCTAGATTAGTGGCCTGTGAAATGGTGTACGTCGCCAAGTATACGGACCTGATTACATTCGGAGCCTCTGGTGGAGGAGTCTTCTCCTTAACAATCAGCTTGGTCTGTGCTTTAAGCACCCGATAAGGTTTGGCAATGGTGACTTCCAACTCGACAGGAATCATACCATCTGCAGCAGGGATATTTTCAGCATGTGCGATTTTCCCCTGTTCATCAAACACACCTAATGCATCACTAAATGTATAAGTAACACTTGTAACGCTGGCAGCGGGAATGCTTACCGGCTGCCCTTCTTTGTAGAGCTGAAAGGACAGCTGATACGAAGGATACGTTTCCGGTTGATTTATGAGCTCCGGCGCCTTGATTACGACCTCATCCACTACAAAATCCGAAGAGTGATCCGGTGGCTTAGGATCAGGTACCGGTGGCTTGGGATCAGGTACCGGTGGCTTGGGCTTTGAGCTGTGTCTTTCAGGCTCCTCAATTTCCGGATTCACAGGTTGGGGCCTAATTTCCGGTGCCAAGTCGACCACTGGTTTGTCCGGTTCCGGCAGGCTAGGCGGCTGATTCATCGTTCCAGCTCCGTTACCTGACTCCAGCAAACGCTTGGCACGCCCTCTCAGATCGTCACCGCCTAGCCATACCCGATAAGCAACCAACGTGGCATCTTGTCGTGTCACAAATTTTTTGGGATGGAAATAATGATTCGTATCTCCCTCTATCAGCTCTAATCGCTCCATCAGCCACACGCTCGTTTGTGCATAGTCTGATATATCAGATTGATCCACAAAACTGGATATACCGGCAAACCGGGTATCTTCAGAAACACCAAAATACCGGGCATACCAAACGGCCATATCCTGACGAGTCATATTGTGCTTGGCACCAAATAATTGATCACTAATTCCTTTCGTAATGTTCTCTTTCTGCAAGATCTGAACATAAGGTAGAGCCCAGGGAGAAACATCACGAAAAGAAATAACGTTTTTGTCATTCGGTGTACGTATTAAGGTTTTAGCGAAGATGCTAGCCCATTCCTGCCGCGAAATAAAAAATACAGGTCGAAAACTGCCATCCTGATAACCCGTAACATAACCTTGAGCAGCCATGGCCTCAATCGCATCCGCTGCGTAGGAATGTTCAATATCGTTAAAGGCCCTATCTGCAAAAACAGGCACAGTATGTATACAGAACAACCAAACAGCCAGTAAACCAGTCATGTATTGCCTAATTCGTTTTAACTTTTTCTCACATCTCATTATTTTAGATCATTACACCACCTTTAAGAGATAGCATTGGATCATTTTCACCTGTTCCTTTGTTTCAACTTTGAAAATAACCCCACTTGTTTTCAAAACGAATTTTCATTTCCATTAACACCAAACTGTATATAATTAAATTATCGGAATAATCCCCCTGGAATTGAATAAGGCCAGTAAAAAAAAGTAATTCTGTCCTTATGCTAATTAATATACTTTTAAAGCCGTATATCCCAATCACTTAACAATGGTTTTCATTGGGAATTAAATGCTTATCACCTTATTAGACTGCTATTTTGGTCACGCCTACAAATAAAACAAAAGATAACATCATGTATCCTCATGAGTATGAAGAATACACAATGTTATCTCGTTCTTGTGTAGATAAGTTTATTAAATCCTGCCTGCTCTTTTAATTCACTTTTATTTCAGAACCTTTATAAACATAAAAGTAGCCGTTTAAAATTCCATTTGCCGGATAAGCAGCAGGATCTTTGCCCTTTATTTGGCCTACCAACTCTTGATTGATAAACGTAGGGGTTCCTTCTTCAACTAACGCTTCAGCAGACATTTCACTGATCGGTTTTACTGTACTGGACCGGAATGTAACTAAATAGACATCGTTAGCATTAAAATGATATCGTTCTTCCGTTGGAGTCCCCTCATAAAACAGCTCTGCCAAAGAAGCCGCTTCAGACCCTCTCATAAAAACGCGAATATCATCGGTTCCGTTCCATTTGTGTGGAACTCCACTAGTAGGATTTATATACTCTACGACCTCAGGCTCCTGATTGCTAGCAGAATCAATAACCGAATATTTATAAACCCCATCTGTTACACTCTTGGTCGCAACTCCGGTTGTTTTCTCTGTTCTATAGCCGCTGAACCCTCCATACACATTCGGGGTTTTGCTAATAGCAGCAAAGAACTTTTCCTGATCCATTTGTCCTGCTCTGCCAGGTACTGGAGTCAACTTGTAGGTCCTGACCTCAGTCCCCTTGTACTTCTCCCAAGTGTATTCAAAATAGTAACTCGCATGAGATACTCCACTGTTCCAGCCTACAGATGCCAGCATGATAATACCTAGCATGAATAATAATGGCCATTTTTTCAACATCATACCTTCTCCTTCTTTTTTCTTAATACAATGCATTATAGCGTTTCAGTAATTATACTGACAGTTAAATTTTAGAAAGAGATAAGAATAATTTTGTTCTTTATTCATTTGATGTACCACAGTCTGTCCTTTAGAATATAGAATACACTAGATTCTATTTATATTAAGGCTGACTGTGTGAAAAGGATAACCTCACGTAAAAAATGCCGAGCGAAATCAGGATATAACCCTGAATGACACTCGGCAAATTTTACATATTTAACAAGCTTCTAGTTTTCCTCTAGTCTTCAATTCTCTGCCGCTTTCCTATGCCAAAGACAAAATATCCAACAACGACGAGCGCCATAAATGATGCACCCACAATCAATGACATACGTGTGTCTGGATTGAACCACATCCCTACGATCACTAGCAATAAGAAGACAATGGTGATGTAATTGCTGATTGGGAAAAAACGAGACTTAAAAGTGTGATCCTTCATTTCGTTTTTCCATTTTTTCCTGAATTTAAATTGGCTGATTGCTAACGCAAACCACGGTACCATGCCTGGAAGAACACTGGCGCTGTAGATGTACAGAAACAGTTTTGAATCAGGTAATAAGTAATTAAAAAGCACTCCGATCAGCAGTAGGGAAATCGTCGTAATAATACTATTTTTAGGGACACCGCTTTTGGAGACTTTTCCGAAAAACTTAGGGGCTTGTCCGTTTTTAGCCAACGTATACAACATTCTTCCCGCGCTATAAATACCACTGTTGCAACCTGACATCGCTGCTGTAAGAACAACAAAGTTAATGATACCCGCAGCGGCCACAATCCCTACTTTGGCAAAGGTTAGAACAAAAGGACTGCCAATCTCGCCAATCTGGTTCCAAGGATAGATCGTAACAATAACAAAAATCGCACCCACGTAAAAAATCAGAATACGCCAGATGATGTTTTTAATGGCTTTTCGCAGTGTCATTTTCGGATTTTCTGCTTCACCCGCTGTAATACCTACCATCTCTATACCTTGATAGGCCGCCGTCACAATACATAGTGCGAATAGAAAACCTTTTAAACCACCTGCAAAAAAACCACCATGGCTGTATAAGTTGGAGAGACCAATCGGCTGCCCGCCATTACCTAAACCAAAAAAGATCAGGCCTGTACCAACAACCAGCATAAAGATAATAGCAACAATCTTAATCATGGCAAACCAAAACTCAAATTCCCCATAAAACTTTACAGCCGCCAAATTAGCTAACGCGATAATAACTACACCTGCCAGAGCTGGCAGCCATTGCGGAATATCCGGAAACCAATAACCCACATACACCCCAATCGCAGTCACCTCAGCCATACCTACCGTAACCCATAAGAACCAATAGCTCCAAGCGGTCAAAAAACCAGCCAAAGGGCTGATATATTTGTGGGCAAAAGTAGCGAATGAGCCCGTCACCGGTTCGAGAACCAGCATTTCCCCCATGATCCGCATGATAAAAAACATAATAATCCCAGCTAAGAGATAAGCCAGCAGCACAGAGGGACCCGCCCATTTTATCGTACTTGCTGATCCCATAAACAAGCCAACACCAATTGTTCCTCCAAGCGCAATCAGCTCAACATGCCGTGGCTTTAGCCCTCTCGTTAATTGTTTCGATTCCAAAAGAACGCTCCCCTTCGTAAATGTTTATCATCAAACGTTAATGACCCGGAAAACTGCCCCCAAAACATTATTAATTTTTCAGACTGACGCAGTCCTGGCCGAACGGACTACAAAATAGCTCCACGATTCGTAAATAAACAAAGAGACCACGCCCTATTCACCGTCCAAACCTTACTGTTTCTAAGACCGAGTCCGTAGCATTAGGTGAATTGTATGACAAAAAACGCCTAAATACAACTGCTAATTGGTAGACATTTTTAGGGATGAAATGGAAAGGAAGAAGATTCTTTTTTCTGAACATTGGTCAATTTAAACCAATCAGTTAGATTAGAAAAAGTATTTAAACACATGTGTTTTTTTCAATGATAAATATCATGATTTCTGCCTTATTGAAGTCTGCATATCTCCCTGAATTCGAATATAAGAGCAACATTTCAAAAATCACCTCATGATATAACTAAACATGAATTCCAGACTAAGGAGATGAAAATATGAGTAAGCTAGAAGGCAAAATTGCTTTAGTAACCGGCGCAAGCCGAGGGATTGGTCGCAGCATTGCGCTGCGTCTGGCACAGGAGGGTGCCGTCGTCGCCGTACACTATGGAAGAAAACAGCATGAAGCAGAGGAGGTGGTTCATAAGATTGAGCAAAGTGGAGGGAACGCCTTTACGATAGGAGCCGACTTAAGCACCCTTGACGGCATTCATGATTTATTTGCGAGCTTGGATGAAGCTCTTAAGGAACGTACTGGCGACCATCGACTCGATATTCTCGTCAACAACGCTGGAATCGGCCAAATTGTAACCTTGGAAGAGACGACAGAAGCATCTCTTGACGAAGTCATGAACATTAATGTCAAAGCACCGCTTTTTGTTACCCAGCAAGCTTTGCCGCGCCTAAGAGACGGAGGGCGCATCATCAATATCTCATCATTTGTTACACGTGTAGCCTCTCCCAGTGTTTTTGCCTACAGCATGTCAAAGGGTGCGGTCGACACACTTACGCGCGTTTTGGCTCTTCAGCTTGGGAGCCGCAATATTACGGTGAACGCCATCCAGCCTGGCATTATTAATACAGAAATGAATGACAGCACGTTAAAAGATCCCGATGGGCAGAAATTTGCCGCTGGCCTTTCAACCTTCAAAAGGTGGGGGGAACCTGAAGATGTCGCGGATATCGCTGCCTTTCTCGCTTCATCAGACAGCCGCTGGGTAACGGGTCAGTTGATTGATGCAAGTGGCGGATCTCATCTGTAAATGAATAGGTTCAAAAGCCTGGCTAAACGGGCTTTTCCCCTCTCATTTAACCTTATGATCGCCTATCCTCAGTCACGAGGCTGCCTGTTTACCTGACAGCCTCGTGCTATTTCCTCATTGAGTCTCGTGTCACGAAGCTTACACAGCTATCCAATGAAAATACGTATTATTTGAACCTTTTTATAAAATTTTTTTGGTCTTTAGTAAACTGATACCCACGTTGTTCATAGAACCTGTGCGCATGTATTCGACTTGGGTGAGATAACAGTTTAATTCCGGAAAATCCATGCTTCTTTCCCCACTGTTCAAGCCGCTCAATCAACATGCTGCCTATACCCTGATTTCTCTAATCTGTTTTCCTTTCATTTTTGCACACCTCCTATTTTTACGGTTCATTGAACCTGCTCACAGGCTTGGTTTCATCCAAAATAGTCAGGCATCTTCTTTAACTATGGTTTGTCCGTTAAAACACTTAAGCATCCCAATAAACGCTTCAAGCTTGGAATCCTCCCATGTTGAAATGCGTTGATAAAATTCATTTTCTTTTACTTTTAAAGCATTCAGGGCTTTTTCACGGCCAAAAGCTGTCAGGGATATCAATACACCCCGGCGATCCTCAGGATGGGTTTCACTTTTTACATAATTCAAGCGCTTAAGCTGAGAAACAAGCCGACTGACAGAGCTTCGATCCATAGCGGTGGATTCCGCCAAAAATGTAGCGCTCGCCGAACCGTATGAAAGAAGACAACGTACAATCAGAAAAGCTGCAGGTTGTAATGCTGGATCGAAAAGTGCCGCAGTTCTTACATTGAGTGCATGTGATGCACTTATAAGTGCATTAAGCTGTTTACCAAGATCCAGTTCTAATTGCACTCTTGTAGAATTTGGATGTTGAATTTTATTTTCCATAGGTTTACACACCTCATTATAAATTAGCTTAAATATATTTGACATATATCAATCGAAATGCATATACTTGATATATATCAATCATATTTTTGATTTGGTTAACTGTCAAGCAGAACGCGTCTAAAACGATAGAACGGTAATATGAATGCAATTTATTCAAGATTTTGGAGGAGTATTTATATGTCGACATATCCGATTATAGTAATTACTGGTGCTACTAGCGGTCTTGGACAATTGACAGCAATTGAATTAGCCAAACGCGGGGCACACCTGGTCTTAACAGCCAGAAATGAAAAGCGTGCTGAAACAACTAAAAATATTCTAGAGGATCTTGTACCCAATCCTAAGGTACACTTTTTTTTCGGAGACCTGTCTCTGATGAAAGATGTCAGGCGCATTGGAAATGAGATTAAAGCTAATTATCCAAAGATTGATGTATTAGTGAACAATGCAGGATTACATGGTTTTGAACAGCGAGTGACCTCAGAGGGATTTGCAGAAATGATGGCAGTAAACTATCTTGCACCATGGCTGTTAACACATACATTACTCCAGCCATTAATGAATTCAAAAAATGCAAGGATCGTCAATGTGGCTTCTGAAGCATCACGTAACCATGGCAAGCTTAAATTGCCAGAGGATTTGACAGAAACATCTGCCTTTACTGCAAGAGGTTCTTCTATAATTTACGGAAAGACTAAACTTCTTAATATTATGTATACGGGAGAACTTGGACGTCAATTGGATGGAACTGGGGTCACTGTTAACGCGCTTAATCCAGGATTTAACGTGACCGGGCTTGGCCGTGAGTTAGGTTTTTCTTCGGTACTTGCCAAAATATTGAATGCTTTGCATATCGGAGATCCGCGAAAAGGAGCGGACATTATTATTCGTTTAGCTACAGAATCTCAATATCAAGAAGTGACAGGTGGATACTTTAATGTCGGCACTGGAAGGCCCATTGTTCCAGCTTACCCTGGTGGGGATATCATTATGCAACGTCAACTATGGAGTGCTACTAAAGAATTGTTACAACAAAAAGGGATGATAGAATGAATCGCCTCCTTCCAAAAATACACATTGCCTCCCAACGGAATGGGTCATTTTGTAAACTAAATTTCTCTTTTAACCGATAAAAACATATGCTGGGTTCGCAATTCAATATCTCCTTCTATCTCCAAGATTTAAGTATCATCTCTTATTTTTCATAAAAAAGGGGGCTTCCTGTGAACTATCTAGACGAGCATATTGTTAGCCTCAAAGCTAAATTGATGGATCAGACGACAGCTAATAACGGTGGTTTACAATCCATTCCAGCTCAAAATCAGGAATCGGAACAGAATGGTTCCATGTCTGAACAAAATAAGCTCTTTCATATTCAAAATGAACACCTCGCGTTAGAGCCAAGAACGATACTGGATGGGGAAATCGGCTTCTATATTCCCAAATCCTTTAGTCCTATGCCAGTGGAGCAGGCTGCAATCAAATATCCCTCCGAGCATCGTCCACAGGATATTTATACCTTAGCAGAAGGAACGATTAATATCAGTTTTAATCCTACGGATTCGTTTTTAGAAGTGGATGAGCTTTCCGAGTTCGTGGAACAAATGGCAGACGTTTTACGGTCGGTACAACCCATTCGCAACTGGCTCGGCTCGGAAATGTTTATCAATCATTCCGGGCTTTCAATCGGACGGATTCGTTTTATAGCAGCGGGAATAGACGGGAATCTATACAACGAATTGCTGCTTTTTATCCACAAGGGACGAGTTGTAATAGGCTCCTTCAGCTGTCTGGAAGCAGAGCTCGAAGCATGGTTGCCTGTAGCGGAATATTGGGGCCAGTCCCTTCGTGTCCTTATGCCCTCCCCCTATTCTGCAAATGAGAAAGGAATGATTTCACGATGAGTCTGGGATACGATCAAATTCAAATTCACCCTTATGACCAAATCGATCTGGAGCAGCTTACCTTAACAAAAAAAATTAACGAGCATACCCGACTTTATTTTACAGGTGTGATTCCTGAAGACTTGCAGGACAGCTACGTGGAAGCGACAGAAAAAAATACTGTAATTGAGGTGAGCCAACGGGATGAATCTGGTGCCAGCAAGCCGCTATTTAGTGGGATTGCCCTCTCGGTCGAGGTCAAAGTCGTGCGGGGTGTCTACTATCTGGAGGTGGAGGCGATTTCCCATACTTACCGGATGGACATTAAGCAGCGTACCCGTTCTTTTCAATATACGAAAATGACGATTCCTCAAATGCTGGAGCATATAGGCAAGGACTATGAAGGGCTGGATGTCATTGACGGAGCTACTGGCGGAGAAGCTATCGGGCGGATTGCCATTCAATACCAGGAGACAGATTGGGCGTTCTTGAGACGTATAGCCTCTCGCTATCATACGAGTCTGATGCCTGTGGCCCGTTTTGACAGTCCCAAGTTTTATTTTGGCATTGAAGATAGTCCTGCGCAGGCGGTACTGGATCATACCCGTTATACCGTACGCAAGCAGTTGCTGCCTTTTCGTTATTTTCAGGAGAATGAGCAGACCAAGCTGAGTGAGCATGATTTTATTTTTTATGAGGTAGAAACGGATGAGGTGCTCGACTTAGGCGCTCAATTGAATTTTCAGGGGCACAACTTGTATGTGATGGAAGCCTACACCGCAATGAGTCAAGGACTGCTGCAGCATCAATACGTGCTGGGTTCTTACCAGGGATTTCGGCAAAAAAGCTACTACCAGGATAAGCTGGCAGGAGCCTCGTTAAGTGGTGTTGTACTGGACGTCCGTCAGGATCAAGTACGTATCCATCTCGATTGCGATGAACAGCAGGATGCAAGCAAAGCGCATTGGTTCAACTATTCAACCGTGTACAGTGGCGGTGGCCATACCGGCTGGTACGTTATGCCGGAAAAAGGCGATTCGGTATCCCTTTATTTCCCTGGCAGTCGGGAAGAAGACGGCGTGGCAGGCAGTGCGGTAAGGCGGGCAGATCGCAAGAGTACACATAACCATTTTTCCAACCCGCAAATGAAAATATGGCGTACTCCGCACGGCAAGGAAATTCGGCTCGGGCCGGATGAGCTGGTCGTTACAGGTAAGGACGGCGCTATTTATATCAAGCTGGACGATAAAGAAGGCATTCATATCACGAGCAGCAAGCAAGTGAATATTTCAGCGGGAGGCAATCTCAGCCTGTCTGCGGGTAAAACGATGAGCCTGTCCGCAGGTAGCCAGCTCCGTATGGATTGTAATGGCAGTCATATTGAATTAAGCGGTTCGGCGGACATGAAGGGCAGCGAAGTGAAGTCTAATTAAGGATGATTTTAAATGGAAAAGCAAACAGATGTGTTAGGTCAGCAACAAGCGACCCTGCTTCGGGCATGGTCTCTCATTCGCCAAGAATGGGCGTTAAAATGTAGAGCCACACAAGGATCACGACTCCAGCATATCGTAGAACATTTTCGCACCTTTTGTCAGTTCGCTCGGCCAAAGCAGCTAGAAGATCCTAAAGGCAATATTGGCTACATCACCTATTCCATGCTGCGCACCACATGGCTTGAGCAAAAGCCTGTTTATCTCGTCGAGGCTACGGACGCCTTATGGATGCTGGATGCTGAGCCTATTGCGTTGGAGTACGATGCAGGTTGGGTCTTTTCCTATTGGACTCAGCTACGTGAACAGCTTTTGGCCGAAGCCTTGAAGCAGCAGGTATCTCTGTCCGGGCTAGAATTGGAGCAAATCATGCTGGAAGCAGCGGGATATCTTCATACGATGATCGTTAGCCTGATTCGGCAGGCTATGAAACAAGCAGTTGCTTTACCAGAGTTTCAGGCACTGGATCGTGAAGAGACTTTTGAGATTCGGGTCGGAGAGTATATGGATCACAGCGTGTCTGTGTACCGGGAAGATCGCAAACCAATGGATGCGAACGTAATCAAGTCTTGGCTGGAGGAAAAAGAAGAGGGGGCCTACAGCTACCAAACGCTGACCCAAGTCGACCTATCCGGTGGAGATTACAGCTCGCTGGATTTTCGCTATACAGCCTTTCGCCAGATCAGGATGGAACATAGTCGATTGCATAGCTGCATTCTCGCAGGAACTGTGTGGCAAGTGGCTCAGCTGGATGGAACCGACTTTTCATACAGCCTGCTTCATGGAGCCGATTTTAGTGGTTGCTCCCTGCAAGAGGCTATACTGGACACCGTTTCCGGGAATAGCGAATATGGTGGTTCAGGTGCTTGGCTGGACTGGGAGCCATTAGGATGGGATGGAGTCAATTTTACAGGAGCGAGTTTACAAGGAGCCAGCTTTCAACATGCTCAGCTTCAGGGGGCCGTTTTCCAAGACAGCTCGCTGCAAAGTGCTTTATTTATTGGAGCGGATCTGACAGACGCCTGCTTTGTGGGGGCCGATATAACGGGTGCTTCCTTCACAGACGCTTGCTTAGTAAGAGCTGATTTTACAGGAGCAAAGATCAACCGGGTAAGCTTTACAGAGGAACAATTAAGCCAAGCTATAGGTCTCGCTGTGGAAGCACCTCCTCCGTCCCATCCTCGTCTTAAGGCTATACAGGCAACAGATACGGTGAGTAAAGGAGACCTGATACATTGAGATATTTTCGACTCATGGTGGACGAGCGCGTCAAGCATCGGGTGGAGCCTGCTTCCCTGTCTCCATTGCAGGTGGAGGATATTCTTTCGGATAGCAGAACTCAGGCGGAGGACACTCCCTTGTTTTTAGCTGTACATACAGATTCACGGACCGTATATCCGGATTTTCTGGAGCTCCCTTTACCGCTGGTTTCAGATTCGATGAAAGCATTATTGGAGAAATATATGCCGGGATTAGAATGGAAAGCAGCTATACTTACCGATTTTCAGCAGGCCAGACAGGACGTGTACTGGGTACTGCGTCCTCCGGTGGTGGATTGTCTTTCCTCAAAAACCGAGTGGTATCCCGACCATACCTTAAAGCACTTGGTACTTAGACACGAGAAAATCGAGCCCTCTATATTTCGGATTGCCGGTTTAATGGAAGCTCATATCTACATCAATCTCGCAGTGGCTGAAAGTCTGCTACGTCGTCCATTTACAGGAGTTCGAGTGCAAAAATTAGAGATGGCAACTAAGGAGGAATAACAGGATGGAAGAAGCAAGTGTGCAGCCTGGAACAGGCGCGAAAAAAAGCTACGTCGTGGCAGGTGCGATTTTAAGCTGCAGCTACGGTACACAGCCTACCCGTTTGAAGCGCCCTTTTAGCCACGGGGTGTATGTCAAAAATAAAGCACAGATGAATATTGGAGATTACGTGCCGGGGGTAAACATCAAATCTTTTGGTAATTGCTCCAGTCCACTCAATCCGGCTGTACAAGCCAGTCAGATGGTTGATATTTATGGGGTAAAAAAGGCCCCATGCGTTCCTGTCCTTACGATGCCTTGGCTAAACGGGAAAAGCGACATGAGAATTGAAGGCCAACCCGCTCTAACGCAAAACTGTACTCATCAGTGTCTGTATTGCGGACATATTCAAATCGAAAATGACGGTCAGGAGCTGGATTAACGGTTGTCACTTACCCACTTTTCAGGAGCTGGATTTTGCCAAATCCCCAGATAAAAACCAAATGCGCTGGTGAGAGAACGGCTATCTTCTCCACCAACGCATGAAATAGGTTATCCGCAAATGGCTCACTTCACATCAGGTACCGCAAAAGGTTCGGTATGTGCAGCTGGATTCCTCAGGCAATGTAGCGTAAATCTCCTGTTCGTCAGAGTAGGCATACGGGTTCGAAAGAACTCCAAGAAGCTGCTCCATCACACGATAGTCTTCTCGTTCCACCGCAGCCTCCAGCGCCTCTTCTACCCTGTGGTTGCGCGGGATGATGGCGGGATTGCTGCTGCGCATCAGTTGATGAGCGGAGGCTTGTGACTCCTGCTGTCTGCCCAATCTCGCCTGCCATTGCTCATTCCACTGCGTAAATTCCGCAGTGTTGTACAGGACCGTATCCTCGGGCTTGTCCAAAGTTAGGGCACGGAAGGTATTGGTGTAGTCCGCACGATACTTCTGCATCATGCCAAGAAGGTCTTTAATCAGGGATTCATCCTGCGGCTCTTCGTTAAAAATCCCGAGCTTCGCTCTCATTCCCGCGAGCCAATGATGGTGAAACATTTTTGCAAAATCTGAAATCGCATCCTCGGCCAGTTTGACAGCCTGCTCCCTGTTGTCATGCAGCAGCGGCAAGAGGGTCTCCGCAAATCTTGCGAGATTCCATGCGGCAATGTGCGGTTGATTGGCATAAGCGTAGCGGCCCTGAATATCAATGGAACTGAATACGGTCTCAGGGTCATAGGTATCCATGAAGGCACAAGGGCCGTAATCAATAGTTTCCCCGCTAAGGGTCATGTTATCAGTGTTCATCACCCCGTGAATAAATCCCACAAGCTGCCATTTGGCAATCAGCTCGGCCTGACGTTTGATCACTGCCTGAAGCAGGGAAAGGTAGCGGTTTTCGTCAGCGACAACTTCCGGATAATGCCTTTCCAATGTGTAATCAGCCAAGAGTCGAAGATTTTGGGTAGTCCCCCATGCTACGACGTATTGGAAGGTGCCGACGCGAAGATGACTGGCTGCCACACGAATCAGAACCGCACCAGGCAGCTCGGTTTCCCGGATGATCGACTCACCCGTTGTTACCACCGCCAGACTGCGGGTGGTAGCAATACCTAGCGCATGCATCGCTTCACTAATGATGTATTCGCGGAGCATCGGCCCAAGTGCCGCCCGACCATCACCACCGCGGGAGTATGGCGTTCTGCCTGAACCCTTGAGTTGAATATCAACTCGCTCCCCCGAGGGAGTAATCTGTTCGCCAAGCAGCAAAGCACGACCGTCTCCCAACATGTTAAAATGCCCAAATTGATGGCCTGCGTAGGCTTGGGCAAGGGGCGCAGCCCCCTCGGGAACCCGATTGCCGGCAAGCACTGCAACTTCATCCTTTTGCTGCAGCATTGAATCGTTCAACCCCAGCGATGCTGCCAACGGATGATTAAAAATAATCAGCTTTGGTGAGCGAACAGGGTTGGGGCTGAGCCTTGTAAACAATGATTCCGGCAAACGAGAATAACTATTGTCGAAGTTCCATCCTGTTTTATCTGCTATTTCTTTTTTCTCCGTCATAGCGTCTCCTTTTTCCGTTGTAGTATCTCAGGCTTCACCAGTTTAGTTTTTACTTCCGTCCATTTATTATCCACTATTCCCCATACTATTCTGCTCTTTAGCGGGAAAAGGCAGCCGAATCATTCGGTTGCCTTTTCATTTTTGATTATTAAAATATCGTTATCCCAGGAGCATAGTAGCGCCTCGCCGCTTACTACATCTTATTTAAGAGTGGTCACATAATAATGAGACTCAGCAGAAATCTCAAACCCTGCCGATTGGTAGAGGTTTACTGTTGTTCTAACATTCGAATTTGAGCCATTTGATGATTGGAAAAGTCATTCATTTTAGTAATTTTATATTTTTGCATGTTAGTTGTGATTGCCTCATCAAGAAGGAAACACGCAGTTTAAGGACGAATAGGCGCTATCCTTCTAAAAACTGCCCGTTTATTCATGCTTACCATTGGGACCGCCTCCTTGATATCTTATTACTACAATTTAAACTTAATATTAAAACAAATCAATATCATCCCGATAAAATGAACAGTTCCGTATCAATCGCTGATACAACAGCAATTGAATGTTCACAGAAAATCTACACGTTTTAGTTTCAGCTCCATAAACACATCCGCTCTTACATAGGGCATGGGTCCGATTCGCTTAACAGGAACATGCTTGAACCCAACCGATTCGTAAAGATGAACGGCGTTCGGCAGCTTGGTGCTACTGCCCAAAAAGAGTGATGTTGCACCAAGCTCGCGTGCGCGGTCGATGGCGGCATCGATGATTCTCCGTCCGTATCCGCGTCCCCGCGCCTCGGGTGTAACGCTCATCTTCGATAGCTCGAACACGCCAGCTCCGCTCGGGACGAGGGCAACGCATCCGACGATCGAATCTCCAGCACGAGCGATGAGCACATCTCCTCCTCTGTTCACGATATTCTCCACCGGATTATCAAGGATGACCCGATCCTCCTCTTCAATCGTGAAGAAACGAGTGATCCATTCCTCGTTAAGAGTTTTAAAGGCATGAGTCTCATTGGTCGTCTTCATCGAAGTGATCGTGAGTACTGTTTCGAGCATGATATGTTTCCTCCTCTTGTATGCTTTACTCCACTGTAGAAAAAAACGAACGATTGATCAATGTCGATTTTCATATTAAGATCATAGATAAAATCTATGATTGGACGGTGGCAACCCAATGGAACATCGGTTATTGGCCTATTTTTTAATGGTCTGCGAGGAGCTTCATTTTACGCGGGCGGCTGAACGACTGTCGATCAGCCAGCCAACGCTCAGCCACCAAATCCAGTTGCTAGAGCACCAGCTAGGCATGCCCTTGTTTACCCGTATTGGTAAGAAGGTCTATATGTCCGAGGCTGGGCACATTTTGCGGAGCCACGTGTTAAACGCCTTTCACGAATTGGATCAAGCTCGGGCCGCCATCGAAGAACTGCGAGGCATGAAGCGAGGCCGCCTGCGGATCGGCTGTGCGGGCAATCATTTACTTCTGCCTGCCATCGCTGCGTTTCATCGGCAATATCCAGAGATTGAACTGTCGGTCCAGGAACTGGCGACCGAAGAAGTTAAGAAGGAACTGCTAACCAATCGGATTGATCTCGGTATTGTCTATCTACCGCTGGATCACGAACAGCTAGAGAGCATTGAGCTGTTCGAGGACGAGCTGCAATTGGTCGTCGCAGCAGGGCACCCGCTCGCCGCAGCAGATACCGTCCCCCTCGCAGAGCTTCAAGCGTATCCCTTTGCCATGCTCCAGCCCAAGTTTCTCGTACGTCAGTTCTTTGACCAGTATTGTGAGAGCGTTGGCTTCCACGCCAAGCCGATCCTGGAGCTCTCCACTCTGGAATCACTGCTGCAGGTCGCGATAACAGGTGTTGGCGCAGCCGTGCTGCCACGCTCCTACCTTCAGACAGTTAACCAGCCTGCCATCACCAAAATCAGCCTCAGAGATCCTGCTCCTACACGGAAGATTGGTCTGGTTTATCGCAAAACCTCCTATCTTAGTACTGCAATGAAGACGTTTATCACCCAAATAACGGTGCAATAATCTTGGCGCATTCTAAAAAGCACATAATCTTGTTGAACTCAAATCATTCCCAGGCATTATGGTGTATTAGGTTATTTAGATTTCGACGTCTCTCCCAATTTACTTGCTCTAGGATTGGTTTTGCAGGATAAAAATCCGTATATCCTAATGAAATCAAAGCAATAGGGTCAATATGTGGCGGGATATTTAGTATTTCTCGTACGTCTGTTTTCTTGTAAAAACTAACCCATCCCATAGCTATTCCTTCTGCATAAGACGCCAACCACATATTTTGAATACAACAGGCGACGGATAGAATATCCGTTTCAGGAATAGAATTCCGTCCAATTACATGTCCGCCACCTCTTGTGGGATCACATGTAATACAGATCGTTATAGGTGCTTCCCTTATACCCTCTAATTTTAGCGAGAGAAATCTTGTCTTTTTTTCATCTTCATAGTGTATGGACAATGCTTGTATTTCTTTATGACATGCATGCGCCAATCGTTCTTTAACCCCTTGAGAGTCAATGACAATAAAATCCCAAGGTTGCATAAAACCAACAGAAGGGGCATGATGACCAGCCATTAATATGTTGTTTAACTTATCTTTGGATATGGGTTTTCCATTAAAGGATCGAATATCTCTCCTTTCAAAAATGGCTTTAAATATACCTTCTCTTTCAGAATCATTTAACAATTTAATTCCTCCCTTAAAACAAAAATCCCCAGCCTAAATAAGACTGAGAATACACCAGTACTCAAATGATTATAACAGGGCTTTAGATTCATGTTTACATTGAAATAGATTTTTTATGTGATTTGCAATTTCTTGATCAAAACCTTTTCTTATAGATACCTTCATAAAGAGCTCCCGCGCATATATTTCACGATGTGAACCTCTACTCCGATTCAGGAATACAGTCAGTCCTAGAATAATCTCACCACAAATTCTTTAAGGTTACCTTGCCTTAACAGGCTTCATCTTAGGGAATTTCCGTTGATACGTTTTAAATAACACATACTTTTGTAAACCTTTGGATTGATGCAGGGCTTGTTGTGCCAGTTCAGCTGCTGCTGCATGATGATTTGATTTCAACTCCAATTCAGAGAGAAGTGCGTTTCTCATCCAAGGCGTTGGAATCTCGTGAATGATTTTGTGAGCTTCCGCATTATTTCCTTCTTCCATACACACGATAGCTCGATAGTAATTTTTATATGCCAGTGGTTTGATGAACTCGATTTCTTCTTTAACCGTCAGGATTTCTTTTTTATAGAAAGCAAAAACGGTTTTATATAACGCTTGTTTGTGAATTCCCTTATACTTTTGGAGCAATAGTCGGATTGAGTCTTCTACTTCTTCATCGATTTCATGGGCTAGAGCATAAAATAGATGGTATTCTGGCTTACTCTTATTCGACATTAAAAACTTCTCTATTCTCTTCAAATTAGAATCCCATAATACAGCAAAAAGAATAGGCACATATAGTATCAAAAACATCAGGATAAAAATGATTACAAAAGCTAACGCATTATTGATGTGTAAACGATCCACAATCATCCACATCAAAATGACAAATGCAATTATGACAAAATTTCTTATATTCCAGATCATATAGCTTCCCCTTTTCATGCTGTTGAACATGTTGATTTGTCTTATCGGGGTTAATTCAACAAATTTGAATGGAATTCCTTCTTTTTCCTAAAACTTACCGAGCAGATAACCAACTTCATTATCCACGAACTTACGAGGGAAATTAAAAATAAGCTTTTGATTGCTTCGACTTTCTTGCATCGCATAGTTCTTGTCGGTTATTTGCAAATACATCCTTCCTTTCAGTTGCTTGAATAAAGAAAAGAACCACCTTTACTAAGGTAGTTCCTTGTTAATTAACGTTCACCGTTAGTAATTCATTCCAACCTCATTTACTTGATCCATTAATAATATTGGCTTTATTCAGCAGACATGGCATCCGCTTTTGTTACATGAACCGTACCATATGGATGCTCAGGCGGCGCATAGATGACATATATTTTAAGTGGGGTATTTCCCGTATTGGTAACATTGTGCCATGTTCCAGCAGGTATCATAATTGCATACCCACCACAGGCCATTGCTTGAAAATTCAAATTATCTTTACTTTCACCCATCTGAACAAGTCCCTGACCTTCTTCAATACGTATGAATTGATCCGTTGTAGGATGAACTTCTAAACCAATATCATCTCCAACATTAATACTCATCAGGGTTACTTGAAGGTGTTTCCCTGTCCACACAGCAGTGCGGTAAGTATTATTTTGCTTAGCAGCTTGGTCAATATTTACTACAAATGGTCTTTGCCCATAATCTGTTGATTTATAAAGATACCCGTTCGTATTGGCTCCATTATAGTAATGACCATTCCAATAATTACTCCAACGGATGTTATTCCAATAGTCGTGCATTGGAGCATGCCATTGATATGGATAGCATGAATTACGGTACAATATTCATTCTCCTCTCAGCATTTATTGTTTATTTTCATTCTATGCACTTGCCTATATAAAGGTTTTAAAAAGAGTACGAGCCTGAGGCCATAAACGAATGGCAACACCAAATTCTAAACAATTAATATTCAATCTTTATGGTTAATGAAGGTAACTGTCCATTTGCTTAACGAGTGATTCAATATATATTTTTTAGCAGAAGCCTCAAAATAACAAACTGCGCTCATAAAATTTCAGACTCTTGACCGACTCAGACAACCTGTCCCAATACATGAGATTCTGAAATATGTATTCGTCCGTTGAACGCGGATCATTTTGTAATTCTTTATATAAGCTCTTTTCACCCATGGCTTGTTTCTTGCACATCAAATAATAATAGTCCAAATACTCGTTCCACAGGATTTCCGTACCCTTAAGCATTTCCTCCTCATGAGCTATAAAAAAAGACAAGGCCGTATTGATCCTGTCTTCATCCTGCAAATTATTATATTGTCGCTCCCACTCTGACCATAGATCATCTCGTTCTGAAAACTAAAGCACGGCTGCTTTACAAACGCTTCTCACACCTGGGATTTTACCTTTGAGCAGAAACGATGGAAGGGATATACTCCCTCTCGCTTAATTTAATAGATAATCAAAATAAAAGGAAAAGATATTCCTCATAATTATTGTCCAATTTGGTGTTATTAATCCAATGCTCGACAATCGTGCTGTGTCCTCCCGATACTGAAAACCTGGTAAACAAATTCTCAAACCGACTTTCTAAGTGGATATTCATTTTTATCGAAAAATAAGTGTTTGATTAAATAGTAAATCATTTCTCTTCAAGTAATTACCATTAAAAGTAATAGGAACCGAAGTTCCATTGAAATAATCTCCCTTATTATCATGTTTTATAGCATGTACATGAAGATGCGGCTCACTGCTGTAACCTGAGTTCCCTACTTTCGCTATTTCTTGTCCAATCTTGACAAAATCATTTTTCTTAACTAGCAGACTATTTTTTTTCAAGTGTAACAACAAAACATTATATTCTTTATACTTGATGATAATCATATTTGTAGCACTACCACCCAGGGTATTTGGCACATTATCATCTACTCCATCCACAACTTCGATAATTCTGCCCTCAACAGGGCTATATACTGAATCGTCATTAATGGGATAAGATTTCAAAGATTTGGGACTCTCAAACTGTTTTTTTCTTGATCCTAAAGGGGTGAGCCTGGTTATATCCACCGCATATTTCAGAGTACGATGCGAAAAATGATAGTTCATAGATGAACTCATTCCTCCATTCACAACCTCGTAAATCCCTCCTTTTAAAGGAAATGTTAAATCAACTGCCTCTTCGTGTTTAGGAGTGGATATAATGTACGACATGCTAAATAAAATACATATAGAAACCTGATAAATCGCTATTAAGCCGTAAAAGATCGTGAATATTTTTGTTTTTTTATTTGTAGCTTTAGATTCAAAAGAGCGTAAAGAGGTCATTTTGCGAAATAAAGCGCATCCAAACAAGACGATGTAAACAAGACGTAAATAATAGCTGATTTCTGTCCAATCATTTATGAATAAAATCATGAACGTATATCCACTTGTAAACAAAGTGTGTATGACCCACAAGGAACGATTTCTAAATGGGAAGCAAGCCATTATCCAATAGAGCATAATCGGAATCAGCAGCATTTTTACGATATAATAGAACATTCAAATTCATTCCTTATTATCTGATAATTTGCGACTTACCTCTTCTTGAAATTCAATATCCGTTAATATTTTATAAAAAAACAAATCTAACTTCTGTTTAAGCCAGATATGATCCATCCCAGAATCATCTTGAATAAACAGAGCTAATTGAATATCGTTTCCTTCCAGATCCGTACAATATAAAGCCTCGGTTAGAACAGAAATGGTAGATCCTCCTTTGTTTCCAAACTCTATTAGCTTGGAATCATCTACTTGCCGCTGAATTAGCTGTTTCAGATATGAATTTGCTGTAGGAGGAACCAACTCCTCCTTGTGTATGAGCTTCATGAGATAAGCATATTCTTTAGTCGTTGAACGAGGAAGCTTGCACGATTCCAGCACTTGAAGCTTTCGTGCATAATTTTTCCTGGTGTTCCATTTCTGAATACATTCTTTCCCCTGATCACGATTTAAAATCTGATGAATTTCAATAGATTTCTTCATGTATTCCTCATAGCTCATCTCACTTATTCTTTGTATCGTCTCTGTAAATCCTATGTTTTCGGTCTCTTGGATATAAGGAGACATGAATCCCGCAGATGAAAAAGGAAAGATTTTATCATGGGAGGAAAGCGAGAGTTTCATAATATTCTCATTGATCTTATCCAAACCCATTTTCGCCATCAGAAATTCTGTATTGGCATTGGAACTATATGCTAACATTCCGTGAGCAATATCCAATAACGTGATTTTTCCTCGAACTTCTTTATGGTTGGAGCGAATGGAACTGATCCAGTTATTATGAGCGTTACCATCCGAACCAGGGATATAAAATTTATTTAATTCCACTAAAGGGACAAGTTCCCGCTCATCTAATATTTTCGCCGCTACTTGGAGAGCAAATTCGATAGCAATGATTACTTTGGCCGTGCTGGCAAGCGGCATTTTAACTTCTGAGTTATAGCTGATTTTCTCCATACCATTTTTGATCATATACAAAGATGCTTTACTCGGATTTTCTTTCAAAAAGCTTAGAACATCCATTTCTGTTTTCCTATTATTTTGCCCCTTCGCAATGAACAAAAACAGGATACATATGAACGCAAATATTAAAATCATAGCTACTATCAATAAAATTATTTTCATACTTTGCTCCTTAATGGACACGCTTCGGATGAAGTTCACATAAGTCGTCACAGTTCCCCACGGGAACCACTTTTCTTTTAGAAGCTATATAATCATACAAATAACCGCCTATACCCATCTTTTTGAAAATAATTATAAAAGGAACCGCCCACCAAAGATACGGTATCCTTGTACAAATTTGTGCAATGGAGTCAATTCCACGTTGTATTTTACTGGAATCATTCATTGAGAAACTATGCATTCGCATTTCTAATTCATTAACATCTAATTTGTATGCTTGAACCAATGAAGAATTCCGAAAACTAACAAGCCGTAGCATTCTAAAATAATCCAGCTTGTACAAATTGTCCTTTATATTTGTACAGACAGGACACCAACCATCATAGAAAACCAAAATTTGTTTGTGTTGAAAGCTTGCATATCCTAATCTTCTTGTTTTTCTTCGAATTGTAATTGATATTTTCCGGAAACTGATCTTTATAAAATGGTATAACTTTTTATATTCTCGATCCGTAAACAACAATAATTCCATAACAATCATAATTAATGAAAATGTCAGCAAACCCATCCCTATAGCGATACCTACATGAAACAATATCATAGCAATAACTACAAACGGTTTAAGTCTCTTATTAATCACAGCAAAAGGAAAAGCAATTTTAATAATTATGGATAAATAAGTGAATACAATGGTGAGTCCAACATAATGGTTAACCATATAATCCAAAATAGGTCTGCTAAACTCTCTCACTTGAGATATATAATAAAGCGCCGTTCCATTTTGCCACATTTCGCCCATAAGCTGGTACATTCCTGAGAAAAAATAAACGATACACAGTTGTATAATACAAAAGAGTACTGCAAAATTGTGGATTATCACGGATAACTTATAGAGTAAAGAGTCTTTCGAGTCTTTTCCACGTGAGATGTTCATTTTAGAATCCAAAGAGAAATAGGCAGTGTTATTGGTGAACAACAGAAAAAACATATTCACTATAAGTAAGTTGTCTCCTCCGTCACTAATATGAAAAGAGCGAACATACAATGAATAAAAAAATAGGTAGGCCAGAATTGAAAAAAGACGGCCTTTATATCCAATTAAATAAAAAATAGTAACTGTAATTCCTAGATGATAGATAAAGTCAAAAAATAAAGCTGATGAATTAAAATTATATAAAGACCACGTTAATGACTTGTACCCAGCAGAATATATATTAATTCCAGATTCGTGCCAAAAAAAATACCTTTGTTTATAATGAATAAAATAATTGAAAAGTAATATCAACCCGATACATATCCGAAGGATACTTGTACCAATAAGAAAGCGTTCATTTATAAAAAAATTACGGTAGTTCAACAACATCCTTTACAACTCCTTTCCAACCATATACGCCATTATCTTCTTTCACTTTAAAATGAAGATCATCTCGCTTTGAATATGGAATCGCATTCGATATTGAGGTCATAAACTGGACATCGGTTATTTCATGCTCCAAAAACTTCCTTTTCGCAAACGCAGAGGCATAGCGGTATATGATTTGTTTAACTTGATCCGAATCCTTTTCTAAAGAAGCATTTATTTCTTTGGCGACATTATCTTTTTTAGATATTTTCTCCATTAATTTATATGTTAGATCATCTTTTCCTCCTATATATAATTGGTGTATGTATCCACTTCCAATTCTGAGCATCCTATTATAAGGTGAAAATACTGTCGCCTCATTCGTCCTGATCATAGGTTCAGTAACATCATACCAATTGCTTATAACAGTTTTGTTACTGCCCTCCTCCTTATACTTCACACGTACATATAATTTTAGATTTTGAGTCATAGGCTGGGGAGCAAATAGGTGCCAGTTTTGTTGGAAAAATCGTCCGACATAATTATCAGTTACTGATTTCAATGAAACAGAGACCGGGTTAAGCGGTCCGGCGTGAAGAAAAATAAAGAAGAAATGAACCATCAAGAACAACGATAAAGAGAGTAACGTAGCATTTAAAATACATGTTTCACTTCTTTTTTTCATTTAATCAATCACCTCTTTTAAATAACATCAGGGAGAGAGAAATATAAAAATCTGATCCTCTCCCTGCTGTTTCAACTATTTATCGAAGATTACTTCTGCATTCTCTACATCACTACTAGAGACACCTGTGCCTAATAAACTTCCTAGGCGGGTCGCTTCCCTCAAAGCATCCTTGTTAGCTTCATAAGCTGCTTTACCAACTTGTACTGCTTTACGAGCAAGGGATGCTATTGCTTGAGGCTCAACAGCAGCACCGTTTGCATTCGCGCTAATTAAGGGAGAAGAATTTTCAGAGGAAACGTCATAATCAGAAGCGTAAGAAGCGCTTAGACTTACAGTAGAGAAGGCTGTGATAGCTACAGCCAGACTAAGTATTGTTAATTTTTTCTTCATTGTTATTCCTCCTAAAGATGATTAATAAAAAAAGGTTTATAATGCTTTGCCCTCTTCGATTATGAAAATTTTTATATATATTCAATATACATACATTTTAGATACCCCCTTCCATTTTTTATATTTTATTTTCATATGCCAAAAATCAAAGAGATAAATTTTAGTAATTAAGTTTTTAAGTATTTAATGCTATTTAGGTCTATAAGGCGTTGCACATTCTATCTCACGATTCCCCAAAGAAAACCAAAACAATAACTTGTCGTTCCTCCCCATCAGAGTTAACATAAACACACTCAAACAACGAGAGGGAAAATACGCTATGTCAAATTGGCCAGATTGGTTTCTCGAAGCATTACGCCAACGATTTTATCAATTAGAACTCGCTAATGAACAAGAGGCTTCATCAGAGAACAAAAATCTATTCACTAAAATGAATCAATTCAAAACCAACCAAAACAAGGATATTCAACGCCTGTTATTTGAATGGGAAGAAGCAATAGGCTATCAACTAAGTCAAGATAAACAGTCCATCTATATGGAAGGAGTAAAAGACGGGATTCGATTGATTCTTCCCGTCATACAACCCACTGTTACTTGTTAGCCCATTTATAGTTTAGTCTATGATTTCGTTTGCTCATCAATGCTTTTAACAATGATCTAATTAGCATATGATTCTGTTAGTCCAATATTTCATCTATACTCATTCCACTCTTCAAGGTAAAAACAAAATGCGCTGGTGAGAGAACGGTTATCTTCTCCACCAACGCATTGAATAGGTTATCATCAAATTGTTCCAGTATATCTTGCCGTGAGCTTAAAATTTGTATGATTTCATCGACTCATTCTTTGATTCTCTCATTCTGATCCTCCTCTAATAGAAGAATAAAAAAAGAGCTGCCGAAACAGCTCAACGGATACTTAATAATCACACGCATTATGTTACTTTTTCAAAATGGGTATCCATATTTCACTTTTGAAATTCGGTGAGGTTATATCTTTATTCTCATTCCACAAGATTTCCGGGCCTTCTATTTGTTCATAGTTTGAGGATGGGAACCATTCGGAATAAATACGTCCCCACACATCTTGTAGCGCATCAGGAAATGACCCGATTACTTCGAATACTGCCCATGTTGAGGCAGCAACTTCAAGCTGTGTTAGGCTATCCGGACACTCCTTTGTTGTTGCAACGCCAATATAGTGGTCAAGCTCCCCTTTTTCCTTCATTCTACCTTCAGAAAAGTTCGTGGATGCACTAAGCATTCCCATAGGCTCGGCATTAGAAAGTCTTTTAAGATTATTGATCGTTTCACCATCTAAACTTTCCCACATCGCGGCAATCTCTGGATTGACCCCGTTGAAAATAATAGGAACTCTTTTTTGGATACCAACGATGCGAAATGCCCCTTTTTCTTCAATTCGATAGTTCATTTCACTTCCCCCTTTAATTGATAACTGGAAGGTCATTCGTGGATATGCTTTAAGTGAACGGCCATTAATTCTGGCTTCAGACGGCGTTAAGCCATGTAAATTTTGAAAAGCTCTCGCAAAAGAATCTGGTGAATTGTACCCGTATTTAATCGCGATATCAATGACTTTTACATTGCTATCTTTAAGCTCAAATGCTGCAAGAGTGAGGCGTCTGCGGCGGATGTATTCTGATAACGTAGCACCTGCAAGAAAAGAAAACATCCTTTTAAAATGAAATTCAGAGCAGTAAGCCAGCCTTGCTACCTCTTTAAAGTCAATATCGTTAGTCAGGTTTTCTTCAATATACTTGATTGCTTCATTCATGCTCTTAAGCAAATCCACTATATGACCTCCTTCATCATTAGAATAACAGTAGTTGAATGTATCCATCCGACAATTCCTGCACAATTATGTAGGGTCTATTCCTATTCATAAATTTAGTGCGAAAACATATAAAACAGAAGTTCATTCCCTATATGTATCAGCTTACCCTTCTAACTCAGCTTCGTAAAACAATTCGATATCCTCAATCAACTTTTGAATCAACTCGTTATCCTCTTGAGCCTCCTCAGCACCTAGCACATTTACCTTTTCAGCTTGCATACCCTTTAGGAACCGAATCACCATATTCACTTTTGCCTTACCCAATTGAATCACCCTTTCGGTTTAGTCAGCACATGATACCTCTGACTTTGCCGACTCAGCAACAACTTCTTGATAGTCATACTGCTTACTATCCCGAATCAAATATACACTACTATTATCGCCAACGTGGGCAATATATCGCTTCACAATCACATCTACATATTTGGGATCAAGCTCACTGGTATAGCAAATCCGATCCGTTTCCTCGCAAGCAATCAACGTTGAACCTGAACCACCAAATGGGTCAAACACGATATCACCAAGCTTACTGGAATTTTTAATCGGGTAGCTGATCAAGGGAATCGGCTTCATCGTGGGATGATATTCATTCCGAAAGGGACGATCAAATTGCCATAGTATCGTTTGCTTACGATCACTATTCCAGTAGTGTCCACCTGTCGGCTTTCAATCATATAATACGGGGTCGTGCATCCAGTGATAATCGGCGTTGCCCATTACCATCGCTTGCTTTGCCCATATGCAGCACTGGGCCAGTTTGAATCCAGCTTCAATAAATGCCTTCCTAAAATTCAAACCTTCGCTATCTGCATGGAATACATATAGACTTGCTCCATCATCTGCTACTTCAAACATTTGAGTATAGGCAGCCAATAGGAAATCATAAAAACTGAAAAAATAGTTTTAGTTTTTTCTTTTTTTCGATATAATTTTCCAAGAGTATTTAAATATGAATTTGGGGAAGAAATGATGAAAAATTACTTCATTTTACTTGGTAATGGCTTTACGATAGATTTTATCAACTTTTTGAAGAAAAGTAACTCGGTCGATGTAGGTAATCTGTTTTCCTACGGAGATTGCGTGCCTTGGCCAGCTGATAATGAACCAGGATTTCTTTCTTATAAACGCTGTCCCAACTTATGGCATCTTGGGGCAAGACCTAATATGAGCAAAGAGGCTTCCATTACTTTAATTGAGGACATAATTTCCTGCGCAAATACAGCTAGCAGTGCTGGAGTTCGCCACTTGGATTCCAAATATATCCAGGCATATCAAGAACTCCAAGCATACCTTAAGTATCTTTTTATATTCTATAACAAAAAGATAACAGATCAAGAGATTTCGGATTCTATTGAAGATTGGGGATGGTGTAAATTATTTAATAAATTAAATACTTCACCTGACTGCGGATCTGTTACGATCATTACTTTAAATTATGATATATGGCTGGAAAGGATCTTAATAACACAAGGGATAAATTTTAACATTTCCGGATTTACAAATGGCTTATATGACTCAACACAGCCATATAAATTCAGCATTATTAAACCACATGGATCAATAAGTTTCTCATATATGCAACCAATAGATCCAAGCAGTTATATTATTACATCAACCCAACGAGCTTTAACAAATGGCACATTAGCTAACTATCATATTAATTATACAAATTTGGACAATATCTATATGTTTAATGCAATGATCCCACCTGCCGGAGATTCTTTAAGAATTAATACAAGCTGGGCATATGAACTTAGAAATATAGCAATTGAAGAAGCACGAAAATTAACCTATGCCGACGAATTTATTATGTGTGGCATTTCTTACTGGCATGTTGATAGAACCGAAATCGATCAGCTATTAATTAACATAAACGCTGACATTAATGTAAAGGCTGTTAATCCCAGTACTCCAAGTGTACTTAATGCAGTTCTGACAAGTCTTTTCAACCGTCATATAGGTTATAATAATTCTGATATCTTGGGGGCGCTATAGATGGAAGAAAAAGAAAAGAAGACTCTCGTTCTAAGTCGAAATACAAATAACATTACAATTTCAGAATTTTATGAGAATCACTCTCTTGATAAATATAACTATTCCCCTCCTTATCAAAGAAGAGGAGATGCCTGGAGTATAGAAAAGCAAGCATTTTTAATTGACAGCATTATCAAAAATTATCCAATACCCCCTATTTTCTTGCATGCAAAGATAGAGGCAGAAACAGGAAAAACGTTTTATGACGTAATAGACGGGAAACAACGGTTAACTTCAATAGTGAAATTTATAAATGACGAGATTGAATTGCCTGAGAACTTCGGGGACGATAAGTTCGGATCAGAAGATCTTAACGGCCTTAAATTTAGTGAGATAAATGCCGAATTTAAATCTAATTTTTGGAAATATAAAATCCCCATCGAGTATGTAGATACTGATAATGTGGAAGTTGTTAATACAATATTTGATAGATTAAACAGAAATGGAGAACCGTTAAACCGACAAGAATTGCGTCATGCTCAATATAACAATTCTAAAATAATAAAACTTGTACAAGATCTTAGTAAAATTGATTATTGGAAAATCCGCGCTTCTGAATACTTAGATACTTCAAGAATGGAAGATGACGAGTTCATATCAGAACTTTTATTCACCTTACTTGAAGACGATGTTGTCGATTCTAAACCAGAGACATTGGACACTTTATATTCTAATTGGAATAAAACATTAATAGAAAATGATGATATATTTAAAAAAGTAACCGAAGAGTTTAAAACAATTACAGCATTTCTTGAAGGATTAACCCTTGATTATAAAGCATACAAAATCGAAGGTGTCAGTCATTTGTACGGGTTGTGGGGACTCTCGACGAATTGCGTTCGTAAAAACATTCCCCCCGAACGTATCAAAGTTAAATTATTAGAGTTCTTCAGTCTGTTAAGGAATAAAGACTATTCAAACGAGCCGATTCGGCAGTATAAGAACAGCATGTCATATAATACACGGTCAAAAGGACAACGCCAAAGACGTTTGAACGCACTAGTTATATTCTGCGAAATTTAACTTTATTTATATGTAAAAAGAGCTGACACCTTGGTCAGCTTTTTTTGTCTAGTAATAACAAGCCAATGTTTGAATTGATAAACATCTATATGAACTCTTTGATCTTTCACTATTACAACAGCCTGAATAAATTGATCTTTTGGTTTACGTATTCAAGTTTTCCCTTAATACTTAAAATGAAGCCCCAAATACATTCAAAAAAACGTCCATACCTAAGCTTAAATGGATAGTAAGAGAAATTATCCTTACTAGGATTAGCTAAGACACTATATGATTCATTAAATACAGCTAATTGTTTAAGATTAGAATTAATACTATCTAATAACTTAATTGCATCCATTACAAGATTTAGAGCTTCATCATTTCTAACGAATTCTTCAAAAATAGGATCCTTAAAAAGGGTAATACGAAAACAGATTAAGAAGTTGGAAATACATTGAGTAGTAATCCAACGTATAATAATATATTTGTTGCCTTATAGCCTCCTGTACTTTTAAATCGTTATCGTAAATTAAATCTGATTTGTAGTCCTCAATTAAAATTTCATCCGAGGAGAAGAAGGTAAAACGATCTGGTCTTCCACGTAGCTTTCCATCAAATGCTTTTACATGTTGTTCTAAGAATTGCCTCGAATTCCTGATCACCGAATTCTTTCTATCTAGCCATAACTTTTTCCTGACAATCTTAAGACGAGCAAGACGTATATTATAGCCCGGCCATTTTTCTGGAGTAGCAACCTTCTCCTGAATAGATACTTTTTTCTGCCTCGGAATATTAATCATGACACATTTGATTAAATAAACTTTAAATTTGATCAGCTAACTAACCAAATTCACCTCTTCCAATCCGCTCCAGTATCTCATGGCATACATTTCACTTCCTAATTTTGTCAATAATAAAAATACACCCTATAAAATGGGTGTATAATATATGCATAGTTATTTTGATATTAGAAATTGAAGTCCTCCCTCATTAAATAATAGAAATTCACGTTCATTTATAAAGATAGACGGGCCTGTACTAATACTAGCCTTTCCAGTTACAACTGTGTATGTCCCAGCTTTTACTTGGTCATTCAAATTGCTTTTTGAAACAATAATAAATCTAACTTTATCCTTGTACTGCTCATAAACCCCCAGAGAAACAGGTCTCAGGGGTATACCCGTAACTTTCTCATAAGCAGCAGCTGTTACTTTAATATCCTCTGTGACTATGACAACTTCACAGGCAGTATTTTCTGCATTCGAAAGTTTATCTTTTATCTCAATTGCGGTTACTTCATCCATTCTAAAAAGCGTCCCATAATCATGCGTCGATTCCTTCATTAAAGCGAGATGCTTCTTACTGTCCATAAAAAACCACTCTATATATGGCAAATTAGCCATTATAGTTTCTGGCTGATTTCTGCTTGAGCCGGAACCCCCAAGCACGCTATCTACATGGGCAGCCGGTGAAGAACATAGTTTATCCCATATTTTTTTTAGTTCACTGAAAGGCCTTGTCTTTTCTTTACCTGCGGAAGTAATTAACTCTATTCTTTTGGCCGTCCGGTCAACGCCTGTCAGGATAATGTTTGCCCCTGGCTTAATACTTTCCAACTCCAGACCGACCATTTTCTCTATATCATTAATAAGTTCATCGAATATCATTTTCGCCCTCCCGGGAACTCTGGCGGAAATTTAAGTATGCTAGTATCCTCGCCCGCTCCCTCAACGGCTGCAACATCTTCAAGCCATTGCCTTAAAAATGACTCAGCCTGCGGGTCTTCCCCTCCAGCTTTTCTGAATGTAACTTTATGCGGCAAACTGATTCTGACCGGATTACCAGGAGCGGGACCGCCTGCCGCAAGACCATCTTTTAAATCAATACCTGCGGCAAATCTTCGGATGTCAGATACGAAGTCGAGAACAATAACCTTCTCCTTATCTTTCGATAATCTTAACCCCCTGCCTAACTGCTGAATAAATATTCTACGACTATGAGTTACTCTCTGGAACACGATAATATTGACATCTGGCACATCAACACCTTCATTTAAGATATCAACTGCACATAACACATCAATAGTTCCGTCTTGAAAATCACAGAGTATTCGGTTACGTTCTGCCGGGTCCATTGAACGTCCTGTAGAAGTTTGAGAATATATTGCCGAGGCATTACAAAAGCCGAGTGAATTAATCCGGTCCCTCATAGTAGCAGCATGATCTATCGTTCCACAGAATACTATTGCCCGTGGTTTATGCTGTTCTTGCCAGACCCGTTTCAGTTCAAATACAACTGCGTCGTCCCATTCGGTTATAAATAATGTCCTGTTGATCTGCCGCGGCGAAAAATTCTTCCCATCTAGCTCTCCTAGCGCCTCCCAGTTAATATTGTCTGTGTACATTCTGTAATCAACATTTGATAAAAAGCCATTTCGTAAGCCGGTAACAATGTCCACACTCACTAAAGGTTCACCAAAATAATCATAGAGGTTAATATCATCAGGACGCCAAGGGGTTGCTGTTAGTCCCAATAGAAAAGGGCCATTTTCCAATCCAGCCATAGTATCATGCAAAACCGTGCTATACATCTGTCCGCCTACATGATGACATTCATCTATGATGATAAGATCAAAATGCGGCAATTCTCTTCCCCGTTGCACATAATCAGCTACGGTATTTAAACATGCAAAGACAGCACTGCTCTTTTCAAGCCGTTCTTCGCTTGGCTGCTCATATCCATTCCATACTGCTGTTTCCTGCTGCTTAGAGAAAAATGGCCAGAAAGCCTTCTCTATCTGATAGACAAGTTCATTGGTATGAGCTATCACCAGAACTCTTACCGGAGATACTGCATTAATTCGTTTAACCGTTTCGCATGCCACGAATGTTTTACCAAGACCTGTAGCCATCACGACAAGAGCTCTCTTAGTCCCTTCGTTATATGCTCGTATCGTAGAACGGATAGCCTGCTCTTGATACTCCCTTGGGAATCTATCAACCAAGGGCATTTCAGGAAGCTTCTTCGCCCTGTTGACAAGGGCTTTTGTATCCCAAAGCTGAAGCGGGATTCCTCTGCTCATAAGAGCTCTTTGGTGTACTTTTAACTTCTCATCAAAGCCACTTAAAGCAACAATTACCGGCACTTGAGCCCTGTATATTCTCATAGCTTCCAGTGTCTGGTCTGCGACTTCGACACCAACTTTGTTCTTCCAATGCTTCATTTGGAAAAGCCACCGCTTACCGGCCCGGTGCGCAAGCACATCAGCGCCCCGGTCACCAGACTGTCCAACAAGTCTTATTCCATCGAAGCCTTCATGGGCTAATAAACGTGAAACCACTCTTTCAAATGCCTGCCAAGTACCGAACCTCAGATTTATATCATTGATAAAAATGCTCACTTTATCACCTTTTGCTGCAGGAAGTCCAAAGACAACCTTGTTTTTTGAGCAATACCTGCCTCAGAGGAACGGTATTTTATATAATTCGCTATATCGTTTAAACAGTTCAGATAAATGTTCCGAATTCTTATTTGTGTCTGCTGCAAAATAGCACCTGTTAGTTCTGCCGAAACGGAATAGGAAATATCCCAAATTCCACCATCAAAGAACACGTGCGGGTACCTTTTGAATATATCGGTTATTCCTTCCTCATCAATGTATAGTAGAAATGTCCCACTTTCCTTCATCTCCCCAAGCTGGCTGATATCTGCACTTTGATTAAGCATGTTATCAACCATTGCCTTCTTCTGTTCTTCGGACATTTCATTAAATATATCAACAGCCATATCTTTGAGTATTTCTGGAAATCTATCTTTTAATTGCATAAAAAATCTACTGATCTCTTCTCTAATTTTTTCAGGACTATCCTCCAGCTTGTCCGACCATCTACTATTTAATATCTGCCATTCAATATTTGAAAGCGTATGTTGACCCTGAAATTGTTTTCCAGAAAGTCTCCTGTTCATATCGTAGATGTAAAGTGCTACTTCTGCAGCTATCATTTGCTCAGGGCGGATTCGGAAAGATTTAAATACTTTGTGGATCTTATCAAGATATATGTCGATTTCTTCTCCCTTAAATACAATTAGAGGAATTCCATCTTGTTGCTGATTAGCCTTTATCGATAGCTGTGTTATATACACATTTACGTTCACGGGAGAACTATATGTGCCATCTGCCAACAGAATCGAACACCCTGGTATGGACAAATCATCAGATTTATTGGCATTTTTCGAAAGAAACTCTTTTGAAAGTGTATTTTCAGTCCCTTTCTCTACGCTGCATGATGTACATTTTTTTTCTGTCGCTCTGTTTTTCGTACCACAAACCTGACATGTCCACGGTTCTTCAACTTTAGGCTGCTGTGACATTCCGCATTTCGGACAAGAGTGCGCAGATTTGGGTATTTCGTGTTTGCATTCCGGATTGATACATGGCTTTCCTATTAATACAAAGCCACACACCGCACATGTATCATGTTCTTTTAGATTCTGTGCGCTGCAGGCTGGACATTCAACCAGTTCCTCAAGTGGGGGATAATCAGCTTGCTCCACCAATTTCCACCACTCTGAATCATCATAATACCCTGGGAGCTTATCAAGAAACTTTTGATAGTATTCTTTTTCCACATCTCTAGATATTCTCTTTGGTTCATTCGCTTCCTTATCCCAATAACCCATATACAAATCAGCTTTTCCAGGTTTTCTGACTCTGCGGAAACCTTGAAACAGTTTATAAATATAACTCTCATTTTGATCTGCACCAGGCTTATTAGGCTGTAGGGAGCTTTCACCTCTTAAGTACGAGACGGCCCGCTGCCATTCAGGACTGCTTCGCTGGAAATCCTGCTTGAGGAAATCTACAGGAACATGATTGAGATGTACTTCACCTACAATCCTTCCATAGGGCCCATCAATAGGATAATCCTTAATTGTTTTTTTAAATTCGTCCACATACTCAAAGAAAGCTGTTTTTTCAGCTATTCGGATTGCACGGCCATTCCGTATTAAATCAATTCCATATTCCGTACTGTCGTCAAATCTCTGAACACCAACCCAACCTCTTACCCGTTCCTCAACACTTCGGATGCTTGAAGACTTACAAACTGGACATTCAATCAGTTCGGCCGGAACTAGAGCTGTACAATTGCTGCATCTCCTCTGTACTCCAATAGTATAATCAAAATCATATCTTGCCTGAATTTGGCCGTGCCCCTTTCGTTCAACAAACCTATTAGAGTCCCAAACGCAATGCTCAAATGCTTCACACGGCTCTCCGTTCACCAAAATTCTGATTTCACGTTTAGATAACACTGAGGCATACCGCCGACCAAGCTCAGAACGGACTTTAGGAAGCCCGTATTGAACCAGGCGTTTGACAAATTGGCTGTTTGCATTCCCCTCAGGCCACCATTGGCTTATTTCAATAACAGTCCCATGATTGACTTCTCTTGGTTTATCAACGATATTGACAGAAAGCTGATAATTTTTGGATTGATTAATATTATCTAGATCAATTATTACCTCTATTGCATTCTTCTCGTCTTTTCGCGCTGTCAGCAGCCGGGTTACCCTGCCAAGTTTACCTGTAGAAATATTAAATCCCATACCAAATAATCCAAGACTGTCGTATGGATTATTACCGGAAAATCCCGCCTTTATTGATTTCTCAGCCATTTCGGCCGTCATGCCTGGCCCATTGTCACGAATACGTACTATTCCGGCATTCTTATTGAGATCTGTATTTCTTGGCAATTCAATTGAGATTAAAGGATTATCTATTTTTACACCTGTAAGTTTCGCAGCCTGAAATGAATCTATCGCATTATCGACCAATTCACATAACGCATCTAAAGGAAGCATTGGTGTATGAGTTAAAGCTATCAGCACTTTTGGATCCGGTGTAAAATCAAAAAACAACCCGGATTGTGTCATCTCTTTTCCCCCTCTATCATATTCCTGATTGCAACCGCCATTACATGAGCCAGTTTCACTGGCACGCCGTTCCCGATTGTTTTGAACTTATACGTCAGTGGCATTTCTCGTGGCAGTATGTAGGTATCAGGTACACTTTGAATTCTTAGGGTTTCCCGGATAGTAAGCCTCCTTGGCTGTGTCGGATGCAAATGAACCTCATTATGCCCGTAGGCTGCAGTAGGGCTATACCGCCAACGATGCAGCCGTTTAAAACTTTTTCGGGATACATCCCCTTCATGTATAACATAATACTTATCGCTTAACGGCCTTAATCCTTCAAGACCGTTTGGTAATGAAGCTATCTCTTCCAAATTACATATAATAGGTCCCACCATTAATTCTTCTGGAATGCTAATGGGTTTCTCAGGAGTAATTCCAAACGGGGTTTCCCGCGGCCAAACAAAACGCTGTTTTGAACCTGCGAAACGATGATCCATCGGCCATTGAAACCAGCTATAGTCCTTGGGAATATTCCGGACACTGAGTTTCTTTTTTAACCATTTCTTTTTCAATCCCACCATAAACACACGCTCCCTGTCTTGTGGCACACCAAAATCGAGGGCATTCAATATGCGCACATCCGTTAAGTAGTGTTCTGAAAACTGCAGCCTCAGACTATCAAAAAATTCACGGTGTCTCGCCGTTTTAAAGAGCCCTTTCACGTTTTCAAATAGAAAAAAGGTTGGCTGGAGATCCATTATTTTATCAACGTATACCTTAGAGAGAGTTCCATTCTCTCCAGTACGCCCCTTATTCTTTCCTCCTACAGAAAAATCCGGACATGGAGGCCCTCCTATTATCCCAAAAGTCTCAGGAATTGGGGTGTTATGAAAAGCCTCTCTGGCAATTTGGTTGGGTCCTATCCCTACTATTGATGAACTGTTTGCAATTTTGTGAAGTTTTCCCGTCATAGAACTAAGCCCATATTCGAACCCCTTCACAAAATGCGGATCATATTCATTAGTCCAGACTATCTGAAACCCGGCTTTCATGAAACCGATATCTAAAAAACCAGCTCCAGTAAAAAATGATAAGATCGGGATATTATTACTTTGATTATTATTCATTTATAACATCCTTTCAAACTCAATACACGAGTCACGCGTAATTAGGTATAATTATAGCTTAATTACAAGGCTTACGGAGATCTTAAAATAAATAGTATACATATCATTCATGATACCAATACACCTTCACCATCTATGTACATACTATGCCCAAAATCAACCAGGGAACATATATTCGATTTTTCTCAGAAGTTTATTGAATATCCTTCAATAATCAGAGATAATAGAAAGAGCATTTACGACAGAGGAGACCTATTAGACTGATGACTTATCCCGTTATATCACTTTTTTCAGGTGCAGGCTTTCTCGATTTAGGGTTTACCGAGACGCATGCCTTTTCAATTCTTTGGGGAACAGAGTTAATAAAGGATTTTGCGCAATCGAATAACTACAACATGAGGCAACGCTATGGCCATCTTGATAGAGTTATCACAGCTGACGTTACTCAAATTGACCCTTTAAAAGATATCCCTAAAGGAGCAGTTGGTATCATTGGGGGCCCCCCTTGTCAGGACTATTCGATTGGAAATGCTAATAGCCCAGGTGTTGAGGGAGATAGAGGAAAACTCGTTTGGGATTTTTTAGATAAAATTGAGAAGCTGCAGCCTGACTTTTTTCTATTTGAAAACGTTGAAGCTTTGTACAAAACGAAGAAACACCGGGTTCAGGCCTTAAATCCGCTTATTGATAAATTTAATGAGCTTGGCTACGAAGTGCAATTTAAAGTTCTTAATACTCTTAATTATGGAATTCCTCAAGACCGATCAAGAGTATTTATTGTTGGATTTAGAAAGTATATTCCTATAACATTAAGACAGCGTGGCTATGAAACTTTTAAATGGCCAACCCCCATCTATGAAGATCCTAAAAAAACATTTGTATGGCCAGATGTATGGGAAATTGGGACAGAAGTTAATGAAGCGGACTACATCGCTAAATTACAGGCACCTTATGAATTAACTATTCATTCGGTTATTGGAAATGAAAACGAACTAGAGAGTTTGCCAAACCATACTTCATTTAAACCTTATTCTCAACGATTTTTCACTGTACTAGAAGGGGACGTTAAGAGAAAATCGTTTAAACGCCTGCATCGTTTCAGATATAGCCCTACCGTAGCTTATGGTAATAATGAGGTGCACCTGCATCCAACCCTGCCTCGGCGCTTAACCGTGCGTGAAGCACTGAGACTACAATCTGTCCCTGACTGGTTTCACTTTGAAGAAGGTACACCACTTGATAAGATGTTTAAAATGATAAGCAACGGAGTCGCTTATAAATTGGCAAATTTATTAGCGGAAGAAATTAAAATCGTGCTGGATAACTACGACCATGCAATTAAGGAACGAAGAGAATTAATAAGAATAACAAATGAAAGTATGACTAAAGATTCTGTAACCCAGCCCCAAAAAGAGCAGTTTGCGTAAATTTGCAAGCTGCTCTTTTTTCTGTTTTTTACACTACATTCAAATACAGTTTTGACTTATAAATGACAAATATCCATTTTCTTCTTAATACTGTTGATCATAATGCCGTTCGTTAATTTCAAAAAAATGCATTTAAATAATGGGAAAATCCATGAGTTTATGAGTATTTACTTGAAATAAATGAATTTATTTTTCATTTTTATATGAAAAAATGGTTCATTTTATGCCGTCCTTTTTATGGATATACTTCTATTACGGAGGTGCGGTGGTGAATCCGAACTTAAAAGAAGTGGGTAAACGGATTAGATTCTTGAGAAAGGGACGATACCAAACTGCAAAGGCTTTTGCCGAAGTGTTAGGTATATCCGAGCGTCACATTCACAACATTGAATCTGGGAATAATTTTCCAAGTTTTGAAATTCTCTCTCAAATTGCAGATGAGTTTCATGTAACAATCGACTTCATTTTATTTGATCAAAAAAAGCGATTATTATTCGATGAAAATTTTATTGCTTTACAAAACACATTTAACAATCTGAGCTCCGAAGGGCGACAAACTTTAATTCACATTGCTAAAGAATTACTAAGATTGGAACAAAGAATAAAAGGAGGTAGCTCAGAATAATAGAATTTGACTACTCTAAAAGCAATAGCGTTGAACTGTACGGTCCGAAAAAAAAACAAAAAACACGGATAAAACCCTATTTCGCTTTGGCTGAGGTATTTGGAAAAATTCTCCCAACTGGGACCATCAAGGAGAATCTTGATAAACTTGAGCAGCACACAAAGAATGCAGCATTGGCACAAGGAATGATGGTTCCTAATTCACAAGCTTTCTCAAATACCCGGGGATTTTGGTTTGAAGTCTTCATAGCTGTCTATGCTTGGAATTATCGAATTAAAGAGAACCTAAGTGAAGTGCTAATAGTAAAAATGCCCAACGTAAGCTCATTTAATTTCCGAAGAATTTTTGAAGAAAAGACAGATAAGATGCTGAAGCAACTTGAATTATCGTTACTTAAGAGCAATGTACGGTTAATCACTTCAAACCCGGATTTATTAATAGTTGAACAAGAAAAACTTGTATTGGAAGAACACAATATACCTATATCCTGTCTTGACACTCAAAGCATTATGAAAGCTGTCAATTTGTATAAGGTTCTCGAAAGTAAATGTCATTGGGACAGTTTGAAAGCAGGAATAGGAGTCAAAACATCTCTGCGCCCCGATAGAAGACTTCAGGTAGTACATGAAGGCAACATTCTTAAGTCACTATTTGCTCATTTGAAAATGCGTCACTGGGACCGTGAAGCAGCCTTTAAGTATTTTGGCGCATCTAGTGAGATGATAACCGGTGCTGACGATGATGCTTTACAAACAGCTGCAACTCATACCATTGTTAATGTGAATTCTTTACCTGAGAGAGCGGTTGATGGTCTTTTTTCTCTGCTTACTTTTGAAGACATAGAAAAAATGTTTGATGTGATCTTAAAAAGGAAAGCCCACCATCAATGAAAATAGGAGACTCGAAAGGACTGCTAAAATAACTTTAAATAATTGCTGTCATTTAACAAGGAGCATTGATGTTGTAGTCAACTATTAATGCTCCTCTATTACATGTTTTTTTGTTCTCTTAGTTTTAGGGCGTGTATTCAACATTTCCTCGTACTCATTTAGTTTAACCTTTACGTCAATCAAACATATTTTCTTCAAGCAGCTCTTGTCTTGTAGGATATAGCATAGTCTACCATTTTGCTGGATATATCGGCCTCCAAGTTTTGGCCAACTCCTCTGCATTAGAAAATTTGATTTCCTCTAAAATTGAATCCATCTCCCTTCGGTAGTCCAGTATTAAATTTTCAAACAACGCATGTTTTACTTATCCCAAGTTACTCTATAATTTGCAATTACTGTGTAACATTATTACACAGATTGAGTGTTACTTATGGAAATACAATTTATATCATCCTTCATCATCTCTAACCTCGCTTACTATGAACGAAACAAGCATTACATAAAAAATTACCCCATGATATTTATTTACTGTAATTCACTATTACCTAGGTTACTATATACTCAAGCCTCTTATACCTTTTCACAGAACAGAGTTATAGTTATTTTCAAAGAAAAACACCCGTTTTTACAACGGGTGTTATCTAATATCCATCTATTGAATTCGTCAACAATCTGTCAATCCTCTTATTTCCTTGTCCCTGTTTCATATTCTATTATCATCTGTACTACTCTTCATCACTGCGTTCTCAGCGATGTATACCATCCCTCACCAGCAATGCAACCGATTCTACGTGCACCGTATGCGGAAACATATCTACGGGCTGTACTTCCACCGTCCTATACCCGCCATCCTCCAATATCCTTAAATCCCGCGCCAGCGTGCTTGGATTGCAGGATACGTACACCACGCGCTCTGGCTTCATCTCCAGAATGGTGTCGAGCAGGCGTGGATCGCAGCCCTTACGGGGCGGATCGACGACGATGACGTCCGCAGTGATACCTTGCTCTTTCCATGCCGGAATGACGTCCTCGGACGCGCCAACCTCAAACTTCACATTACGCATGTTGTTCAGCAGCGCATTACTCCGCGCATCCTCGATGGCTTCTTTGACGATCTCCACCCCGTACACCTGATCCGCATGCTGAGCGAGGAACAAAGAGATCGTGCCAATACCGCAATACGCGTCGATCACCGTTTCTTTGCCCGTAAGCCCGGCATATTCGACGGTTTTGCTGTACAGCACTTCCGTTTGAACGGGATTCACTTGATAAAATGATCTGGCGGAAATCGCAAACTGAACGTTTCCAATATAGTCGTAGATCACGTCACGGCCCCATAGTACACGAGTTTCGTCGCCAAAAATAACGTTCGTTCGCTTGGTATTCACGTTCTGGCAAATGCTTGCCACGTGTGGGACATGCTCACGAATGCTGCCGATCCAGGCATCGGCATGCGGAATATCTCGTCCATTCGTGACGAGGACCAGCATCATTTCACCTGTGCGAAAAGCGGTCTTCACGACGACATGGCGCAGCAGTCCACGTCCAGTTTCTTCGTTATATGCGCTGATACCCAGCATTCGGCCAATCTCTTTGACACGTGCGACAACCTCGTCGTTGCGCTCATCCTGAATGAGACAGGTGTCCATATCCACGATGCGATGGCTACCACGTGCGTAGAAGCCGCCGACAAGTCCGCCCTCGGTGACACCAATCGGCACCTGGGCTTTGTTGCGATACCGCCAGGGCTCGCTCATACCGAGCGTAGGATGTACCACTACGCCTTGCTCACGCGCCAAATTTACGGACATGCTATCGGTATTCGGGTCCGTACTTACTGCCGAGGACGAAGCTGAGGCTGTATCGGCCT
>NZ_JH601047.1:27291-32818 GCF_000245715.1 Paenibacillus sp. Aloe-11 | reverse complement strand
CCTCTACACCCGTAGCCAATACCTGTGCTGCCTGGTTACCGGATTCGGTAGTCGCGTTTTCATTCGCACCCGACTCCGTTCCGGCACTGGTGCTATCAGCCACGCTTAGCTTGCCGATACGTTCCAGTACGTCCACGACGTGCTGGCGCTTCCAGCTCAGCTGTGCTTCGTAGCTCATATGCTGGATTTGGCAGCCGCCGCACTGATCATAGATGGCACAAGGCGCCGCAATCCGGTCAGGGCTAGCCTGCACGATCTCCAGCAGCTTGGCATAGCCATACTGCTTTTTCGTTTTCAGCACCTTGACTCGTACCTTTTCCCCCGGCAATGCGCCTGGTACAAACAGCGTAAAACCCTCGACACGCCCTACACCCTCGCCATCATGATTCATGCCGATAATGTCGATTATGGCCTCATCGTTTTTTTGCACAGGCAGATCGGTACGCTCTGCACGGACTCGGTTGCGGTTTAAAGCGTGCTGTTCCCGTACATCACCGGAAGAACGTTGTGCCCCTCGCTCTTTTCCCTGTCCATCACCGGAAGAACGACGAGTCCCTCGTCCTTTTCCCATCCTATTCCGGTCCATATCCTTTATATTTCCATCAAAATTTCCATTTCCATTCCCGATTGCAATTCGAAGCTGTTCCTTTCCAGCTCCACCTCGAGACTGTCCTTGCTCCTTCTTCGACTGCACAGTCTTTTTCTGTGGCTTTCCTTGAACAGGAACTGCTGCATTCCGGCGGCTTTTTCCACGTCCGCTGCGGTTACTTGTCATGATTCATATCACTTCTTTCTGATCATCTTTTTATACCATCTTTTTTCTTCAATTCATACAATACAAACGGCCTACATGCAATATAAACATCAACCCGAAAATGCCGTTACTCCCCCACGGAGAACGGCAAGGACTCATAACCAATAAGTCGAAACGAAATAACAGCCTCTGCAGTGTGTGCTTGTCTCGCTATCATTGGAAACGTCAACCTGTTTCAAGTAAACATTGCTTCATCGAAAACATTATTGTTCAGAAACAAAAACCCTTCGACATCATCATTCCTCACGGTAGGATTTCGCAAAATTCGATGCCAGTCGCGCCAAGGTACAATATATAGACGAATAAAATCATTTCATTCTATCTATCGCTAATCACAAGTCGCGCTTTGTGGATTTTGCAAAATCCTTACCGAAATACATTCAAGTGATGCGGCAAATTTCGGAAAGTTGCGGGCAAGGTTCCTCCCAGTTCTCCATCCAGATTAAGCTGGACATAGCCGGGTGAGGTTACTTCCATGTAATCTGTTTTAAAATGAATGATCTTCTTGTCCTGCAAATGCTCACCACGCAGCGCAAGCGTCACTAACCGGATCATTTCCGCAAGATTACATTTGCGGACACCGATGACGTCGAGCAGTCCATCATCTATTGTCGCCCCGGGAGCAAGCTTTTCAAACCCGCCTACTGAATTCGTATTCGCAATCAGGAAGAGCATGAACTCATCATGTATCACTTCCTGCCCTGATGCTTTAATAATCAGCTCTTGCGGAGCCAGACTGACCATTTTCTCCATGCCTTTAAAATAGTAGGCCAACTGGCCGATCATCGTTTTTAGCTTGCTGGGAACTTCATACGTGAGCTCGGTTAAAGTCCCTCCACCCGCAATGTTGATAAAGTAGCGATCATTGGCTTTTCCAATATCCAGCGGCTTCGGATTTTGGCGAATAACCAGGTCGCAGTAATCCTCCCATTGCCTGGGAATCCCCAGTGCTCTGGCAAAATCATTCGTCGTCCCTACAGGGAACACGCCCAGGGGCGGGCGGTTTTCCCTCTCAGCCATCCCGTTAATGACCTCATACAAAGTGCCATCGCCACCAGCGGCGATAATCATATCATACCCACGCTCAATAGCCTCTGTTGCAGCACGTGTCGCGTCCCCTTCACCCGTAGTTGCATGGCAAGAGGTTTCAATGCCGCCTTCATCCAGACGCTGCAAAACATCCGCAAGACGACGTTTCATTTCCTCACGCCCTGAGGTCGGATTATAAATTAATCTAGCTCTTTTCATTCCGTTACGCCACCCGTATATTTAATGATATTTATATTCACATACCAGTTCATCACATTCAGTCTATACAAAATATCATCATACTGGAAAAAGGCCTCTTTTACAATAAAAGAAGCCATTACTAACCCAAATATGGGAATAAAAGGACAAAATAATACTGTAGCTGGACCAATCTACCTGAATCAAACTACTTAAGCCCAACTACCAGTAGCCTTGCGCCTGCTCACTTCTGCATGCCTTGCATTAGTTCGCAAATTTGCCTGTCCATCCAGGTTGTGAGTAGCGGATGTGGCAGCAAAGGCTCACCTGAATAACGGTACTCAAGCCCCTCTAACCGCTTGGGAATAACGCGGCTTGTAAAATATCCTGAGCTCAAAAAAAGCGGTGCCACCATAACATCATGACCCCGCTCCTGACACCAGTAAGCTGCCTTGTCGTATACACTTTCGGGATTTAGCAAAGCATAGTCTGTTCGTATACCGCTCACGACTTGCACTGTACGGGCCAACGAAGAAATTCCCTGCTCCCAGCGCTGAAGAAAGCCGTTATGTACACTACCGTGTCCAATGAGTAAAATGACCTCTTTCGCAGGATCGACAGACAATGGGCAAACCTTGTCCCACACCATGCGTGCAACATCTTCTCCGTCATCCAACGGGCTGCCGAAATGCACTCGCGCTTTTCTTCGAAAAGGCTTTAAATCCGTTTCTTTGTCCGGCGCATCCTTGACTCCCAGCGCATAGCTAATCTCATCTACATGTGTACTGCCTGATGACATAAACAAAGGGATCACCAGTAAATCCGTTACATCCAAGGCTTCCAGATGGTCAATACCATCCTGAATCAATCTTCCTTTAACCGTTTCCAAAAATGAAACCTCTACTGGTATTTCCTTCGGTATATGAAGCTTTGCAACTGCCTGATCCACCTGTTCCACCCAATACGGCTCCCTGGAGCCATGGCTGATGACTAGTATCCCAGGGCTCCGCATTAGCGTCCCAGACGTTCCAGCGTCATTTTGTACCCGTCATTGCCATAGTTCAGACAACGTTTAACACGTGAAATCGTGGCTGTACTTGCGCCGGTCTCCGCTTCAATCTGGTTATACGTGCTGCCTTTGCCCAGCATACGGGCAACCTCCAGGCGTTGGGAGAGGGACTGAATTTCATTTATCGTGCACAGATCATCGAAAAATACATAGCATTCTTCCAAATTTTTAAGAGTTAAGATCGCCTCAAACAATTGATCAATACTTTTATCATTAAGCTTTTTGAGCTGCATGGATTATCATCTCCCAAGGTTACAATCTCTCCTCATTGTACCTGAGAAATAGTAGGTTTTTCAAGCATTAACGGTTTCACGCATTACAGAACAACATTACATGACATGGCACCATACTGTACGAATGCCCAAATCCGCATTTATACCTGATTTCGGGACACACGCCTAAACCCACTGTGCGTTTGTAACATACAGTAGAGTATCAACCTGCAAAGGAATGTGATCTCATGCCTGGACACTACTATCATCGGAGGCCGCTACAGCGATCCCTTTCCGATCCGTATAGTTCAACTCCTTATCCCGGACTCGATCCGTACAACGAGGTTCCTCAAGCCGATTCCTCCGCGGTGGTGCCTTATGAAGCGCCAGCGAGTATTACGGATGCCGCTGTCGTTACACCAGACCCTGCTCCAGCCAAGGGGGGACTGCTCGGAAGTCTCGGCAGTCTTGGCAATATCAAAAATCTCAATGAAATTAAAGGTTTTATTGACCGTATGGGCGGGATTGACGGAATTGTGGCCACGCTTGGCAAGGTACAAAAAGTCATGAGCAGCGTACAGCAATTTGCTCCAATGGCGAAGCTCATAATGGGTGCGCTCCCCGTATTCGGCAAATCCGGCAGCAAAAATTCTGCGCCTGCTTCCGAGGAATTGGACGAATACAAGCCACCTTCACGCCGCCGCCGAAAAAAAACACAACGCAAAAAGGCCACTACTCCGCGCAGACGTCCGGTCAAGCGTAAACGTCGGTAGTCCATTTTATTTGAACCAACCTCGACGCATAAACCAGACCACCATTGCAACACTGAGCAGAAACATGAAGATGAGGATGTAAAAATAGCCATATTTCCAGGTTAACTCGGGCATATACGAAAAATTCATACCATAAATGCCGACAATTAGCGTCAAGGGCATAAACACCGTCGTAATTACGGTCAACGTCTTCATGATCGAATTCATGCGGTTGGAATTGAGCGAAATATAACTGTCTCTCAGGTCGGCTGTCATTTCGCGGTCGGCCTCCAGCATATCCGTCAGCTTCAACAGATGATCATAAATATCCGTAAAATAGGCCGTATGCTCCCCTTTGCCCTGCACATGCTGCGAATTCAGGACTCGGTACATCAGATCACGCATCGGTACAATCGTACGGCGTAGCTTGAGCAGTCTGGCCCGCAGGGCAAATACCTGCTTCATCAATTCCTCCACCGATTCGTGCCTGCCCAAGCCCTCCAGCTCGGCCAATTCATCCTCAATCATGAACAGACTCGGAAAATAGTTATCCACCAGCTTATCTATCACAGTGTAGGCCGCAGCCAGCGGTCCGCGCGACCATATTTTGCGTTCATTCGCATGCTGGGCAATCCGTTCCCAGGCCTGATCTATCTCATCCAGTTCATGATGGTGATAGGTCACCAAATAGCGGCTGCTAATGAACAAGTCCACTTCTTCCGCATCCAGTGTATCTACATCAAGCGCGTGTACGACCAGAAACTGCACATCCTCGTAATAATCCAATTTAGGGCGTTGGAGGACATGCATACAATCCTCCACAGCCAACGGATGAAAATGAAAATAACTTGTCAGCAGCTCCGATTCACGATCTGTAGGCTCGCTAAAATCCACCCATACCCATATGTAATCCTCCATGTCTATTTGCTCCAGTGGCTGTCCCACCGTCACCTGATGATCATGACCTATAGTCAATGTACGTATCACCGTACGTCCCCCTCGTCTACACTACCTGTCTTTTAATACTGTTTATATTGTATATAAGCCATTCCGGATTATACAAATTTCAAGCGCTATATTCCCATACGCTAAATAAGAAAAGGATATCTTCGGGCTAACCTGCCTCCCCAAGATATCCTTTATCCTTGTGATGAAAAAAAATCACTCACGTTCACTAAAGATGCACACGAAAGCCACTAAGCGGTCGGATGCTAACCTCGTTATTTCCCTCGGTGCAGCAAGCAAAGCGCTGCGCCAATTTCCTCTGCCTATACCCACTCATTTAAAAGTGGGGGAGGCTTTTGCGAAGAAAGGAGCAGGTTCAGCGAGTAGTAGCGCAGCGGGCCATTTGAATCTGTAGAAGCGGCAGCGTTCGCCTTTGTCCCTGAATTTTAACCTATAAGAGGTCTTATATAATCCAAAAAATTCAGGGGCAACAGCGATCGGAAGATCA
>NZ_JH601047.1:15425-27263 GCF_000245715.1 Paenibacillus sp. Aloe-11 | reverse complement strand
CGTCTCACAACGAACAACCTTGGCCACATTCACAAACCCTGCCTCACTTTTATAAAACTTTCTCCAAGAAACTAATCGTCCGCTCATTTTTCGGATTACCAAATACCTCTTGTGGTGTTCCTTCTTCCACGATGTAGCCACCGTCCATAAACACAACACGGTCGCTTACTTCGCGAGCAAAACCCATCTCATGGGTCACGATCATCATCGTCATGCCTTCACGGGCCAGATCTTTCATTACGCCGAGCACTTCGCCCACCATTTCTGGATCGAGTGCCGAGGTAGGCTCGTCAAACAGCATAATGTCCGGGTTCATCGCCAACGCACGCGCAATCGCTACACGCTGCTTCTGACCGCCGGAAAGCTGTCCTGGCAGTGCATCAGCCTTATCAGCCAAGCCTACACGGTCCAGCAGCTTCATCGCCGTTTCCCGGGCCTCTGCCTTCGTTTGTTTGCCCAGCTCTGTCGGTGCAAACATAATGTTCTTGAGCACCGTCATATGCGGGAACAGATTGAAATGCTGAAACACCATACCTATATTTTCACGGACTTTGTTAATGTCCACGTTTTTATCACCCAACTTGTAGTCGTCAACGATGACCTCACCAGCGGTAATTTCCTCAAGCATATTCATACAACGCAAAAAAGTACTTTTCCCTGAACCTGAAGGGCCGATGACGCATACAACCTCGCCTTCCCGTACTTGCATGTCAATGCCCTTTAGCACTTGGTTGCTGCCATAACTTTTTTTCAGATCTTTGACGATAATTTTACCCACGGCGAACTCTCCCTTCAAGACGGTTGGAAATTTTGGTCAGGATTGTAATAACGATAAGATACATTATCGCAACGACCAGCCAAATATCGAAGGATTGGAACGTCCGCGCGATAATAATTTTACCGGATTGGGTCAATTCCACCAAACCGATAACAGACAAAATGGACGTATCCTTCAACGTAATAACCAACTGATTGATAAACGACGGGATCATGATTTTTACAGCTTGCGGCAAAATGATTTTGAGCATAGCCGTCCGGTATGGCAAACCAAGCGAACGGGCCGCTTCCATTTGTCCCGGATCAATGGACTGGATGCCTCCGCGGATAATTTCCGTCACATACGCCCCCGCGTTTAGAGACAACGTCAATACAGCCGCAACAAAAAGCGGCATTTTGAAATCCAGTGCCTGTGGAATACCAAAGTAAATAAAGAATGCAAGTACGATCAGCGGAATACCGCGGAATACATCAACGAACACTGTCGCAATGCCACGGAGCACCTTGTTATGGCTTACCTTCATAAAGCCAAACACCAGCCCCAACAAAAAGGCGATAAGCAGCGATACCAGGGTATACAACAGCGTATTTCCCATCCCTTTAATCAACGCAGGCAGCGAAGCGGAAATCAGTTCCCAGCGGCTGCGCTCAACAGGTGCTACACCTTTGCCGGATTCGCCCAGGTATTTGGACATGATTTTGTCATATTCACCGCTGTTGCGGAGATTAACAAGCCCGGCATTGAATTTTTCCAGCAACTCCCGATTATTGCCTTTGTTAACCGCAAAACCGTAAGAACCACCTTTTTCCTTATCCGTCACCAGCTTGAGACCATTATTTTGCGTCACACCGTATGCCAATACCGGAAAATCATCAAAGCAGGCAACGGAATTCCCTGTTTTGACTTCATCGTACATTTGGGAAGAATCATCGAACGGTACCATCGTAAAGCCGTATTTGTCCTTAATGGATTCCGCAAAGGTATAGCCTTCCGTTCCTGTTTTTACAGCTACACGCTGGCCCTTCAGATCCTCATAGCGTTTGATCGTATCATTATCCTTACGGACCGCCATGACAACCCCTGAATCAAAATAGGGCTCGGAAAAATCAAATTTTTGCTTCCGTTCATCGGTGATGCTCATCCCGGCAATGACGCCATCCACTTGATTTGTTTCAAGGGCCTGCACTGCCGCGTTAAAGCCAAGAGGCTTAATCGTATATTCAAAATTTTGATCCTTGGCAATAGCAGCCAGCAAATCCATGTCGATTCCGACAAACTTGCCATCTACATCTTCAAACTCAAAAGGCGCGAACGTCGTATCCGTGCCGATATCATATTTTGTCTTGTTTTCTGCATGTGCCACTGCACCGAAATTACCGGCCAGGGCAACCACAAAAAACAAACAAATCATGAGAGCTATTAGTTTTCTAGATTTTTGCATAATTTCCTCCAGTCAGTTGAACGGTTCAAACTTTTCTGTTTATTCTACAGGAGTTATCAAAAATTGACTACTTTGATGTCAGCTTTTTTTGAAAAAATATTTCATGGAACTATCTGGATGTGTAAACTTCGAAGATGGATTTTAGTCACAGAATGCCAATAAGCCCCTGCCGCAAAAAGCGGACGGAAGCTTATTGTGTACCCTATAGTGTATGTTTTCTTTCGTGAAAAAATAATGAAAGCTAGAAAAGAATTTTGAAAATCAATCCGGCCAGCAGTGCCGAAATAGGGATCGTTATTACCCAGGTTATTACAATACGACCAGCTAGTGACCAGCGTACAGCACTAAATCGTTTTGCAGAACCAACCCCCAAAATAGCCGAAGTAATGGCATGAGTGGTACTTACTGGCAAATGAAGCATCGTGGCTGTAAAGATAACAGACGCACCCGATAGATCTGCTGCGAATCCATTAATGGGATCAATCTTAAAAATCTTGGTTCCCATCGTCTTGATGATTTTCCAGCCCCCGATGGACGTGCCCAGCGCCATGGCTGTAGCGGCTGAAATTTTTACCCACATCGGTACTTCCAAATGATCCTGATAGCCTGCCGAGACAAGTGCAAATGTGATAATTCCCATCGCTTTCTGAGCATCATTCGTACCATGCGTGAACGATTGAAGTGCTGCCGTAATGACCTGCATCGTTCGAAATCCCTTGTTTACCGTATGCGGACTGCGATAAGCGAAGATGTATTTCAAAATCATCATCACGATGTAACCGATAACGAAAGCAATCAGTGGGGAGAACAGAAGTCCCTCCACAATTTCGATAAAGCCGCTCCAATTTAACTTATCCGCTCCGGCCCCCACATACACCGCTCCGGCCAGCGCACCAATGAGCGCATGGGAAGAGGATGAAGGAATGCCGAACCACCAGGTTAGAAGATTCCAGATAATCGCTGCGATCAGCGTTGCAATGACGATATCAATCCCATTCGTAAGCTTGGCAGGATTAGCAACGCTCCCGCCAATCGTCTTGGCAACCCCCGTGAACATGATGGCACCGAGAAAGTTCATAATCGCAGCCATAATAATTGCACGCCGAGGCGTCAAGGCACGGGTCGACACCGAAGTTGCAATCGCGTTCGCCGTATCATGAAATCCATTAATAAAATCGAATGCCAGAGCAAGAAAAATAACAATACCCAGTACCAGTAAACTTGTATCCATGTAAAAGGACTCCCTTACGAGTTACGCATAATGATGGATTCCAGCATATTTGCAACATCCTCGCATGAATCCGTTGTCGTTTCAAGGCGTTCGTACAGTTCTTTGCGTTTGATCAGCTCAATAGGATCAGTTACAGTTGCAAACAGGTTTTTGATGCAAATACGCAACAATTCATCCCCCTGATTTTCCAAATCATTCAGGCGAATGGTGTACTCACGAATAGCCAGCAATTTCTTTTGCGAAAGCAAATGTACAGCCTTCTGAATTTCATAAGCTGATTGACGCAAAATATCAGCGAACTGCACAATATACTCGTCCGGCTCCGTAATGTTATACATATAAAAACGTGAGGCTGTTGCTTCCAGACCGTCCAGCACATCATCCATGGTTGTTGTCAGTTCCATGATATCGTCGCGTTCCAGCGGCGTGATAAAGGTCTTGTTCAGCTCAGTAATAATCGTGTGTGTGTAATCATCACACTTATTTTCATACTTCTTCATCTCATTGGTAAACAAAGTCACATCTTGAAGGTTTGAAGTATGTTGGGCAAAATAATCTGCTGCTTGCACGATCGTATCTGCCATATTTTCCAACGTCTCGAAGAATATATCCTTTTTCTTCAATCTCATAACGATTACCCCTTTACGAAAATATCCGCAACCTGTTTCGACTGCAATAGACAACCTTTGCTATCTTATCACACTCATCAATGTTTTTGTAATGTTTGCAAAAGCAAATTTCAGGATATTCGTATGCAATACCCGACACAGAAGTTCATTATCCGACATTTTTTCCTTAAAAAGGAGTGTTTCATATTTATTTTGTGTTTATAGTCACATGCTCATTTAGAGAAGTATCTGCAGGGACCACATGTATATAGGATGTACCTGGCGTCAACGGAATTTCAACTCCATTTTTCATAAAACGAACCGCATCACCGGGCGTATGCTGCCATTGTGCATGTATGACTCGTCCTTGTTGAAACACCATGGCCTCTCCACTGCCATTCAGCGCAACACTCAATCTGCCCACATCATCCAGTGTTCGATGGCTGGCGCTCATCACAATAACATTGGCCGCAGAAAGCTGTTGATTATTATTTTGATCCACATGTGACTTTTCGTTCACAAATCGCTTATATTGCTGATCCGCCGGATCGTAGGTGTAGGATACACGATAGTTTTTGAGCAAAAAGCGGATTTGCAAAGATGCTGCACTCTCGTCTGTCATGACCGGGGCTTCACCGGATTTAAGGTAAGGATATACGGGAACCTCCGCCTGCTTGACATACCCTTTATGATCAATTCCTTTGCGCAGTCTACTTACATCTGTGTACAGATTATGGGGAGGACGACGATCTTTGCTTCGCCAAAAGTAAGCCCCTCCATTCGAAATCTCATCCAGATGCTCCTTCTTCTGCTGCTGTAAAATCGCATAGGCATCTGTGCTTCCCCCTGCATGTATCGGCAATGCACCGTAGGTTTCGCCCAGCTCAATCAGATACGGTCGGATGCTGCGAACCGGACCGATTTTCACATCTCCGCTATAGCTTTGAAAAAAAGCGACCAAGCGAGTAATTCCGCCTTCTGCAAGAACTTCATATACCATGTCTGCCTGACTAAGCCCTGCCTGTGGACGTGCAGCCGGAGCATTGTTAATCATGATCGCGAGCGGTCGCTCCAAAACAGGCTGCTCCACCGGAAGACCGGTAAGCGGAGCTGTAAATGCCGGAATGGACTGCTCTTTGAGCGGCTCAGCCTCCAGTTCTGTTTTTTGTTCAATCGATTGGGGAGCGGGTTCAGATTCACCCGTTTTGGACAAGGCAGAACAAGACATCAGCGTCATGCATAACAGAGCTGAGGCCATCACACGCAACCATTGCGTTCGTTGGGAAATGGACCTGGACAAGTTTATCCCTCCACTTTAGATTTTTTTCTCATTATAAGCTTTTTTTCCTGTTTTTGTCTTGATTTAAGCCATTCCCCTGATAGAATACTTATCTGAAGACATTAAAATTTAAAAAATATTCGGACTTTGTGATTTTTATCACAAATATGTGTAACTGAACCTAATACAATAAAGGTGTAGCAGAGATGATCATCCTAACCTAATGAAATACAAAACATTTTGATATAAGAAAGAGGAGTGGTTTAAATGTTTAACAACTGGTTGCGTGAAAACAAAATAGCGATGTGGCTGCTGACTGTAGTACGGGTTTATCTCGGATATGAATGGATGAGCCATGGACTTGAAAAGTTGACTGGCGGATTTGATGCTGCTGGATTCATCTCGGGGGCCATTGCTAAAACGGGTGGAGATCATCCCGCTGTACAAGGCTGGTGGGGATCGTTCCTCGAAGCCTTTGCCCTGCCAAATGTCGGTTTGTTCAACGTCCTGATCCCACTGGGTGAGTTCTTGGTCGGGGTTGGCCTGCTGCTTGGTACACTGACTACACTGGCTGCTTTGATGGCCATGGTCATGAACTTCTCGTTCCTGTTCTCGGGTACAGTAAGCACCAATGCAATCTACCTGCTGTTTGAAATCTTCCTTGTGGTCGCTGGTGCAAATGCCGGACGGATCGGCTTTGACCGTTGGGTACTGCCCTTCCTACGTGGACTGTTCGGTAAAAATAAAGATACCTTTCCAGCCGATCGAAAAATAGCTTAATTAACCCGCAAACAACCGTTACCCTCTGGGCTAATGGTTGTTTTTTTATGCAGCTATGCCGCTCCCCACCTATTCATCACTGAAGGAGTCTCCCATCTCATACTGACGTGGGAACTCCTTTTTTTGTCGGATTCAACTTTTCATCAAATGTTTACAAGTTGGATACAACATGGAATGCTCACGATACATTTCCCCTATACACTACAGATACACCAAAGAAAACACGAAGAAATATGGAGGGTTATATGATGAAAAAAATGACTAAAGCCTATCTCATGCTCGCGACAGTAGCTTTCACTGTACAGACTATGGGACTGGGGTATCAGGCAACAGCCGCAGCAGCAAAAACTGCTTCAGCATCTCAGACGGTAAGCGCACAACAAATCTCCAAGACCTTTGAGCAATTGCTAAGCCAGCCCGGCAAGCTGCCTCAGGCGTTTACGTATATGCAAAAGCACATTCAATCCGTTCCAGCCGCTCAGGCAACCATGATGACGCTCCATCTGGAAAATGCCCAGAATAAGCAATTGGATGCATACTCACGTACGCTATACCCGACGTCTGTTCAAAATAAGATTAGTAGCATATACAAACCTGGCGATACGTTCACCAATCTGATTAGCCGTACAAAAGACGCAAGCCTGAAAAAATTACTAGTCCAAACCAGAGATGCCGGATTCAAGCTTGAAACGGCGGAAGGTATGTTTTATCCGGTCATAAACTATGAAAAATACACAGTATTCAGCAAGTACACCACGGCAGATATTCGCAGCTACATTCACATCATGGCCATTGAATCGGGACAGGCGGCTATCAAGGATGGAGCACTCCGCATCGGCTATCAGCAGTTAGCGGGACGAGTGCTGGCACAGGAAGCGTTTTTAAACCAATATCCACATTCCAACCGTACAAAAGCGGTAAAAAGCTTATATGAGATGTACTATTTCTATACCTTCTACGGCACGAACAATACGCCACTATTCGATTATGAGACCAAGAAGATTCAACCTAATGCCAAAAAAGGATATCAACTCGTCATTCAACGCAACCCGGATTCGAAGAGTGCCTACATTCAGAAGCTGAAAGCCTTTGTGACCCTGCTGGATCAAAACGGAGATAAGCAAACGACACAAGTATCTGCCTGGCTGAAAAAGAACGTATCTTCCAATTAATCGAGAAGGCGGAATATAAAAGAACTTCCATTCCCACACGCCATGTGGATTTGGAAGTTCTTTTTACATTTATTGATCATTTTTCCTGACCAAAAGCCCAGCAATTAAGGCTTAGCGAGCCAAGGACATAGCTCTGAAATAGCTTGCGTGCAGAGCGCTGATCATCCGCAGCCCCCATCACATAAAACAAAGGTGAAAAATGCTCAATCCCATAAGAAGGAACCGCCTGCTTGGCATAAGGTGCCTTCTTGTCATATTGGAATAGATGACGCAAATTCCAGTCTTGAAGCTGCTGTCCAATCCAGTCATCATATTGAACCGCCCACTCGGTTGGCTCATTCGTTTCCTTGAGTGTACGCAGATTGTGTACCAATCCGCCGCTGCCGATAATCAAAATGCCTTGTTCTCGCAGCGGTGCCAGCATCCGTCCAATCTCATACTGCTCCTGTGGAGCGCGCCGGGAATCAATGGAAAGCGGGACGACAGGAATGTCCGCATCAGGATATATATGCCGCAGAACCACCCATGCTCCATGATCCAGTCCCCGGTTTCGAACCGGCTGGTGAAACAGGTTATGCTGACTGAACAGATGCTTTATCTCCTCACACAGCTTCGGATCGCCTGGTGCAGGGTAATCAAGTGTGTACATTTGCTCAGGGAAGCCATAGAAATCGTGCAACGCTGCATGCTGATCATCCGCGCCGATACATTGATCAGGACTATCCCAATGCGCGGAAAAAATGACTATTCCTTGGGGTCGGGGCAGGCTCGCGCCCAGCTCTGCAAGAAAGCTAGTGTATGCGTTATTTTCTACAGCCAGTGTCGGTGAACCGTGCGCAACAAAAATTGAGGGTAATGTCATCGCTGCCAACCTCCACACGCCAGTATAGTGTTACTCTTCCATTTTACTCCGGCGGAGGCGCAATTTCCAATGCAATCCGTTAGACCTGAAATCAGATCATCCAGTGCTGCCAATCCCGTTGAATATTTTCCTGCTCATCCAGCCACTCCAGCGTCCGGTCAATCAGCTGTTGCCGCTCTTTACCTGAAGAGAAGGTGTGATCTCCCTGGAAAATAATCTCTTTATCACAGCGTCCCTCTGGACGCATCCAGAATACCTTCTGGAATAAAAAGGCATAGTCCACAGGAATAATATCATCCGAGGTTCCGTGAATAACGAGCACATCCCCGTTAAATTTGACAGCCTCCTGAAACGGCTGGAACTGGGCTAACGACTCAAAATAAGCAGGTGTGAATTTGTAGTCCAAATAATCGGCCTGACCGTTTTTAACAGACTCATCGTACACGCTTCGCTCCGTAATTTTGACGATGTCGTTAAACGGATACCCGACAGCTGACCACAGGACCAGGTTTTGTACTCTCTTGTCCCGCACAGCTGTGAGAAGGGCGACTGCGCCCCCCAGACTGTGACCGATCAGCGTTACTTTGGTCGGGTCGATGTCCGCGCAATTCACAGCATAATCCAGCACGGTACGTGTCTGATTAATCATCGACTCCAACCCTTGCTTGCCATAATCGCCTGTGCTTTCCCCACAACCGGCAAAATCAAAGCGCAAGACAAAATATCCCCCTGCTGCCAGCTCACGTGCAGTCTTTACAAATAACCGATCTACCCCGATACGATTGCCTACAAATCCGTGGCATATCACGACGAGCGGCACCCGTCTCTGACGGTCTCCCTCACCCGGATTGCTCGGATAATGAATCGTAGCAGCCAGCTCCTCATTTTCAAAGCGAATTCCAATTTGCCGTTCCATCATCATTTTCCCCCTGAATAATTTAAACGTATATTGTAACACGGATACTCAGCAAAATACCCATTTACTTTAATTCCGATAAGTTTAATAAGTTTTATAGTAAAGTCAGTCTATCATCGCCCTGCTTCCTTGTCAACCTGTCATCCACATCGATAAAAAATGTAAACAAATGGCGCTCCCCATACGATGCCGGAGAACGCCATACTACATGCTAATTAGGGTGAATCCCCCCATCATTAAGGTGGAAGATTCCTATTCGTAGCTGTTCCTGAACATCTGGTGGGTTTCCACTCGTCCCTCCCACTCCAGTTTATAAGAGGCACCGCTATTATGATCCTCATGCCATAAGCTGCGGTAGCTCTCCTCACCCAGTTCCCCTGCAAATTCTGTATCCTGAGCCACTTCAGTATCGTCCAGTATACGGTATGTTGGAGCTGCTCCTTGAATGCTCCGGTGACTCACGCTAGCAGGCGAGGATACCCTGCTGTTCCCGTTCGGAGCGCCTGCCAGTCGTTTTTGGACTGAATAATCTGCCTGATTCTCCAGCTTCATGATGCTACATCCTCTCAACGTTTATATTCAGGTTGCTCCATGTGCCCACCCTTTATCCAGTTTGAGGAGAATGCAGCGCTAATATACATTCTGCCGATAAAGCCTTTTGCCATCTGGCGCTTCCTCACGTATACTGTTTTTGTTGCAAAATACCGGTTCCATCAGCGGGATACGCTCGCGAAGCAGGAGGAAGAAATGAATAAAGCAAAATATTATACGCTTATTGCATGGATTGCCTTGTCCATGTTTTTTTTGACACAGGCGATGATTGGAGGGTTTATCGCATTTACAGGCGGAGATATTACTCCCTTTGAAAAAGTTAACCTGTCGACCCTCATCATTATCGCTGCAGGAGCGATTCTACTGGTTGAAGCACTGATGAATTTTATGGACCGCCCTGGAGAAGACGAGGAGACGCAACAGCCAGACCATGCACCAGTGAAGCCCCAGTTGAATTTCAAATCCATCTTGACGTATATTGTGCTAGTTGTCGTGATTCTCGTCTCCGGTTTGGCACTGCGCAGTATACTGCCTGTGTTCAGGATTTCACCTTGGGTAAATCTGATTCTCGCAGCCGTCGGCTTCATCGGTCTCAAACCAATTTTTCTGCGTAAAAAGCGTTCTTAATCCACAAAAAATCCGTATTCCCGCCTGCAAGAAGATGCATGTGGAAATACGGATTAATGTATTCTAAAGCTTATTTGGAAAATAGCTGCTCTGCATTATCCAGGGCGATTTTGTGCCCCATTGCGGAATAGTCCAGCCAAGGCTGTCCGTCCAGCATATAGACATGACCCTGCTTAACCGCCTTGAGTCCTTGCCATACCGCGTTTCCTTCCAGTTGCTTGTATACCTTTTGCGCATCAGCGCCTTTACTGATAATGACAAGGATCGCATCAGCATCATAATCAGGCAAAACTTCCTGGGACACGACCTGGTAGGCCTTGTTGATTTTTTCTACACCCTTGGCTGGCTTCAAGCCCAAGTCCTGATATAGCAGCGGTCCTACCGGACGCTTCATGCCCATGACACGAACTTCCTTCGCCGTCACACGTATAGCCATAACCGTTCCATCTCCGATTTTGGAGTGGATTAGTTTTTTAACCCGTTCCTTTTGTGCCTCATAATCTTTCAGAAAAGCGTCCGCCTCTGCCTCACGGTTAACCATGACGGCGATTTTTTTCAGTTGGTCCTTCCAAGTGCCTTCATCCAGATCAAAAACCTCGGTCGGCGCGATTTTTTCAAACTTGGCTACATCGGTGCCTGAATATTTTTTGTCGAGAAAAATATGATCAGGCTGAAGCTCCAGTACCGCTTCCATATCCGGGTCTGTGACAACACCCAGCTTGCGGGTATTTTGGAGACGGTCCTTTACATGGGGCAGAAAATCCTTCACATCTCCGCCTACGACCGAACCGGCCGGAGTAATGCCCAGTGCCAGCAGGTTGTTCGTCAAATGGATAGACATCGAAGCAATCCGCGAATCGGCGTTAATGGTTGTCTTGCCGCTGTCGGCTGCTTTACTATCTGTAGCTTGGGATTCTGCAGCTTTGTTATTTGCTGCTTGTCCACAAGCGGACAGCATAATCATACACAAAACAAGAAGCATTGCTGCCCATGAACGCTTAACATCCGAACCCTTAAATCCATATTTTTTCATCATTATTCTCTCCTATGCTATAGAAGCTCTATATATATGATCCACATACAAAGCTTCTGCTTAGTTGTTATTTCAATATTTCGCGGGCATTCAATTTCATATGTAGTCCTTCTGTCATTTGGTTCGGGACAGCAGGAACAAGAAATACGGTGCCCCTACCACCGCAACCACTACCCCTGCGGGAATCGCATTCGGCTGAAACACCGAACGTCCAATCGTGTCGGATACGACCAGTATGACAACCCCGACAAAACAGGCCACGGGCAGCAAATGCTGGTACATCGGTCCGACCAGACGACGAGCCAGATGAGGCGCGATCAGCCCGATAAAGCCGATGCCTCCGGCCATAGACACGCTGGCACTGGATAAAGCTACGGCTGCACCCAGCAGCAGCAGGCGCTGACGCTTCACATTCGTGCCGATACCGGCTGCTGTCTCGTCGCCCAGCGACAGGTTATTCAGGCTGCGTGTCTGTGACAGAACGTAGGGCAACACAATGATGATCCACGGCAGCAAAGCCGCTGCGTGCACCCAGTCCCGGCCCCATACGCTGCCAGCC
>NZ_JH601047.1:0-15415 GCF_000245715.1 Paenibacillus sp. Aloe-11 | reverse complement strand
CAGTAAATGCATACGTATCCTCATCCAGACGCAACGACCAATACAGCGTTATTGCGCTGAGGCCCGAGGCTACACCGATGCCGGACAAAATCAGACGCACAGGCACGATTCCTCGGCTGCGGTTATAGGACAACAGTACAATCAGCACTGCCGCAACGATCCCTCCTGCAAAGGTAAACAAGGGGATAAGCAATGCTGACGAGCCCTCCAGGTCGCGAAAGAAGCTGACGAACATTACCAGCCCGAGCGCAGCACCTGCGTGAAGACCCAGCACTCCGGGATCAGCGAGCGCGTTGCGTGACAAGCCTTGCATGACAGCTCCGGCCGCACCCAATCCCGCGCCAGCCAGCACGGTTACGACGATACGCGGCAGACGATATTCAAACAGGACCATCTGATCACGTCCACTGCCACCGCCAAACAGCGTATCCAGCACACGCAGTGGTGGAATGCGAATCGTTCCGGTGTTCAGACCCAACACTATAACAACAAAGCTGATCCCCGCCAATACCAAACAGACGAGCCAAGCCTTTGTTTTTCTTGCATCTCCCGTTCCTATAGAGCGACTCACTACAAATCCCTCCTTTCCTTACGGGCGAGAAAGAGGAAAAAGGGTACTCCGATAAAAGACACCATAATTCCAATGGCCAGCTCCTCCGGCGGATTTGCCATTCTCGCCCCCAAATCAGCCAGCACCAGCAGTACAGCTCCCAATAGTGCAGACAACGGAACAATCTGGCGATAATCCACACCGATCAGCTTGCGGGCGATATGCGGAATGACCAGCCCTACGAAGCTGATGGCCCCGGCGGCCGACACAGATAGCCCAGCCAGCACCACCACCGTAAGCAGACCAAGCAGTCGGATACGCTTGAGATTTAATCCTAGGTTCAACGCTACCTCATCGCCCATTGAAATCAGCGAAATAGAGCGCGCCAGCCCCATCGACCAAGCAATTACAATCAGCAAAATCGGCGCAAGGATATCAAGCTGCGACCATTTGATTCCGGCAACACCGCCCGCATACCAAAAGGCCAAGTCCTGACTCAGATCAAAATAAATCGCGATCCCCGAAGTCATAGAACCTAGCAGGGCAGCCGTCACAGCCCCGGACACCGTCAGTCTCATTGGCGTCAATCCCCCCGGCGCGGAGACTCCGAGGCCGAATACAAGCAAGGTACTCATCAGCGCACCAAGGAACGACAATACGATTAACGTGCCATAAGGCAGATTGGGGAAAAAGGCAAAGCTCACAGCGACTACAAACATCGCTCCTGCGTTGATGCCTAGCACACCTGTATCTCCCAGCGGATTGCGTGTAATGCCCTGAATCAGAGAGCCTGCCACCGCTAGCGCGGCTCCAATGACGGCTGCACCGAGCACACGCGGCAATCTCAGCTCATGAATGATCTGATGTGTCATTAGCGAACGATCATAATGGAATACTGCCGCCCACACAGTACTTAGAGTCAAATCCTTGGCTCCAAAAGAAATAGCGGCAAACATGGACAAGGCCAGCAATACAGCAGAAGCTATGAACAACAATATCTGCCGAATCCTGCCTGCCCTGAGCATCGGACGAGCTAATGAGGATGCATCGGAAGCTGTGCCCTCTGGCGAAACTGCATGTTCGTCCGTTCTGCCTTTTAACCGCATTCGTGAGGTCACTCCCTCCATACCCGAAAATCACCATAAATCTAAATTCGATAATGATAATTATTATCAGCTTGATTCATAATAGCATGTTTTTGTTACATTGCAAGCCAAAAACTGCTCCCTATACGAAGGAGCAGTTTTTGGCATACATCTATAAGAGCTGGCTATGTGGATGACTTCAAGCTGCCCTCTTTTAGTACGTAGGCCAGCCTGCCGAATCCCATTTCAAATCACTGATGAGAAGCTTTGGATTTCCGTTGTCGGTAGCATCATATGCATGACGCGCTATGACACTATTATTATAGATGGATTGGCCGCCCGGTCCCCTCCAGCGGTCATTTCCGGCATCCAACACGGTTCCGCCGCCATCCATCAGGTTTTTACCGCTCTTGTCCACATATGGACCAGTGATATTCTTCGAGCGGCCATAAATGATTTTGTAATTGCTGTCTACGCCTTTGCAGCAGTTATCAATGGAAGCAAACAGATAGTAATAGCCATTGCGGTATGTGACATGCGGCGCTTCCAAACCACCGGCAGTCCGCTTGGCAATAGAATAAATCTGGCCCGTAGGTTTCATTGTATTTTTGTCCAGACGAGTAATTTTCAAGCCTGAATTCCATGAGCCGAACGAAAGCCACGGGTTACCGGAAGCGTCAATCACGAGATTCGGGTCAATGGCGTTATAATCGTTAGAATCCGTCGTACGCAGCACCAGTCCGTCATCTCGCCAACTTCCCGCACCAATGCTTGTTGCAGAGGTTAGTCCAATAGCCGAGGTGCGGGAGCCGAAGGTAGAAATGGAATAGTACACCCATACTCGGCCGTTGTACTTTTGAGCATCCGGTGCCCAGACATCATTCGGGGTTTGTTTAGGCACATACGTCTTCCACCATGATAGCGGTGAGAGGAATATTTGCGGCAGTCTGTAAAAATTGCGTCCATCATCCGATCTTTGAACCTGTATCCCCTGCCCTGTGGAGAAAATATACCATGCATTGCCTTCCTTGGTGATGGACGGATCATGTACCGCCACATCGCCGGTTAACGGCCAATGCTCCGCTGACGCGGACGGCATCACGGACAGTAATAATGCAGCCGAGGTTACGGCGGCAAACGCCGTTCGGGCCAATTTACCCTGTACTGATTTTTTCAAGGATTTCAACACTCTTACGCACCTCCGAATTTGTTTTATATACTGAGAATCAGGCGAAACATATATTACATTAGTGTTTATACTTATGAAGTTACACATATATTAACCTATCAACTTCAATTTTGTAAACGCTTTATTTCAAATAAAAAGAAATTCATACCCTACGCATAACATTAAAAATACGAAAAAGGAGCCCGCAGGCTCCTAGGCTCCTTTTTGTATATCATCCTTGTTAAATCAGCATATTAAACAGATTCTCATTTTTGTTCAGTTCCGTATAATTGAGCCCCTTGCGGTTCATTCGTTCGATCAAAGGAAGATAGTCTTCCTGGTGAAGCAACTCAATGCCGACCAGCGCCGGGCCGTTTTCCTTGTCGTTCTTTTTCGTATACTCAAACCTTGTGATATCGTCGTCCGGTCCAAGCACATCCTGTAGGAACTCACGCAGCGCCCCGGCCCTTTGCGGGAAATTCACCATAAAATAATGCTTTAGCCCTTCGTAAATCAGGGACCGCTCCTTAATCTCCTGCATCCGATCAATATCGTTGTTGCCACCGCTGACGATACAGACCACCGTTTTGCCTTGAATCTGCTCACGATACAGATCAAGTGCCGCTACAGGCAGCGAGCCCGCAGGTTCCACTACAATCGCATTTTCATTATATAGCTCAAGAATGGCGGTGCATGCCTTGCCTTCCGGTACCTTTACAATATCGTCCAGGGTATTTTTACAAATGTCATAAGTCAGCTGGCCAACACGCTTCACCGCAGCTCCGTCAACAAACTTGTCTATTTGGTCCAGCGTAACCACCTTCTGCAGACGCATCGCTTCCGTCATCGACGCCGCCCCAAGCGGCTCCACGCCAATCACCTTGGTGGACGGATTGACTGTTTTTACATACGTACCTACGCCTGCCGCCAAACCACCACCGCCAATTGTCACGAATACATAATCCGCAGGGGTATCCAGGCTTTCCATTACTTCCATCGCAATCGTACCGTTGCCTGCGATAATTTTTGGCTGGTCAAACGGATGGATAAAGGTCATCTCCTGCTCACTGCACACCTTCATGGCCTCGTCATAGGCGTCGTCAAACGTATCTCCGGTCAGAATGACCTCCACACTATTACCGCCAAAGCGACGAACCTGCTTCACCTTCTGATTAGGCGTTGTGCTCGGCATGAATATTTTACCGTGGATGCCCAGCGCATTACATGAAAAAGCCACACCTTGCGCATGATTGCCTGCACTCGCACACACAATGCCCTTTTCCATTTGCTCGGGAGTCAGACTGCGAATCATGTTGTAGGCTCCGCGGATTTTAAAGGACCGTACAACCTGGAGATCCTCTCTTTTCAGATATACATTGCAGTTATATTTGGCCGACAGGACAGCATCCCTCTGTAAAGGTGTACGTACAATCACCTCACGCAGCATATGATGCGCCCGTACAATATCCTCCATACCAACGGTTGACGCCGTGGCCGGGCCGGTTTTCTGGGTTTCTGTTGGTTCCATAGGTTCTCCACGCTCCGCCTGAATATTTCTGTATTGGGAATCTTTCAGTTATCATACCACGTTTACCTACAGCTTGTGCAGGTCATAGACATGAAAATGAGAATGAAAATCAATTATAATTCAAAAAAAAGACCGGGCGATGCCCGATCTGGTATTTTACCGCTTCGATTATCGACTATCCTTTAACCCCGCCTGCCGTCATACCTTCAATGAAATAACGCTGGAAGAACAGGAACACGACCAGAATCGGTAAAATAGCCAACACCGACCCGGCAATCAGCACATCATAATTGTTGCCATATGGCGTCAGCAGACTGGACAGACCAATCGGCAGTGTCAGCATGTCGTTGGTACGCAATACGATCATCGGCCACAGGAAGTTATTCCAGCTGTTCATCGCCTGTAAAATAGCCATTGCCGCAAATGCAGGCGCCATCAGAGGCATCATAATCCGCACGAAAATACCATACTCCGAACACCCGTCAACCCGTGCAGCATCCATAAAGTCCTTGGGCACTCCACTCAAATATTGACGGAAGAAAAAGATTGGGATCGGCGCAACGACGAAGGGCAGTATCACACCCCACACCGTGTTGATCAGCTTCATGCCAATCATCAGCTTGTAAAGCGGCAGCATGATAATTTCAACTGGAATCATCATCACGACCAGCACCAGCGTAAAAATCACATTTTTCAATCTAAAACGGTACATCTCCAAACCATAGCCCACCATCGCGGACAATATCAGACATAGCACCGTAAACAAGACGGTAATCACAATGCTGTTCCAATACCATTGAAAATAATCCGTCGTCCCCTGAAAAATGAACGCATAGTTTTTCAAGGACATTATGCTCCACTCCAGCTTGAGATTCAAGCCATAGCGCAGCAGCTCCGTCGATGGCTTGAACGAGGCAAGCGTCACGGCAAATAACGGAAACAGGGCAAACCCGGCAAACAGAATGAACAGGACAACGAGAAATGCGGATAACGGGCCTTTTTGTTTCTGAGCCATCGCTTAATCCTCCTTCCGGAACATGCCGAAAAATTTGAGCTGGATCAGGTTCAGCACTAATGTAAATACGAGCAATACAATACCCACCGCAGCTCCAAAGCCCATACTGTTCTGTTCCAGACCTTGGCGATAGAGATAGCCAACAATCGTTAAGCCGATATCATTCGGGGAGTTATTTCCGTTCCACAGCATGTAGCTCTCAGTGAACATCGACAAGCCCGCGTAAATACTAATCGTAAATACGTAGATCGTCACTGGCTTGAGCATAGGAATCGTAATCCGCCAAAAGGAAGCAAACCGACTGGCTCCATCAATCTGTGCAGCCTCATATAGCTCGGGGGGGATGTTTTGCAATCCCGACATGTAATACAGCATGTTAACACCCAGCCATCTCCACAAAGCCAACACAATCAACGCTAAAAAACCGGTGTTGGCATTCATCAGCCATTTATGCGGCTCCACACCGAATACGCCCAATAAGGAATTCATCAAGGAACCATCCAGTTCCCCGAACATGAGCCGGAAAATGGTGCCTGCCACCACCACCGAGGTCAGTGCAGGTATGAACATAACCGAGCGGAACAGCCCTCTCCCCGGCATCTTGGGCGAATTCAGCAATACCGCCAATACCAGCGGCAAAGGAATCAGCACGACCAGCGTAAGCAGCGTGTACAGGACGCTGTTCAGTATCGCTTTTCCAAACGTAGGATTCATTAAGTCCTTGTAATTCTCCAGTCCAACATACGTTGTGATGCCCGGCAGCACTTCCTGAAAGCTCATAATGACCGTCGAGATCACCGGATAAGCAAAAAATAGCGCAAAGGACAATAAAAATGGAAGGACAAACACATACGGTGCCGTACGGCTGGAATGAATAAAGCGGCTCCATTGACTTCTGGTCGGACGCTGAGTTTGTGGCGGCTGACCTGTCGGTACATTATCGTTCGTATGAACGGGCGTTGCCATAGATCTCACTCCCTTTCCTGTTGGGGTCTATCTCAGTTCATTGGCCAGCTCATGCAGCACTGTGGCTGGGTCTTCGCCATTCAGCAGTGTCCGATAAAGTATTTTATTGCGCACCGCACTGGCGATATCAGGCGTTTTCGGTCCGATATGCACTGCATTGATTTCGTCTTTTACCTCAATAAGGGTATCAAAAATATTCGGTCCGAAATAGTCCGTAAATTTGTTCTTGGCTTTGACCTCCGGCATGGTCCATACCTCACTGCGGATGGGATCAAAACCAAGCTGCTTCCAAATCTCCATATTCCCTTGCTTGGACAGCTTGGCAAAGGCCAGAAAGCGCATGGCCAAATCCGGGTGCTTCGATTGGTTCGTGACCACCGTGCCGGTTCCGCCCATACCCGCTGAGCGAAAGCCGCCTTTTTCCCAGGCCGGCAACGGTCTGATGATGATTTTCCCTTTCAGGTCAGGCATATAATCCGTAAAGCGTCCCATATACCACATCGGCATCCACACCGAAGCGGCCCCGCCTTTGTTCATAAACCCGTAGTATTCTTCCATATGGTGTCCGCCGCCAGGTGCAGGAATAGCAATTTTGTCCTTCACCATCTGCTGAAGAAACTCAAGTGTTTTAATATTCGTTTCGTTATCCAGCGTCAGCTCGCCCTTGTCATCCAGAAAATCCGAGTCCTGCTGGGAAATCATCGGCCAGTAGTTCCACAGATCATTTGTCTCCACGGTCGCCATTGGCTTGCCTGTTTTCGCCAGGACTTGCTTGCCTGCCGCAGCATAATCTGCCCACGTAACGATGGAATCCGGGTTTACCCCCGCCTGGTCCAAAATTTCTTTATTGTAATACATCACTTCGGCCCCGACATGAAAATCAATGCCGTAATATTTGCCGTCTTTTCCGTAAATCTGTACTCTGGAAGGCACAATGTTGTTGATCTCCGGGTCAATCACCGGATTGAGCGGGACAAGCTGCGGTATCCCTTTGAGGAAGTTGCCGATCTTGTTCACCTCGATATCCGCGATATCCGGTGCCCCCACCCCCGATTGCAACGCAATCGATAGCTTGCTATGGTGGTTGTCATAAGGAAATGTATTCGCTTTCAAATTAATTTGTTCATCAGGGTGCAGTTGGTTCCATTGATCAGCCATTTGCAGAAAAAACTTCTCATGCAGTTCGTTAAACGTCCACAACACCAGTTCTGTTCCCGGACCATCCTGTTCGTCGGCCTTGAAGGAACAACCTTGCAGCAGTCCAGCCATTAAAACCACCGCCATGAGCATCAACGCCATGCTTTTTCTTCGCAGCAGCATATCCTTCCCCCTTCGCATGATGAAAAAATGATTTGCTAATGTTTGCGCTTTCTTTTATTATTTAACATCAACCCTAATTCGTTTACAACAACATTATTTATAAAAGTTCATTTTTAGCGCAACTAGCGTCTCCATTGCATTATAGGGGAAAAATGAATTGGATGGGATTATGATGTTTTTTGCATAAAAAAGCGACCCAACACCATTGAAATTCGGCGTTGGGTCGCGCTTTTTTAACTACTCTTGAGCATGTGCTGCTTCGTCCTTCACTTCTGCTCGAAACGCTCTAATACTTTCTTTACGACGATTATTTTTTTCTTCGATTTGCTTGCGCTCCTCGTTGCTGATTTCAGAGGAAAATTCGTTCAGATACCCTTCAGCTTCATGAAGATTCTGTTGTGTATTCTGAATACTTTGCTGCAAATGCTCTACATTATCGGCCCGATTATCCGGTTTTGCCATTTCGTTGTCGCCTCCTGATTATGGAATCGCTCATTGGAGCGCTAATCGGTAGCTTGAACGATATCAGACCATTTTATGCATTAAAATGCTTTTCAAACCATTTCCCTGCGGCTTCGGCTTCTGTACGGGTTAATTGATGACCATTGCGTTCCCAATGTACTTCCACCTGAGCCCCGGCTCCTTCCAGTAAAGCCTGCAGCTCACGGGATTCCGCAACCGGAACGATCGGATCATTTTCACCGGAAGACAGAAATACAGGGACATCTTTTAAGTCCGGCAATTGCAGCCCGCGCAACGGCACCATCGCATGATGGAGAATGGCTCCGCGCAGCGCTTTGGCATCGTGAAAGAGCATGCTGGCCGCTATGTTCGCTCCATTGGAATACCCAAGAGCTACGACGTTGTTGCGGTCAAAATCGTATTGCTCCGCAGCCGTATCCACAAATTCGCTCAGTTCTTTGGTGCGAAATACAAGATCCTCCAGATCGAACACTCCCTCTGCCAAACGGCGGAAGAAACGAGGCATCCCATTTTCCAGTACATTTCCCCTCACGCCTAACACAGATGCTCCTGGTGCAACCAAATCAGCCAATGGCAGCAAATCTTGTTCATTCCCGCCGGTACCGTGCAGCAGCAATATCACCGGGGCTTGTGGATTACTTCCTTTACGGAAAACGTGTTTCATATCTATTTCCTCCTTAAATAAGTATTCAGTATATTAATTTAATATTAAGAATCTTATTTTTTGTATAAATAGATTATAACGCGCTTTACCTCTAATTACAAACGGAAATGTCGGTCCCAGGCTGAACATTTTTTTTAATACATGTGTTTGTCTGTTGACACGTGCCCTGCATTTATTTTAATATCGAATTAGATATTTAGAGAATTATCTAAATATCTAAAGGAGTGAGCAAACTTTGAATGATGCCTTTAAAGCCTTGGCCGATCCGACCCGGCGCAAAATATTGCAGCTTTTGAAAGAGAAAAGCATGAGCGCAGGCGATGTCGCCGAGCATTTTCAAATCAGCAAGCCCAGCATATCCCACCATCTGAATCTGCTAAAGCAGGCAGGACTTGTGCTGGATGAGCGGCAGGGACAAAGCATTATTTACACCTTGCATACAACGGTTGTAGCCGATGTCATCGGCTGGATGTTCAGCATCGCCCAATCGGATGCCCCTGTAAAGAAACATTCAAATGATATTAAGGATACGGAGGGGTCTGAATGAAATTTCGAATACACTGGAGCCTTAGAGATGTTTTGACAACTTTGATTGCCTTATCACCAGCTATAGGCGCTTTACTGCTGTATGATCGGCTTCCTGGTGTTATGGCCTCTCATTTTAGCTTTAACAATACAGCGGACGGTTATATGAGTAAAAACGGTTCTATTCTCATGCTGGTGGTGTTGGGGCTGGTGCCATTGCTTCTCCGGCTAGCCCGCTACATGGACCCCAACAGGGCCAATTTCGAGAAATTTTCTAAAGCCTATGAAGTCACACGGATAGGCACTTCCCTCATTCTCGCTGTAGCTGGTTGGGGAATGCTGCTGTATAACCTGAATTATCGGTTGCAGATGGTTACCATAATTTATGGGGTGCTGGGCCTGATGCTGCTGGTACTTGGCAATTATATGACACAGGTACAGCCTAACTTTACCTTCGGCATCCGCACACCGTGGACGCTGTCGAACCCGGAGGTATGGCGTAAAACGCACCGTTTCGGCGGACCTATGATGATGCTTGGTGGTGCTTCGGGCCTGATGGCGGCATGGGTCGGTGGAGTGGTGGGAACGGTCATTTTTCTCACTGGACTGGGTATATCCGTCGTCGTCCCCATCCTCTACTCCTTCCTCCTGCATCGCAAATTAAATCATCAGTAGGCATCTCGATCCAGACGGACAGGGATAAAAGCTATGAGACCATCCCGATGCATAAAAAGAGAACCTCCCGGCTACGGTTAACGCAGATTGGGAGGTTCCTTTGTATATTTAAATATTAGAACAACAGCTTATCTGGATGAGTGCCTACACGCTCATCCAGATGAAGTGCATTGATTCGGTTAATATCCTCTGCCGTCAGTTCAAAATCAAACAAATCAGCATTTTCGCGAATACGATGGGCGGTTACAGATTTGGGAATCGTCACGATGCCCCGATCCAGATGCCAGCGCAAAATGACCTGCGACGAGGTTTTGCCGTATTTAGCAGCAATCTCAACGATATCCGCCTGTTCTGTCAGTTTACCCTTCATCAGTGGACTCCACGATTCAAGCTGAATCTGGTGCTCCCGGCAGTACTGATGCAGCTCCTGCTGTGTCAGACGCGGGTGAAGCTCCACTTGGTTGATGACAGGTACAATGTTGCTGTCTTTCAGGAGGTTTTCGAGATGGTGAACTTGGAAGTTGCTTACTCCGATGGCGCGTACGCTTCCCTCTTCATACAGGCGTTCGAACGCCTTCCAGGTTTCCTTGTACTTGTCCTTGCCAGGCCAATGAATAAGATACAGATCAATAATGTCCAGACCCAGCCGCTTGCGGCTTTCCTCGAAGGCACGCAGTGTTGAATCGTAGCCCTGATCCTGATTCCATAGCTTGGTGGTAACGAACAGATTTTCTCTGGCCGCTCCACTGTCTCGAATGGCTTGTCCGACCAGGTCCTCATTGCCGTAAATCGCCGCCGTATCAATGCTGCGGTAGCCAGCCTCTATGGCTATTTTGACCGCTTCGTAAACCTCATTGCCTTCGGCCTTATATGTACCAAAACCCAGCCAAGGAATCTGAACTCCGTTATTCAGTACAGTTGTATCCGCAATGTTCCCCATGTCTATCTCCTCCTATTCCTGATTATGATTTATCCGCGGGATGATTACAGTTTGGTCGCATCCTGAAAAGCATTCACTTGAAGCGGAGCGGCCAACAATTCCTTAGCCACGGCAACAAATGCCTGGAAATGGGCAGACTTGTTATGGAAATCTACAGCGGCTGCATCCTTCCATTCTTCGACCATCGTAAATGCGTTGGGATCATTCAGATCCTGCATCAGCGTGTAGCGTACATTGCCTTCTTCGGCCTGTGATGCGCTGATCAATCCCTGGGTTTGTTGCAGAAAGACCTCTCTTTTTTCTGGTAAAACTTTCATATCAGCATGAATAATAACCATGATATCGTCCTCCTCATATTATGTAACTATTTTCTATTATAGACCATTCATCCGACAGATTAAAAGTGCGGCTGTTCCTGTAATACAGTAAAATGGATCGTATTGGAGGAGATGAACAGCTTGATCGGCTCCTCCTATATCTTGCTTGACGGCGGTGAAGGCATGTGCGTTTTCAGACAAAACTAATGGTATTCATCTCCCTTTTAGTGCTGGTGGTTACCGGGCTATTGGGATTATCCTTTCGATATATGATCACCTCCGCTCTATACGAAGAGATCGGAAAAAGGGCTCTGACCGTTGCCAATACGCTTGCGGTAGATGCGCAGGTCAGGGACGCTCTGGAGCAGACGGACACGACGCAGCTGCGCTTGCGAATCAAGGAGGCCGTGAAGCCAGTCCAAGCCAGCAGCGGCGCTGATTTTATTACCATTGCTGATCGTCATCTCATCCGGCAGTGGCATGTCAATCCGGAGCGCATCGGCACGCCTATGTTAGATCCCATGAATGATAAGGTGCTGCAAGGACAATCCTTTATCACGGAATCAACGGGTTCTCTCGGGCGATCACTCCGGGCCAAAACTGCAGTTTATGATGGGGAAGGCAAGGCCATCGGGCTCATCTCTGTAGGTTTCCTAATGACGGATGTGGAGCAAAATATCCGTACATACACCTATGCATGGCTGTGGTTCATGGTGGGTGCGCTTATGATCGGCATACTAGGCAGCCTGCTAATAGCGCGGAGGGTACGCCGGGAGCTGCACGGGCTGGAGCCAGTGGAGATCGGACGCTTGTACCAGGAAAAGCAAGCCATTCTCGAATCCATAGGCGAAGGGATTATCGCGGTTAATAGCAGTGGACAAGTCACACTTGCCAATCCGCAAGCCGTCCGCTTGCTTGGCCTTTCCCCGGAAACTACCATAGACGGTTGCGAGCTTCGTCACTTACCAGGTGCCGCAGGTAAACTGGCAGAAGTGCTTGTTGCAGATTTCATCGTGAATAGTGAAGATATGAAGCCGGGCCAGGAACAACTCGTATTCAATGAGGAAATTGAGGTGCAGCAACGAGTCGTAGTCGTCAGCCGTGTACCGATCAAGGATCGCTCGGGGCAAAGGATGGGCACGGTTGCCAGTCTGCGTGACAAAACAGAGCTGCTCCGCATGACGCGGCAGTTGACCGAGGTCAAAGATTATGCGGAAATGCTGCGATCACAAACACATGAATACACCAACCGGCTGTATCTCATCTCCGGCTTGATTCAGTTGGAGTGTTATAACGAAGCGGTGGACTTCATTACTCAGGAATCGGAACAATATCGCATGCACAGGACCAATGCCTCGACTTCTTTACCTGATTCGATCATCGCCAGCTTGCTGATCGGCAAGAAAAAACAGGCGCTGGACAAGGGGATTGTATTACACTCTACTGTTAGCGGGGTATTCTCTACCTTATCTCCTGCGCTGGAGTGGCCTCTTCTTGCTGCCATGGCCGGAAACCTGCTGGATAACGCCATGGAAGCTGTCGCGATGCTCTCAATTCCTGAGGGACAGGTCTGGTTCCGGCTTGAAGAAACGGCTGAAGCCATAACCGTCGAGGTTGCGGACAACGGATCGGGAATTTCGGAGGATATCCGGGGAAAGCTGTTCGTCAAAGGGGCATCGACCAAAACAGAAGCAGGACACGGGTATGGTCTTGCTCTCGTGCACGAGTATGCAGAGCGGATGGGCGGCTCTATCCAAGTACATGAACGGACAGGTGGAGGTACCCTTTTTAAAATACGCATACCTTTAAATACGTCAGTAATGAGTGATGAGGCAAAAGGAGGCTACACCCATGAATGAGCGGGTTTTATCGGATATTGAGGTGCTTGTTATTGAAGATGATCCGCGAATTGCGGAGATTAACCGACGATTTATTGAAAAGGTGGACGGATTCACCGTATGTGCAATAGCAACGAACGAATTTGAGGCAAAGCTGCAATTGGACGTGCTGCGTCCGCCTTTGGTCGTGCTGGATGTTTATTTTCCTGATACCGACGGTCTAACGCTGCTATCTTTCATCAAGCAACACTATCCAAACACAGATGTCATTATGCTGACTGCCGCCAAAGAAGCTGAAACCGTGGTACAAGCCGTTCGCGCAGGCGTGTTTGATTTTATCGTGAAGCCGCTTGTATTCGAAAGATTGCGTGCCACGCTGGAGGAATATGCCCGTTTTCAGCGACAGGTCAAGGCATGGCAGGAGCAGCCATCGACGGTGGAGCAAGCCGAAATTGACAGTCTGCTTCAAAACGCGGGTACTGGTCGGATGACAGGCACCGGAGTGGGAGAGCTGTGGGCCAAGGGCATTGACAAAGTAACCTGCGACAAGGTGCTTGAGCTCCTGAATCGTCGGGGCGAACTGACTACGGGGACGGTGGGGAGCGAGCTGGGCATGAGTCGTTCCACAGCCAGAAGATACCTGGAGCACCTGGTAGAAAGTGGTGACGCTCACCACGATCAGGTATACGGTACAGTCGGTAGACCGGAGCGGATCTATCGGCGGCAGCGGGGAAATGAATAAACGTAATTTTAATGAACTTAATTCACTTTATCAGCCAAAATGGTTTAAATGAACACATTGTTTACGTCCCTCCTCCCGATTGCTAGAATGGTCAACAGTTGGTTAATTGATAATGATTATCACTAACTATGATAAGCACATTTGGAACGGGGGACAACATATGGCATCACCAAAGAAACCACTACGCACAGGTATGCTGCTTGCAGCCATCCTTGCACTGCTAACGGTCATTATAGCGGGATGTGGCAGTCAGTCAAAAGATAACAACGCAGCAACATCTCAAGCAACAGGCGATACCCGAATCATAAAGCATGAGATGGGAGAAACCAAAATTACAGGTAAACCGAAAAGAATCGTAACGCTGGAATTCTCTTTTGTTGATGCCGCAACCCAGTTGGGTGTAACACCTGTCGGGATAGCCCAGGAAAATGACGATGATATTGATGGATTACTCGACAAGAAAATCGACTTCACGCCTGTAGGCACGCGCAAGCAGCCGAATCTGGAAACGATCAGCTCCTTGAAGCCGGATTTGATCATTGCCGATCTGAACCGTCATAAAAGCATATACAAAGAACTAAGTGAGATTGCTCCCACCATTGTTCTGAAAAGCCGTAACTCCTCCTATGAACAAAATCTGGCATCCTTCGGTGTCATTGCCGATGCGCTGGGCGAGAAGGAAAAGGGCGAACAGATTTTAGCTGCACATAAAGCTAAAATGGAAGAGCTGAAAAAAGGAATTAAAGCCGGAGAGCCACGCAGCGTACTGCTAGGGGTATTCCGCTCTGATTCACTATCCGCTCACGGAGCTTCATCCTTTGATGGACAGCTGCTGGAGCAAGCGGGCATCCACAATGCTCTTCAAAACACAAGCGAGCCCACTGTCAAGCTGACACTGGAGCAAATTGCACAGGCTGATCCGGACGTGATCTTCTTGGTGGAAGCTGATGAGAAGTTGATTTCCGAATGGAAACAAAATCCACTGTGGCAAAACATTACGGCTGTCAAAAAAGGGGAAGTTTACGAAGTGAACCGGGCACTGTGGACCCGGTACCGCGGACTCGGCTCAGCCGAGAAAATACTGGAGCAAGCCATATCGCTTCTGTATCCCGCGCAAAGCAAATGAGACGCCTCCCGTTGATCGGACAGGTCTCACGCGACCGGCTGAATAAGCCGGTCTTCTTTGCACTTCTTTTGGCGCTGCTGGCTGGACTATTGCTGAGCGTGGCGATTGGCCCAGTCAGGATGGACATCCCCACCATGCTGACTGCGCTATTCACTGAGCATCCGTCCAAGGATCAGCTCATTATCCTGACGGTCCGCCTGCCGCGTGCCGTCATTGGCCTGATCGTCGGGGCCGGCCTTGCCGTGGCCGGAGCGCTGATGCAGGCCATCACACGCAACCCGCTGGCTTCGCCGCAGGTGTTCGGGGTCAGCTCGGGCGCTTCGCTGGCTGTCGTGCTGTCCGTCGTGCTGCTGCCGAATATCGGATCGTCCGGCAGCATTTATTTTGCTTTTGCCGGGGCTATCGCGGGCGGCTCCTTCGTATATGCACTGGCCGGAACGGCAGGCATGACGCCGGTCAAGCTGGCTCTGGCC
>NZ_JH601046.1:0-25993 GCF_000245715.1 Paenibacillus sp. Aloe-11 | reverse complement strand
GCCAGCCTATACATGACACAGGCTGGCTCTCTTTATAATGACTCTCTTTACTGACTCTCCTTATTGGCCTCCCGCACTTATGCTGGTTGCGGTACTTCTACTCCATTCAAAATGAGGTGCATACGAATGTCCGCTTTTAAGGAGTCGGATACTGCACAATATTTTTCCTTGCCCATCTGAATCGCCTTCCACACGCGGTAATCCGGAATATCTCCATCTACATGGAATGTCAGATCAATCGCTGTAAAGCCTGTCGGCATTTGTTCCTTGCGCGTACCTTCTGCGTCAATATCAATTCGGGTAATGTCCGACAAGAAACGGTCCAAAATCATCGTGATATCAATACCGATACACCCCGCCAGACCCGCCAGCAGCAGCTCCATTGGTGTCATACCTTTACCATCACCGCCATAAGCAGCCGTAGCATCCATTCCAACCGAATAACCGGATGGTCCCTCCGAAGTAAACGCCCGTTTGCCATGCCAAGTTGTAGATACTTTCATAATTAAAAGCCTTCTTTCTCATTTAATCATCTATAATCAGCCGTCATTCTTGTCTCAAAACTCACTAATCTGGCGCAAAAATTTTCGTGTTCTCTCGTGCCGAGGCGCCTCAAAAAATGCCTGTGGTGCAGCCTCCTCCAAAATAACACCGTCTGCCATAAATACAATCTTGTCCGCCACTTCACGGGCAAATTTCATCTCATGGGTGACGACAACCATCGTCATTCCCTCTTGAGCCAGCTCCCGCATGACGCTCAGCACTTCCCCGACCAGTTCGGGATCAAGCGCCGATGTCGGCTCGTCGAACAGCATGATCGCCGGGTCCATCGCCAGCGCACGCGCAATGGCTACCCGTTGCTGCTGCCCACCGGACAAACGCGCAGGATGCACATCCTGCTTATCTGATAAACCCACACGCTCCAGCAACCGTTGTCCGATGGACATGGCCTGGTCGCGCGGCATTTTTTTCACCGTTACCAATCCTTCAATGACATTGCCGATGGCGGTTTTGTGCGGGTACAAATTGAATTGCTGAAACACCATGCCCGTCTGTCTGCGAATGTCACGAATAGCTGCTTGACGTGTACGAAGAGGAGCGGTGGCATCGACCCCGATCCCGTTTACCTCAAATTTGCCGGAAGTCAGTTCCTCCAATCCGTTCAAGCAACGCAGCAAGGTACTTTTACCCGAGCCGCTCGGACCAAGCAACACGACGATTTCACGAGCGGCCACCTGAAAATCAATGCTTTTCAGAACCTCTACTTGTCCGAATCGTTTCCCCAATCCGTTTGTTGTTATCATCATCCATCATCTCCACCTTAATAAGCTCGAGCCAGACGCTTTTCCACCCGCTCCAGTATAGCGGAGAATCCAATGCTCATAATCCAGTACATCAGGCCAATTTCGAGCAAAAACGGCATGTAGAGCAAATACTGCGCCTGTAAAAGCTGTGCCTGTCGCATTAATTCACTAACCCCGATGAACGAGACAAGCGACGTTTCCTTCAGCATGCCAACAAACGTGTTCCCCATCGGTGGAATCGCAATACGTACCGCTTGTGGAAGAATGATACGCCACATCGTTTGGCCGGGCGACATGCCCGTTGCATAGGCTGCTTCGGTCTGCCCCTGCGGGACAGCTAAAATAGCTCCGCGAAATGTCTCTGACAAGTAAGCCCCGGTGTTAATACTGAGTGCAAGACAAGCAGCCGTCAGAGACCCAAACGATATTCCGTAATCATCCAACCCGTAATAAATAACCGCAATCTGTACCAAAACGGGTGTCCCCCGAATGATAGATACATAGCTGCGTGCCAGCCATCGGACGGGGCGATTCCCCTTCAGCCGGGCGACAGCCACAATCAAACCAATGATTAAGCCAAAAAACATAGAAACAATCGTAATATACAGCGTATAATAAGCGCCCTTCAACAAAAAAGGGACATTTTCCCACATTAATTCAAGCATCGGTTATATTCCCTTCTTTCAGACGAGTGGCTCCGTGTCAGCATAAAGCCAGAACCGGAGCCAGACGCCCTTTACAGGCTTGCGTTATTCTTTTGGCTCCTCGCCGAACCATTTTTTGAAGATGGTTTTATAGGTGCCGTCTTCCTTCATTTCTTTCAGAGCCTTGTTCAAGGCTTCTTTAAGCTCAGGCGAATTTTGGTTAATAGCTACACCTGCTTGGTCGGATTTAATTGGCTCACCTACCGCTTTAATCTGGAAGCCATTTTTGTCGACGATAGGCTTGAGTGCATACAGATTGTTAATGGTTGCGTCAATGCGGCCAGAGTTCAGATCCTTTAAGGAAGTAATGACATCATCATATGTTTTGATCTCAAAATCGCCTACCTTTGGCAGCACTTCGTTACGCAGATAAGACTCATCATTCGTCCCCAGGCCGACACCAATGGTTTTGCCTTTGAAATCCTCCAGCTTGGTAATATCATTAGTTTTGCTATTGACGATAATGTTTACATGGTTTGTGATATAAGGCTCTGTGAAGTCAATTGCCTTTTTACGATCCTCTGTAATCGTAACCTGGCTGATCACCGCATCGAATTTTTTCTTTTGCAAGCTTGGAATCAGCCCGGAAAATTCTTGTGCCGTGAACTCCGGTTTCACGCCAATCCGCTTCGCCAATTCCTTGGCGATATCCACATCAAACCCGTCCAGTTCTTTTTTATCATTCAAAAAATTGTAGGGCGGGTAGGTCCCCATCATGCCGACCTTGATCACGCCAGCCTTCTTGATCGCTTCCAGTTGATTCCCCGCTGCCTCATTGCTGCTGCCCGCTCCATTACTGGTGCCGGAAGCATCCTGTCTCGTTCCGCAAGCACTCAGCACAAGGCTAAACAATGCCAAAGCCATCAGTGTCGTTACCAAGAACCCTCTTTTACGTGTTTTCATAAATCGTTCTCTCCTGTCCTGTCTGGATGTAAATGATTGAGTGCATATGTGTAATTTGACTATATTATTTGTCGCCTACTGCCAATTCATGCGATATTGACCATCTAGCCTTGACCTAACAATCCGTAAAATTCAAAGCTGGCCGCCTCTGCCGCCAATCTTTTAGCTGTTGCCTGCATCATATGGTCATGTGTTCCCTCGGAACCGAATAACCAGCGTGTAATGATTCCCTCGATCATACTCATGAGTAATGCCGCCCGTAATTCAACATCCAGCTCGGCAGGCAGCATGTTCAGCTCGATCGCTCTTTCCATATTGCGCCGGAATGCCAGCTCCATTGCGATTCTTGTCTCGCGGATACTCTGGCGCACTGGTTCATCGACGCCGCTGCCACTCAGGAGCAAGCCCATCAGATGGCGGTTCTCCAATGCAAAATCAAATAAACGGACAAACAGCGCTTCGGAAGCCTTAACCATATCAGCCAGCGTTCCCGCATCGCGACGATAACCCTGTCCTATCGCTGACAGCAGCTGTTCACGACCTGTAGCAATAATCTCCAGTGCCAATGCCTCTTTGCTTTTAAAATGCCAATAAAACGTGCCCTGGGCTACTCCAGCCTCCACCACGATATCTGAAATCTTCGTTTGATGGTACCCGTGCTCAGCGAATCGCTTCAACGCAATGTGGAGAAGCTGTGTTCTGCGGTCTGTTTCTTCTCCAGCACGGTCAGCTGATTGCTCATTCGCGACGGTTTTGGACTGCTTCGCCTTCCGTGGCAGCATAGGTTTCCTCCTCCCGATTGATCAGTCAGTCAGTTTTTATTTTTAATCCTATAGGATAAGTATACTTTTGTCAAACAAGTTCCATACTTTGCGTACAACAAAAAAAGAGACCCTCCGAAGAGACCCTCTTTTTTTTATAAAGCTCTGCTACAGCAATGCTTTTGCTGCAATATCCGTACGGTTATGCTTGCCTTCAAAGGTAATGCGTGCCGCCTGTTCATAAGCCTTGTCCCGTGCCTCGGCAATATCACGTCCCAAGCCGACCACACCCAATACGCGTCCGCCGTTCGTTACCCACTCACCCTGCTCATTGATGCCTGTTCCGGCATGGAACACGATGGCTTCGTCTGCCTGGTCCAGTCCGTGGATCGGTATACCTTTGGCGTAGGCAGCGGGGTAGCCCCCGGAAGCCAGCACCACGCACACCGCCGCTTCATCCTTCCACTCAATCTCCACCTGATCCAGCGTGCCGTTCACGGCCGCAAGAAAAATATCGAGCAGATCGGATTGTAGACGCGGCAGTACAACCTGTGTTTCCGGATCACCAAAACGCGCGTTAAACTCAATCGTCTTCGGCTTGCCGTCCGGCGAAATCATCAGTCCGGCAAATAAAACACCCCGGAATGGGCGTCCTTCAGCAACCATCGCCTTGGCCGTCGGCTTAATAATCGTCTCGATGGCTTCTTCAATAATGGAATTGGCTATGTGTGGCAATGGTGAATAGGTGCCCATACCTCCGGTATTCGGCCCTTTATCCCCATCAAAAACCGGCTTGTGGTCTTGCGCCGCTGCCATCGGCCGAACCGTTTCACCGTCCACAAAGGAGAGAATAGACATCTCCTGTCCAGCCAGAAATTCCTCGATCACGACCTGTGCACCCGCTTCTCCAAACACCTTCGCTACCATAATATCGGACAGAGCCTTGTCTGCCTCCTCCATCGAGTAGGCAACCGTTACCCCTTTGCCGGCTGCCAGTCCGTCTGCCTTGATGACCACTGGAATCGGCTGTTCCTTCAAGTAGGCATGTGCTTCCTCATAGGTATAAAACTTGCGATAGGTGGCTGTCGGAATATGGTATTTGTGCAGTAAATCCTTCATGAAGATTTTGCTGCCTTCGATTTCTGCTGCATTTTTACGCGGCCCGAATACGGGAATACCTTTCGCTTCAAAGGCATCCACAATGCCGTCGGCCAACGGATCATCGGGGCCAACCACGACCAGCCCGACTTTTTTGGCTTCCGCCAGCTCTGTCAGCGCGTCAAATTCACTTACCGGAATCGGAACGCACTCCGCCAATTGACCAATGCCGGCATTGCCCGGCGCGCAGTAGATTTTCCCGGCCTTGGGGCTTTTCTTCAACGCCCACACAATTGCATGCTCGCGGCCGCCCCCTCCGATAACCAAAATATCCATTCTGGTAATTCCTCCCGCTTCCATGATGATCATTCAGGTCCAGGATTTTTGCAAAATCCTCAGGTGTGAAAATGCTGCTGCATCCTCAGCTAATGCAAATTAGTGCTTGAAGTGACGCACGCCTGTAAAGACCATTGCAATGCCGTATTCGTTAGCAACCTTGATGGATTCTTCGTCCTTGATGGAGCCGCCCGGCTGAATAACTGCTGTAATACCTGCTTTAGCTGCCAGCTCCAGCGTATCGCCCATCGGGAAAAATGCGTCAGATGCCAGCACCGCGCCCTTTGCTTTTTCTCCAGCCTGCTCAATGGCAATCTTGGCCGCTCCGACACGGTTCATTTGCCCCGCGCCCACGCCAATGGTCATATTGTCTGCCGCTAACACGATAGCGTTGGATTTCACATGCTTAACCACTTTCCAGCTAAACAAAAGCTGTTTCAATTCTTCTTCGGATGGCGCACGCTCCGTTACGACTGTAAGAGCGTCCGGGTCTACCGCGTGAATGTCATTTTGCTGCACGACCATGCCGCCTTCAATCGAAGTTACAACAAAACGGCTCTCCGCTTGTTGAGACGGGGAAATCTCACCTAAGTCAAGCAAGCGGATATTTTTCTTCTTCGTCAAAATCTCCAGTGCTTCCTTCGTAAAGCCCGGTGCCAGTACAATTTCCAGGAAGATTTCGCTCAGCTTCTTCGCTGTATCGCCGTCAATAATCCGGTTAGCCGCTACGATACCGCCAAAAATGGAGGTTGGATCAGCCGCATACGCCTTGCTGTACGCTTCATAGATGCTGCCGCCGATTCCCACGCCGCAAGGATTCATATGCTTCACCGCCACCACGGCGGGTTCGCTGAATTCTTTGACGATTTGCAGTGCTGCGTTCGCATCGTTGATGTTATTGTAGGACAGCTCCTTACCGTGAAGCTGTTTCGCTGTTGTCAGTGTACCTTTCGCTGCGAGCGGCTGACGATAAAAAGCCGCCTGCTGATGCGGATTTTCGCCATAACGCAAATCCTGAATTTTTTCATAGGTTACCGTGTAACGCTCAGGCAAAGGCTCGCCTGTCACATTCGACAAATAATCAGAAATCAAAGCGTCGTATGCAGCCGTATGACGGAACACCTTTGCTGCCAAACGCTTGCGGGTATTCAGCTCCGTATCTCCATCCTTACGGATTTCCTCCAGTACGGTGCCATAATCATCGGCATCGACTACCACACTGACAAAAGCATGATTTTTCGCCGCAGAACGCAGCATGGTTGGACCGCCGATGTCGATATTTTCAATTGCGTCTTCGTAGGTTACACCGGGTTTGGCGATCGTTTCCGCAAAAGGATACAGATTCACAACGACCAGATCAATATAACCCAAGCCAAGCTCCTTCATCTGCCGCTGATGCTCTTCATTATCCCGAACAGCCAGCAAGCCGCTGTGTACCGCAGGATGGAGCGTTTTAACACGCCCGTCCATAATTTCAGGAAATCCCGTTACCTCTGAAATACCGATAACAGGAATACCCTCCTTCGACAGCAAGCTGCTCGTTCCCCCTGTCGAAACGATCTCCACACCTAATTTGGACAACTCGCGGCAAAACTCCACGATCCCCCGTTTGTCCGATACACTAACGAGTGCTCTTTTAATAGTCACCCTGTCTCCTCCTTTAGCTCTTTATCAATTTATTTCCCGAGAAATATCGGAAAATGCTTATACAGCATTCTTGATATGACAATGATATGACAAATTACAATCACCTTTAGAGAAGTGAAACTACCTTGCGACCATCCAAATGAATTTTGCCTTGAGCCAGTCTGCCAACCACTTCCGGATAGAGCTGGCGTTCCACGGATTGAATAGCTGTAGATAGCGTATCCGCTGTAGCATGATCGTGTACTTCTACCACACGCTGGGCAATAATCGCCCCGGTATCCATACCTCCATCGACAAAATGAACGGTGACCCCACTGACTTTGACTCCATAGGCCAGCGCCTGTCCGACAGCATCTTTCCCAGGAAATGCAGGAAGCAGTGACGGATGAATATTAATGATTTTTCCGGCGTAAGCATCGACCATAACACTGGATAACAGGCGCATGTAGCCTGCTAACACGATGAGATCAATCGATTCCTGCTTCAGCAGAGCCACCAGTTCACGCTCATAGTCTTCTCTTGAAGCATATTCCTTGGGTCGAAACGTATGACAAGCAATCCCGGCTTTCTCTGCTCGGGCTACAGCAGGAGCCGCAGGCTTGTCGCAGATTAACAGTTCTATAGATGCGCCGCCCAGTTCTCCACGCGCAGCCGCATCTACCAATGACTGAAAATTCGTTCCCTCGCCTGACGCAAAAACAGCAACCCGGTAGCTGCTCATTACACCTCAGCTCCCGTAAAGGTCACGATAGAGCTGCCTTCCGTTACCTTCCCGATCACATAAGCATCCTCGCCTTGCTCTTTCAGTACATTCAATGCAGCCTGCGCATCCTCTTGCCCTACAACGATGACCAATCCGATCCCCATATTAAAGGTTGTAAACATGTCTTTGTTGGAGATTGCGCCTTTTTCCTGCATGAGCTGGAAAATTGGCAAAATCGGCCAAGCGCCGTATTGTATATCCACATTAACGTGATCCGGCAACACTCTAGGGATATTTTCGATAAAACCGCCACCTGTGATATGCGCCATGCCTTTTACTTTTACCTTATCCAGCAATGCCAAAACGGATTTCACATAGATTTTTGTTGGCTCCAGCAGTACATCGCCCAGCTTCCCGTTCAAGCCTTCGATTTCATCATGCAGACTATACCCTTGCTGTTCTAACAACAGCTTGCGAACCAGTGAGAATCCATTGCTGTGCACTCCGCTGGAGGCCAGTCCGATCACGGTGTCTCCGGGAGCAATCGAGCTGCCGTTAATGATTTTGCTCTTGTCCACAATGCCGACAGTGAATCCGGCAATATCGTATTCACCATCGCTGTACATGCCTGGCATTTCTGCGGTTTCGCCGCCGACCAGCGCACAACCTGATTGGTGGCAGCCTTCGGCAATTCCGGCGACAATGGCTTCGATTTTCTCAGGTACAACCTTGTCACAGGCGAGGTAGTCAAGAAAAAAGAGTGGCTCTGCGCCCCCAACGACAATGTCGTTCACACACATCGCAACCGCATCAATGCCAATGGTGTCATGGCGATCCATCGCGAAAGCAAGCTTCAGCTTCGTGCCGACTCCATCCGTACCGGAAACGAGTACAGGCTCCTCGTACTTATCCTTATTCAGGCCGAACAGCGCACCGAATCCGCCCAAATCGGTCAGCACTTCGGGACGGAAGGTACGCTTGACGTGCTTTTTCATCCGTTCTACTGCTTCATTACCGGCAGCGATATCTACTCCTGCATTTTTGTATGCTTCGGACATTCATGAACACTCCTTCAAATGATTGACCCTCCTAAGTCCTCCCTAACAGGGAGGATTCCATGGGGCTGCTCCCCCTGGACCCCTCAAGAGTCGGTCAGATGCGTAGGGTTGGGTGCTGCTTGGTGTATGGTTCGTGCTGTGAGTCGCGTGTTTTCCATTGTCATTTGCGGGTTATTCCCGCAAATGACAAGGACACGCTTTGCTGCGTTTGCCGCCTTTCGCAGCGGCGGCGGGGCACGTCCCGGGCTGTTTGCTTCGCAAAGGCGGGGACGTGCCGGGCAAAGAAGTGAGCGGCGCCAACGGGCGGCTTACTTCTTTGCCCTTTGGGGCAGGCAGCTTCGCCCTGCCTGCTATTGAGCCTCGCTTCGCTGGCTCAACCTTAAAGAGCAGGGTGGCTCTTTACGAGTCACCGCTCCGCTAAAAACTCATAGCATGAAATAGTTATGCCCTGAGTTTTTAGCTGCTTTTCCTATCCTCTTCCCCGTGGGAACAGAAGAGGTACAGGTTCTGCTGCAAAGGGATGCACAACTGAGAAACGCAGCGGGTGGAAGGATTCTGGAGAAGCGAAAGCGTTCGCCTTTGCCGCTGAATTCCAACCCTGAAAGGGGTTATTCCAATCCAGGAATCCAGCGGCAACAGCGATCGGAAGAACCTTCCACACGCGGAGTGGCCCCCTCAGAACCACCTTCACCTCCACCATGCACCGCCTGTATCTCTTTTGTTCCCTTTTCTTAACAACTACATCCGAACTTTTCTTCGCCTTTGAAATCGACTTGGGTCGGATAATCGTTATCGAAGCAGGCCAGGCACAGACCGCCTTTATAATCCTGTTCGTTATGTCCACCTACAGCGGCAATCAAGCCCTCGGCGCTCATAAAGTAGAGCGAATCGGCGTTAATCTCTTGACGAATTTCCTCGACGGTTTTGGAAGAAGCGATCAGTTCCCGACGATCCGGCGTGTCAATGCCATAGAAGCACGGATTTTTGAATGGCGGCGAGGTAATACGTACATGCACCTCCAGTGCGCCCGCATCTCGCAGCATATTCACGATTCGGCGGGACGTAGTGCCCCGGACGATGGAATCGTCGATCATAATGACGCGTTTACCTTCAACAACACGGCGTACAGCGCTCAGCTTCATTTTCACACCCTGCTCACGCAGCTCCTGACTTGGCTGGATGAACGTACGTCCGGTGTATTTATTTTTAATCATGCCTAGCTCATACGGAATACCTGTCTGCTCGGCATAACCAATCGCGGCCGAAATACTGGAATCCGGTACCCCGGTCACCAAATCCGCATCGACAAAAGCTTCCAAAGCCAGTTGGCTGCCCATCCGTTTGCGTGCGGCATGAAGATTAGCCCCGTTCAAATCACTGTCAGGACGAGCAAAATAAATATACTCCATCGCACACAGCGCTTTACGCTGCTTCTCTTCCGTGTAACGGTCTTCGTGCAAGCCATTTTTATCCAGAACCAGCAGCTCACCCGGTTCGATATCGCGCAACAGCTCTGCTCCAATCGTTTCCAGAGCACAGGTCTCGGAAGCAAACAGATAAGCATCTCCCAGCCTGCCCATCGTTAACGGACGCAAGCCATTGGGATCAGAAGCAACCAGCAGCTTGTCGTTGGTCATAATAAGGAAGGCGAACCCACCGACAATGCGTTTCAATGCATCCTTGGCAGCCTCCACCAAATCCTTGGACGACCGGGCGATCAAATGCGCGACGACCTCTGTATCGCTGGTTGTTTGAAAAATAGATCCGCCCTGCTCCAGCTCCTGCCGGATTTGCAAGGCGTTTACGATATTACCGTTCGTGGCTACCGCCAAATCGCCATCACGATATTTGAACACCAAGGGCTGGGCATTCGTCAGCTTACTGTCTCCACTTGTCGAATAGCGTACATGCCCGATGGCAATGTCGCCTGTCAGCGAAGCCAGCAAATCTTTATTGAACACTTCTTTAACAAGGCCCATACCGCGGTGATAATGGAACTCATCCCCACTGCTTACACAGATGCCTGCGCTCTCCTCCCCGCGATGCTGGAGCGCATGCAATCCGTAATAGGCTAGAGAAGCCGCATCGGAGTGTCGGTATACACCAAACACGCCGCATTCCTCTTTTAATTTATCAAACAGCCCCTCTTTACCAGAGCCTTCATTATAATAATCTCCAGTCCACAACGTCCGTGCTGTTATTTCATCAGACATGGAATGACATCCTCCCAGATTTGCTTCAAGCTGGCGACTGCCTCGTTCAAAGCGGGTTGTCCGTTCACCTCAACTGTCAATTGTGTTCCTTCAACCGTACCTAATACGGTAACCGGAACTCCCAAGCCACGAAGATGTGCTTCCAGTGCAGACGCCTTATCCGGCGATGCGGATAACAAAATGCGAGATTGGCTTTCGCTGAACAAAGCATGGTCAGGACGCAAAGACGTTTCCACGTTAATCTGCGCTCCCAATCCGCCGCTAATGCCGGATTCCGCAAGGGCTACAGCCAATCCACCCTCTGCCAGATCATGCGCGGATTGAACCAATCCGGCCTGGATCGCTCCCAGTACTGCAGTCAGCAGGTTTTTCTCTACGTTCAAATCCAGCTCAGGCGGACGTCCCTCGGAGACACCGTGTACGACAGCCTGGAACTCACTGCCTCCCAGCTCGGCCTTCGTTTCTCCCACCAGGAGAATGACATCGCCTTCTGCTTTAAAGCCCTGGGTTGTAATGTGATCCGTATCATGTACCAGTCCCACCATACCGACAACAGGCGTCGGATAGATCGCACCTTTGGCATTTTCGTTGTACAAGCTGACATTGCCCCCGATGACAGGGGTATCCAGTATACGGCAAGCTTCTGCCATACCGTCCACGGCTTTTTCCATTTGCCAGAAAATATCCGGCTTTTCAGGGTTGCCAAAGTTCAGGTTGTCCGTAATCGCCAAAGGCTCACCGCCGGAGCATACAATGTTGCGCGCTGCTTCGCTGACTGCAATCCGTCCGCCTACCTCTGGATCAAGGTATACATAACGTCCGTTACAATCCGTGGTCATCGCAAGTCCCTTGCGGGTGCCGCGTACGGTCACTACAGCTGCATCCGAGCCCGGACGAACGGCTGTGCTAGTGCGAACCATGTAGTCATACTGCTCGTATACCCATTTCTTGCTGGCTACACTTGGCGATGAAAGCACCTTTTTCAGCGCACCGTTCAAATCGGTCACTTCCGGGTAACGCAATGTGTCAACGGCAGCATTTTGCTCATAATAAGCAGGAACTTCGGAAGGCTTGTCGTAAATCGGACACTCGTCTACCAGCGCCGTCACTGGCATATCCCCCACCACTTCACCGTGATGGAACAAACGCAAACGACCGTCATCCGTCACCTTGCCGACCTTGGCACAAATGACGCCCCAACGCTCGAAAATTTCAAGCGCCTGTGCTTCGTCCTTTGGCTCAACCACGAACAGCATGCGCTCCTGTGATTCGGACAGCATCATTTCATAAGGCGTCATGCCTTCTTCACGCTGCGGTACCTGATCCAGATACAGCTCAAGACCGTTGCCCGCCTTACTTGCCATTTCGGCACTGGAGCAGGTAAGTCCCGCTGCGCCCATATCCTGAATACCCAGTACAATACCGCTGTCGATCAGCTCCAGACATGATTCCATGACCAGCTTCTCCATAAATGGATCGCCTACTTGAACCGCAGTCCGATTCGCTTCGGATTCCTCTGTCAGCTCAACCGATGCGAAGGTCGCTCCATGAATTCCGTCACGGCCTGTCGGGGGCCCCACATAAAACACCGGGTTGCCGACCCCTTTTGCCACACCGCGCTGAATTTTATCATGATCAATCAGTCCAACACACATCGCATTGACGAGCGGATTACCCTCATAGCTTTCATCAAATACAACCTCGCCGCCTACGGTTGGAATACCGATACAGTTTCCATAGCCCGCAATACCGGATACCACATGCTCGAACAAATATTTCACACGATCGCTCTCCAGCTTGCCAAAACGCAGGGAGTTCAACACCGCTACAGGTCTTGCGCCCATGGAGAAAATATCACGGATAATGCCGCCTACCCCAGTCGCTGCCCCTTGAAAAGGCTCTACAGCCGACGGATGGTTATGGCTTTCGATTTTAAACACAACCGCCTGGTTGTCACCAATATCTACAATCCCTGCGCCCTCGCCGGGTCCCATCAACACTCGTGGACCACTCGTCGGAAAACGACGCAACAGCGGCTTGGAGTTTTTGTAAGCACAATGCTCTGACCACATGACACTGAATACGCCAATCTCCGTATAATTCGGCTGACGTCCCATAAATTCGCAGATCAACGCATATTCGCTGTCCGATACACCCATCTGCTGATACAGTTTATGTTCGGCAACCTGCTCTGCCGTCGGTTCCTTAGCGGACACTTGCTGCGCCATGACGATCCCTCCAAGCGTTCAAAATAGATGTAAACATACGTTTGCCGTCATCCGTTCCAAGCAATGCGTCCACCGCACGTTCCGGGTGGGGCATCATGCCCAGTACGTTGCCTTGCTCATTACAAATCCCCGCGATATCGGTCACGGAACCGTTGGGATTATCTTTATACGTAAATACGATCTGGTTATTCGCCTGCAAGCGAGCCAGCGTCTCATCATCACAGTAATAGTTGCCTTCACCATGTGCAATCGGAATAACGATCTCTTCACCGGCAGCATAATTTTTTGTAAAAGGCGTATCGTTATTCGCAACCTTCAATACCGTATCATGACAACGGAACTTCATTGACAGATTACGGCGCAAAGCACCCGGCAGCAGACCGGCTTCGGTCAAAATTTGAAAACCGTTGCAAATCCCCAAAACATATTTGCCCTCGGCAGCCGCTTTGGCTACTTCCTTCATTACCGGAGCAAACCGGGAAATCGCGCCGCAACGCAGGTAATCTCCGTAGGAGAAGCCCCCCGGAACAAGAATACAATCGTAAGGCGACAGATCCGTCGCAGTATGCCACACATAATCGACAGGTTCACCGACCGTGTCCTCTATCGCCTTATAGCAGTCAATATCACAGTTGGAGCCCGGAAAAACCAGAACTGCAAATTTCATGGAATTAGCCCTCCAGTTCGTAGCGGTAGTCTTCAATGACCGTATTGGCTAACAGCTTTTCGCACATTTCGATGACGCGCTTCTCTGCACTCTCGCGGTCTGTTGTATCCAGATTCAGTTCCATATACTTACCAATTCTGACGCTATCAACTTCTCCGAAGCCCATCGAATGCAGTGCGCCTTGCACCGCAACTCCCTGCGGGTCCAAAACGCTTTGTTTAATTGTGACATAGACCGTTGCTTTCATCATGTTCCTTCAGTTCCTCCTCCGAATGGATGAATCCTATTGGTTTTAAATCAATGATTACTATTTACTGTGCCGTCAGACGCCGCCAAATATCCGTATATCTTGCAGTTGTTTCTTCTACAACCTCAGCGGGCAACGGATCGGGCTTGCTGTTCTTGTCCCAACCGGATGATGCCAAATAGCTTCGTACCGGCTCCTTGTCCATACTGTCAATCTCCACATCCAGCTCATACTTTTCCTGTGCCCAGAAACGCGATGAATCCGGGGTAAAAATTTCGTCAATCAAAATCACCTTTCCGTTAATTAGACCAAACTCAAACTTGCAATCGGCTAAAATAATTCCCCGCTTCTCACAGAAAGCACGCGCAAACTCATACAATGCCAAGCTTTTTTCTTCAAGCTCATCTGTCAGTTCAGCCCCGATCAGTTCTTTCATTTGGTTTAGGGAAATATCCTCGTCGTGTCCGACGTCGTTTTTTGCAGCCGGTGTAAATAAAGGCTTGGGAAAACGTTCATTCTTGCGCAGCCCCTCCGGCAATGGAATACCGTTTACCTCACCGGTCTGCTCATACTGACGCCAGCCGCCTCCGGTAATATATCCGCGCACCACACACTCGATATCGATACGTTCAGCCTTCAGCGTGACCATGACCCGGTCCTTCAGCAGCTCTTTATTCTGTTCGTCGATGACATCCCCGAGCTTGTTCACATCGGTATGCACGACATGGTTTTCCAGCAAGTCTTTCGTCTGCTCAAACCAGAAAGCGCTAAGCTTATTCAGCACATTTCCCTTTTCCGGCACGGGTGGCTCCAGCACGTAATCAAAAGCCGAAATCCGGTCCGTCACGACAATCAGAAAATGCTCTCCAAGATCATACAATTCACGCACCTTGCCTTTGTATAGAAGCGGCGCATGGATCAGACCTTCAGCGGTAGACAATGACATTTACAACTTCCTCCTCAAACCTTGTCCCCTCCTAAATCCTCCCCTCGGGGAGGACCCCCAGGGCTGCTGCCCTCGGGACTCCCGCAAGGGTTGGCGGTGAGCGGGATGGGGCGTTTATTTTGGGGCTACGGTGGGGTGAGCGCGTTTCGCTGGATGAAGGCTTGTGGCACAAGCCCTCATCCAGCAACGCTTTTACGTTGGTGTAGGGCGACGTTCTTACGTGCACGGTGCCGTATCAGCGTTGCTAGATCTAAGCGGCAAGTTATACGCCGCTTGGCTCGACCTCGGCTGGCGGCTTCGCATGTCGCCTGGCTCCGCGGCCCGGGGCCGTAAGCCTACTTGGCAGCATGACAAGCGCCTGCCCTCGGCCCGGGACCGCAGCTCGGCACGTCATGCCGCCGAGCATTCAGGCTTCGCCTGTTGTGCGCATGTGCTGCGACTGCGCACCTTCGTGGTGGCTCAAGGCTTCGCCTCTTGAGCCTTCTGCGTTCCTGGAAGGACTGCTGTCTGTTTGCTGCGCAAATTCGGCAGTCCTTTCAGGAACGGTTGCTTGCGATAGAAAAGCAGTGGAACACGGCTTTTCTATCGCTCTTGGAGCGGAGCGGCATCTTATGTGCCGCACCTTCCCTAGTTCTGCTCCCACATGAGGGTTGGTGCTGGATTGCAGCGGAGCGGACGGAATCGTTCTGGAGAAGCGTTAGCGCTTGCCTTTGCCCCTGGATTCCAACCTTTACGGGTTTATTCCAATCCAGGAATCCAGGGGCAACAGCAATCGGAAGAATGATCCGTTCGCGCAGCGGCCTCTCCACGCGCCAACCTTCCCTCCTACTCCCCTAATCCCAGCTTTTTAAAGATCGTATCTACGTTCTTCAGATGCCAGGCCGGGTTAAACGCATCCTCGATTTCCTCGGGATTCAGCACGGCGGTAATTTCCGGAGTTGCTTCGACGATTTCGCGGAACTGGCGTTGCTCCTCCCATGCCTGCATCGCACGCGGCTGCACGGTATCGTACGCTTTTTCACGACTAAAGCCCTTGTCGATCAGCTTCGTCATAATACGGCCAGAGAATGGTACGCCATACGTACGCGCCATATTGCGCTTCATATTTTCAGGGAAGACCGTCAGATTCTTCACGATATTGCCAAAACGGTTCAGCATATAGTTCAACAGCATCGTTGCATCCGGCAGAATAATACGCTCCACAGAAGAATGCGAAATATCGCGTTCATGCCACAGCGTTACGTTCTCGTAGGCAGATACCATATGCCCGCGAATCACACGTGCCAGACCGGAGATATTTTCGCTGCCGATCGGATTGCGTTTGTGCGGCATCGCGGAAGAACCTTTTTGGCCCTTGGCAAAGGCTTCCTCCACCTCACGGAATTCACTCTTTTGCAGTGCGCGGACTTCTGTAGCAAATTTGTCCAAGGATGTAGCGATCAACGCCAATGTCGCCATATATTCAGCATGACGGTCACGCTGGAGCGTCTGTGTAGAAATTGGGGCAGGCTTGGTGCCCAGCTTGTTGCATACAAACGCTTCTACAGCCGGGTCAATGTTGGCGTAGGTGCCAACTGCACCGGACATTTTACCGTATTGCACTTGATCAGCAGCATAACGGAAACGTTCCAGATTGCGTTTCATTTCCTCGTACCACAAGCCCATCTTCAATCCGAATGTGGTTGGCTCGGCATGTACACCATGCGTACGGCCCATCATCGGTGTATGCTTGTAAGCCAATGCTTTTTCCTTTAAAATTTCGATAAAATTCAAGATATCCCGCTCCAGAATTTCATTCGCCTGCTTCAGCAGGTAGCCCAGTGCGGTATCTACCACATCCGTGGAGGTCAGGCCATAATGTACCCATTTGCGCTCATCGCCCAGGCTTTCAGACACCGTACGGGTAAAGGCAATGACATCATGTCTCGTTTCCTGCTCAATTTCATAGATCCGGTCAATATCAAAGCTTGCATTCTTGCGCAGAGCCACGGTATCCTCTTTCGGAATAACCCCTAATTCTGCCCAAGCTTCACAGGCACACAGTTCTACTTCCAGCCATGCCTTGAATTTATTTTCTTCCGTCCAAATTGCTCTCATTTCCGGTCTGCTATAGCGTTCGATCATGACTTTCCATTCCCCCAAATATTGGTTTGTTCAATCCATTCCAGCGCTTGCTCCGCATCCTGGCACAGTAGATTAATATGTCCCATCTTTCGGCCTGGTTTGGCTTCACTTTTTCCATACAAGTGCAGCTTGGGTACAACATCCAATCGTTCAGCTTCGGCATCTGGCTGTGCAAACCGCTGAACCACATCCTCCAGATGCTCACCCAGCACATTGACCATGACCACTGGAGTCAGCAGCTTCGTGCTGCCCAGCGAAAAGCCGCAAATCGCACGTATGTGCTGCTCGAATTGCGACGTCGCACAGCCCTCCATCGTGTAATGACCGGAGTTATGCGGTCTCGGGGCCAGCTCATTGACGTACAGTTGTCCATTTTCGGCCACAAACATTTCTACAGCGAGCAGTCCTACCGCACCCAAAGACTCGGCCACAGCCAGCGCCAGCCTGCATGCTTCCTCCTGCACCGATTCCGGCACGCGAGCAGGTACAATCGACGTGTGCAAAATATTGTTCACATGAATGTTTTCCGCAGGTGGAAAGGCTTTGGCTTCGCCGTTCGTGCTACGTGCGACGATAACCGATATTTCGCAGCGAAAACGAATAAACTGCTCCAGCACCAGTTCCGCACCGCTACCCGCCAATCGTTCGTAGGCAGCTACAGCTTCCTCTGGTTGGCGGATGACCGCCTGACCCTTGCCGTCATAACCGCCAACAGTCGTTTTGAGCACACACGGTACACCCAGTTCAGCTACCGCTTGAACCATCTCCGTAACACTATTGATTTCACGATACGGAGCTACCGGAACGCCAGCCGCCTCAATAGCACGTTTTTCACGCAGACGATGCTGTGTTGTGTACAAAAGACTGCTGCCTTGCGGTACACTGGATTCTCGCTCCAACAGCGCGGCTACACCCGCATCCACATTTTCAAACTCATACGTGATCACATCGCACCACCCGGCCAGCTCTCTGGCCGCATGCTCATCATCATAGGCTGCGCGGATCTGCTCCGACACCTGTCCACACGGACTATCCGGTGCCGGGTCCAGCGTCACAAAGCGATACCCCAGGCTGGTTCCCGCCAGCACAAGCATTCTGCCCAGCTGCCCGCCTCCCAAAATTCCAATCCTTGTCCCCGGAGGACGGACGCGTCCTGCAGGCTCACATGCCTCATTCATAGCGAATCACTGCCTTCCAGCACCTCATCACGGATACGGTCGCGTCTTGCTACGACCCGCTGGCTTATCTTTTCGTCAAAAGCGCCTAATACTTGTGCTGCCAGCAATCCTGCATTTGTAGCACCTGCCTTGCCGATTGCCACGGTGGCAACGGGAATACCGCCTGGCATCTGCACAATCGAGAGCAGAGAGTCCAGACCATTCAGTGCCTTCGACTGGACAGGCACGCCGATGACTGGCAAAGATGTCTTCGCAGCCACCATTCCCGGCAGATGAGCAGCCCCACCCGCTCCGGCAATAATAACCTTTAATCCGCGCCCGGCGGCTTCCTCTGCAAAACGGAACATCAAATCCGGTGTACGATGGGCTGAGACTACCTTTTTCTCATATGCGATTTCAAGCTCGTCCAGCACAGCACATGCATGTTGCATGGTGTCCCAGTCTGATGTGCTGCCCATAATGACAGCGACCTGCACTGACATGTCCTTCACTCCCTGTTTATCAATAAGCGCCAAAAATCCGGCACTCGAAAATAACGTTATTTTCAAGACACCGGACTACGAAAAAACAAACGACAGAGCTCCTAAAGGCATGCCAAAAGCAAGCCCGTTCCACCGCACCAATGCGGCTTAAGCCGTATGTCTCCCGTAGTCCGGAAATTTAAGGTTTCCAGGTAGAAACTTCCGGGCCATATCCCCGGCATTATACGAGTCAGCATTGTGCCTACTTCATCCCAAACGATATACTTTCCTAGCATCATCGTGATTGGTTTCGGCTCCAACATGTGTACCTTATTAAATTGCGCCTAAAGTTCATTTTTTATCGACAATACACTTCATAGTTTAACAATTCCCTACACCCTATGTCAACTTGAAAACGAACATTATTAAAATCATCCAATTGAATGTTCGTGTTTTACAAAATCAACACGCTTATACGCCTAAGAGTCTGACAACAGCGGCACATTTAGCCAACTCTCTGCCTTGAACTCATATCAGCGAACACTCACACTATGCAGAAAAAAAGTCGGTACTTCCTGAACAGAAAGTAATCCGACTTTTACTCTTTTTATTCTGTTACTTAACAACCAGCACAGGAATACGCGCATGCTGTACTACATTGTGACTCACGCTGCCCAATACAAATTCACGAATACCACCCAAGCCGCGGCTGCCGATTACAATCACATCAAAGCCATTTTCATTGGCATAATCCAAAACAACTTCGGCTGGCGAACCTTGAATCAGCTCCACCTTGGCATCTACGCCTTGCTCAGCAAGCCGCTTTTTAGCTTCATCCGTAGTCTGCTCCGCCAAATCGTAATATTCTTTATTCATCGAAGCCGGGATTGGAGCTAAGCCTTCACCCATAAAAATTCGCGGGAAATCAAATGCCGTTATAACCTCAAGCTTCGAGGACGGTGATGCCTTGATTAATTCAGCCGCCTTCAGCAAAGCCTTATTGGCCGCATCCGAACCGTCATAAGCAAGCAATATTTTTGAGAATAGCATCATATACACCTCTTCCTGTTCAGTTTGTTAAATCCAATCCAGAAATATGTATTCCTTTGCACGCTTGCACAATACATTCGTGGACGCTGGAATAGCCGCCTTACTCATCATTAAACATTTCTATACGAACCTAAACCCCGGCTTTACCGCAAAAAATACCCATATAGCAATGCGTTAATGAATAGCAACGCAGGAATACCGAGTCTGAAGCTTATATGCCGTGTTTTATGGCGTTTGCGGTACATCGCAATTAGCACGCCCAATGCGCCTCCGATCAGGGCCAGCAAAAACAGCGTCCGTTCAGGCACCCGATCACGATGCTTGCGCGCTCTTTTTTTATCCTCCGACATTACCAGATAGCCTACTGCATTGATAAACAGCAGCCATACGAACAAGCCTGTCTGCAATGTCTCTCCCCCTTTTGCACACTGTACCCACTCAGGTATTAGTTAGTCCTTATATAACGTTCTCCTCCCATTATACCCTCACCCCTTTTACAGAAACAATCTTCTTCTGACTGGAAAAGCGCTTTGGCGGATATAGTAATGTGGTATGAGGAAAGTCCTCGACAACATCTATTTTGTTTCAAAGGAGGAACCGCCATGGAAAGCACCCATGAATACGTTGAAAAACTGCGAGAAAATGCAAAAAAGGCAGAGCACAACCGTAAACGGGGAAAAGGAACTCCCAGTGCCAGCCTGCCAACCAAACAGCATACCAAAAATCCCTGACAAGGGCTCTTCCTAAGCTGTAGAACTATGTTATTAACGCATCCAATCCACTTAACCTTGTAGCTTCCTTTGATGAATTAAGACAAACTGGTTGTTATAGCTTCCATCGAAACAGCAAGCAGGCTCCTTTTGGGATATCTGCTTGCTGTTTTTGCAATTTGCATGAAGCCAAAAAAAACCTCTCTCCCCACGAAATGAACTCTATGCAAAAATCAGATAAAATGTAATAATAAAGCGATTACATTTTTAGAAAATAAATTTTAATGTCACGTTTTATAACACATATATTGACTAAAAACATTTACACCCCTTATAATTCGTGACATTAACGCAATTCGGCATTTTTTTGTCAGTTAATCTATCATTTCAATTCAGATTTTGACATTGGAGAGGAGCTTTATACAAACATGAAAAAAATGACGATGATTCCCCTGTTGGCCAGCTTTATTATCGGAAGTACTTTATGGAGTGGCGGATTTACGAACATTACGGCAGCAGCCACCAGCACGACTGCACCTGCTTCTGTCTCTACGACTGCAGACAAATCTGAAAAGCCGCAAGCCAATCATTTGCCCAACATCAAAATACTTGCTACCGGAGGAACCATTGCAGGCTCGTCAGCCGTCAATACCGATACAACAGGCTACAAAGCAGGCTCACTAGGTGTTGAAGCCTTGATTAAGGCTGTTCCTGAGATGAAAAGTATTGCAAACGTCAGCGGTGAACAGATCGTAAACATAGACAGCACCGATATGAATAACGACATCCTCTTAAAGCTTGCCAAACGCACCAATGAACTGCTTGCCAGAGATGACGTTGATGGAATCGTGATTACACACGGTACTGATACATTGGAAGAAACCGCCTATTTCCTGGATCTTGTGGTCAAAAGCGATAAGCCTGTAGTGGTCGTTGGCTCTATGCGTCCAGCTACAGCGATCAGCGCCGATGGACCTTTTAACCTCTACAATGCTGTGAAAGTCGCCGGGGCTTCAAGCTCCAAAGGTCAAGGCGTACTCGTACTGCTGAATGATCGTATTGGTTCAGCAAGATACGTCAGCAAAACAAATACGACCACAGTAGATACGTTCAAGTCCGTGGAACAGGGATATCTGGGAGCTGTTGTCGGAGATCAAGTGTATTACTATAATAAATCTGTACGTAAGCATACAACTGCTTCCGTATTCGACATCTCCAATCTGACCGAGCTTCCACAGGTAGATATTTTATACGAATATCAAAACAACGGTCGCTATCTGTATGATGCAGCCGTAGCAGCTGGTGCCAAAGGGATCGTTGTAGCCGGTTCCGGGAATGGCTCCTTGTCGAAAGCCTCTAGAGAAGGTGCTGAGGCTGCTGGCAAAAAAGGAGTCATTATCGCCCGTTCCACCCGTGTAGGAAGTGGAGTCGTATCTCCATCGACGAAAGACGCGGCATCGAACTTTGTTTCCACCGATTCACTCAATCCGCAAAAAGCACGGATTTTGCTCATGCTCGCTTTGACCCAAACACATGATGTTAACCAAATTCAGTCCTTCTTCAATGAATACTGAGAATAGTCATCCCAAAGCAAGACAATAACTAGCACCCTTCTCAACAAAAAAGCAGCAGTTACGGTGTAGATATCACCGTAACTGCTGCTTTTTGTCGCTTGATCGTGGCGGATATCAGAGACTGCTCCACCGAAATTTAATTTCCAAACCCATACAAACTATTTTGCCCAGCCCGCCTATTCAGCGATTCAAGCCCGCTGCTTGGGAATTCCATTAAGGCTTGGAGGATATTTGGCCTGCTTCTCTGGATGAGGAGCGATTTCTTCCTCCAGTATACTTGATTTATTTTGCTGATTATTGATTTTAAGCGACTTATGCTTTGGCATAATTGCTCACCTCCTCGGCTTACCATGCCAAGGAGTGAGCGTTTTTATACCGACGTGCACCTGCTATGGGTGGAGCTTACATCTACTTTTTGGCTTTCCGTTACTTGCCCTGCTTTTGATCCATAGCTGCTTTTAGCAGATCTCCCAAGCTCGAACCAAAAGATTCCTGCTTTTCATATTGCCTTACCAGCTTTTGCTGTTCCCGTTTGTTTACCCGTTGCTTGTCCTTATCCAGCGTCTCGGTAATGCCGCAGGGCAAACATCTTACATACAGTCCCGCTTTGCCTTCTTTCATTTCCATCTTCTTATGACACTGCGGGCAGCGCCGGTTCGACAAACGTTTTTCCCCTGCACGACGGTAACCACAATCCGTGCTTGGACATACCAGAAACTTGCCCTGTCTGCCCTTCTTCTCCAACAGCTTTGTACCACAATTCGGGCAATGACTGTTTGTCACGTTATGAGGCTTATATTCGGCACTGCTATTTTTTACAGTGGAAACCAGTTCTTTCGCCATAGCACGAATAGAGTTCAAAAACGGCTCCGGTTTCCCCTGACCACGCGCGATTCGTTCCAGTTCCGCTTCCCAACGTGCCGTCAGCTCAGGCGTTCGAAGCTGCGGAGCCGCCAACTCGATCAGCTGCTTGCCTTTTCCTGTGGGATGCATCACGTTCCCCTGGCGCTCAATCGTATCCGAACTGACGAGCTTCTCGATCAGATCGGCGCGGGTAGCAGGAGTACCTAGTCCATGCTTCTCCATCTGGGCCAGCAAGGCCGCTTCCGTGTATCGTTTTGGAGGCATCGTCCGCCCAGCTCGCACAAGGGAACGCTGTATGCGGACGGCATCTCCTTTTTTCAGTTCAGGCAAAATAACGTCACGCTCTGTGTTCTCCCGATCCTCTGCTTCTTCATCGTCCATTTCATAATGGCTTCCGTCATATACAGCCCGCCAACCACTATCTTTTATAGTTGTGCCCTTGACCTGAAACGTCTCCTGCTCTACCGTGACCGATACCGCTACAGCGTCATAACGTGCAGGCGGATAGAATAGACTGATAAAACGGCGTGCAATCAGATCATACAGCTTGCGTTCCTCCGGGCTTAGCTGATTAAGCAGCAAGGTCTGCTCTGTAGGAATAATTGCATGGTGATCCGTGACCTTACTGTCATCCACAATTCGCTTTGTGATCAGCAGATTGTTGCGCAGCAACGGGCGTGCCAAGGATGCATACGGGCCTACGGCTACGCTGCTGAGCCTTTCCTTAAGGGTACCTACCATATCGGAGGTTAAATAGCGACTGTCTGTACGTGGATAGGTGACCAGCTTATGCTGTTCATACAGACGCTGAAGCACATTGGATGTCTGTTTGGCGGAAAAGCCATAGCGCTGGTTAGCGTCTCTTTGCAGTTCCGTTAAATCGTAAGCCAATGGATGTGGCTCATTCTTTTCACTCTTTTTAACACTGACAACCGTGCCTTTGGCTCCCTCCAGTCTACGGCGCAAAGTCTCTGCTTGCGTACGGTCGAACATACGCGAATCCCCGTTTTCTGCCCGCCAAGCTGCCTGAAAGTCGCCAAAATCTGCTGTCAACGTATCATATTCCTGAGATCGAAACTGGGTAATTTCTTTCTCACGTTCCATGATCATCCCCAGCGTTGGAGTCTGTACTCTTCCAGCCGAAAGCTGCGCGTTATACCGACAAGTCAATGCACGGGTCACATTGAGACCAATCATCCAGTCTGCTTCAGCCCTACAGCGAGCCGACTCATATAAACGATCAAACTGCTGACCAGGCAATAGCTTTGCAAAGCCTTCCTTGATCGCCTTATCTGTCTGCGAAGAAATCCATAAGCGCCGGAAAGGCTTTTTCCAGTTTGCCATTTGTATAATCCAACGCGCCAACAGTTCTCCTTCACGAGCAGCATCTGTTGCCACAATAAGCTCACCTATGTCCTGCCGCTTCATAAGCTGCTGTACAGCTTTGAACTGATGATTGCTTTCACGCAGTACCTTTAGCTTCGAGCTCTTTGGAAGAATCGGCAAGTCCTCCAAATTCCAGGATGCATATTTAGAATCGTAATCCTCTGGCTCTGCTAAGCCGACCAAATGCCCCAATGCCCATGTCACCACATACTTGGGTCCTTCTATATAACTTTTATGCTTCTCACGGCTGCCCATCACACGTGCAATCTCTCTGGCTACGGATGGTTTTTCTGCCAATACCAATACCTTCATGTTACGCTCCTTTCTCTCATAGCATTAATTATACCATCCTGCCATCCTACGATAAATCTAAGTCAACGGCTCTTTTTTACATGCTTGTACATACTATTCGCATTGCTTTTACATTGGTTAGGACATCTTACAAATCAGGCACACTCCATTTTAGTAGCAGACCCGCATATGTCAGACCGCCTCCAAATCCATATAAAATGACATGCTGTCCATGCCGTAAACGTCCATCATCCAAACCGCACTGTAAAGCTAACGGGATAGACGCTGCCGATGTATTGCCATAAAACTCTACACTTGTCAGTGTCTTCTCCAATGGTATTATGCTTCTTTCACATATGGACTCGATCATTCTCAAATTAGCGCTATGAGGTACAAACCAGTCGAGATCTTCCTTCTTCATATCAGCCTGATTCAATAAACGTTCGATTCCTGTTGGAACGGAGCGAACGGCCCATTTATAAACCTCACGTCCATTTTGAGCGATAAATCCATGATCTTGCAGCTTCTCTCCATCAAGGTAATTAGATAATCCTGCCCGGTAAAGATGCGCTCCCCCTTGGCCGTAGGTTCCTATATCCGCAGCCAAAAATGATCCTTCATCCTCGTTGTATTCAACCAGTGCCACACCTGCTCCATCTCCAAAAAGTACACATGTCGTCCGATCCGTATAATCCGTAATTTTGGATAACGTTTCCGCTCCGACCACTAGCACCTTACGGTGCAGACCACTCGTAATAAGTCCATTTGCCAAATGAAGTCCATAGGCAAACCCTGCACATGCTGCACTAACATCCATCGACCCTGTATCCGGAATATTGAAATGAGCCTGAATACGTGAGGCCGTACTTGGAAAGTAGTAATCAGGAGTACTCGTCGCTACAATAATCATGTCAACATCGTTTATATTTACGTTATAAAGATTAATCATACGTGTAATTGCTTGTATACATAAATCAGAGACATATTGATCTTCAGCTGCAATTCTCCGTTCACGCATACCCGTTCGTTGTACAATCCACTCATCACTAGTATCCACAAGCTTCTCCAGGTCAGCATTCGTTAAAATGCGCTCAGGTACATAAGTGCCAAGAGCCGTTAGCTTTGCTTTTGAATTCAACAATCTGATCACTCTCCTTTGTAATCCTAATTATATTATAACACCAGATACTAATACCTGGTACTAATTTATTTTAAATTTGCTGGCATTATGATGAGTTAATCTTAATCTGCACTTATTTCTTTAAATATATAATTTTCATGGCTTTCAACGCAAAAAAAAAGAGCCACGATCTTCTAAGATCATGACTCTTTTTACTTATTGCTTGGCAACGTCCTACTCTCCCAGGACCCTGCGGTCCAAGTACCATCGGCGCTGGAGGGCTTAACGGTCGTGTTCGGGATGGGTACGTGTGGAACCCCTCCGCTATCGCCACCAAACATGAATTCGCCTTGCAAATTCTTCCGTATTGAAACTCGGTTCATCACATACCGTGTGAATGAATTTCAATGCGTTTTTCGT
>NZ_JH601045.1:138077-155138 GCF_000245715.1 Paenibacillus sp. Aloe-11 | reverse complement strand
ACAAAATCATTACTCACTCGTTGTTCAGTTTTCAAAGATCAAACATTTCATTTTCGTTGACTTAGCTCATCGCCTCATCAACTTTTATATCATATCATGTCCGAACCAACTTTGCAAGCTTTTATTTTTAATCTTTTTTTGCATTCACTCGCAATATTGTCTTTCTTGGCCGGAATTAGAATATACCATATACATAATAGGTTTGCAAGCTTTTATTATATGATTCTTTTGAAATTCTTTATTATAAATGCGATAAATGTTTTTTTACTAATAAAAAAGAACCCCCTCCCTTAAACACCAGGGAAGAGGCTCTAAATTTATTTCTTCTATATTATTCGGAGCCCATAAAGGCAAATCGAATCACTACAATAATAGCAAGCACCCACATAAGCCAGTGAATTTTAACTTTATTGCTGGTAAACAAGTTACTGAACACTGCCAGCACAACGTAAGACAAAATACCAGCAGAAATACCGTTCGCAATCCCGCCTGTAAAAGGCATCAATACGATAGTCAAAAATGCAGGGAAGGCAAGCAGGAAGTTATCCCAGTCAATATTGCGAACCTGACTCATCATTAGCACCCCGACAATAATCAGAGCTGGAGCCGTAGCTGCGGAAGGTACAACCAGTGCCAACGGTGCGATAAAGAGGGACAACAGAAACAGAATACCTGTCGTTACGGCAGTCAGACCGGTACGTCCGCCTTCTTCCACTCCTGCGGAGCTTTCCACGAACGCTGTAATAGTACTTGTACCCAATACTGCCCCCGTACTTACACCAACAGCATCCACCAGCATAGCTTTACCGATGATTTTCTCGCCTTTTTTCTTATCCTTCATGATCCCTGCACGGGTAGCTGTCCCCACCAGTGTTCCAAACGTATCAAACAACTCCACAAAAGTGAAAATGAAGATAATATCAAACAGCCCAATATGCAGAGCAGCCTTCAAATCTAACTGGCCTACTGCCAGGTTTGTGAAATCGGGAATCCAGTTTCCTGTCGTCAAGCTGCTCAGATTCGTTACTCCCATCGGAATACCGATCAATGTTGTTGCTACGATTCCAATCAGCAAAGCACCTTTGACCCGAACAACCATCAGCGCTGCGATAATAAGCAAGCCGATTAACGCCAGCAACGCATCCTTTTGATGAACCAAGCTGCCGAGAACCAAATTAAAAGCATGACCTGGAACCGGTTGACCAACATCTGTACCTGGAACGATGCTCACCATAACCAGATTACAGAGCTTGAAGCCGACAATCGTAATAAACAAGCCGATACCCACCGTAATAGCTGTTTTTAAATTTTCCGGAACCGCAACAAGCAGCATCTGTCTTACTCGTGTCACGGTTAAAATCAGAAAGACGATACCGGATATAAACACAGCGCCAAGTGCCGCTTGCCAAGTGATTACACCATTAGAACTCAAGACTACCGTCATAAAATATGCATTCAAACCCATGCCCGGGGCCATGCCGATCGGCACATTAACGAATAGCCCCATCAAAATGCTAACCAGACCCGCACCTACTGCTGTCGCAAAAAAAACAGCTTCACTAGGCATCCCCGCACCAGTCGGGCCCAAAAAGGTATTATTGACCACCAGGATGTAAGCCATGGTCATAAAAGTAGTAATCCCCGCAATAATCTCGGTGCGGATGTTTGTTCCATGTTCCTTTAATTTAAAGAAACGCTCCATGAGTCGTAATTCCTCCTACGCAAAGCATACTCGTATTGTTGTCGTACATTTACCGTAATATTCGCATTCATATGCGCTATCACATCCGTTATTTTAGGCTCTCACCTACAGCTTGTCAACAGAAAAAGCGAATGTTGCAAATTGAACACATATGTATTGTTCGGAAAATAGAAACCCCGTCAGGCAGTTACGCACCTGACAGGGTCCCGTTTTAGTGAATCAGATACTTTTATACTTATCAAAGGCATTCGCTGTGTCCGGTATATTTTCCAGATATACGATCTTTCCTTTCGTATCCAGCCGGGCTTTATCCACTCCAGTAAGTGTATAAACTTCGCCTGTTGCCTTTTTACCGCACACCGCCCATTTGGTTTCATAAGTGCCAGGGTCTTCACTAACAGGTTTCCAGCCCTCATACATATGCTTCATTTCAAACGTCCCTTCATAGAACATGTTCAAGAAGCCTTTCCAACTGTTCATCCCTTGTTTTCGATCACCGTTCAATACAAACTCAATCTCCTCAGAAAAAAGACTGATTAATCGCTCTTTGCTTGTTTCATCATCTTTTGCTAAATCATAATAGTGAAAATATTCGTCTAAAACCTTCATTACGTGCAATTCCTTTCGTGCTGTAATGTTTGTAAGCAGCGTGAGCATTATACAGTCCCTTTTGCGAAAAAGGAAACGCAGCTCCGACTACTGATCTTATTTTCTTCTGCTTCAATAGGTCGGCAGGTAGTATCTGGACGAGCAAACACTTCGTCTCCCACTTTCCAGTCGGTCACCTCACTACCGATTTCCGAAATAGTCCAGGCTACATAATCTTTACATTGGTAGACATACGTTGCAATGCACCCGTCAAAGCTACAATTTCCTCATCTGTAAACTCACGCAGCAGCTTATTCTGAAAAACTTCTCTTTGCTTCGTCAAAACTTCCAGTTCTTGAACTCCTTGCCCGGTCAGACCAATATAAGTGACACGCTTATCCTGCTCTTTTTTATTGCGGATAATCAGTCCCTCCTGCTCCAGCCTTTTTAGATGCCGGGTAACGGCTGCTCCGTCCAGAGCGAGCAAATGCTGAAGCTCCAACTGACTTAATTCCTGTCGCTGATGAATATGGTATAAAATCTCGACCTTGGTAAAGCTGGTCAATCTATGGGACAAGTCTTATAGCTTTTATAGTGTGTTCATAAAACCGATAATACGAGCTGCCAGCCGCTCATGGCCTGCCTGATTTGGATGCAGACCATCAGGAATACCATTTCCCCGGTAAAATACATCTGTCTATGTACAGGCAGCAGTAGTTGTTGACAGACACCCGCTTCGCTCCCGATTTTAATCATGCCTTAAGGCTATCAGCTACTGGACCGCATTGAGGAATCGGCAGCGACTGGAAAAAAGATCGTGTGGTAAAAAGCACACCATTAAAACAACAAAACCTTAAAGCAAAAAAACCTCAAAACCACAATAAATGTGGAGTTGAAGGTTTTTATCATGCTGCCGTCTACAGCCTATTCCCACTCCAACACCACAAGGACTATCTAACCCCTTGATACGACTGACTTTCTAGGGTCTGCATACCACTTTGGTGGGGTTTTGTAGTCTGGATATAAAACAGCATTGATGATGAGATAAATTTTTTGATAAAGCTCATTATCAACGACATAACTCGCAGGTAAACGAGGGACGAAGTAAAAACCTTCGTCCGCTACCTCAACATCAAATGAATTGGTGTAGGATGTCTCACCGTTTACCTGAAGTGCCATGTTCAGAGCTTGTAGCAGATAGCTTTCAAGTTCTGAATACTTCATCATTTAACTACCCGAACGCCTTCTGATCGGAAATACACATTTGAGCGAATTTCAATTGCTTCAAGCTTCTCTAGCTTTACCTCTGATAGGAACGGTGGTAATGATGGTTTCGTCACAAATTTAACTGCAAAGGGGTTGACTCCTTCCTGTACAAAATAGAGCTTGTATCCTGTTACTTCATCTGTGCGTTTGCCATCAATCCAGTTGTACTGAATTTCAACTTCCGATGATACAATGATAATTGGTTTTGTATCTTGGATATACTGTTTTGCTGTTGCAGTGCTATAAGAATTTTGTAAATTTTTGGTTTTCACGATAATTCACCTCTACTTTCTTGAATGATTGACTATCAGCAACTAGCCAACCGATGAATCAGAATTGTTTGCAACCAACTCTGACGTCAGACCATCAAACGCTTGCTGTTCATTCGATACTGATAGTATGACACTTCTCACTTTTTTCTGTGGAGGGAGAAAAGGATGTGCATATCAAAAAGACCCCCGCACAAAGCGAGAGCCCATATGATATAATGCTATTTCTACTCATTCGGGACTTTTTCAAAAGAATCAAGTAGATTTTGAAGGCAAATTGCACTCACAAATGGATGAAGAATTTCGTTCGCATAAGTCCCAATTTTTTTAGGCAATTCCTGAAAAGTTAAGACATCTTTTCTTTCTTTCTTGTCAACCGAATCATCCGTAATTTCCCCAACCTCGTTAACTAATTCAAAATATTTATAAGAATTGTATGTGAAATCAATAGAATCATCTTTCAGAGAATCAAAATTCCCATCTTTCCCAAGTATGAAATCACGATATACGCCTTTGATTTCATACTCCGTTGACAAAGGTAATCCCATCCAATCCTTTGTGTAATCATAGAACGCTTGCATCTCCAGAAGCACCGTAGTGAATAATTCTTCAAGATATACATCCACATCATTGCCCCAATAGACTTCATTTTCATCATTAAAATCCAACTTATCTAATACTACTTCCACCAGTTTGGGAGTTAGCAAATACAGATTGTTTTTTGTTCTTTTACATTTCAGTACATTACCAAATAAGTTTCTGTCAGAGGGATAAAAATCAATAATAACATTATTAAAATTCCGACTTTTTTTCCACTCCTCAAACTTTTCATTAATCCGTTCTGAAGCAAGTTTATAAATCAACTCACACGTTTTATCAAAGGATGGCTCTAAAGTTTCCTTTACTCTTGCCATCTTACTCACCACCCAGCTCCATTCCACTAGATAACTCTAATATTTCTTGAGCCGGGGAGAAATCGGATACTTCCTGTACTTGAGTAATTTCCGCAAGCTGAGCCATAGATTTTTGACCGTCATCCTTAGTATAAAATTTCAACCCACTAATTCGGACATTCTTTGAATCATCTTCAAACTCCATCTCTGCCTGGTGGTCGGTCATATACAATAGCAAATCTTGCTTCCATAACTCACTAACAAATCTATCCCCACTCATTCCTTTTGGCTCAATGAAAATTTGAACATAAAACTGACTATCCTCAAGAAACAAAATAAAGTCAGGTTGGAAACCTTGTAAGTGTATATCTACTTTTTCACCTGCACGATTAATTCTAGTGCCATATTGGTAAAGTTTTACTTTTTCGCTTTTGGCTGACTCACGGTGCATATTTTCATCCATTCGGAATAGATAGACAGCTTTGTTATACTTTTGTTTTAACTCGTTCACATGGGCTTTAATTCGCTCAATCAGCTCATACTCAAGTTTGTTGACAATTGCTTTTTCGTAAACGTAAAATTCATCATCTATTTCATAAGAGGCAACTTTTTGCATTGCTTCATTCAAAAGATTTGCCGTGTCATACTCTGGAACACGCTTATTGTAATTTGTCAGATATTCTCTAATCGGATAGCCGATAAATTTATTTGTCCCCCGTTGTTTGATATAACCAGATTTGAATTTCACTTCATACTCTTTCAATAATTCGATAGTCACTTTCAAAATCTCATCTGGAGAAATATCAGACGGTTTGTATTCTTTGGGGACAGTTAAGAAAAGCTTCAACTTCTCTGCATTTAACCATTTTTCTCCATAGATAAATTCTTTCATGGAGGTTAGTAGTGGTAAATACTTCTTCATATTATCAAACTGATAAAACTCAATGCGTTGGATAGCTTTCTTGATGTAACGGACATCAAATTTATCTACTCCGATTGTTTTAATTTCGACACTTTCAACAGTAGCCTTATAAGAGACTTCCCGACTACCATAGTTCAAGCTTCGAGAAATATCTGCCTTATGGTTAATTCCATATTTTTCAATAGAATCGAACCATTCATCCGATACATCCTCCGCTTCGTTATAATAGATTTTTCCTGTTTTATAGGTATCTGTTTTCTTGAAGGAAGGTTTAACTTTAATTTCGATAGGCGGGTTTTTCTTGTCTTGTCCCGTTGGTAAATCCATTTGTTTCAATGAGCCCACAAGCTGTTTCAAGTATTGAGGTTCATTCATTGTATGGTAATGGAGAGTTTCCAAAAATAATTGCTTATTTGAGGAATCATTGTCATATCTCCGTTGATAGCTTTTCTCACCATCAATTTCAAATGGATAATACCTTGCACCACGTCCAATCAGTTGAGCTTCAACCATTGTAGCGTTCTTGTTCGTACCTGCTTCCTTTTCGATACGAACAATATCATACAGATTGAGCACATCCCATCCTTCTGTCAGTTTTGCCACAGCAAAGACTACCCGATAGAGGTTGTTTGGACTTTCAAGCGTGTTCAAGGCTTCATAGTGCCCTTTTTCGAGCATATTTCCACTAATATCATTGGCATTCAAAACATTTCGTGGGTCAAAGTCTTGTTTAATCTCACGAACAATCTTTGCTAAATCATCTTCATTTTGCAGGTAGTAGTTATAAGCTAATTCAAGCGCAGAGCTTTCATTACTATCCAATACTTGCTGACGTTTAATGAATGCCACTAAATCACTCACGTTTAGGGTGGCAATAAGTTCATTAAATACCTTTGCTGCTTCAAGTGAGATTTCAATTTTTGGCGATTTGAACATAATCACGGGCTTAAACGATCCCGTGACACCCTCAGCATAGGCACGATATTTTCGAAATTGTGAGAGTAAAACCACGTTCAGCATTTTATCTTCATCACTTGCGGATGTTTCAATACGCTTAACCTGCTTTGAATAACCATCAAACATAAATTTGTTTAATGGATAACGATAAACGACTTTATCACGATACTTGTTGTAAATTTCTTCCTTTTCAAAATCTACAGTTGCCGTAAATTCTAGGAGTAAGTTCTTTTGTTCCATATCATCACGGGCTCTAAGAATCTTATTGATAGCAGATTCCCATGTGTTCTCGGCTTCTTTCTCTGACTTTGTACTTGCTGAATAGTGGTGAGCTTCATCCGCCAAAACAACCACAGGATGATTTTCATAATCAGATAGCCCCATTGTGTTCTCTTTTAACACAAACAAATCGTCTGATACCTTTTGGACGGATGAAAGTTTGATATAGATGGTATTATTTTGGCGAACACGGGGAAAACGATCAACTTGTCGAATTAAGATACGTTGTCCGTCAATCACAATCTTCTCTTGAAAAAGATACTTTTCACTATTTTCATTTACCAAATTACCCTTAGTTTTCATAAGTATGGAATTTGTGTTTACCGTAAATAAGAAATTCTGATACTTATGTTCTTGGTGAAGGTAGAGAATCAAACCTGCCATCAAATCCGTTTTTCCTGAACCAGTCGCCATGTTAAAAAGAACGTGTTGCGGACTTGGGTTAATCTGGGTTTGTGTATAGTGGTAGTTGCGCATTGCTTCATCTTGATAATTACGTAACGTATGGAGTAAATTTTGATTGATATACTCTGGAATAACATATCCTTGATGTTGGCTAAATAAGTTTTGTTCTGCCTTCTCAGCCTGCTCAACTAATGGAAATTGGCGAGCATTAGCAAGAATTTTCTTCGCTCTTGCCATATTACTCACCACCTTCATAGAAAGCTTTATTGAAGGCGTAATCTTCATCAGAAATTAAATTACGGATATTCTTGTCATCAATTTCCGAGTAGTTATAATATAAACCATTCTTATCAAGTAGTTTCACCAGTAAGCGTTTATTTTCATTAAATCCTTGAGCCCAATCAATCTTCGATAAGTCAGCACGGAAGGAAATATCAGCAGGTTCATCTGTATCAGTTCCTAGTAGCATACGTTCATATACTGATTTGAGCTCCTCAATAGTCTTTGAGTGGATAGTATCTTGAAGATACCCCATGTTTTTAGGTAATAATTCAGCATAAATAAATGAACCGCCACCTTGCCAGTTAACATCAGGTGAAATTCCGCCTTGTTCGCCTTCAATAACCCTCTGTAGCCTTGGAACAGATACAGTATTGATGTAGTCCATCTGCTCAATACCAATGAAGCGGCGATTCATTTTCATTGCGACAGCTGGCGTAGTCGCTGACCCCATGAAGAAATCCATGACGATGTCATTCTCTTTCGTGGTAATTTTTATGATTTCATATAACAACTCCTCGGGTTTTGCATAATCAAAAGCATCACGTCCAAATAGCAGATCAACCTGATCGTTACCTAATTTATTTACAGTGGCTCCATCATACAACTTCAATAAGAAGTCTGAGTATACTGCAGATGCTTTTTCTTTAGCATCATCCTCATCTTTGAAAACTCGTCTAAATGGCTTATCTCCACTCATAAACTCATAGTCATCAGGAAACCCAATACCTCCATTCTCATACCACTCTTGGAAAGTATCTTTAGCAACAGCCCATGAACGCTTAGGGTTGACTGGATATTCTTTACCCGTCTTCGGATTAACCATTGTAAAATTTGAATTTGGGCGCTCAAATATCGTTCTTTGGCTAGTCATATCTGCTTTGCGCCAAGGGCGATTAGGAAAATCGGGAGTAGTTAGGTATTGCCTTTCAACTTTTCGACCCACAATTTCATCACCCTCAAAGCCATTTGTGTATACAAGAAGCCAATCAAAGTCTTGAGATAGATTAAATGGTACGTCGGATTTTCCGTTACGTGTCTTTCGAGGAATCGTACCAACAAATTTTTCTGAGCCAAATATGCTATCAGATAATACTTTGAGATAGTGCATCCCATCTTCAGAGATATTTATCCATACAGACCCATTATTCGCTAACAACTGTTTAGCAATTTCTAGCCTATTCTTTAAGAACGTGAGCCATGTGCTCATTCTAAAATTTGAATTATACTTGAACGAATCTTCTGCAATCTTCTTCTTGAAAAAGTATGGTACATCAATATAAATCAATTTTATTTGTCCTACGTATTTATCTTTCAAAGTATGTAAAGCAAGAAGATTATTTCCTTTGATTATTAGATTGTCTTGCTCCATATTAAAAGAAATTGGTTTAGTATCTAGATGTGTGTGTGCCTCATTGTTAAATCGTTTTACGTTAGACAAAGTTTTCTTATCAAATAATCTGTCGATTTCATCTTTTTCAATTGTCTCATTCAGAAAGGCGTCATCATAGCCGTCTTTGTTATCTTCCTTTGTCATAGAAGCAGTGAGGACGCCATCTTTGAACGGGAAATCTAGCACAACGTCTTCGTTATCCTGCAAAAATTTACCTTTTGGGGCGAGCCCCACACGGTTTTCATACTTGGTATAGCTTGTGTCCCAGTAATTGTTGTAAAGTACTGCCTCCTCAAGCTGTTCAATTTGAAAAAGCTTTTCCCCTGCAATTTCTTTGATAAAATGTTGCTTGATAAAAGCAACTTCAAATAATTTGCTCAGAAGCGCTTCATCATAATTCCGTAAATCATCCGTGAGTTTTGAGCGGTTTAATTCCTCTCCAACAAAATACTTCCCGTCAAAAGAAGATAATGCCTTTTTCAACTCATCAAAAATCTTCGGCTCAATCTGTGCCATTTATCTTCAATCCCCTTACAATTCTTTTTGTCTTAATTATAGCATTTCTTCCTAATGTTCATATGACACAACTGAAGATAAGTGAAAAAATCCCCACCAAGAAAAATCTTGGTAGGGATTTTGGTGGGGTACCAACTCATGTTTAATTAATTTCACCCAATCTACAACACTCAAAAGCCTATTCTATAGGCTTTCCGCTTTAAAATTCCCTTTAGAAATTACTCCCACTCAATCGTTGCTGGTGGTTTGGAGGTTACATCGTACACGATACGGTTTACATTTTCTACTTCATTAACGATACGTACCGAAATTTTCTCCAATACGTCCCAAGGAATACGCGCCCAGTCGGCGGTCATGCCGTCGATGGAGGTTACTGCGCGAATACCTACGGTGTAGGAATACGTACGGGCATCGCCCATAACACCAACACTCTTCATATTCGGCAGAGCGGTGAAGTATTGCCAGATTTCACGGTCCAGACCGGCTTTGGCAATCTCCTCGCGTAAAATATAATCCGATTCACGGACAATCTTGAGCTTGTCCTCTGTCACTTCACCCAATACACGAATGGCAAGACCCGGACCCGGGAATGGCTGACGCCATACAATTTCAGCTGGCAGTCCGCATTCTTCACCGACTTTACGCACTTCATCCTTGAACAATGCATTCAGTGGTTCGATCAGCTTGAACTTCATGTCTTCCGGCAAACCGCCCACGTTATGGTGCGATTTGATGGTTTGTGCCGTTGCTGTTCCGCTCTCTACAATATCTGTGTACAGCGTGCCTTGCGCCAGGAAGTCAAAATCATCAAACTTGGCAGATTCTTCTTCAAAGACGTAGATAAACTCATTACCGATGATTTTACGTTTTTGCTCAGGATCATCGACTCCTGCCAGCTTGGACAGGAAGCGTTCACGAGCATCGATTTTGACAACTTTCATATCAAATTTGCCAACGAACGTATCCATTACACTTTCAGCTTCGCCCTTACGCAGCAGTCCGTGGTCAATGAACATACATGTCAGTTGGTCGCCGATGGCTTTATGAATGAGCATTGCTACAACGGAGGAATCCACACCGCCACTTAAAGCACACAATACCTTTTTGTCGCCTACTTGCTGACGGATTTCACGGATTTGATCTTCAATGAACGATTCCATCGTCCAGTTGCCTTCACAACCGCACACTTCATACAGGAAGTTACTAATCATTTCATTCCCCTGAACGGAATGACGTACCTCTGGATGAAACTGTACCGCATACAGATTCCGTTCTGGATGGCTCATCGCGGCAATCGGCGCACTCTCTGTTCCTGCATCCAGTGTAAAGCCGGATGGCAGATCTGTAACATGATCCCCATGGCTCATCCATACCGTTTGGCTGGAATCCAGACCTTTAGCCAATCGAGCACCCTCATTGAATAACACGTCTGCTTTGCCGTACTCACGCTTGCCCGCACGTTCTACCTTACCATCCAACTGGTGAGCCATCAGCTGCATACCATAGCAAATACCAAAAATAGGAATGCCAAGATCATAAATGGCCCGGTCCACCTGAGGAGCATTGTCTGTATACACGCTGGAAGGTCCGCCTGAGAAAACAATCCCTTTCGGCGCCAGCTCTCTCAGCTTCTCCGCAGGCGTATTGTATGGAAGGAGCTCGCTATATACACCGAGATCCCGAATTCTTCTTGCAATTAACTGGTTGTACTGTCCTCCAAAGTCGAGAACTACAACGATTTCATTAGGCTTATTCATTACCGTGCCTCCCTCAATTGTTCGTTTCATTATACGCAACGATAAAACAGGACGTCAAGAAATCACGCGGAGTTGAGTGGACATGAAAAGATTGTTAAAATAAATTGATTCCAAATTACTTAATCTGTTCGTAGGAGTGTACACGATGGATGTGCTGAAGTGGATCGCGCAATTGTTCGAAGAATACGGATACGGCGTCCTTTTTTTCGGCTTGCTGCTTGAGTTTATTGCTTTGCCTTTTCCCGGGGAAACCACGATGGCCTATGCGGGATATCTCTCCTATTCAGGCACCCTGGATTTCGGTAAACTCATACTGCTGGCCTTTTTGGGTACAACCATCGGTATGACCATTACCTACTTTATCGGAAAATGGGCTGGACTCCCCTTTATTCAGAAATACGGTAAATGGGTTCTCTTATCGCCGGACAAGCTTGAAAAAACACAAAAGTGGTTTCAACGATACGGGTACTGGCTTATTTTTCTTGGATATTTTATCCCTGGCGTTAGACATTTCACTGGCTATTTTTCCGGAATTATCGCTATTCCTCTCCGTAAATTTGCCTTGTATGCATACAGCGGTTCCTTATTCTGGGTTATTTTATTTCTAAGTATTGGCAAGCTGTTTGGTCCGCAATGGGATGCTATTTTTCACTTAGTGGAGCTGTATGCACTGCGCATCGCCGCGGTCGTCGGCATTCTCCTCCTGTTGTATGTTGTTTATCGCTGGAGAGCCTTCCTGTTTAGCCCTTTCTACAAATCAGATAAATCAGTGAAAACCAGCAACAAGAAAGATTCACAATAATCAGGCTCCGGCTGTCTTGGAGCTGTGAGCCCTACCCTGCCAATCAATGAAATGATGAAGTAGGATTTTACAAAACAAAACACCCTCCGGGACCGAAATAGAACCATCTTCCCAAAGGGTGTAAGAATGCTTATGATTTACGATTACTCAGCCTGCTCGCGAATGCAATTCAGCGCAGCATCGATATGCCCTTTGACTCTCAAGCCACGCCATTCATGAACCAGAATACCGTTCTCATCAATAAGAAATGTAGAGCGAACGATACCCATGTACTGCTTGCCATACATCTGTTTCTGCTGCCAGACCCCGTATGTCTCAGCCACCAGATGCTCTACATCGGACAGCAGCTGAAAAGGTAGTCCGTACTTGGCAATAAACTTGTCATGCTGCTTGAGTGGATCAGGGCTTACCCCGAGAATGACTGTATTCAAGCCTTCAAACTCCATATGCTTATCCCGAAAATCACACGCTTGTGTCGAGCAGCTGGAGGTCAAATCCTTCGGATAGAAATACAGCAGCACTCTGCTGCCTCTATAGTCAGACAGCTTAACGCTATTCCCCCCACTCCCCGGCAATTCAAAGTCCGGTGCCAGTTGTCCAATCACGGTAGATGCCGTGGACATCTCATCATCTCCTATCTTTTTGGAGTTCGCATATCCTCCGGATCTATGAGCCAGCGCCCCGATAACGCCGAATCCCCCAATTCCATGCGAGTAGGCCCAAAGTCAGAAACACTGCGCCCATCACAGGAGTTAAGAGCGCCATCTGCCGCATATCCTCCCGCTGAAGGAACAGGGACGCTGGATATACGCCAACAAATGCAAAGGGCAGAATCCAGGTCAGGACCACCTGAATGGCCCGGTTATAGATCGTAATCGGATAACGGCCATAGCCCTGGATATTATACATGAGTGGAATAATCCCTGTCGGTGCGTCTGAAAAGAACGAAATGGAGGTCAAGATGGTGTAGATCCCAGTATAAATCGCTACGGCGCTCAGACTCATCACGATGAGTACCGGAATAAACCACCATGCCATATGCAAATCCATCTGCGCCCCACTGATTCCCATAATAATCAGGCCAATCACCGATCCCACCAGCGCTGGCGGGTCTACATTTTCAAGGAAAATCTGGAACAGATTATACGCGGGACGGGTCATAACCCGGTCGAGTTCCCCCTTGACAATATAGCGCTCGCTAAAGTTCCAAAGGTTGACAAAACAGGTGAATAGTCCGTACGGAACCATGAAAAAGCCGTAAACGAACACCACTTCACTTTCACTCCAGCCGCCCAAACTGTCCGTATGCATAAAAATGACCAAAATAAAAATAAGGTTCGTGGCCTGAAACAGCAGGTCCGAAATAACCTCCACCCAAAAATCGGCCCGATAGGTGAGCCGTGACTTCATATAATTTTTCAAATATTCGCTAATGAGACCCAAATAGTACATCATCGGCTTAACCTCCCTGCACGAACAGACGTCTGCGCGCCAGTCGCCAAATGATGATCATCGGCACGAGCAGAACGACCAGCCAAATGATTTGGATACCCAGCACATTCCAGATGCCAACGCCTTTTACACGTCCGGTAAAAACAGAGCCTGGTAAATAGGTAATCGCCTGAAACGGCATCCACTCGGCAAAAGTCGCCAGCCAGCCCGGAAATAAACTGATGGGTAAAATCAACCCGGAAAACAGGTCCACCACCACACGCTTCATGCGCATCATACCTTCGTTATTTTCGATAAAAAAGGCCGTCAAACCGGTAATAATATTAATCTGAGTGTTGATCAGGAAGCTGAAAAACAGCATGACCAGAAAACCAATCCAGGCTACCGGGTCCGTAGGGAGCTTCACTGGAAACAGCAGCATCGCAATTGCCATGCCTGGAATCATAAACAACAGGAAACGGAACATCCCCTCACCGAGTCCCTGCATACATTTAACGAGCACATAGTTATACGGCCGGATCATCTGAATAGCAATACTTCCATCACGAATATCCGTCGAAATTTCACGATCCAAATTGTTAAAATAAAATGCCCTCGCCATCCATGAGACCGCTACATAGGTCGTCATCTGAGCAGCGGTAAAGCCGCCAATACTGCCTGCGTCCCCATATATCGCTTGGTATGTGAAATAGTACACGCCAATATTCATAGAATAAATAAGTATACCTGAATAGTAGTTCACACGATAAGCTAGCATCGTCAGAAATCGGATACGAATAAAATCGGTATATACGCTAAGCATGAACTTTGGCCTCCACTGCCGGAGGTACCGGATTGCCCTGACGCTCTGCCGAGCCAGACTGATAGATGCTGCGGACGATATCATCTGTGTTGGTTTCAATGATCTTGATATCCGTAATGTCGGTGCGGCCAACGACACTGGCGAGCACATCCGATACATTAATATGCAGTGGAATCCATACCTTGGCAGCCAAATCGTTATCCATCGTCCAGGTCAGCGGCATATCGACAGTCCAAGCCTGCAATTGCTCCAGCCGGGTTGTCGTTCCAAACTGAAACTGTACTTCGCGTCCCGTCCCCCACCGCGTCTTCAGATCCTCCAGACCACCATCATAAATGATATTCCCATCATCCAGCATAATGACGCGCGAGCACAACGCTTCAATATCCTGCAAATCATGGGTCGTCAGCAAAATGGTCGTGCCGTGATCCCGGTTCATGTCCTTGAGAAACTCGCGGATTTCGGACTTCACCATAATATCGAGCCCAATCGTCGGCTCGTCCAGAAACACAATGGACGGATTGTGCAGCAGTGCAGCGACCAGCTCACAGCGCATCCGTTGTCCGAGGCTGAGCTTGCGTACCGGACGGCTTAACAGATCCTGCAATTGAAGTCTTTCCACCAGCTCATCCAGCCTGCGTTTGAAGTCGGTAGCCGGAACCTGATATACTTTGCGCAACAGCTGAAAAGACTCGATCACGCCGATGTCCCACCAAAGCTGGCTGCGCTGACCGAAAACAACGCCAATGTTGCTTACAAATTTCTCACGATCTTCGTAGGGGACATATCCTCCCACCTTGAGATGCCCCGATGTGGGCACAAGAATGCCTGTCAGCATCTTGATCGTGGTAGACTTTCCGGCTCCGTTCTCACCGATATAGCCGCATATTTCTCCTTGCGGAATACGGAAGGAGATATCTTTGACCGCAGCCACCTCGTTGTATTCTCGGGAGAATAAATCAAGGAAGGCGCCTTTCAGGCCCTCGCGGTTTTTTTGTACCTTAAACGTTTTGCGCAGATCCTGCACATCAATTGCCAGCATGTTATACCTCTCAGTCAGGATTTTACAAAATCCATTGTTAAATTGATTGTGCTCCAAAAAGAAATTATAATGTAATGAATTGAAAAGCGAAAGGGAGAGCATCCATGACAAGCAGAACCAAAAGAACGCTATGGTCGGTTCTGGCCGTGGTTATCGTCGCGATTGTAGGCTTTGCCGTGTACTATTTTTCATCCATTTATAATCAATTGAACAATCTGCATAAAGAGGGAGCAAACTCCCCCTTCAAAAATGTAAAGCAGGTCGATCAGGTTCGTACGCCAGACCCGCCCAAATGGGAAGGAACGGATATGGTCAACATTTTGCTGATGGGTGTCGATGGCCGTGGTATCCAAAAAGGGGAAGTCCCCCGGTCAGACAGTATGATGGTCGTATCCCTCGACCCTGTCAAGAAAAAGATTCACCTTTTCTCTATTTTGCGTGACACGTATGTGGATATTCCCGGCTACGGCAAAAACCGTATTAATACCGCCATTACCCATGGACCCAATACAGCCATGAAGGCAGCTGGTGATCTGCTGGGCATTCAGGTGCAATATTATGTATATACTGATTTCCAAGGATTTATTAAGCTGGTAGACGCTGTGGGCGGCATTGATTTTGAAGTGGAAAAGGATATGCACTATACGAGCAATGCGGATAAGCATCAATACGACATTGACTTGAAAAAGGGCTTACAGCATCTGGATGGCAATACAGCGCTTCAATACGTACGCTTCCGACACGATGCCATGTCGGACTTCTCCAGGTCGGGACGTCAGCGCGCATTTTTGGAGGCGGTAGCCCAGAAAATGCAGACCACGACCTCCATTGCCAATCTGCCAAATATTTTGGAGCAGGTGAACCCTTACATTGACACCAATCTGAGTGTCAACGATATGTGGAAGCTGGCAAACGTCGGCTACCAAAGCACCTTTGCAGGCAGCGAGCAGGTTCCACCGATGAAGCTGCTCGGAGAAGAAAATGTAGGCGGCGCACAGGTGCTTACTGTCCGCGATCCGGAAGAGCTGAAAAAGTACGTGCAGGATATATTCAACAATCCTCCTGTGCAGACACAAGAGCAGGGCAAGGATCAGAACGGAACAAAGCAGCCGGACAGTGCATCATCGTCCAAGACCGATAAGCCTTCTTTTACCGGGGGCAGTAAAACCAGTAATGAAGATGCTTCCACACAATCGACACCAAAGACAGGCCAAAAAGAGCTATAATAGATTATGCAGGGGCAGCCGTGAACGCTGCCCTTTGGCGTGTGTATACCCTATTTTGATGAACGGAAAGGAAGTTTGTGAAGATGAAACGGGAAAACTCCGAAGCATTATATAAAGAAGCATTGGAGCATATTGTCGGGGGCGTCAACAGCCCTTCGCGCTCCTTTAAGGCTGTGGGCGGCGGCGCTCCAGTATTCATGAAACGCGCCCAAGGCGCTCATTTCTGGGATGAGGATGATAATCGGTATATCGACTATCTCGCGGCATACGGTCCTATTATTACCGGACATGCCCACCCCCATATTACCAAGGCTATAAGTGAAGCTGCGGCGAACGGAGTATTGTACGGAACCTCCACAGCATTGGAGATCAAACTGGCCAAGATGTTGAAGGAAGCGATTCCTTCGCTGGACAAGGTCCGGTTTGTGAATTCCGGCACAGAGGCGGTCATGACGACGATCCGTGTGGCGCGGGCCTATACCGGGCGGAACAAGATCATCAAATTCGCCGG
>NZ_JH601045.1:137640-138048 GCF_000245715.1 Paenibacillus sp. Aloe-11 | reverse complement strand
CGTAGCCGCAGGCTCTGGCCCATCCACGCTGGGCATACCGGACAGCGCAGGAATTACAACCAACATTGCGAGCGAGGTTATTACCGTGCCTTTCAATGATCTCGACGCGCTGCGCCAAGCCCTGGAGCGTTGGAGCGACGATGTGGCGGCAGTCATGGTCGAGCCGATTGTCGGTAATTTCGGCATGGTAATGCCGCAGCCAGGATATCTGGAAGGGCTGTGCTCGATGGCGCGGGCGAACGGCTCCCTCGTCATTTATGACGAGGTCATTACCGCGTTCCGCTTCCACTACGGTTCGGCCCAAACGTATGCAGGTCTGGACAACCATGATGCGATTCAGCCGGATTTGACCGCGCTGGGCAAAATCATGGGCGGCGGTCTGCCGATTGGCGCCTACGGCGGCAGCAA
>NZ_JH601045.1:120924-137630 GCF_000245715.1 Paenibacillus sp. Aloe-11 | reverse complement strand
TCATGGAGCAGGTTGCCCCACTCGGCCCGGCTTATCAAGCCGGTACTATGGCCGGCAACCCGGCCTCCATCTCGTCAGGCATCGCCTGCCTTGAAGTCCTTCAAGGGGAAGGCGTGTATGAAGAGATGGAACGTCTGGCCGTGAGACTGACGGACGGTATTCAGTCCTCCGCCGACCGCTACGGCGTGCCATTGACGATCAACCGCATTCGGGGAGCGTTCTCGACGCATTTTTGCAATCATCCGATCACGAATTACGCTCAGGCGCAGGATACAGACGGCGAAGCGTTCGCGTCCTTCTTCCGTCACATGCTGGATTGCGGTGTTCATTTGGCACCATCCAAATACGAAGCCTGGTTCCTCACAACAGCGCATACGGACGAAGATGTGGATGCTACGCTGGAAGCGGCGGACGATTCCTTCCGTGCCATGTCACAAGGTAAATAAGCAGATTAGTAAGCAATAAAATATGGATTCGATAGAGCCGGAAGTTGTCTTAAGGACGGGGTAGCCCACCTTTGAGACAACGTTCCGGCTTTTTTTATAATGCAAACTGTACCCGTACAATTGTGAATTTTATGGATTGTACCCCGCTATGCTGTCCGGGTATATTAAGAAAGCCATAGATGTCAAATCATCATAACGGAGGTTCATTATGTACAGTCATTCTAGAAATGGAGCAGCCTATTTGGCCGCTCTTAGCTATGCAGCTATACTTGGCTTTTCATTTTTGTTTGTAAAGCTGACCGTCACAGAGGCCAGCCCGATGGATGTGCTCGCCCACCGCTTTGCCCTGTCTTTTATCGCTTTGACGATTCCAGTGCTGCTTGGGTGGATCAAAATCAGCATCACACGGCGTGATATTGTACGCATTTTACCATTGGCGCTCCTTTCACCTTTGGTGTATTTCCCCTTGCAGGCCTTTGGGCTGATGAGCACTTCTTCATCGGAAGGCGGAATTATTCAAGCGACCGTTCCCATTTTCACCCTGCTGTTCGCCTCCTATTTCATTAAAGAGCGCACAACAGGGGTGCAAAAGATATCTTTACTGCTCTCCGTCTTTGGCGTAATTTTTATATTTGTGATGAAAAGCGGAGCGCCCCTGGCGTCCAACAGCTTTGGCGGCATTCTTTTGCTTGTGCTGTCTGCCGTTTGCCTATCCGGCTATAACGTGCTGGCTCGTCCATTAACACAAAAGTACAGACCGATGGAATTGACCTACGTAACCTCCATTTTGGGGTGTGTCGTTTTTAATCTGGCGGCTCTGGGGTATCATGCCATAGACGGTTCCATGAGCGCTTATACCGCTCCGCTGGTAAAGCCTGATTATTGGCTGGCACTGGCTTATCTGGGCATTCTGTCTACCCTCGTCACCTCGCTGTTATCCAGCTTTGCCTTGAAGTGGATCGAAGCCTCGAAAATGAGTGTGATTGGTAATTTATCCACACTCATTTCCATGCTGGCAGGTGCTTATATTTTGCAGGAGCAGCTTGCCTACTATCACATTATAGGCGCTATCATGATCATTGCCGGCGTGCTGGGCACCAACTTTGGAGGACGGAAAAGCTTCGCGCCCAGTCAAACCACTTCTGCCAATCGTTAACATGGACTGAAAACAGATATACCAGTGCTCCAAAGTAGCCATCGGCTGTACGGATTGCAAAAGACTGGCGGCTCAGGCCGTAAATAGGCTGCTGGAGCCCATGCGTGAACGACGTCATACTTTTGCAGCACGGATGGAAGATGTCGACGAAATTTTGATCGAGGGTACACGAAAGGCCCGGATTACGGCGAGGGAAACGATGAGCGAGGTACGTGATGCCATGGGGATTGGCTATTTTTGGCGTTAAAATGCGCTGATATAGCTACTTCGTATGGCGGAGCAAATATGTGTCACGATGAGGGCGGCGTGGGCTATTTATCCAGTATGCTTCTACCCTTCGCAAAAAAGACATCTCCAGGCTTGAAATTGCTGTAGCCTGGAGATGTCTTTTTTAACAGTACACAGTACGTATCGGATTAGACCGGGTATGCGATCACACTCATTAACGCCAGCTCCGGCTGTGTCGTGTCCAGCCTGCTGTATTGAATGATTACGGGTACATCGCTGGTGACCGTAATCGCATAAGGTATGCCTGTCGGAATCCGTTCGCCTGACTTTTCCAGCGAGGCTGTTCGGATATGGCGGGTTCGTCTTCCTTCCACCACCTCAATCAGTCCCTCGAGCGGCTCGCGGTCCTCAAAATAGATGTCTATGCTCAGCTTTGCCGCACGGTTCTCACAATTCAGCACGCATATACTCTCATGACTGACCAGTTCTCCCCGACTTTCCGGTGGAATATATCCGTCGGGGATGACCCAGAACAAGCTGCCCCGCGGCTGGTTTACTTTGTCCTGAGGAAGGTCCTGAGAAAGTTCGGTATCACCCATACGATCAGCCTCCTTTTACCAAAATGGCTTGGTCAAGCAACAATCTTCTACCCGTAAGGGTTCTCCTTGGTACGCAGCAATTGGGCCAGAAAAGCGAGCGCCAATCCCTGCCCCCAACCCTGAATGCGTTTGTAGGGTACATTGCGATAGCCGTCAATATCGTTCATTATAGCCGTTCCTGCGGATACGCCCGTCACTGTGCCGTCCTCCTTAATCCGGGAAAGGATGCCGTCGATCGCCTTTTGCGAGTATTTGTTAAACAATCGTCCCCGCATAAGCAAGGCCGTCGCAATCCCTGCAGAGCCGGAGGTTTCCAGATAAGAGGTATCATCATTCAGCACTGTATGCCACAGTCCTTCCGGGGATTGCAGCCGCACCAACGCACTGAGCTGGTCACGCAGTGAGCCGTCGATGATCATATAGGATGGATGCTGAACCTCTACATATTTTAGCGCCTTGGCCATCGTGAGGGCTGCCCATGAATTGCCGCGTGCCCAGTATATGCCTGACATCCTGCTCTGATTCGCATGATCCCAGCCATGATAATACAAATTCGTATCCGGGTCCTGCAAAAATTCCTCATGCCCGTGATATTGCCGGATACCGTCCTCCCAATATTCCTTGTTATCCAGCAGATGACCGATGCGCAGCAAATAAAAGCCTGCCATAAACATCGTATCCACCCACGCCTGCTGCGGAAATACGTCGTGAAGTGAATTCACCGTATGCTGGAAAATGCCGTCGGCGAACCGTTCGGCTTTTTTTGCCAGAAACTCTGCCATCTCGATGGCAATATCCAGGTATTTTTGCTCTCCTGTGGCCTGATGCAGTGTCAACAAGCAGTGTCCGATCGATACGCCGTTCACCGACAGAGGTGGAAGTCCATCCTCAATATTTTCGTCAACCCATTCTCTCAGCCTGGTCAGATACTTTTCGTTCCCTGTCGCTTCATAGGCTTCACATACACCGTAAAAGGCTACCCCACCCGGCCAATCCCAGCTATAGTCCATTTGAAACGTGCGTTCCACGACCCGGTCGATCACCTGTTTAATTTGTTCCTCATCATAAATCAATGCTGGCATTTCCTCGTCTCCTCCTTCGGTAAGCTTCACGTTAGTTGCCCTCCTTGCCACCTGTTCCAGAAAAGTCCATCGGTCAACGTAAGTACATGCGCAGCGGTTGCAAATCCAGTTCCTTCACTGCCTCCGCCACCATATCTGCAATCCGGACCGCGCCATTCTCATGAAAATGCGTATTATCCTCCAGGCCGCCGGAAAAGTTCATGTATTCTCCGGGCAGCAGCCACATAAACAATTCCTTGCTTTCTTCGGGACCCAGCCCTTCATATAACTCCTGCGTGCGGGCAGACAAATCAATCAGCGGCACGTCCGCTTCTTCCGCCAACTCGCGAACCGCCGTAATATAGTCGCCATGGGTGTCGGACAGCGTACCATCCTTGTTGAAATAGCGACGATGTACAGGTGTAATCAGCACCGGGGTTCCCCCCTTGCTTCTCGCTCCATCGATATACAGGCGCAGATGCTCCTTATAGGTTGTAAAAGGCTCTGTAGCCCGCACCGGATCAGGCTTCTCATCATTATGACCAAACTGGATGAACAGGAAGTCCCCTGCCTTCATTTCGCCCACAATGGCATCCAGCCGTACTTCATCCGCAAAGCTTTTGGAGCTTCGCCCGGATACAGCATGATTATCCACACAGACATCATGCTTGAACAGGGCTGGCAAAGCCTGGCCCCAGCCTGTATACGGATAGCCGGACGCGTCCTGATCCGTAACGGTGGAATCTCCGGCCAGAAATAGCCGGAGGGTCTGTGGCGCTGGCGTAATCTCCAGCGCATTGAGCCGCGGCGCGGTGCCCGATATGGCGAGACGCAGCTGACCGCCCCGGACAGGCACCGCAAACCAGGCCTCTGCGAGCTGGCCTGGCAGCGTGTGGACCGGGGGCAGCATGTGCTTGCCCTCGCCAGCCTTGAGCCGCGTGAGCGTTTCCGCAAGCGGATCGCCGAGCAGTGCATAGACGAGGTACACCCCGTCCGGCACATCTGCGACAAATGCAGCGTTCAGCGGAATGCAAAAGCTGCTTCGCAGCCGTGTGTGCGCATCCTTCGCAGGCGCAGAAGTTCGCCTTTGTCGTCCGTACACCTGCCCTGTAGCCTCGAAGCCGTACCCCAATTCGGCAGTATAGAAGCAAGCCGGGGATACCCCCTTGTAGCCAGCAGCAGGCTCCCCCGGACCAAAATCAAACTTCCACATGCCACTCACCTCCTTCGCAGCTTGAGCTTTACCCCTTCAAGCCACTCGTACTCATTCCTTCTACAATTTGCTTCTGGAAGGCAAAGAATACAGCGATAACCGGCACCAGGCTCAAAATGGACATGGCGAACATTCCACCCCAGTTGGAGGCCGACTCGCTGTCGAGAAACATTTTGAGCGCAATCGATACGGTATATTTCTCCGGCGAATTCAGATACAGTACCGGGCCCAGCAGATCCTCCCACTTCCAGTAGAAGGAGAAGATAGCCGCCGTAGCCAGCGAGGATTTGAGCAATGGCAAAATAATGCGGAAATATAGCCTGAATTTGCCGCATCCGTCAATCGTCGCCGCTTCATCCAGCTCCGCCGGTATCGTTCGGATAAACTGAACCATCAGGAAGATGAAGAATGGCATCCCGAAAAACGACGGCACCACCAGCGGCAAAATCGTATTGACCCAGCCGAGCTTGGTGAAAATAATATATTGCGGTACCAGTACCACATCTCCGGGCAGCATCAGCGTCATCATCATCAACGCAAACCAGAAGTTACGCCCTTTGAATTTCAAACGTGCGAAGCCAAATGCAATTAATGAGGAGGAAATCACGGCTCCAATCGTGGCAATCACGACAATCGTGAGCGAATTCAAAATGTACGTGCCAAAGCTGTATCCGCTTGTGCCCTTCCAGCCTGTCACATAGTTTTGCCAAATCCATTCTGTAGGGAAAAGAGAATCTGCCGTGACGAATATCGTCCGGCTCTCCTTGAACGAGCTGAACAGCATCCAAAATACGGGATACAGCATCAGGAGCGCCAGCGCAGCGACCAGAATGTGATAGATCGGCCATTTGAACGTTTTCCATGCCATCGGTATCAGCGCCCCTTTTCCGTTTCATAGAATACCCAGTATCTGGAGGTTAAAAATAAAATCGCTGTCAGTATCGCAATCATAATGAGCATGACCCAGGCCATAGCCGCCGCATATCCCATATTGCTGAACATAAACGCCTGTCGGAACAAATACAGCGAATGCAGCATCGTCCCATCCATTGGGCCGCCCTCGCCCTTTGAAATAACGTAGGCTGGAACAAAGGTCATAAAGGCGCTAATGGTCTGCATAATCAGGTTAAATAAAATAATTGGACTAAGCAGAGGGAGCGTGATACTGAAAAATTTTCGTACTGGCGATGCGCCGTCCACGCTGGACGCCTCGTACATTTCAACCGAAATATTCTTCAATCCGGCCAGAAAAATAAGCATGGAGGAGCCAAATTGCCATACAGACAAGGTGATCAGCATCGTAAGCGAAGCATTCGGATCACCAAACCATTTCACCGGGGTTGCCCCCAAGGCTGACAGCAAGCTGTTAACAATGCCGTCATTGCTGAAAATGTTGCGCCACATGATAGACACCGCAACGCTGCCCCCGATAATGGACGGCAGATAGTACATTGTCCGATAGGTGCCAACCATACGCGATTTGGTATTCAAAATCATAGCCACAAACAGGGCGAATATCAGCCGCAGCGGCACACCGACCAACACATACGTAAATGTGACCCTGATCGAATTCCAGTATTTCGGGTCGCCTGTGAACATTTTTTCGAAGTTCCCCAGACCAATCCATTTGGGCGGGGTGAACAGATTGTAGGTTGTAAAGGACAGATACAGCGAAATAAACATCGGAATTAATGTAAACGCCAGAAAGCCCACAATAAACGGGCTGATGAACGCATATCCGGTCATATTAGCTCTCAAGCTCTGATGGTTTCGCAAGCTCATCAAGCCTCCCTTCTGTTGCATTTTACCAATTAACAAAATTTTATAGTGTTATTATATCGTTGTTATACGCATTATATTATGATGTGTGCAAAGGAAGCTTCTACGGCTTCTACGACTTGTTCGTCGTGTTAACCGTGCGCAATCATGCTATCACTACGCACGGTTAACTTAACGAAACGGGCCTTCGCCCTATGTCATAACGGGTCAGCAGCCTAGAAAGCTATTACACGAATTACTGCTTGTTATTCGCAAGAATAGTATTCGCATCAGTTCGGAATTTGACCGCTGCATCCGCCGCTGTCATTTGACCAAAATTGACCTGCTCAATATAATCGGTCAGGGTCGCAATCACTTCCGGTGATCCGACTGGCGGCGGTGGGCTCATTGGAGAAGCCTTTGGCTCCATGGAAGCCACAAAATCAAACACCTGCTTCGCAGCCTCGCTCAATTCAGGCGCTACAGCTTCCTTGATTTTGGCGGAAATCGGTACGCCCCGCTCGCCCTTAATCAATTTATTCGCTTCTACATCGTTCATCCAGAAATCAATAAACTTGGCGGCCTCATCCTTTACCTGTGAACGGGCAGCAACCGTCCAGTACATCGTAGGCTGCATGTATATGCCTTTTTCCATATTCGGCCCGAACATCGGAGCCAGCGCCATCGGACGGTTAACGACCTGCTGTAAGCCTACATACTGATTGGACCACTGCCAAATGCCAATGCCTGTTCCTTTAACGAGATCGGATTCCTCAAGAATCCCCTTGGTCTGGTTCATGATTTCGGGAGGCGGAGTCGCCCCCTTCTTAATCAACTCAGCCAATCCGCCGAAGAAGTCAACAAACAGCTTATCGTCGTCATACCCCAATCCTGTTCCTTCCGCATTGTAGAGAGACTTTCCATGTGTCCGCAAATAGTAGTGGAAGAAAATATCGGCAGCCATGGAGCTGTCAAAGTAAACTTTATTGGAACCTGCCTTCAAGGCTAGTTCTTTGTATTGATCCCATGTCCAGTTGTCAGGAATTTTGTCTATGCCCGCTTTTTTCAGCAGGGCCGGGTCATACTGGAAGCCCAGCACATTGACACCTGTCGGAATACCATATTGTTTTCCGGCTATGATGCCGGTTTTGAGTACATTTTCGTTCACGTCAGCGACCTGAATTTTCTGATTCAAGTAAGGCGCCATATCCTCCAGCTGTCCGTTCTTCGCATACTGGCTAATGTATGAGATGTCCATCTGCACGATATCCGGCAGCTGGTTTGCTGCCGCCTGCGGGGCGAGCTTTTTCCAATAGTCATCAAAAGAGGCATATTCCACATCAATCGTCACATTCGGATTTTTTTGCTTATACAAATCAATTACCTTCTGCGTGTATTCATGACGGGTATCTGATCCCCACCAAGCAATCCGCAACTTTACCTTACTGTCTGCACTTGCCCCCGAATTGCTGCCGCTGTCCGCTCCGCTGCATGCTGTCGTCAAAACGAGCAGCATTGCCATGATCAGAAACCATCCCTTTTTGCCCACTTATCTCTCCCCTTTTCGCTGTTCTAGAAAGGAGCTATGTTACAAGTGACAACGTAATTACGCCTTTTGATAGCGTTTACATTGGCTCCTGCTGTTATTTTCCCAAAAGCAGAGCAGCATTGGAATACACAAATCAGATTTCGAGGTTTAAAAATCAGAGGGGGTTTAGCACTCATCCCCGTTCGTGTGATTTAATGTACTCGGATGGCGTCATACCCGCCCATTTTTTGAACACCTGGCTAAAATATTGGGCGTTCCCGCCAAAGCCGAACCATTCCGCCAGCTCAAACACCTTGACGTCTCCCGTCTCCCGGATATGCTCGGCTGCGCGTTCGATTCGGTAACGATTCACGTAATGCGAAAAGTTTTCACCCGTTACCTTTTTGAAAATTTTCCCCAGGTAGTCGGAATTCATATACAGCATTTGCCCGGCCACTCCGTTTAGTGACAAGTCGGATTTTCGATAGTTCTGCTCAATAATGGTGATCATTTTATCCACGGTGGAGGATTGGCGACACACATTGCTCTTATAGTAGATTGCGGTCATTCGTCCGGCGGTCTCCTGCACAAAGGATTTAAGAGCAGCAAGTGTTTTTTGCTCTGCCAGCACGGCCATTCGGCTCGTAAACTCGGAACGCTCCTCTTCAGGGCATATACGGATCATGGCGGCATATAGCTGAAGCACATAAGAACGGGTCATGGAAATTTCCAGTTTCATACGGGACAGGATGCCGAACAACCGATCCACTTCCCTGGCAACCTCCTCCGTATTTCCCGCTTTGATCAGCAGACCAAATTTTTCCTCGTCCAGCTCCAAATCTGCCATCTCCCGTGGGTCCTCGGTCGCCAAATCTTCCTTCGTAATCAAGCTGCCCTCCCCGGTGTAAAAACGATGATTCATACAGTGCAATGTCTCCCGGTACATCCCCCGCGAATGCTGCATACTGTCCGACTCGCTAACCGCAACCGTTACCTCCAGCTTGTAAAAACGACGAAACGTTGCACGTACCGCGTCGATCTGGTCCATAAGCCTGGACGTATCATGCCCGCTTTCCAGCACGATGAGCAGTTGGCCTTGCATGGTCGTACCGAGCAGGACATGCTCCATTAAATCTGCTGCAATATTTTGCAGCGCAAACAGATGCTCCGGCTCATGGGATTCCTCTACCCGCAGCAGCAGCATTCGCACCTGCTTATTCTGCAGCTCCAGTCCGAATAACCGCTCATAAAAGGCGATATCACGGCTTCCGTAGGTTTTATACGAAATGAACTCCTTTAAAAAGTGTTCCTTCACATGAGGCAGCATACGCTGAAAATCAAGCTTCATCCGGTTCACAAACTGCTTGCGTTCCTCCTGCTCCTCCCTCTCCTGCCCCAGCTCGGTCAGCGCCTCATGGATTTGCCGCTCATTGCAGGGCTTCAATAAATAGTGCTTTACCCCATATTGCATAGCCCGACAAGCATAGTCGAAATCTTTATAGCCGGACAACAGAATGAACCGAACGTCTGGAAAATGCTCCGTCGTTTTGGCAACCAACCCGATGCCATCCAAACCTGGCATAGAGATGTCGCTAATCACAAAATCAGGCGGACTGGCCTGAATCTGATCATAAGCCTCAATCCCGTTTCGAGCCGTACCCACTAGTTGCGTCCCTGCTTTGCTCCAATCCACCACCTGTGATATGCCTTCCAAAATCACACGCTCATCATCAACCAGCAGCACCTTGTACATGCCCCTGTTCCCCTTTCACATATGGAATACAGACATGAATCGACGTTCCTGTTCCTGACTCGCTGTGCAGCTCTATCCCCCATGGAGTGCCAAAGGTCAGGTTAATCCGTTCCTGAATATTGGTAAGGCCAATGCCCTGTCCACGGGTCGTGACCTGCCCGCTTCGCAGCTTTTCCAAAAAATCCTGCGTCATTCCTGGTCCGTCATCCTCCACCCGCAGGAAAAGCGCACCTTCCCTCACTCTGGCAACAATAGAAATCCGGCACGGCTCAATTTGCGGCTCCAGTGCGTAATGGATTGCATTCTCCACCAAGGGCTGAAGCGTCAGCTTCGGGATTTGCGCATCCATCAGCTCCTCTGGCACATCCAGATGGAAAACAAGCCGCTCATCGAAGCGCGTTTTTTGAATCGTGACATAGCTCCTCACGATATCCAGTTCTTTGCGAAGTGGGATGAGCTGTTCTTCAGAGCTGACCGCACTGCGCAGCAGAAAGGCAAGCGCCTCCACCATTTCCGAGATGCGATCCTGCTTATTGGCCTTGGCGAGCCAGTTCACAGACTCTAATGTATTGTATAGAAAATGCGGATTAATCTGTGCCTGGAGCGCCTTGAGCTCCGTTTCCCGCAGCAATAGCTGCTTGGCAACATTCTCATTAATGAGCTCACGGATGCGGCGGATCATCTTTTTGTACGTTCGATGTAGCAAACCCACCTCATCCTGGGTGGAAAGGGGAACCGCACCGAGTGCTTCCTCTTCCAGACGGTCAAGATCGCCTTTTTCAATTTTGCGCATGTTCTGGATGAGTTGAACGATCGGCCTGGTAATGCTGCCGGATAACCGGGCTCCCAGCGCCAGCGCAATCAGCAACATAATGACAAAAATTGCGCTTACAATTTCTTTGATTATCGTAATGCTGCGAAACATATCATCAAAGGGGGTCATATGCAAATATGTCCAGCCCGTATAAGAGGATTTGGTTTGAGCTGCAAAAAAGGTCCCACCTGTGTAGGTCGCAATGCCGTAAGGCTGCTTGCGCGCAAGCTCGGCCTGCATATCGCTCTCACTCAAAAGCGGTGCTTCGGGATAAATCATCTGCTTGCCATCTGTAATCATCAGCTGTCCATCACGGCCTGAGGTCTGCACACGATCTGCTACAATCCGGTCAATCCGCACACGAATTGCAAGCGTTCCGAGCCCTTTTAACGTAAAATTGGTATCTGTAAAGGATTTGAACTGGCGCGCTGCCAGCAAGGAGGAGTGACCTGCTACATACCATGCGTTGGAACCGTTATATTCAGCCGCCAGCTCCGACAGGGTGGACCGAAGCTCTGGGGGAATTCCTTCACGGTTGCCCGCACTCATGACCTGCCCCTCTTTGTCGATCACCATCATAGAATAGACATAGGTTTCGGAGCCAGCGAAGGCGACAAGCCTGTTCGTTATTTTTTTACGCAGCACCATTTTGGTATAAGGCGAGGTTTCACTTTCCAATTGCAGCAAATAACGCTGAAGCTGCTCATCCGTCGTCACCTTAAAAGTAATCTTTTCAACATCCCTTAGCTCATTTTCAATGCCAATCGAAGAAATATTCAATACTTCTGATGTTTTTTTATACATTTGATTATCGTAAATATGAAATACGTATTTTAGGATGACTGCAAAAACCGCAAAATTGACCAGCATGAGCACTATGATTAATAGAATCATTTTATGATGAATTCCAGCATTTTTGTAAGCGCTCTTAAAATAGGTCATCCGTAAGTATCGCCTCCTTTATAACATACAAAATACCCCATGCCTGGGTCATTCGGCAAGAGGTATTTGTGTTTGCTTAGCGCTGGTCGGAGGGGTCCGATTGGTTCGCCTTTCTCATATATTCATCGTATCGGTCGTCCAGTTCCCGTGCCATACTGCGGTATTTGCGGGTCTCCTCGACAATGGGATCGATATGCGTTTGAATCCGCACCTCATATTTAGGGCTGAGCCGTTCCCGTTTTTTGGCCTCATTCTCACGAATTTCGCCTTCTGTCAGCAATTCACTGAGCTCACGCTCCAAATCCTCGGATCGGCCCATCATCCTTCCTCCTTCAGCGATTTAGGTGTATTATAACCCGGTTGCATCTGCTTCTTTCAGCACTTGAATAAGTTGGGAATGAATAGCTGTATTCGTAGCTGCAATATGCCGCACGCTCAAATCATAAGGTCTGCCCAGCGTATCTGTGATCGTTCCACCCGATTCCTGTACCAGCAAAGCGCCTGCTGCCACATCCCAGGCATTCAAACCGATTTCGCAATAGGCTGACAGCCGTCCCGACGCCACATAAGCCAGATGCAGGGCTGCCGAGCCGAGCGCCCGAATGCCTCGTACCTGCGGTGTAAGCACCTGCGTAATTTTCATATTCAGCGGCTGTGCATACGCACGATCCGGTGGGAAGCCGATGCACACCAGACTATCTCCCAGTGTTTCCTCTCTTGATGCCTGCATCCGATTGCCATGAACATAGGCGCCTTTTCCTTTTTCCGCCACGAACATTTCATCGCGGGACGGATCATAAATGACGCCGACAATCACCTCTCCACGGTGGGCCAAGGCAATCGACACGCTGTAGAACGGCAGACTGTGCACAAAATTAGTGGTGCCATCTACTGGATCAATAATCCATAAGTATTCCTCTTCACGGGCAGCCTCTAATGCGCGAGCCGAAGCCTCAGCCCCCGGCTCCACGCCCTCTTCACCCAAAATGGCATGATCGGGGAAATGGGTGAGGATCAGCCTGCGGATCATCTGCTCTGCACCTTTATCCACCTCGGTTACCAGATCCGCAGAAGATTGCTTGGTGTTCAATTGTTCAACCGTTCCCAGTCTGCTCTTAATCCATTCCCCAGCTTTAGATGCCGCGTTAATAGCCACGGCGGTATAGCTTTTTCCTGATACGATATAGGGAACCTTTTCGTTTTCATGTTCGTTCAACGTGTTCACTCTACTTTCTATATCATTGTTACGTGGTTGACGAGGCTGCCATACAGCACAGTCTCTTAACCATCTTTGTTAAAAGTACAACTTTGCTAGTTTGCACAATCTAGTATACACAATAGGTTTCATAAAGTTTCTCTATTTGGGAACTTTATCCGCAAAAATCCTACACCCTAAGGCGCAATTTCCACGGATGCCCCATTCAACACTTTAACCCTGTCACCTAAAGCCCTTTTCTACTGATCATACCCGGAAAAGCATCTGCTGATTCAGTGACATTGCATATATTGCAGGAAAGCGCCACTAAGATTGCTGCTGCGCTCCAAAAAACATTTCATCCGCCAAGGCGGTCTGGATTCTCGATTCCTCTTCATTCAACTTGCGAATAAGGATCATTTCAACCTCGGTCACTTCGTCGCCCTGAAAATTGATTTCAGCGATACAGCCCACAATCTGTACGATGGCTACTGCCACATTGTCCACGCTGTAAGCGATCACCTTCTGGCCTGTCGGGAACACGCGCAGACCGGATTTAACCATTTTGCCGCGTCCGTATTCCAGCAGTTCGTAAAGCTCCTGTTCGCTCTTGAATTTACACACCGAGTTAAATTCAGTTTGAAAGCCCATGTTTAGCTGCCCCCTTTCCATACATATGAACAAAAAGGAGAGTGATCAGCTCCCCTTTGTTTCGTTTTATGAGTTCTCGTAGTGAAGTGCAGACCTGCGTTCATAACGCTCCAGTGCAAGTGCAATCATGCGATCCAGCAAGCTTTGGTAGGATACTCCAGTTTCTCTCCACAACAATGGATACATGCTGAACGGTGTAAAGCCCGGCATGGTGTTCACTTCATTGATCAAAATATGTCCATCTGAGCGTCTGACAAAGAAATCGGCTCGGGAAATCCCACAGCCCTCCAGAGCCCGGAATGCTTGTAGGGCGGCCTCGCGAATACGATCTGCCACTTCCTCGTCGAGCGGTGCCGGAATGAGCATTTCCGATTGGCCGTCCGTATATTTGGCAGCATAATCATAGTAATCGCTGGACGATACAATTTCACCCGGTACGGAAGCAATCGGCTCGTCGTTGCCAAGCACGCTGACCTCGATCTCACGCGCATCCACGTACTCCTCCACAATCACCTTCAGGTCAAATTGCAAAGCCAGCTCTACAGATTTCTCCAGCTCTTCCCGGTTACTGGCTTTGGAAATGCCGACACTTGATCCCAGATTCGCCGGTTTGACAAAGCACGGATAGCCAAGCTCCGTTTCGATGCTGCGCACCAGATCATGACTGGTTTGTGCCCACTGTGTACTATTAAAATAACAGTATTTCACTTGCGGCAAGCCTGCATGCTCAAACAGCTTCTTCATGACGCCTTTGTCCATCCCTGCGGCGGAAGCCAGCACTCCTGCACCGACATAAGGCATATCCGCCATTTCGAATAGACCCTGAATCGTTCCGTCCTCGCCAAAGGTGCCATGCAGCAGCGGAAACAGCACATCCAGCGTCTGCTCTCCGTACAGCTTGCCGAACAACGTATCCAGTGCCGCTTTGGTGCCGCCCTCTGCACGTTCCAGCTTCAATTGCTCCAATGAAGCCAAAGGTGCGCTCAGCAGCGGCCCTCTGCGCCAATCGCCAGCCTTTGTAATATAAAAAGGAATAATCTCGTATTTCTCATAATTAAACGCGTTCATTACCGCATACGCCGTTTGCAGCGAAACCTCATGTTCGCCTGATTTGCCACCGTACACCAGCCCTACGGTTAATTTTTGTTTTGCCATGCTATCCTCCGCTTTCCTGCTTTCGTCATTGTGCCTGATGTGCATCCCTGTACCTGTTATTCATCATCTCTTTTAAAAATAGTCGGCGATATGATAAAAGCGATATACCGTGCTATCCGTCCATGCATACGAATTTTTGTAGTCCCAATAACGATGTCTGGAGCTTACCGTATGTGCATTGACCAGCGGCATGCCACCCGCATCAAAGGCCGTTACGATCGTGCTGTGCTGAAAGGTTCCGTCACCGTCCCAATCGTAAAAAATGACGTCTCCCAGCATAAGCTGCTCCGGACGGCTCACCTGTTCAGCGGTCAAGCCCCACGAGCTTGAGCCCAAAAACCGCTCCAGGCTGTTGGAAACCGCCCAGCTATAACTCCACAGCTCACGTCCGGCGACCCGTCCTTTGTACCACCAGCCCGATTCTCTTTTACCAGTATAGTGGATCGGTGCGCCCCCTGCAAAGAGGCATTGCGAGATATAATTGGTGCAATCCACATCGAAACCTTCAAACTCCGGGTTGAAGCTATCCCACCACTGATCTGCATAGGCCGCCGATTCCTCGCGCCGATATCGGCTGGGACGTGCCGATGTGCCAAAGCCCAGTACTCCGCGATTCAGCAGCGGCAGACTCCCCCCTTGATTAAACGACGCCTGTTCAAAAGGTACTTCTCCCCCCGCAGGCTTCCTTTCTGCCGGATCGCGCTCGATTCTCGTCACCTGCCAGGCTTCTCCCTCACGCGTGAACGTCAGCCGCTCCTGTTCAATTCGATCCTCCCGGTGGGTCATCCCGCCCTTCTCATAAAAGAGCCGGACATGCAATTGTACGTCTATTACGGCCTCATCCGAGGTATCCTGCACAATCCGCAACGGCTTGGCTCGAGTCTCGCTGCGCAAGGGAACAGCATCCCGTTCGTTATACCACTGCTCCAATCTGGCCGCACGCGCCGCCCGTTCCATCCGCTGATCCACCTCCAGATATTCATCCGGTTGCGGTCCCCCATTCACCTCACTGCGATTGTACTGATTCACGTATGCAAAAAGAGCCTGTTTCCATTCCCGCTCCCCCATCCCTATCCCTCCTGTATTCGTCCCGCTACCCTTCTCCGCCAATAGCCGAGATGATGTATAACTTCCTTTTTTCCCTCTCTGGACTGATATGCACTCTATCTATAAGTATGAATCTCTAAAGCTTGGTATGAACATCGAAACACGAGGAAGTGGAACGTTTTATTTTCCAGTCTGCAAACATATAATTTAGGCCAAAAAAACTTTACGGAACCGCCTGAAAACGGTATACTGAATTCAAAAGCAATCATTTTGAAATCAAGTTTCATCTAATGAAACAAATTTCATTCATCTCAATCTTTAACACGCAATGAATCACTGAAGATGAAATTGAGAACGCAACCAATTTAAACCAACCGTGCAAGACATCGAAAAAAACGACATTCCTATTCACCCCACAAGCATTCACTTCAAGGAGGTAATACCTATGTCAGGAAAAGATCAATTCTCCATTGCCCGCAGTCTCGAAGTTAACGGCAAGCCTTATCGCTATTACAGTCTCAAGGCGTTGGAGGAACAAGGAAAAAGCGGTGTTGCCAAGCTGCCCTTCTCCATTAAAGTGTTGCTGGAAGCCGCGGTTCGTCAATTTGACGGACGCGCCATTACAGAGGAGCATGTACAGCAGCTGACAGGCTGGGCCGAGGATCGTGACACCAACAAGGAAATCCCATTCATCCCGGCACGCATCGTGCTCCAGGATTTTACGGGTGTTCCAGTGGTTGTCGATTTGGCAGCCATGCGCGATACCGTAAAAAAAGCAGGCGGCGATCCAAAACAAATCAACCCGCTCGTCCCGGTCGATCTCGTCATCGACCACTCGGTTATGGTTGATGCTTTTGGTTCCAGTGACGCGCTGGACTACAACATTAATGTAGAGTTTGAGCGTAACGAGGAGCGGTACCGTTTTCTGCGCTGGGCTCAAACGGCGTTCAACAACTTCCGCGCCGTGCCGCCGTCTACCGGTATCGTCCATCAGGTCAATCTGGAGTATCTCGCATCCGTAGCCGCCACCAAAACCATTGACGGCGAGACGGTCGTTTTCCCGGATTCCCTCGTGGGAACAGACTCCCATACTACGATGATTAACGGACTTGGCGTTGTAGGCTGGGGCGTCGGCGGTATTGAGGCAGAGGCAGGTATGC
>NZ_JH601045.1:101171-120895 GCF_000245715.1 Paenibacillus sp. Aloe-11 | reverse complement strand
ATGTGATTGGCTTCAAGCTGACGGGCAGCCTGTCGGAAGGAGCTACTGCTACGGATCTGGCGCTGACAGTCACTCAAATGCTGCGTAAAAAAGGTGTGGTCGGCAAATTCGTAGAATTTTACGGCCCAGGCCTGGCCAACATCAGCTTGGCTGACCGTGCGACTGTTGCCAACATGGCACCGGAATACGGCGCAACAATCGGCTTTTTCCCGGTTGATGCCGAAACCCTGGCTTACCTGCGCAGCACTGGACGCACCGATGAGCAGGTCAGCCTTGTCGAGGAATATTACAAAGCGCAAGGCATGTTCCGTACAGCCGATACGCCGGACCCTGTGTTCAGCGATACGATTGAGCTGGATCTGGCTTCGGTTGTACCGAGTCTCGCCGGACCCAAACGTCCGCAAGACCGCGTAGAATTGAGCCGCATGAAGGAAACCTTTGAAGGCATTATTCGTACCCCGGTGGACAAAGGCGGCTATGGTCTGAGCGATGAGAAAATCGCACAAAAGATTCCGCTGACCCATCCGGATGGCTCCACCAGCGAGTTGGGTACAGGAGCGGTTGTCATTGCGGCGATCACAAGCTGCACGAACACCTCCAATCCAAGCGTTATGCTCGGTGCGGGCTTGCTTGCCAAAAAAGCCGTGGAACGCGGACTCAAAAAGCCGGGCTATGTTAAAAGCAGCTTGACACCGGGTTCCCTGGTCGTGACGGAGTACCTGCAAAAGGCCGATCTGATCGGCCCACTGGAAGCACTCGGCTTCCATGTAGCTGGTTACGGCTGCGCGACCTGCATCGGCAACTCCGGGCCGCTTCCTGACGAAGTGAGTCAGGCCATTACAGACAACGATCTGACCGTGGCCGCAGTCATTTCCGGCAACCGGAACTTTGAAGGCCGTGTGCATGCGCAGGTCAAAGCCAACTATCTCGGCTCACCGCCACTGGTTGTCGCTTACGCGCTGGCAGGTACAGTGAACATTGATTTAGCGAATGACCCGCTCGGCTACGATCAGGACAATCAACCGGTTTACCTGAAAGACATCTGGCCTACTTCCGAGGAAATCAAGGAAGCCATCAGCCTGTCTCTCAGCCCGGATATGTTCCGTCGCAAATACGAAAATGTATTTACTGCCAACGAAAAATGGAATTCCATTCCGGTTCCTGAAGGCGAGCTGTATGAATGGGATGAAAACTCAACTTATATTCAAAATCCGCCGTTCTTTGAAGGACTTCAGGATGGCGTGCAGGATATCAAGGAAATCCGCAATGCCCGTGTGCTTGCCCTGTTGAACGATTCGGTTACGACTGACCATATCTCACCAGCAGGCAACATCGCCCCTTCCAGCCCGGCAGGACTGTACTTGAAGGAGCATGGTGTGGAGCGTAAGGACTTCAACTCCTACGGCTCCCGTCGCGGTAACCATGAGGTCATGATGCGCGGTACATTTGCCAACATCCGTATCCGCAACAACGTGGCTCCAGGTACGGAAGGCGGCGTGACCAAATATCTGCCAACGGATGAGGTCATGTCCATCTACGATGCATCCATGAAATATCAGGCAGCCGATCAAAACCTGATCGTTATTGCCGGTAAAGAATACGGTACAGGCAGCTCGCGTGACTGGGCGGCCAAGGGTACACTTCTGCTAGGCGTTAAAGCTGTTATCGCCGAGAGCTTCGAGCGGATTCACCGCAGTAACTTGGTCGGCATGGGCGTGCTGCCACTGCAATTCAAGGATGGAGATAGCTGGTCCAGCTTCGGTCTGAACGGCCGCGAAACCTTCGACATCCTCGGCATTGACAATGACGTGAAGCCAGGTCAAGAGCTCACGGTTGTAGCCAAACGCGAAGATGGCACCAAGTTCGAATTCCCGGTAATTGCCCGTTTGGACAGCACCGTCGACATCGACTACTACCACAACGGTGGTATTCTGCAAACCGTATTGCGTCAAATGATTCAAGAGTAAAAGCGCATAAATCGTATAAATAACAAAATCCCCTCCAAATGCAGTTGAAACTGCAAATTGAGAGGGGATTTTTTACATGCTCGAAGCTTTCAGTTGGAAATATGAACGGAAATTAGTAACGGTGCAGATTTTCTCTGGATAAGTGTTTCATATTTGCTTCACCGGATAACCTTAGGGCAGAGATTAGCTGCGACTTATATTGCTCGATAACCTGGACTACCCCTTCTTCCCCGTACGCCGCCAAACCATAAATATACGGCCTTCCGATAGAAACGGCATCCGCGCCCAAAGCCAGCGCTTTATATACATCCGTACCGCTTCTGATGCCACCGTCCACGATAATTGCGATCCTATCTTTAACCGCGTCAACAATGGGCGAAAGAGACTCCAGGGAGGATATTGCCGCATCCAGTTGTCTTCCGCCGTGGTTTGATACGATAATCCCTTCAAATCCCAGCTCGGCGGCTTTTTCTGCATCTTTTAGATGCTGTATGCCTTTTAAAATAATCGGCAGACTGGTGATTTTCCTCAAACGGAGAATATCATCCCAAGTCATATGATCCCTGCGTTTATTGTTTTCAATTTCTTTTATAATATTGTCTTCCGTCCATTCCGTGACCAACGCTTGAAATACAGGATCTTGACGAAAATTAGCTCCACCTCTGGTTGCTCTCACAGGCGAGAAGTGATGAACAAAGCTGCTGCTTCTCCATCCCAATACGCCTGTGTCTACGGTTACGACAATCGCTTTATATCCGGCTTGCTCTGCCCTTTTCACCATGCTGAAAGTGAGAGCTTCATTGGTTGACCAGTAGAGCTGGAACCAGTTATTTCCCTGCGGGGTGTGTTCGCTTATTTCTTCCAAAGAATAATCGGAAACCGTACTTGCGATATAAGGGACACCCGCCTTTTCAGCAGCCTTGGCAGCGGCAAGCTCTCCTTGCGGACACGCAAGTTTTTGGTAGCCGACCGGCGCTAACAGAATTGGAGCTTGTATAGGTTGGTCCAATACGGAAGTGCTTATTTCCACAGAAGATACGTCCCGCAGCACTCGCGGAATAATCGCCCATTGATGAAACGCCGTTTCGTTCGCCAGCAGTGTCTCTCCACTTCCCGACCCGCCTCTAATATATTCAAAAGCACCGCGTTCCAATTTTTCTGCGGCCAACGCTTCCCAATCCTTATAAAAGACGGGCATGGGGTTCCTGGTCATGATTTTTCCTTCTTTCCAGCTATAATAAGGAGAGCAGCCCGGAAACCGGATAGTTCTCCAAGTCATCGACATATTGCAGGATTCGGCGTGAAGTCTTTTCATTTTGCAGACAGATCTTCAGTTTGTATTGCATTTCTTCATCAGTTAACGGCTGCAGGGCCGAACCTTTGGGCGCATCCACACGCTCGCTCCATATTTCGTTGCTGTCTGTTATGATTTCCACAATTGTAAATCTGCCTTTCGGGATACTATCGGGAACAGGTTGAATGTCATCGCTATATCTTCTCTTGATCTTGCTCATGAACATTCGTACCTCTTCCGCAATAGGCTGTGCCTGAAAATTTCCAATTGAAAGCGGATAATGTAAAAGAATCAATGCGACAATATATTCAATGCTAAAGCGGCCTTGTTCACCTGTCAGCGGAGTATGCTGCACTAAAGCTGCATCGCCGCCCTGGGGGAAAATGATGTTGATCTGGTTGATTCGCTCCGGGTCTATCGGATAGTTAGCCACTAAACGCAAGGCTGCATCCGCTCCATGGTACCCGGCGGAGCAAAAGGGATACAGCTTAAACCATAAACCCGGGTTTGCTATTTTCCATGAGCCATGCTGCCAATGATCCAATAAAAAAGGAGCCGCATATGGTTCGCCTTGTCCGTATACGGCAAAAAAGCCCAGCTCCTGATCCAATCCTGCCGCCGTGCCGCTTAACTGATATTCGGTAAATAAAATCGATTGCAGGGCCGCTTGCGAAGCCAAACCCGCATGCAACGGCTTGGCCTCCGTTCCGAACTGAACTCTTAGTCCGCTGGCCTGCGTTGCCGCCAAACCTATCACCTGGCGCATTTCCTCATGATTCATGCCTAGAAAATAGGCTCCCGCAACAGCAGCGGCAACGGTTCCCAGTGTACCGGTATTGTGCCAGCCTTTAGCATAATGATCTTTTCCGATGGCTTGCCCAAGCCTGGCCATCACTTCCACCCCGATAATATAGGAGGCCAGGAGCCTTTGGCCATTCAAAGCTTTTTCGGTCGTCCTGCTTGCAGCCAGCGAAAAAAGCACCGGCAAAATAACAGTGCTCGGATGGCCGCGAACATCGGAATGAACATCGTCAAAGTCAAGCGCGTGGCCTATAAACCCGTTTAAGAGAGCGGCATGAAGTGGCGCTGCTTGCATATTCTGACCGATGACAGGAACAGGTCCTGCTCCGCCATCCATGTCCAAATGCTTTTTGAGCTTCTGGACACTTATATCCCCGCTGGCCGCATGACATGAAGCAATAAAATCAACAAGCCCCATTTTGGCCATATGCACCGCTTCTCGCGAGGCCAGCGGGTCCGCAGCCTGAATGCAGTCAACAAATCGGCTTGTTAACGACTGATTGCTCAGTTCCATTGCTCCAATACTTTCACGGCCAGATGCGAGAAATAATTTGCGGCGACAATCAGAGCATCTTCATTTAGCGAGTATGCGGGATGATGCCATTCCTGAGGACCATCCACACCCATCCATACAAAAAATCCGGGAATGGTTTCCTGATAAAAAGCAAAATCTTCTCCGCCGGGACTTTGCGCGGCATCTACGACCTTATAGCCCAAGTCTTTGGCCGCATCCGTGGCCACATCTGTAAATTTCCCGTTATTATTCACGCAAGGAAGATAACTGTACCAACGGAAATCCACCTCGGCTCCGTATCCGACGGCAATCCCTTCCGCAGTGCGTTTCATGAGCACAGGGATACGACTTCGCGCTTCCTCCTGAAAGGTCCGCACGGTTCCTTCCAGCTCCGCTTTGTCTGGAATGACATTCCATGTGTTCCCGGATTGGAACCGTGTCACACTAATAACCGCATTGTGAAACGGGCTAAGGCTCCGGCTGACAATCGATTGCAGGCCGGAAACAATTTGCCCACCAACCACAATAGGATCGATGCTGTTATTTGGAATACCGGCATGGCCGCCCACACCGATCACATCCAACTCAAATTTATCTACACTGGCCATCAACGGGCCTTCTTTGATGCCAATTGTACCGACAGGCAAATCAGTCTTGTTGTGCATGCCAAAAATGGCTTTTACCCCTTCAAGCGCTCCGGCTTGGGCGATTACTTTCGCACCTTGGGCGATTTCCTCTGCCGGCTGAAAAATGAATCTGACCGCTCCTTTTAATTGTGACTTTTTTTCTTTTAGCAAAATAGCCGCTCCAATTATAGAGGCGGTGTGAAAGTCATGTCCGCACGCATGCATAATCCCGTCATTTTTAGACACAAAATCCACTTTCGTTTCTTCTCGAATGGGCAGGGCGTCGATATCCGCGCGAACGGCAATGGTCGGTCCAGGAAGCTCGCCCTGGATTTCGGCAATTACGCCCACCTCTAGCGGAAAATCAAGAATTGGAATGCCATTGTCCGCCAACCAGCGTTTAATCCGGGCAGTCGTTTCATGCTCCTGCAAGGAAAGCTCCGGATGTTCATGCAATTCTCTGCGGTATGCGACTAGCTTTTGTTGTAATTGTTTTTGATTATCAGAAAGCACCACTGAACGATTCCTCCTTCGTTTCCTCTTCGCTGCCAGCTGCTCTGCTGCCCAACTGCTGCAAAAATTGTTTGGTTCGCGGATTTACGGATTGCTCAAAGATTTGCGCTGGAGTTCCCTGCTCGACAATATGTCCATCAGCCATAAAAATAATCTTGTCGGCTACTTCCTTCGCAAAGGCCATCTCATGCGTGACAATGATCATCGTCGTGTTCTTTTTCGCAATATACCGGATCACCTGCAATACCTCGGCCACAAGCTCCGGATCCAACGCGGAGGTCGGCTCATCAAACAAAATCGCATGGGGATCAACCGCGAGCGCCCTGGCAATGCCGACACGCTGCTGCTGTCCACCAGATAAGGTAACCGGGTAGTTGTCCTTTTTATCCACCAGGCCGACCTGCTTCAATAAATCGAGCGCGATTTGACTTGCAGCTTCTTTTTTCATTTTTTTGGCGATCACTAAAGATTCCGTAATATTCTGCAGAGCTGTTTTATTCTTAAACAAATTATAATTCTGAAACACCATCGCCGTTTGCTGTCTTAATAAATGCGCTTCTTTCCCGGAAAATTTTTCAGCGTTTATCCTGGCGCTTCCGATCTCTATTTCCCCTTGATCGGGAGTTTCCAATAAATTCAGACACCGGAGCAATGTTGACTTTCCTGAGCCTGAAGGGCCGATAATCGCAACGACTTCGCCCTGTTTCACCTCTATATTGATGCCGTTTAGGACAACCAAATTGCCAAAACGTTTATGCAGGTTTTTAACCGATATCATTCGTCAAAACCTCCTATTGTTGATAAGGCCGGTTAATTCTTTGTTCTGCCACGCGCTGAAGTGACGATACTCCGATAACAATAAACCAATATAAAAGTCCGACTGCCAAATACGTTTCAAAAAATTTGAAGCTTTCCGCCGCCATCATTTTGGCTTGGGCAAACATCTCGGCCACACCCAACGTAAACGCCAGTGCCGTTTCTTTAATAAGCGTAATAAATGTATTCCCAGTACCGGGTAGCGCGTTACGCGCCGCCTGCGGCAGGATCATCCGGCGGTAGGTTTGAAATTTCGTCATGCCAACCGATAACCCCGCCTCCAATTGGCCTTTATCAACCGAATTCAGCCCAGCTCTGAAAATTTCCGCCAGAAATGCCGCTTCTTTTAAACTCAAGCCAATCAGCGCGGCCGTTAATGCCGTCATATTATTAAAAGCGGGAATTAACTGCGGCAGGCCAAAGTAAAATAGAAATAGCTGCACCAGCATCGGGATTGCCCGAAAAAAAGAAATATAGACAGCCGCAAGCTGTGTGAGTACAGGAATGCGGCTGTTTCTAATAAGTGCCACTATTAGGCCGAGGATACTTGCCATTATCATGGCCGTTACGGCCATGATAATGGTTAAGGGCAAATATTTAATAATGTTGGGAAATACGGACAGCATATATTCAAAATCGAAATCCATTGGAGAGTACACCTCAAGACTTAGTTTATTGTGTTACATCCTCACCGTAATATTTTTTCGAGATTTTTAGTAACGTTCCATCATTGCGGAGCTTTTGGAGTTCAGTGTTAAATTCCTTCAGCAGCTTTTCACCCTGTTCCGTTCTGGCAAAAGGAAAGGACACATCATCATGTGAAATCGGATCGCCCACCAATTTGAGCGGAAGCTTGCCTTTGGCAATCTCAGCCAGAAGCGTGGTGGATGCGTTAATATATCCGTCCACCTTGCCCGTGATGACTTCATTCATGGCCGATTCACGCGTTTCGTATGTTTTTAAAGTAACTTCGCCTTTGGTGTCCCAAGCTTTGAAATTTTTCACATTATTGGACCCCAGAACGGCTGAGATGGTTTTTCCTTTTAGATCATCCAAAGTATTAATTTCATTATTGTCTGACCGGACAGCAACCTGTGTACCAAGGACTGAGTATTTGTCCGTAAAATTATATACTTTTTTTCTTTCATCGGTTACGGCTACGTTATTGGCAATCGTGTCCAGCTTGCCTGCTTCCAATTGACCCATCAATCCGGAGAAATCCGTCAGTGTCCATTCCACTTTGTAGCCAAGATTCTTGGCAACAGCCTCCAGCACTTCGACATCATAGCCGACCAGTTTATCTCCTTCTTTAAAGGAGTTTGGAAAGCTTTGTCCTGTCGCCCCTACTCTGAGCACTTTTTCTCCGCTTGAGCTTGTTCCATTGCCGCAAGCCGCCAACACGACCAGCAACACACTTGCAATCATAATACCAAGAAACTTTTTCATTATAATCCCCTCTGCTTTATATGTTTTGAGTTACCTTAGCTGCCTGCAGATCCTTTTTAAAGTAAACCGTTGTATGACCTCTGCCCAAATCTTTGGTGCCGATTTTGTGATACCCCTTGCTTTCATACATGGCAGACAGCCATGGGTGATTTTCCGCCGTGCCCAAGGTAACGGCCGGGCTTTTTAAATCGGACACTATTTTTTCTTCAGCCAATGACAAAATCTTCGATCCGATTCCTTGCCGCTCATTTGCCGGATCTACGGCCAGCCAGCCGATATGCGGCAGACCGGCAGGACCGGGTTGGCCCCCCCACGGCAGCCTGATGGCGACAGTCGCGATTATTTTCCCGTTTTGCTCCAGCACATAACACAAGTTATGGGTGATATGCTTTTTCACCAAATCCAGATCAGCATGTGCCGCGGCAAAATTTATTCCTAAATCCCTTATGGGTTGGTAAGCTCTTAATGTCAGGTCGAGCAATTCTTCCGCATCGTCAAGAACCGCCAGACGGAAATGCTGCTTCACCAGCACTTGATCCACTTTTTCAATCGCGGAGCCCAGATAGGTTTCAGGATTTAACAGCTCTTTTATTTTCGTTGCATCCAGCACCTTAGCGACTTGTTCATTGGCAACCAACACATCCTGAAATGGCTTATGCTCTTCAATGGCCTTCATCGACAGCTCATAAATAAGCTCATGTGCAGTCTGCTTCCCGTAGCTCTCCGCCAATGCGAACATGACTCTTTCCGATAATAAAAGACCGCCTTGCAGATTTAAGTTTCGGAGCATGTTATCGGGCTTTACGATCAGACCTTGCAAAACCGTTTTGGTCGATAACAGTTGAGCAGACAGATAGATGCAGATTTCCGGCAAAGCAATCCATTCGCCCCGCCATGACATAGCATCCCGTTCATGCTCCACGATAAGGGAATCCTGAATAAGAGACACGCTATGGAGAATCGGTCTTGTCAGGCTTGCGATCCCCTCCAGTGCTGCCGGATTCCGTTTATGGGGCATCGTTGTGCTGCCAATCTTCCCTATTGCAAAAGGTTCTTCAACTTCATCAATCTCCGACCGCATCAGATTATAGAATTCATTGGCAAGCTTGCCTAATGTACCGCTGATTAACCCGATAACACTGGCGTACTCCGCGATTCTGTCTCGCGACGAATGCCAGCAAATCTCCGGCACGGACAAGCCCAGTCTTTGTAGAGCGTTCGCTTCGATTTCAGGCCCTTTAGGACCAAAAGAAGCAAATGTCCCGACTCCGCCTGCAATAACACCGGTAAAAGTCCGGGCCTCCAAGCCTTGTAACCGTTCAATATGGCGGTTTACTTCACTCAGCACCACGGATAATTTAAAGCCAAAGGTTGTCGGCAGCCCCTGCATGCCGTGAGATCGGCCGGCTATCGGCGTTCTTTTGTATTTTTCGGCAAGCTTGGCGAGCTCTCCCGCAACCTCTTTCAACTCCGAAAGGATAAGGGCATGCGCCTCTTTTAATTGCAGTATGGTTCCTGTGTCCACAATATCCTGGGTCGTTGCTCCAAAGTGGACATACTCTCCATCCTCGCCGCATAATGACTGCAACGCTTTTATGGTTGCATTTAAAGAGTGCTTCGCTTTTGCCGATTCACTTGCGATTTCAGCAAAATCCACCAATTCGGCCTTCGCGTTTCTGGCAATCGTTTCGGCGGCACTCCGGGGGATAATTCCAAATTCCCCTTCCGCCAGAGCAAGAGCAGCCTCCACATCAAAATGCTTTTGCAGCCGGTTATGCTCCGACCAGATGCTGCGCATGTCAGCTGTTCCGAAATTATTTCTTAGCAATACCATATCTATTACATGGGAACTCATTACATTTCTTCCTTTCCATCTAATCCGCTTTTTCGTGTTGGACTACATTACAGTACATAACAACGCCAAATTCATAGTTAACACATATGTTTTACCGCTTTACCTGATTACTATAATATATAGTTCAAAATTTAGCATGTCAATAATTAAAATCTAAGACTAATTTCGTAAGGGCACGCTTAAGAAGTAATTGACATAGATTGGCGAACAGAGTATATTTTTCACAATATCATTTATTCCTCCCTATTAAGTCGGAATATAATGGAGGTAGTGTCATTATGGAATCAACTGTCGTTTTGAAGGCTGGTCCTCAGGAATACTATCACAGTAAAGGGATATTGAATCAATTGCCCCAATTGATTTCCGAAAGAAAGATCAACAGATTATTTGTCATACATGGAGAAAGATCGCTTCAGGCCGCAATGCCTTACTTGCCTTCGCTGGAAAATTTCGAGATTCAATATGAGAAATATAGGGGTGAATGTTCTCTAAACGAGATTAAGCGAATCTCCGCTATTGCCAAGCAATATAAAGCGGAAGGATTATTGGGGATCGGCGGAGGAAAGGTGGCGGACCTTGTAAAAGCAGTTGCCTATCAACTGCAAATCCCGGAAATACTCGTTCCGACACTTGCTTCCAATTGCGCCGCATTCAGTGCCGTAAGCATTATTTATAATGATGAGGGGATTCATGTTGACAGCTTGTCCTTTCCGAAAGCAACCAACCTTGTCCTGATTGAACCGGAGATCATTTTAAACAGCCCTGTTGAATATACGATTGCCGGTATCGGCGACACTCTTGCCAAATGGTATGAAGGCGTGTCCCGTTTGAATCAGATACAGACCAAAACAGTACCAATGCAATTGAGTTTTGAAATGATGCACAAATGCAGAGAGTTTCTATTCGAATTCGGGGAACAATCCATCAAAGACGCGCAGACCGGAAAATTAACGGAGGCCTTTATAAATGTCATTGATACGAATATTGCCGTTGCTGGCCTCGTTGGAGGCTTCGGAAGTATATTTGCCAAAAGCGTTGGCGCACACGCCTTCTTTAATGCTGCGACAGCTATTCCCGGAACGAAAACGATTTTACATGGATCTCTTGTAGCATTCGGAATACTGGTTCAATTAGCCCTGGAAAAGAAAACAGACGAGCTGGAGTCGATTCTTCCTTTTTATAGAAAAATTGGCCTCCCGACGACACTGCAGGATATACATTTGGATGATTCCAACACGGAAGCGCTGCAGCTGATTGCGGCAAAAATGACGTCTCAAACATCGAGAATTCACAGTTTACCGTTTAAAGTCACCGCTGATGATGCACTGTGGGCGATCCTGACAGTGAACAGGATTACAAGCAGCTACAGTTATTAAGGGGATACATTGCTTCTAGCCATCAGCAGAAAGGAAAAAAGAATGGTTGTTTTTGAAGAATCCAGGCGGCTGAAATCCCTGCCGAGAAAGTACATGTCCAAACAAGCGGAAGCAATTGCCACTTATGAAAAGCAAGGAATTGATATTATTAATCTTGGAAGAGGAAACCCGGATTTGCCTACTCCTCAGCATATTGTGGATCGCTTGAAAGAGGCCGTTGATGTGCAAAGCAACCATGGATACCCACCTTACAATGGGAAAAAGTCTTTAAAACAGGCCATTGTTGCATTCTACAAACGTGAATACGGCGTGGATCTTGATCCGGATACCGAAATTGCCATTTTTAACGGATCTATTATCGCCGTTGCCGCTCTGCCGCAATGTCTTTTAAATCCGGGCGATACCATCATGTTTCCTGAGCCTGCTTTTCCAATGTATTATTCCGCGGTTAAATTAGCCGAGGCCCATCTTTACGGGTTACCCGTGAAGGAAGAAGATGGATTCCTACCGGATTATAACGCAATTCCGACGCAAATCGCCAACCGTACAAAATTGTTATTGTTAAATTATCCGAACAATCCGACAGGCGCTGTGGCAACAAGTCATTTTTTCACGGAGACCGTTCAGTTTGCCACAAAACACAATATTCCCGTTTTTCATGATATGGCTTACGGATCGATTGGTTTTGACGGGAATAAACCACTTAGCTTCTTGCAGACGAAAGGGGCTAAAGAAATAGGCGTGGAAGTATACACCATGTCAAAGGCGTACAATATGGCCGGCTGGAGAGTGGCGTTTGCCGTTGGAAATCCATCCATTATCGCAGGCGTGAATCGCTTTGTTGAACATGCTTACGGAAACGTGTTCGGAGCGGTTCAGGATGCCGCAGCTGCCGCCTTAACAACCGACCAGGACTGCGTCCGCCAACTCACGGTTATATATAACCAAAGAAGAGATACATTAGTAAACGGACTGAACAAAATCGGCTGGCATGTAAGGCCTTCCGCAGGCACCTTTTTCGTATGGGCGAAAGTCCCGGAGGGGTATAGCTCAGAACAGTTTTCCGCTCTTTTATTGGACAAAGCTCATGTTGCCGTTATTCCGGGTGAAGCGTTTGGTGAGCATGGCGCTGGATATGTTCGCATTAGCTTGGTTAGTTCGGAAGAAAGATTGCTGGAAGCCGTGCAACGGATTAAAGACGCCAATATTTTAAAATACCAGAAAGTATAAAGCCTTACCTTCACACCGCCAGTTATTTCGAAATATCCAAAAAGCCCTCTCCGAATACATCCCGCACGTCATGAATCGTGATAAATGCTGCGGTGTCGACGGCTTTTACAATCTTTTTAAGCGCCGACACCTCTTGCTTGCTAATGACGATATACAGAACTTCCTTCGGGTTTTTGGTGTAGTATCCGTGGCCTGACAGGACGGTAACTCCACGATCCATTTGCGTAATGACCATCTCTGCAATTTTGTCTTGCTGCTCGGAGATAATCATGACCGCCTTTTTAGGATTTAGCCCCTCAATCATAAAATCCATAACCTTGGTGCCTACGTACAGGATCACGATGGTCAGCATCAATTTTTCCGGACCAATAATAAAATAGGAAGAGAACGCTACAATCAGGTCAAAAAACAGCAGGGCATAACTGATGTTCCAATCCAGATATTTGTTGGCGATCCGCGCCAAGATGACGGTTCCGGCCGTTGTGCCTCCTACCCGCACGATTAGTCCAATCCCGATTCCGACCAAAACCCCGGCAAACACGGCATTAATCGTCGGCTCATGTGAATCAATCCGCCAGTCAGCCGTTAAATGCAAAAACAATGAGTTAAATGCAACCGCAATGACGGTATATAACGTTGTTCTCGCATCCAGAAACTTATATCCGATAATCAACAATAGACCATTGATCACCAGATTGACGACCGAGGGAGACCAGTGAAACAGGTAGTACAAAATAATCGTAACCCCTACAACGCCCCCTTCGCCAAACTCATTCGGGATGACATACAGATTAACAGCCAGCGCGAAAAAAAAGGCGCCTACAATAATAAATGCGATATCCGCAAGTCTCTTTTTCATATATGCTCTAATCCTCTCTCAAACATTTCATCACTGATTAGCCAGATCGATTGGCTGACGCTTGCAGTCAAAATACGCTTACAACCAGTTCATGGTATCTACTTACAAACCTAAAGTCAATATAACTTTGACACTTTAATTCGCCACCAAACTGCCTTAATCCCGAATTCAGGATTTTGCAAAATTCGATTCCTGACGCTCCACAACACAAAATATAGACTGAACCCAGCCAGTTCGACAAAAAAAACACAATCCCGACTACTAAACTAAGAAACGGGCCTCTAGCCCTTGTTTTCGATCTAGGCACATCCTCCCTCAAAATGACCATCCTCCTAATGCACATTTTGGACACATACGACCATCTTCCTGTTTTATGTCAAAAGCATTTTACTTTGAAAAAATGCGGTTATAATGATTGCAACTTAACCAAGCAACCTACAAGGCATTACGACATCAAGTACATACAAATAGTCCTATACAGATGTCCTAAGCAACTCAAGCTGGATTTGACAAAATGGAATTGGAGGAACAACCTACATGAATACAATGAACTTAACTGTACACACCCTGATGCCCTTTCACCACCAATACCAACGCGCCAACGCTGTGAATATGCAGAAGAAAGAAGATAGCTCGGAGAAGAAGCTCAGCTTTCAGGACATTTTGAATGAGAAAATGGGTAAAAAATAAAATAAGCTCAAAAGCCGTGTTTCCCTACATCGTCTGTAGAGAAAACACGGCTTTTTTAGGGTTATTGACTTATTTTCAACCTATTGTCCTGCATCCCGGTACTGTTCGGCCTTTTCACGCATCCCGGCAGCTACAGCCTCTTCTGTATTCAGTCCCTTGTCAGCCGCATAGGCGCGAATGTCCTGCGTAATTCGCATGCTGCAGAATTTGGGACCGCACATCGAGCAAAAATGGGCTTCCTTGGCCCCCTCTGCCGGCAGCGTCTCATCATGGTAGGATAAGGCCCGCTCGGGATCGAGGGAAAGATTAAACTGGTCACGCCAGCGGAACTCAAAGCGCGCCTTGGATAAGGCATCATCCCGTTGCTGCGCCCGTGGATGGCCTTTCGCCAGATCGGCAGCATGTGCCGCAATTTTGTAGGTAATGACTCCTTCACGTACATCATCCTTGTTCGGCAGGCCCAAATGCTCCTTCGGCGTAACGTAGCACAGCATGGACGTTCCGAACCAACCGATCATGGCTGCTCCGATGGCTGAGGTAATATGATCGTAGCCAGGCGCAATATCCGTCGTGAGCGGTCCCAAAGTATAAAAAGGAGCTTCCTTGCAAATTTCCATTTGTAAATCCACATTCTCCTTGATTTTGTGCATCGGAACATGCCCCGGACCTTCGATCATGACCTGGACGTCATGCTTCCACGCGATTTGCGTTAGCTCACCCAGCGTTTCCAGCTCTGCAAACTGTGCTTCATCATTCGCATCATAGATGCTGCCCGGACGCAGCCCATCCCCGAGGGAAAAGGCTACATCGTAAGCTTTCATGATTTCACATATTTCTTCAAAATGCGTGTACAAAAAGTTCTCCTGATGATGCGCAAGGCACCAGGCCGCCATAATCGACCCGCCCCGGGAGACAATTCCCGTCATTCTGTTCGCCGTCATCGGGATATAGCGCAGAAGCACGCCCGCATGAATTGTAAAATAGTCCACACCCTGCTCCGCCTGCTCAATCAGGGTATCGCGATACAACTCCCACGTCAGTGCCTCAGCTTGGCCGTTCACCTTTTCAAGCGCTTGATACAGCGGTACGGTTCCAATCGGCACAGGGGAATTCCGGATGATCCATTCACGCGTCGTATGGATATTACGGCCTGTGGACAGGTCCATGACCGTATCCGAGCCCCAGCGCACAGCCCAGGTCATCTTCTCCACTTCCTCCTCAATGGAGGACGTGACCGCAGAATTACCAATGTTCGCATTGATCTTCACGTGAAAATGACGCCCAATGACCATCGGCTCACTTTCCGGATGATTGATGTTGGAAGGCAAAATCGCCCGTCCCGCCGCCAGCTCCTGTCGCACAAACTCGGGCTCCACCCCTTCACGAATGGCCGCAAACTCCATCTCGGGCGTAATAATTCCCTTGCGAGCATAGTGCATTTGCGTCACCGTGCGCCCTTGTGAGGCACGAAGCGGACGATGGGTCACGCCGGGAAATTCCGCCGCTTCCCGTTTGGAGCCGGGCTTCAGCCCATTATCCTCCGGCTTAACCGTGCGTCCCTCATAAGCTTCGGCATCGCCCCGTTCCAGCACCCAGGCCCTCCGCAACGGGGGCAGCCCCCGGCGGATGTCCACCTGATAGGCTTCATCCGTCATCGGTCCGCTTGTGTCGTACACACGCAAGGGCTCATGATGCTCGGTGCCCTCCGGCGTATGTGTGGGGTGCAGCGCGATTTCACGCTCTGGCACGGCAATATCCGGCCGCGAGCCTTGAATATACACCTTGCGGCTCCCCGGAAAGGGTTTTACTCCGCCAGCTTGCTCTGCACTTGTCTTCACTTCAGTTTCTTCTGTTTCCGTCGGTTTCATTGTTCGTTCCTCCCGTTTCGATGAAATGACACACCGATCCGGAACCATTCCTAGGGTGGCTGATCTATGCAAAAAAGCCGGTTCCCCAGGGAACCGGCTAATCTAACGAAGAGCTATCCAAAAGTACGCACACAGAATAATATATTCCATGCGCCTTCTTAGGCAGCAGCTGCGTATACATTTCAATGGCCGATTACTTCCCTACGCTGGTATGATCCAGATCAGGTGCAAAGGGTCCGGAATCTTGCACGATTCCATCTCAGCCCGGCATTACAGGCTCCCCCAGTAACTGTGATACTTCGATTTGCATGAGGCGGAGATAACAGACATCCCGCCATCCTCATCAGATTACTTTAAAATTATTGCTTTGGCAACCCTTCTCTGGTCCTGTTACGGGAGCATAAGCCCCATTTCCTTCGCAGCCTCGATCAAAATCGGAGCAAAATCATGCAGCGTCTCAGGTGCAAGTCGGCTGACCGGACCGGATACAGACAAGGCCGCAGCGACCTGTCCCTTCCGGTTCACCACAGGCGCTGCCACAGCAGCTGCACCTGGCTCCCGTTCTTCATAGCTGGTTGCATACCCCTTCTCACGAATGTCCTGCAGCTGTGCTTTATAGACCTCCGGGTCTACCGAGGACGGCCATTCATCCCCTCTTAGCAGAGCTTCCAGCTCCTGCGGTGGCATAAAGGCCGCCAGCACCTTGCTGGAAGCCCCCACAGCCAGCGGCATGCGCGCACCCACAGGCGCAACGCGGCGGATGGGCTGGTTGCTTTGAACGGCCTGAATGCGAATACGCATGCTGCCGTCCCGCAAGTATAAGCTGACCGTCTCACCCAGACGGTCACGCAACCCTTCCATCGCAGGCTGCAGCAGCACTGCCGGCTCGTCGCTTTGTGACAAATGGGTGGACAGCTCCCATATGCGGAAGCCGAGCCGGTATTTTTCGGTTGCGGAATTTCGAACGACAAAGCCACGATCCTCAAGCGTTGTCAGCAGCCGATGAACCGTGCTTTTATGTAGCCCAATTTTGGAGGCAATCTCCGTCAGACCAAGATCCGAGTCTGCGGTAAAACACAGCAATATATCAAGTGCACGCTCCACAGCGCGAACGGTTAATTTACGGTCTTCCATCGTGAACCGCTCCCCTTGTATCCATTTTCGTTTCACACCATGAAACATGGTTACATAAATTATATAGAATACTCGCGGCTACTGTAAACCGATGTTTTTGTGACAGCTATATTACAGAAAAAGAACAAACATCGACAATTCTTTGCATCATTTTTACTTTTCCGGTGCAGGCGTTGACTTTGGATAATCACCATCATACGATAATAGGTATCAATGTGGACATACACTATCATTTTCAAGTGAATTTGTACCTAAATTCCATAGCATGAAGCTCAATTTTTTATAAGGAGGCTCTTACATGATTTCGACATCCCAGCGCAGCTCTCAGCTACAACCCGCTGTTCAGGAGCCGTCCATCCCACTGATTAATCCCCGTATGCTGCGGTTCAAGCACATTGTGATTGCGCTGCTGCTATCGGTCGTATTTTTTCTGTTGTTTTGTTTTATCGCTCTACACGCCTACATTGCATGGGTTCTCACCAATCCGACGGTAGCACCGCTGTACTCCAACCCGATGCAGGCGAAGGGAATGGCCTATGAGGAAGTCAGCTTCCCCGCCAAGGACGGCAGCCGCATGGTGCAAGGCTGGTATATCCCGGCGGATCAATCGCGGAAAACGATTATTTTCAGCCATGGATATGGGGCCAACCGCGAAGAAAGCTGGATTCCCATGTATGATCTGGCGCATTATGCCCATAGTCTGAACTTTAATGTGGTTATGTTCGACTACGGTTTCGCGTCCCAAAACAGCAAGGCGGTCGCGACCGGAGGCAAAGCGGAATCCCAGCAGCTTCTAGGGGCGATCCAGCTTGCGAAGCAACGCGGCTCGTCGGAGATTATCGTATGGGGCTTCTCGATGGGGGCAGGAACCGCCCTGCAGGCAGGTTTGCAAACCAAGGATGTGGACGCAATGATTTTGGACAGCACCTTCCTGCTGGAGCCGGATACGCTGTACCATAACATTCATAATCAAATTGATTTGCCACGCCATCCGTCTTTGGAAATTCTGGAGTTGCTGTTTCCAGTTTTGAACGGCACCAGCCTGCATCAGATTCCATATCAGGAGGTCAAAAAGGAAAACTATCCGTTCCCGATCATGTTTGCCAGCGTGTGGATTGTCAAAAACGGACTGCATGAGTTAATTTTCAGAGAGCATCCGCGTGAATACTTGCGGCGGGGATCGACGTTTTTGAGCAGCGTACAGGAGCTGGAGAACAAAAAAACTATCGCTAATGCGAAATAAGCAAACGGCTGCCAAGTAATAAATGAATTTTTTAAGCTATATTATCCACAGCTTGAGGACGCTAATGCGAAATAAGCAAACGGCTGCCAAGTAATAAATGAATTTTTTAAGCTATATTATCCACAGCTTGAGGAAGCCCGATTATGGACATTTAACTCGTGTCAAGTCAGGCTTCTTTTTTTGCGTCCTAATGGCAATTTATCATTCTGTATGACATGTGTATCTGATGGAGGGAGTTTGTAGACATATTCCCGACAAGACGGCGAATATACTGGGTACGTATGCATCCGGGGCAGATTCTTTCTCCAACCCGGGTAGCCATAGTGGGATACGGGAGGTAAAAGAACAATGCTGAGTACTTATGGGTCTTTTCTGCCCTTGCGCGTGCTGGAGGAAATCCGGCATTGGAAGCAGCAGGAAAGTTGGCATGTGGAAGTGATTAAATCCGCTACTGAGGGGCTTGAGCCTGCATATGTGCAGCTGCTCGATGATTGGCGAACCGTATTTGAACAGACCGAACGGGCTGCTGTAGAACTGCTTGAAGAGCAGCGGAGCGCCCTCGATCCGGCAGCTCAGGCGTGGCAGGACCCAGAAGCGCAGAAATCGGCTGCTCCAGAAGCACACACACACGAACTGGCTGAACATTCAGGACAGCCGAGAGAATGGGGTGAGGCGTCGTCATCTGGAAAGGTGTCATTGCCAGAGACTGTCTCGCAAGATCTACATCGCCGGCTGGACGGATTGCTGCAAACTGCAAACCGTCAGTCACAGGAATATGTTCGCCAGCTTGGCCTGCTGGGCGAGCACAGTCTTGCATTACGACAGCAGCCCAGATCCGCCGGAATTGTGCTGCACGCGGCCCATGAAAGCCAATATTTCCTGATCTCGACCACCCCCTTTCAAGAGCCTGGCTCCATCGAACGGGCTACCGGATTGTATCATGTGGCAGTAGAGGGTGAGCACTACCCTGAGGATGCGTTTCGAGAGCGACAGGCGGGCATACGGGGAGAAGGTAACTGGGCGTCCATGGGCGTTCAGTCCGGTCAGACGCAGCCCGCGGCGACCGAAAAAGCTTCCCCCGGCCGTGCGGTTCCGATCGGGGGGCATCGCTTGCCGCCGCTCCCCTACCCCTACAACGCGCTTGAACCGTACATTGATGAAAAGACGATGCGTATTCACCATGACAAGCATCATTTGAGCTATGTGAATGATTTGAATAAAGCGGAGAAGAAGCTGGAAGAGGCCCGGAAAACAGGTGATTTTGATCTCGTAAAGCACTGGGAACGGGAGCTGGCATTTAACGGTGGAGGTCATTATCTGCATACTCTTTTTTGGACGATTATGAGTCCACAAGGCGGGGGGAAACCAAGCGGACCGCTGGCTGAGCAGATCAAAAAGGATTTTGGCAGCTTCGAGGCATTCAAGAAGCATTTCAGTGCGGCAGCCGAGAAGGTTGAAGGAGGCGGCTGGGCGATTCTGGGATGGAGTCCGC
>NZ_JH601045.1:100613-101161 GCF_000245715.1 Paenibacillus sp. Aloe-11 | reverse complement strand
GAGTCCGCGCGCAGGACGGCTTGAAATTTTGCAGTCTGAAAAGCACCAAAACCTGACCCAGTGGGAATCCATTCCGCTACTGGCGATTGACGTATGGGAACACGCCTATTACTTAAAGCATCAGAACGAGCGCAACAAATACATCGAAGACTGGTGGCATGTCGTGAACTGGCCTGAGGTGGAGGCGCGCTACGCTCAAGCCTCCAAGCTGAGATGGCAGCCCTTCTAAGCCAAAGTGGCATGTGGGCTAAGTTCCATATGACTAAGTTCCATGTAAGCCAGTGAGCTAAGTTTTATGTAAGCTAGTGAGCTTAATTCAGCTCTACACTATACTTGTGAGTCGTATCGCTCCCTAAGAGCAGCCATTTGCTCTGCCAATCCTTGCGGCTGCGCTAGCGAGCCATCGACAGGCAAAATCGTAGCCCGGCTTTCGATCACCCGACGCAGAGATGCCGTATAGGCCTCAACAGATGGCACCCCAGCCAGCTCTGCCAGGCTGCCCATCCTTGCCGGATTTACCCGTGGATAATCCGGCTGCGGCGCCCCCG
>NZ_JH601045.1:90863-100600 GCF_000245715.1 Paenibacillus sp. Aloe-11 | reverse complement strand
GCCGCCGCATAAAACTGCTGCACCGCCTGGGCACGCTCTGCACCACTGCCCTCAATCATCACGAAAGCCGTGATGATATACGCCTTGGCTTGACGCCGCTGCGCAATGCCGCAAAACTTGCGGCCTCGGACGCTGACATCGTAATCACCGGGACAGAAGGACCCGGTGATTTCCCCGGTCTGCGCCTCGGCAGACCACGGGGCCAGCGCATCGGCAATCAGCCCCGCCATGAGCCGGAAATCCTCATTCAGGCTAATCGCCCGCTGCGGATTCGGCAGGATCAGGGACAGGTTCAGTACCCCCCTGTCCAGCATGACGGCTGCTCCGCCCGAGGGACGCACGCATACTGAGGTTCCGGCGCTGCGCACGCGCTCCATCGCCTGCGGCGCGTATGGAAGCCTGCGGTCCCGGTGACCGATGACCAGCGCAGACGGATGCCGCCACAGATGCAAAACAGGTGCAGCTCCCTTACCGACTTGCCGACAGGCCAGCTCCTCCCAGGCCAGCGGAGACAAGACGTCCATCCGGGTATCGGTCAGCGGCGCTTCATACCATTGCAAATCAGGCAAAGCCGTTGTTTTTTCTGCTGAGCTATGTACGTTCTCCATATGGTATCCCCTATCTTAAAATCACTGTTATGCATAGGCTAATCGTAAATGTTAAGGCAGCTATGCTGCGCTGTTGAATGTTGTATCCGTCCATCCGTCTATTCCTATGTTAGCAAAAAGGGGGCTAGCAAAAAAGGGTGGCTACGCCTATGCGTAAACCACCCTTTTTCATCACATAACCGTCAAGCCGTTTTCGATCATTCCTTGATCAGGGACAGGAATTCGGCGCGTTGTGCGGCATCATCACGGAACGAGCCGCGTACCGCAGACGTTACCGTTTTACTGCCAGGCTTTTTGACACCCCTTGCACACATACATAAGTGTTCGCCTTCCACGACCACCATAACTCCGTGAGGAGAAACCGCTTCATTCAGAATATCCGCGATCTGTGATGTAATCCGCTCCTGCACCTGCAATCGGCGGGTCACAGCCTCCACCAGACGGGCAAGCTTGCTCAATCCTACAATTTTGCCGCTAGGTACATAGCCGATATGCACTTTTCCGAAGAAAGGGGCCATATGGTGCTCACACTGGCTGTAATAGACGATGTCCTTCACAATCACAAGCTCCTCGTGATTCTCGTCGAATGTCACACCCAGCGCATCCTGGGGATCAACCTCATAACCCGCAAATATTTCCTCATACATGCGCGCTACGCGTGCCGGTGTTTCCAACAGTCCTTCACGCTTGGGGTCCTCACCGATCAGTTGTAAAATCTGCTCCACATGGTACTCGATTTTATCCCGGTTATCCGCAGCTTTGCGGTTAATATAATCTTTTACGCCAGCCACAGTAATCCTCCTCTATGCAGCAACCTCATGCGACATCCGTGCTCACGTTGCTCATTATTTCCGACGGCCCTGATTTTTACGCGCACCAGGCTGATTTTTGGAGAACTGCTGGTTCTTCATCATCTGCTGAGCCCTCTGCATTTGTTTTCCATTCAGGTTGTAACCCATCTGCTTGGCCATTTTTTGCAGCGTTTCAGGGTCGTTCTGCATCTTCTCAAGCTGTTTGCGAAGATAATAAGCACCGATGAAAAATCCCCCAACCAGACCAACAATCAGGGTAATAATCGGAATGACAATATTCCACACCACGAAGTCGTCACCTCTGTATATTTATATGAAACATCATGCATTACACACGAACCTATCATAGCAAAACATGGGACAGCTAGCAAATCACAATTTGCAAACATATGTCCTTATTCTTTCTCCAAATCCACCAGCTTCGTCTTGACCGGCAGGCCTCCGGCATAACCGACCAAACTTCCGTTTGCACCTGATACCCGGTGACATGGAATCAGGATGGGCAGCGGATTTTTGTTGATCGCATCGCCGACTGCACGTACGGCCTTGGCTCGCCCGATAGACTCCGCAATATCCTTGTAGGACACGCTCTGTCCATACGGAATATTTTGCAGTGCATGCCATACCTGCTCTTGGAAGGGAATCCCTCTCAAATCATAGGCTATACTGAATTCCCGTCGTTCTCCGGCAAAATATTCACGCAGTTGATCCGCGGCCTCGCGCAGTTTTTCCGGTTGCTGCACATAGACATATTCCCCGATCCACGTTCGGGCCCACTGCTGAAGCAGTGCCTCCTTCGCATAAAAAACGCCAAACTCTATTCGGCACAGCCCCCGATCCGTTGCGCATAGCGTCAAAGTGCCCACAGGTGTCTCCATTTCATCATAATAAATGGTGGTTGGACCCTGTTCTACTTGCTGTTGCTCCTCCAGTTTGGAATGCGCCTGTGCGATCATTTCGCGTACTTGCTCATGTTGTTCCTTCTCAGATGCTTGCTTGATCGCTGTCATAGCGTCTTCTCCTCCTATTCGGCTCAAAGCCCAAGCCGCCGTGCCCCGAAGCTCGGGGCGTGGATCATCCAGCAGAACCTCCGTCAGCTTGGGTACGGCACTGATATCCTTGAAATTGCCCAGCCCGATAATCGCATTGCGCTGAATCGGCTTTTTCCCTCGCCAGGCTGCCGCGCTTTGTCCAAACCGTTCCTTGAATTCACGATTGCTCAAATCCAGCAACGGCAGCAGCAGCGGCTTCACAATTTCGGGATCAGGTGCAAGCTCAGGATGATGATCCCAGTTGAGACCCCGATTTTTGGGACATACCATTTGGCAGGTATCACATCCGTACAGCCGATTCCCTATTTTTAGCATAAACTCTTCATCCAGAAAGCCTTTCGTTTGTGTCAAAAAGGACACACACCGCTGGGCATTCAGCTCCCCGGGTCCCACAAGCGCGCCCGTAGGACACGCATCCAGGCACTTGGTGCATTCCCCGCAGCCATCCGTGACTGGTTCATCTGGTTGAAAAGGAATGTTCGTCAGCAATTCGCCCAGATAAATCCATGATCCCAGCGTCGGTGAGATCATCATTGTGTTTTTGCCACTAAAGCCAATACCTGCGCGTTCCGCTACTGCTCGGTCCGACAGTTCCCCGGTATCCACCATGTTCTTCATTATCGCATCAGGCACCCGCTCACTTATAAAAGCCTCAAGCTTTTCCATCGCCTCGCGCAGCACAAGATGATAATCCTTCCCCCAGGCCGAACGTGCCATAATACCACGGTATTTGCCCTTGTCCGATTTCGGCGGATTCTTCATTTTGGCAGGATACGCCACCGCAATGGCAATCAGGGATGCAGGCTGTGAGCCATACAGCTCCGGATAAATCCGCTTGTCAATATCCGGCTCCTCAAAGCCGGATTCATAGCCTTTGGCCCGATGCTCTTCCAATATAGCTTTCAGAGACAGAAAGGGGTCGGCGGATGCGAACCCGATGGAGTCGATACCCAGCCCCGGAGCCGCCTCGATGATCTCCTGCTTGAGTGATGCCCAGGTCGAAGCGGTTCCGGCAGCCGCCCGAATTAGCTCGTGTTGCATCCGATACTCACCTCTCTTTCATTCCTTCGTACATAATCACCTATATGAGGAATTTGCAACAATCCCCTTATCTTAAATTTCAACAGAAAATAACAGCAGATGCTACCGTAAATTTTTAACAGCGCTGGTCGCTAGGAAATCACAGTGATTGTTCAGCTCGTTGTCACTGTGTCCCTTCACCTTTACATATTCAACCTCATGCTTGCCCATCAATGCCCACAATTCTTCCCACAGCTCTTTATTTTCAACAGGCTGATTTTTACTGTTGCGCCAGCCGTTACGGAGCCAATTCTTAATCCAGCCCTGCTTGAAGCAATTGACGACATAGGCAGAGTCACTGTGTACTTTGACATGGCATGGCTCCTTGAGCATTTTCAGCGCTTCGATCACGGACCTGATTTCCATGCGGTTATTTGTCGTCATTTTCTCGGCTCCCGACAGTTCCTTGCGATGCTCTCCATACAGTAAAACGACACCCCAACCCCCAGGGCCCGGATTTCCCGAACAAGCGCCATCGGTATATACCATCACTTCTTTCATATTCCTCTTCCTTTCCTGATACGTAACCGTCTGCTCCATCTTGATCCTGATCGGTTCACACGCGCTTACGCATTGATTTCAATTATCGTTCCTCTATAGCCACTTCCACTCGGATATCGGCCAAAATATAAACTCTGCACGCCCCAGCAAATCCTGAGCTTTAATGCTGCCAAAATAGCGACTGTCCTTGCTTGCAGCAGTATGGCGGTTATCTCCCATGACAAAAAAGTGACCCGGCTCCACCGTAAAAGGGCCGTAATCACCATCCTCCACCCTGGAGCTGGTGTAAGGCTCATTTAGCAGCTCACCGTTCACATACAATAGATTATGTTCAACCCGGATCACGTCCCCGGGAGTGCCTATCACTCTTTTCACTAAAAACCTCGGGCTGGTCGGCTTGGAGTCGGGATCTTTTAAAATCACGATGTCTCCTCTGCCCGGATCATGAAAATTGTAAACTAGCTTGTTAACGAACAGATGCTGGCTTTCCATGAGCGTCGGCTGCATCGAGTGTCCCCTGACTGTGGACAGATTAAACACGAACAGGTTCAGAAGCAGCAAGACAATCATCGCAATCAGAAGAGTGACCAGCCAATCGCGTATGTTACCAGAGCGACCTGCTTGTTTGGAAGTTCCCGGTGAAGGAACTGGGCCTGACGAAGGCGCCAAAGCGTCCATATTAATCCTCCTTAACCCTGCTATAAATAGAAAAGCATATCCCGTACCCGATTGCAACGGTTACTCAGATATGCTCTAAATGGAAGTATTAACCTCAAAGATATTCAATTCTCTTTATATCGATTGCCATTAATGCGGAGTCAAAATACTGAGTTTCTGAAAAGTTTGTAAAATCTGGCTCGCTCCGTAGCCCATCGCTTCATACAAAGGCATGGCCGCGCTGTTATGCTTGTCCCCGGCTACCAAAATACGGCTAACCTTACGCTGCTGAAAACGCTGCTCCATGGATTCCACAAGCGACTTGCCAATTCCCATCCGACGATGATCCGGGTGAACAGCAATACGATAATAACAACCATGATTCTGATCAATCGTGCCAATCAGGGCGCCAACGATCTCTCCCTCTTCTTCCGCAACGACGATCAAACCGGAATCCCACGAAAGCTGACGTGCAAAAGCGCCCACCGTCTCCTTGTAGCACTCCTCTGACAAGGCTATTTGCATGAGTTCCGTTACTGGATTCACATCACTTAATTGAAAGGAACGAACGTGCATAAGTTATATCTCCCTTTTCGTAAGCATAATTAAAAAATGAGACAGCACCGTCATTTTTACATAAATCCTTAAAGTTCTTAGCATGGCGTTAATCACGAGGCATTATGATAAAAATGCATACGATCTGCTATATATGAAATGAAGAACAGGAAAAGAAGGGTATGTACCCTCAAATCGTCAGGTCCGAAGACATGACAATGATATAGCAGACGACAAAAAAGCCGAAATTTCTGCTTCCTTGACCATTAAACCATACTTTTAATAGGAATACATCCCTTTTTCTCATGTAAGCGCTGTATATGAAGCGTTTACATTTTTGCATCTCATATTTTCCCTCTTATTACCTATATTTTGTGTATTCCAGTCGGGTTTTGGGCATGCTAGCTGCTAGGTCGTGATTCCCAGTTTGCTATTTTACAAACAAAAATGTTGATAAAATAGCCTGAATGCGGTTTAATATAACTGTAGAGGGTATTATTACATAGGAATACCTTACCCAACCATATAACCAGGAGGGATTTACTATGGCATTTCAATTACCAGAACTTCCTTACGCGAAAGACGCACTGGAGCCGCACATTGATGCGCTGACAGTAGAAATTCACCATGATCGTCACCATAACACATATGTTACAAACCTGAACGCAGCTCTGGAGAGCGCTCCTGAACTGCAAAGCAAAAGCCTGGAGGATCTGATCTCCAATCTGGACAGCGTTCCTGAAGGCATCCGCACTGCGGTTCGCAACAACGGTGGCGGACACCATAACCACAGCCTGTTCTGGGAAGTTATCGGTCCTAATGGCGGCGGACAACCAACGGGTGCCATTGCTGATGCAATCAATAACGAGCTGGGCGGCTATGACAAATTCAAAGAAGACTTCACTAAAGCAGCTACAACACGCTTTGGCAGCGGCTGGGCTTGGCTGGTTGTCGGCAAAGACAGCAAACTGGCGATCACTAGCACTCCTAACCAAGACAGCCCACTGTTCGAAGGTCTGACTCCAGTACTTGGACTGGACGTTTGGGAGCATGCTTACTACCTGAAATATCAAAACAAACGCCCAGATTACATTGCAGCATTCTACAATGTTATCAACTGGGATGAAGTGAACAAACGTTACGCGGCTGCAAAGAAATAAGCCAGTAACAAACATCACTACCCTATAATAATGGCTGTCTCCAAAGTAGAGTTTCTACGAGTGAGACAGCCTTTTCGATTTAATGGATGGATAAAAGAACTCCGACCATTAGCGACGCTTCTCAAATACAATGCTGGAGGTTATGGATGCAGACTTTTTTTCGTTACAACTGGATGGTGCGGGAACAATGGTACCGCTGGTGTGAAGAGGTGCCGCAGGAGGAACTGCTGAAAGAACGGGTTGGCGGTGTCGGCGGTATTTTGAAGACGCTTTTTCATATCGTCGATGTGGAATGGAGCTGGATTCAAACGATCCAGGGCAAGCCTGATTTTCAGGAGGACTTCTCTCACTATGCTACGCTGGATAAAGTCCGTGAGCTGGATGCGAGGTTTCGACTTGATGTCGAGCCGTTCGTGCTCACCTGGCATGAAGGGCTGGAACGAAAAGCGTATGAAGATCACCTCCCGGACGGCAGGATTGTGATCGATGCCTGGGGTGAAGTGATGCGCCATACCATCGCCCACCAAATTCATCATATCGGACAGTTGTCCGTATGGTCCCGTGAGCTCGGGAAGCCTCCGGTTTCGGCCAATCTGATCGGCAAAGGGCTGATTGAGATCGAGGGTCGTACCAATTCGCTTTAAAGATCGAAAGCAGAGAAAATGCATATCTATATGAAGGCAGGGCCGTCCCTCAGTAGTTTTAACACTATAGGACGACCCTGCCTTTATATTTTTCACATTATGAAAGGACTGCTTGCCGCTGCACACTCATCTGGTATTGTTTAGGTGTAATTCCGTATTTCTTCTTAAAAAGACCGATAAAATAGGAAACGCTCTCATAATTCAAATCAAAGGCGACCTCCGTTACGTTTCTGTGCTGGAGCCATTGCTTGGCGAGCTGCATTTTTTGATTCGTAATATAGTCAAGCGGAGTCAAGCCTGTTATTTTCTTAAACTGATTTGTAAAATTCGCATGTGACATGTTGTAGTTATCCGCCAAATCCTTCACATGCCTGATGCCGGGCAATTGTTCCTGAATGTCGCGAATCGCGCGGAACACTGGATGCCGGTCGTTCGTGAGCAAATTTTGTTCAAGCACCTGCATCTGTAGCAAATGATAGGCCATTTCCTGAGCGCTCAGATCAATCAGGAATTTTTTTCTTTCGGCAGGTTGTTCCATATACTGCTTGATCCGTTCCATGGAGGCTGTAAGTAAATTCGTCTTTTCGTTCAACTCACAGCGAACCACCGAATGAGCAGGAACACTTTCCGAAACCTGAAATTCCTCCTCTACCACACCCCTCAACCGTTCCATTAACTGATCGCTTAATTCAAACACCAGTGCCTTGGTATGTTCTTTGATTTTCATTTCAACGCTGGACTGTGGAGGAAGCAGGATAATTTCTTGAGCATCGTATTCAAAATGCTCTGCTTCATTAATTTTGACCTCTTTCCTTCCCTCCAGAATGGTGCACAGCTTAGGATATTCATATGAAGCATATTTTTCGTAATAGTTCTCCGGAAGATCATAATATAAAATCCGGATCAGATCGGTTTCATATCCATACTGCAGCTCACTATAACGATTAAAGTCTCCTAAAGTCTTGGCATGCTCCATCCATCTCACCCTTTTAAAAATCAAGATATTTTATAATAAAATTCGTTAGTTCCCCCCAATATGGAGCAGTATGATAAGGATATAAGGATGGTAATGAGATCCTTTAACTCCATCATTATACCTCGATTTAACTCAAAATAATATTAAAGGTGGATGCATACGATGACAGAAACTTCGAAATTCATGATGCCGAATATGAGTCTTATGGGCTCAGGCGCATTGGCGAATGCAGGTACGGAAATTGGCAAGCTGGGCTATAAAAATGCATTGATCGTAACCGATAAGCCTTTAGTTGATATTGGCATTGTGAAAAAGGTAATAAGTATGCTGGATGGTCAAAACGTTAAATCCGTCGTATACAGTGGTACACAGCCGAATCCCACCGTTGCAAATGTAAACGAGGGCCTGGAGTTGTTGATTCAATCCAAATGCGATTTCATTATTTCGCTTGGAGGCGGATCACCGCATGACTGTGCCAAGGGTATCGCACTTTTGGCTTCCAATGGCGGCCAAATTGGTGATTACGAAGGCGTGGATAAATCCACGAAGCCTTCCTTCCCTCTGATTGCCATTAATACAACGGCAGGAACAGCTAGCGAAATGACGATGTTTTGTATTATTACGGATGAAGAGCGCCATATCAAAATGGCGATTGTCGACAAGCACACGACACCGCTCATTGCTGTCAATGATCCTGATCTGATGATGGCTATGCCCAAGTCATTAACTGCTGCAACAGGGATGGATGCGCTTACTCATTCTATTGAAGCTTATGTATCCACCAATGCTACACCTATTACAGATGCGTGTGCGATCAAAGCAATCGAGCTGATTCGGGACAATCTGGCCAGAGCCGTCGATGACGGTAACGACGTAGAGGCTCGCAGCCAAATGGCCTACGCTGAATTTCTCGCAGGCATGGCGTTCAATAACGCCGGATTGGGCTTTGTTCACGCGATGGCACATCAACTTGGCGGCTTCTATAATCTGCCACACGGCGTTTGCAACGCCATTTTGCTGCCGCATGTAGAGCGCTATAACGCCAAGGTATCCGCCGAACGGCTCACCGATATCGCCCGTGCGCTCGGCGAGAATACGGACGGTGTTACACCGGAGCAAGGTGCCAACCTCGCTCTGCAGGCTATCGAGAAGCTGGCTAAACGTGTCAACATCCCGTCCGGTCTGGAAGAGCTCGGTGTCAAACGCGAAGATTTCACCGTACTCGCAGCGAACGCACTTAAAGATGCCTGCGGCGTAACCAATCCGGTTCAGCCTACGCAGCAAGAAGTCATCGCCATTTTTGAACAGGCCATGTAATCAAGGCCATGTAATCAAAGACTGTACAAAGATCTCAATTACGAACGATGAATAGCGATGGTCTATACATATCGTTATTCTTATGAGATGTCAGGCTGAACGAGAAAAGAACAAAAAAGCTGCCGGGATTTCTCCAGGCAGCTTTAAGGGACCTACACCAAGGTCCCTTTTTGCTTTGCATAATATTCGGTGATCAGATCGAGGAACACCTTGGGAAACGCCATGGTGTCCATATCCGCCTCGCTGATCCAGCGGTATCCCGCTGGCAGCCCTGAACGGGTCTGCACCCCCAGCTCTGCCAGCGCAATCAACGCATCCGGCTTTGCTCCGGTGCTGTAGTCTGCCCGCTGCTCGGCAGCCAGCGGTTGTCCGCCC
>NZ_JH601045.1:90606-90821 GCF_000245715.1 Paenibacillus sp. Aloe-11 | reverse complement strand
CACGCAGGTTCCAGTGGATGTGGCTGAACGTGTGCTCCGCCTCACGTACAAACCGCACCGGGCGCGCCAGCACGCCCTCTGCCAGCAAATGAGCCGCCAAATGGTCCATGGCGGGCTCATCCGGCATCGGGCCGTTGTAGCCCTCCGGCCCGGCAAGCTCGTGCGGCAGCTCCCACATGCGGGCCAACAGGCCCTTGGCCGGACGCTGCCGGACG
>NZ_JH601045.1:84307-90521 GCF_000245715.1 Paenibacillus sp. Aloe-11 | reverse complement strand
CGGCAGCGTTTCCTCGCGACCTGCCAGTCGCCCTGAGCAATGCTCCATGACCGGGCAGGTCAGGCACTGGGGCGACTTTGGCGTGCACACCAGCGCCCCCAGCTCCATCAGGGCCTGGTTGAAATCGGAGGCCCTCCCTTCGGGGATCAGCTCCCGCACCAGGCTCTCCATATGTGCCCGCGTGCTGCCCTTCATAATATCCTCTTCAATGAGGAAATAGCGCGACAGCACCCGCATCACATTGCCATCCACAGCAGGCTCCGGCCGATTGAAGGCGATACTCATAATCGCACCTGTCGTATACGGACCTACACCCTTCAGCGCAGCGACAGCCTGTGTATCATCCGGCACCTGTCCGCCGTGAAGCTCAACCACTTGCCTGGCCGCAGCTTGCAAATTCCGGGCCCGTGAATAATAGCCCAGCCCTTCCCACAGCTTGAGCACATCCTCCTCGGGTGCTTCCGCCAGTGCTTCAATCGTCGGAAAACGTGCAATAAAGCGATTAAAATACGGGATTACCGTATCGACGCGCGTCTGCTGCAGCATAATTTCCGAAATCCAGATATAAAAAGGATTCCGATGGCGGCGCCACGGCAAATCCCGCTTGTTTCGTGTATACCAGTTCAACAGCTCAAAGCTGAAATAACGTTTTTGTTCCAGTGTATTGGCAGTCATCACATCACGTCTCCTTATATTCAACAATTACAAAAGCAGAGGCAATGTTGGGCTGGTGTGTAATACTCAGGTGAATACTGTAATCCGAGTCTCCGTTGCCCGGCAATCCCAGTCTATCCCACGCAGACGAAGACAAATAAACGGTCGGCTTCCCCCCAGGCTCTGGTAAAATATCCATATCACCGAACCCGATGATTTGCCCGATTCCGCAGCCAAAGGCTTTCGTGATCGCTTCCTTTGCGGCAAAGCGCCCTGCTACAAACTCCATTAGCCTGCCCTTGCGTTCCACAGCAAGCTCGCGTTCAGCCGGGGTCAACACCCGATTCAAAAACGCATCTGCATATTTACCTGCCAAAATGTCAGCCATACGGCTTATTTCCAGCACATCATGTCCAATTCCGTAGATCATTTGGGTATTCCCCGTCCTTTTTATACTTTACTGCACCTATTGTAACAGCGCGTCCACACCATGGCGAGTCACAAAGGCGTAAAAGCAGCACCAAAATATGTTAAAATAAGAGAGGCTATTGATGAATGTTTGAATTCAGCTGATAGGTCCATTTAAAAATTCCCGTAGAAAGGATGGATAGAATGTCAGAAACCATTGTGGTTGAAGCAGGTACCCATACAGGAACAGATGCGGTGATCCGGGCCTCCTGGTTTCCCGCCAAAAAAACAGCCAAAAGCCTGCTCATCATCGCTCATGGCTACAAGGGATTTAAGGATTGGGGCATGTTCCCCTTCATAGCAGAGGCATTAGGTGTGAACAATCATGTCATAACCTTCAACTTTTCACATAATGGCGTAGGTGAGGATTTAGAGAATTTTACCGAGCTGGAAAAGTTCGCACGCAACACCTATAGTCGCGAACAAGAGGATCTGGATATACTGCTGGCCAATCTGAGAGCACGCCACGAGTTTAGAGAATTGCCCGTATTTCTGTTAGGACACAGCCGGGGCGCGGGAAGCTGCTTTGTATACGCGCTGGATCATCCCGGGGAGATATCCGGCGTCATTTCATGGAACGGCGTGACAGATTTGGATTTGTTCACTTTGCCGCAAAAGGAAGAAATGCGCACCAAGGGACGGAGCTATGTGCAAAATGCCAGAACAGGGCAGCAGCTTCCGCTGGATGTAGTCATTCTGGACGATCTGGAACAAAATCGCTCGCGTTTTGCGATCGTGGACAGACTTGCAGACAGCCAGCTGCCAGCCGTGCTTATCCAGGGAAGCGAAGACTCCAAACGCCTGCGCGAAGGCTCTGCCCTGCTCACCTCCGTTCGTCCCGATATTGAATGGGTACAAATTCAAGGTGGCAATCATACCTTCAATACTGTTCATCCATTCCAGGGAGGCAGTCTTCAGCTGGATCAGGCGATTACCGAAACCCGCCGCTTCATTGAATGGATCACCAAGTAAACTATAGCCCCTTCAATACAAACGGCGATCCGCCGGGCGGATCGCCGCATATATTGATTTGGGCATTTCGCATAAATCCCAAAAGCGATTTACAAATCCATATTCATCATCATAAGATTACCCGCTTAAATCCCCGGAATGCTGCTCCGCTTATGCGCTGTACGCAGGAAGAAGCTTTCCAGCTTTTCGCGTGCCGCCGGGTCAATTTCCTTGCCTTCCAGGTAATCGCTGTTAGCTTCGTAGGAGATACCCAGCTCTTTTTCATCCGTCTGACCTTCCCACAATCCTGCTGTAGGCGCTTTGTCCAAAATAGCCTGCGGAACTCCAAGATAGCTGGCCAGCAAACGCACCTGGCGCTTGTTCAGCGTGCTAAGCGGTGTAATATCGACTGCACCATCGCCCCATTTCGTATAAAAGCCTGTGATGGCTTCTGAAGCGTGATCTGTACCAACAACGAGCAGATTCAGCTCATTTGCGAGTGCGTACTGAACCACCATACGTGTTCTTGCCTTTACATTTCCTCTCACTTGCGGAGTAACGGAACGTTCAAGACCGATGTCCTTCAGCGTATGCTCCACTTCCACGGCAACCTTGTCCACCGCTTCCTTAATGTTCGTTTCCCCGGCATATTTCAGGTCGAACGCTTTGGCAACCGCGTAGCTGTGTTCAATATCCTCCTGCTTGCCATACGGCTGGAACACACCCAGCGTTTTGTACTCTTCCCCTTGCTCCTTCGTCAGCTCATCTGTAGCCTGCTTGCACAATGCAGTCGCTACAGCACTGTCAATCCCGCCACTGATGGCGATCAGCAGCCCTTTGCTTCCGGTTTTCGTTACATACGATTTGAGGAAATCTACGCGCTTGCGGACCTCTGCCTCTACATTAATCGTAGGCTGTACTCCCAATTCAGCAATAATCTGTTCCTGCAAACTCATCCCGATCAGCACCTCTTTTTAGGAATTTACTTTACAAGCTAACATGACAAACCAACATGCAAAAGCCCCGGCAAGTTTCGCAGGCGAAAAATGCGGGGGCATAGCTTGAGCAGTCTTAGCGGCAAAAACGGTCGAATGCACTGGTCAAATCGGCAGCGATTTGATCTGCTGAGCGGTCCTCCACCTGGTGACGCTCGATGAAGTGTACCAGCTCGCCGTCTTTCAGCAATGCAATGGAAGGGGAAGATGGCGGATACGGCGCGAAAAATTCGCGAGCCTTCGCCGTTGCTTCCTTGTCCTGTCCGGCAAAAACCGTATACAGGTGATCCGGTGTAATATCATGCTTCAGCGCTTCGCCCACACCCGGACGGCATTGACCCGCAGCACACCCGCATACCGAGTTCACAACAATCAGCGTTGTTCCCTTGGCATTAGGCAGCTTGGCCTCCACTTCTTCCGAAGTACGCAGCTCCTGAAATCCAAGATTGGTCAGCTCATCACGCATGGGCTGAACAGAATCTCTCATATATTGGTCAAAAGACATAGACATATTCTTTCACTCCTTCTCCAAAAATCATGTATACTACGTTGCTCATTTTATTCGCTGACGTGTTAAAGGTACGGATACCTAATCTTCATTATACAATCTTTTTCACGTATTTTGCAAAAAAACTGATCTATATGTGTACAATTATTTTTGGATGGAATTCATGACAGAAGGCTCCGAATGATCCCTGTAAGCTGGAATGGTTCTGCACAATCGGACTCTAAACTGCGTGCCCATCCCCTCCACCGAATCTACGGCAATCGTACCATGGTGTCGCTCTACGATACTTTGACACAAGGCCAACCCCAGACCTGTACCTTTCGTTTTGGTTGTGTAAAAAGGCTGGAACAGCTTTTCAAGCTGATTTTGCGGAATTCCCGGACCTGTATCCTTGACTTCCAGTTCCACAAAATCCCCTTCCTCATGAGTGGAGATGGTCAGTACACCCTTTTCACCCATAGCCTCCATCGCATTACGCGCTAAGTTAAGCAGCAATTGCTTCATTTCCTTCGGGTTCAAATGCAGCATTGTCACATGATCCTCCAGCTTGAGTTCAATCGTCTGCCCCCTCAGGTTTGCATCTGCCCACAATAAAGGCGTGAGCTCGCGAATAATATCATGAAGATGGCATTGCTCCTTCTCAACAATCCGGTTCTGGGCAAGTGAAAGAAAATCATTAATAATTCCGTTTGCCCGATCTAGCTCCTCCATCACAATACGGTAGTAATGGCCGAGGGAATCCGGGCTTTTCTCACGCATAAGCTGTAAAAATCCACGCACAACCGCCATGGGATTGCGTATTTCATGAGTAATGCCTGCTGCCATCTGTCCGACCAGACTGAGCCTCTCGAAATTACCCAGCTCACTGCGCAGCGTCTCCAGCTCTGTAATATCCTGCAAGGCAATAACGGCGCCTGTCGTTTTGTTAGCCTGTTTATCCCGCATGGGAAGAAAGCTGCAAAAGAATACTTTGGGAGGTGCATTAATAAAATCAGCACTCGCCTCTCCTTGCAACGCTTTTGCAACCCGTTCTTTAATCACCGACGAAGTGTTAAAATCATATATCGAGGTCCATGGACGACCCACTACCTCAGGCAGCGTAATGAAGGGATCGAAATCCCGATAGAGTTCCAGCATCGTTTTGTTCATATGTATAACTCGTTCTTCGCTGTCCAGAGTAACAAGGGATAATGGCATCAAATCCATCATCTGACGCAGCTTATCCGCTTCAATTAAGTATTTGCTCGTAAATTCGCTTACATCACGTCGCAACGCCAGTTTTTCAAAGGCATTATGCATCAGACTCACAACCGTAAAACTTGCCAGCGCACCTGCAGCAATATTCCATAGCGTTGTAAGCAGATCGGGCATGTATACCCATACATCCTGTTTGCCCCACAGTAGCGGAAATAACGCCTTGAGCAGCATATCAACCACAACATATGCGGAAATCAGAAGCTTTTTGTCCGACAATGCTCCTCTTTGAAAGAACTTGACATGCAGCAGCATAAAAGGAAAAAGGATAAAACCCGTGCCAACATACATCGCCGACATTTCTGTCAATTGGGCTATGATCAGAACCCCCATGAGTGCGGAAGCGGCGAGCGCAAAGGCGGTACGACGTCTGCCATACATAACACCCACAGCGAGGGGAATAATGCCGAGATTGGAAGGCAAACCATATGGAGACTGATATTGAAAGAGAGAACATAGCAATATGGCCGGCAAGCAACACAAATAAAGTATCTCTTGATTAGGACCGGGAAGCAGTTTGCCGCCCCAAGCCTTTTTCTTATCCCCATAATCCGTTAATATAGAGAAAAAAAAAAACCCCCGCCGATATAACGGCAAGGAGAACCTGGAGCACACTTTCCTTCAACGCAATTAACAAGGACTTTTCCTCCTCCTCATCTTTCCTTGACGCCGTTAGTTGAATTAAAGCACAGGCTACAATATATTACAATATATGTGTTAAAATTCCGGTGTAGAACGACAAAATCCGCAAACTACCAGATAAATAGAAGAAAAACGTCTTTACGTGTTTTGCAATTCGGAAAAATGAAAGATCCACGTGCTTATCAGGATAAAGATTAATTAAAGCGACGCTATTACGATATAATGAAAGAAATGAAAGAACGGTTACACCATTCTGAATTTTTTTGAAAATTGTCGACGAAAAGGAAGAGATTTCATGATATACGACGTTATTGTGATTGGAGGCGGCTCGGCCGGATTAATGGCCGCTACGGCAGCCAGCGCTGGGGACGCCAAGGTGCTTTTACTGGAAAAAGGGAATAAACTCGGGCGCAAGCTTGGCATTTCCGGTGGAGGACGCTGCAATGTCACCAATGCAAAAGAGCTGGACGAGCTAATCCGGCACATCCCCGGAAATGGCCGTTTTCTGCACAGTGCACTGGCGGCTTTCGGGAATCGGGATATCATCGCCTTTTTTGAGGAGATGGGTATTGCCTTAAAGGAAGAGGACAACGGGCGTATGTTTCCAGTGACGGACAAAGCGAAAACGGTTGTCGATGCTTTGGTCAACAAAGTACGTTCTCAAGGAGTCGACATTCGCACAAGCTGTCCCGTACAAGAGGTTATTTACAAAGAAGGTCATACGGCTGGCGTACGGCTGCGT
>NZ_JH601045.1:69754-84267 GCF_000245715.1 Paenibacillus sp. Aloe-11 | reverse complement strand
AGGAGGCAAGTCTGTCCCGCATACAGGCTCGGAAGGTGACGGCTATGCTTGGGCTGAGCAAGCCGGGCACACGATTACGGAGCTCTATCCAACGGAGGTTCCGTTGACGTCAGGCGAGACGTTTATCCAGACGAAGGAGCTTCAGGGACTATCCCTGCGCAATATCAGCCTGACCGTATGGAATGCGAAGCAGAAGAAGGTTGTCGTCCACGAAGGAGATATGATTTTCACACATTTTGGCCTGTCCGGCCCAACCGCTTTGCGGTGCAGTCAATTTGTCGTAAAGGGAATGAAAAAGGATAAGACCAGCACGGTGCTGCTGACGCTCGATTTGCAGCCTCACAAGCATGCTGATGAAGTCTACCGCGAAACGCTGGAACTGGCAGCAGCCGATGCTAAAAAGGCGATCAAAAATGTGCTTAAACCTTATGTACCGGAACGCTTGATTCCATTATTGCTCCAGCAAGCCGGGCTGCGTGAGGATTTAACGTACGATCATATTCCCAAGCAGCAATGGCAGGAGCTCGCTCATCGTATCAAGGCGTTTCCAATCCGCGTGAACGGTACACTCTCTCTGAAGGAAGCTTTTGTTACCGGGGGCGGCGTGAATTTGAAGGAGATCAATCCGAAAACAATGGAGTCCAAGCTGATGCCCGGATTGTTTTTCTGCGGTGAGATTTTGGATATTCATGGCTACACTGGTGGCTATAACATTACAGCGGCTTTTACAACGGGGCACACAGCAGGAACGCAAGCGGCCGTAAGCAATTAAGACGCTGCGCTGCAAACCGCCATTACAACGGCATTCTTATAGAAAAAGTAGACAGGAAATTAAAAAGACTTAAATCAGTCACATTGCTGATTTAAGTCTTTTTGATTATAGCGTGATGAACAGAATTCCATGCTATTTTGACGTTTGCCGCTATTCCTAAACCTCAATAATGATAGGTAAAATCATGGGTCTTCTCTTGGTCTGACTGTAAATAAACCCGCCTACATTATCCTTTAGCATTTGCTTGATCAGCCCCCACTGACTCATTTCGATTTCTGTCAACTCGTTCACTGTGGACATGATCGTTTCGTGGATTTGCTTCATGAGATCTTCGGAATCCCTGACATATACAAATCCCCTTGAAATGACCTCTGGCGTTGCAAGCATTTGCTTCTCGCTTTTGCTCAAGGTCATCACAATAATCAGCATTCCATCTGAAGAAAGTTTTTTGCGGTCCCGCAGTACAATATTGCCTACGTCACCCGTCACCAGCCCATCAACCAGGCTATTGCCGGCTGGCACCTTGGGGCCCAGGGATGCCCTTCCTTCTTCGATTTGAATGGTCTCACCATTACGAACGATGAATACATTCTCCATGGGAATACCCACCGACTCTGCTAGCTGACGATGCCGATACAGCATTCTGAATTCACCATGTATCGGGATCAAATACTGTGGTTTCATCAAAGTCATCATTAATTTCAGTTCTTCCTGGCTGCCATGACCGGATACGTGCATCCCAGTGGAGCTGCCTGATCCATAAATAACCTGGGCACCCAGCACATACAGGTTGTCAATCACCTGGGAAAGATTTCGCTCATTCCCGGGTATCGCTCCCGCGGCAATAATGACAGTATCACCGGGCAAAACTTCGATTTTGGGATGCAGGGAATTGGCTAAACGGGACAATGCGGCCATAGGCTCACCCTGACTTCCTGTACATAAAACTGCGATTTCTTCTGCTGGAAACCGCTCTGTTTCTCCCGGCTCAATTAATAAGTCCTCTGGCATGTGCAAGAAGCCCAGTTCCTTCGCTACCGATACCACATTAATCATGCTTCGTCCGAGCAAAACCAGTTTGCGGCCTGTTTCCACAGCCGCGTCAATGACTTGCTGGACACGGTTCACATTGGAAGCGAACGTGGAAATAAATACCTGCTGCTTAGCTCTGGCGAATGCATCCAGAATATGCCCGCCAACCAAACGTTCTGAAGGTGTAAATCCCGGCCTTTCTGCATTTGTACTTTCGGAGAGCAGCACTTTAACCCCTTTATTTCCAATTTCAGCCATTCGATGAAGATCCGGAAAGGGTCCGCTTACAGGAGACATATCGAATTTGAAATCGCCGGTATGGACCACATTTCCTTCCGGTGTCTGGAAAAAGACACCCAGGCAATCCGGGATGCTGTGAACGGTGGTGAAAAAGGATGTCTGGATCGTGCCTATATCGATGGTTGAATCCGCATCTATAAGATGAAGCTCAGCATCACGTAAAAGACCGTGCTCTTTTAGCTTAATCTTTAACAATTCTATGGTGAGCTTTGTCCCAAATACGGGAATATTGATTTGCTTCAGCAAATAAGGAATACCCCCGATGTGATCCTCATGCCCATGAGTCACGATGAGTGCTCTGACTTTGTCCTTATTTTCCAGCAAATAGGTGACATCCGGCACAATGAGGTCAATACCAGGCAAATTTTCGTCAGGAAACTTGGAGCCACAATCGATAACGACAATATCCTGATCGTATTGGATGAAGTACATGTTTTTCCCAATTTCATTCACGCCGCCTAGAGCAGCAATGAGTAATCTGTTATCAGCAAGCATCAGGTTTATTTCCTCCTTAGGAAAATGCTATCCATATTATTCATTTTCCACGTAAACTTATGCACTATACATAGGAAAGAAGTGAGCATCCTTCCTAAATAAAAGGACAGTTCTGGCCATACACAAAAAAAAGGAACCCCTGTCCTTAAAAGACAAAGGCTCTCACTTGATTTATGAAATATCCACCGCTGCCAAAATAGCAGCAACCAGCCACAGGGTCGGGAATGGTTTGGTCAAAAGCTAAATATGGATACTGCCTGAAAAACCGTCCACATCGTCCTCCGGTTGTTGATCTGAGCTGACGTTGTGCTCCTGTGTTGTGTTGGTGTACGTTTGAGAAGAGCCGTTTTTATACGCTTCGCTCCAATCTTCATTGATAATATGCGCCGGGATAATCCAATCCTCCGGGCTATAGCCCGGGTTTTGTACACCTACATTTCCTTGCAAACCGGGGAATGCATCCGGTCTAGAGAAAAGAGTCCCTACCTCAATCATACTTCCTTCATAAGCTTGGCAAATCTCCAGTGCAGACAGCACATCCTGGTTCTCAACATGAACACTGAGACCCGTGTCACCGTTTGTGCTGGCAGCGTATCCGATTTCCTTTAATGTTTCACAAGCCTCTTCAGCCTGCTGCGGATCACGAAATTGAAAACGGAAAGAACCCGTATCCATGTGCCTCATCTCCTCTGAATAACTTATTTTGTTATTTGGGATTTATATCGCTAGGTTATTTTTTAATATAACCAACAGGAACGGGTTTCTTACATTCAAAACCTTTATTTTCCAAAAATTTACTTTAAAGCTTTGAAATTAAATAGTTAAAAACACAGCTACTGTGACAAATCGCATGTTTTCCCTACGTAAATCCCTTTATGCTAGTAATAAGGGTATGGTTGCCCGGTCATCCGAACCGAGCGGTCAAAGGATGCCCAAATCCATACATAAAGGCGGAATGAAGATGATAGATTACCGAACATTGGTGACACAGCAATCCATGCATTTGTATAGCGTGTTTGCCAAGTCATTCAAAAGTGTAAACGAGCATGCGGTTGCTGGCATCAAAACGGTGGGCTTCAACCCAACGGCCTTCGCCGTGATGGAAGTTCTATATCACAAGGGAGCACAGCCAATCCAGCAGATCGGAGCCAAGCTGCTACTGCAAAGCGGAAATGTCACTTATGTTATCGACAAGTTGGAAAATCGCGGTTATTTGCACCGTCACCCGTGCGATCAGGATCGTCGAATTATATATGCAGAATTGACGGATGAGGGACAACGCCTCATGGACGAAATTTACCCTGACTATACACGTCAGATTGAACGTGCCTTTAGCGGCATCAGCGAAACTGAAAGAGATCAGCTGATCGGTTTGCTTAAAAAATTAGGGCGTAGCGCCGATAACCTGTCACCCTATCACAAGTAGACTTCCCAGATTGACTCATTAACTAACAGTAAGTGGCATTTTTCACAAAGATCCGCCCCACATATTAAGTGGGGCGGGCTTTTTATCTATGGCGATGAACAGCAGCCCCAGACGCATATATCGCTCACTTAACGATAAAATTGCTGATGACCACATTTTTAAAAATAGCTGTGCCGCCAGTGGTAAAAAGGGTAATTCCCTGATCATCCAAACGCGGGAAGATTAAACTGGAGTGCACCACCGCTCCATCATCTACGAATACTTCGATACTGGTTTTATCAACTAGGATTTTCAGATGAACGTTTCTCTGGTTTACATCAAAGGGCGCTTTGCTCTCTATATAGGCTCTACTCTGATCCGGTTGTCCGGTATACGCTCTGTTGACGTAAGAGTATTGGCCTTCCAAAGAAACGCCGACATCTGCATGACGTTTGCCATCCTTGGATTCTCGTAGTCTCAAGCCCACATTTTCGATCGTTGACCATGAAATATCCGCCTCTAGCTGATAAGCTTCTGCCTTTACCGGAAGCGTGTGCGTACCATTAACCTTGATCTGTTCAAATGACTCCATTGAAGTAGGTAATTGATTCAAAGCTTTGACTGGTTGTGAAACCAAGTGGTAACCAAGCCCATCTACATGCTTCAGTCGAATTTGACGCACAACGGAGTCCATACCGTTAAAGCCTTCTTTTAGAGTAGGCGTGTTGTTGGCGTAATCCCAATTGTTCATCCAAGCCAGCGCATAGCGGTGGCTATATTTATCGCTGCCTTTTCCCTCCTCGAACGTCACCGCCCCATACCAGTCAAAGCCATAATCCAGCCACTCAGGCTTACTATGGTCCGGAGAAAAATGGTTTCCATCGAAATTTCCAGTCCAGTAGGCATACGTGTTAGGTTCACCTGTTGATTTCCCGTTTGCGCTGGCGCCGAGAATCCATTTGTAGTTTCCATCGTCCGCTCGCATTTGGTAGAGGTCGGGACACTCCACAAGCCCGATATTTTCGGTGCTAAAGCCGCTCATATAACGCCATTTCTTTAAGTTGTCAGACTCATAAAAGCCAATTTTCGTACCTTCCGCCATAACCATGATCCATTTATCACTATGCATATCCCGTATGATTTTCGGGTCTCTGAAATCCTTCGTACCCGGATTCGCCATCACAGGAGTGTCACCATAAGAAGTAAATGTCTTGCCTTTGTCGATGCTATACCACAAAAATTGCTCTTGCTTCCCTCCATCTGCAGAAGGCTGCGTCACAATCGCTACCAGAGCGCCTTTTCCAAACCCGGCGCTATTGTTATCATCGATCACAACCGAGCCAGACCATGGATCACCATTCGGATTGGTATATTTGGGAATCGACACGCCCTCATCCTGCCAATGAACCAAATCGGTTGAGGTGGCATGCCGCCATTCTGTACCATTTTTTTCGGGATAGTCTCGATTATATAAATAGTAATAATGGTATTGCCCATCCATATAAATGGGCCGCTGCGGATCATTTTTCCACTTATCCGGAACGGTAAAATGATAGGCCGCCCGATAGGTCGGTGTTGGAGGTATTGGAGTTTTACTCGCATCCCGTTGATACATACTCCAATCCATAGCGATTAATATAGCAAAGCCTGCGATGACTACAATGGATCGTATCCAATTGCTCTTGGAAGCTATTTTTTTCATGATGACGATCCTCCTTGCCTCTCATTGCATCTTATGTACCGTCCGACGGACGACAGATCGATAAGCTACCAAACTGCCGCCTTCGGACATACTGCATATATCTACTTATTTCTTTCCATACTCATATGGAGGTTCTTTTTTGTCATCCGTTGGATCAATTGTGATTTGCCCTTGCTCCAGAATACCGTTTTTCACAACAGAGGTCTTCGAGCCTTTGATATTCAGAAGGAAGCTTGGCGCAAAAGTGGATTTGTGATCCGGGAAAAGCCCTCGGTTGGTCATATAACTCGAAACGACTACGTTATTGCCTTTGCCTTGCGGGATAGCAAAATGGGCATACGTCCACGTAATATCATCACGATCCAGATCCTGATGAAGAACGAGACCGGTTCCATTCAACGGTTTGTAAGGCCCTGTCAAGGAAGTAGAAACATAACCCAGCATGTAAATATCATCGTCACCGATCGCATCTACAGTCACCTTGGAACCTCTCGTGCTCGTAAATAAGTACCACAAACCATTCATCTTGAACACATTCGCCCGTTCAATTTCATCCGTTACCAGATTGGACGCAATCAGAGGGGGCATTACTTTTTTCAAAGTATAATCGTTATTCAATTCAACGATGCCGAGTGCGCCGTTGGCCAATTCAGCTCCCTTTTTCTTGGGACTTTGCAACAGATTACGTAGCTCTTCCGTGAAGAATTCGTTATTACCACCATAATAAGCTGAGTTTTGAAGGGAATCTTCGCCCTGATAGCCCGTTTCTGTCCCTGTGTTCGCTTCAAATATGATATACTTGCGGCCTTGATCCTCAATATAGTGAGGGTCTCTAAGCGTATGGTTATCCATATCCACGCCGACGCTTTGCTGAACATTTTGATAGGTTTTCCCATCTCCACCGTCATAAATCGGTTTAAGATCCTCGACGCCATCCACTTTAAGCGTTTCATCATCAGGTTGAGAGAGATTAATTTGAGCCGTAGTCAAGGTTTGTTTGCCGTATAATTGGTTACTTGGCTCAAAAGGCTGTCTGCTGGTATAAAACAAACGCACTTGTCCATCAGAGGTTAAGGTAGCCGAACCGGACCATTCTTCTGCCTGATTTTTTAGAATCGGATCGTTTGCAAGTAATTTGTCATTGTCTTTAAACACTCTTCCGGCATTTTTCCAGCCATTCAGAGAAGTATTACCCGCTTTTTGATAGAACAGATATATAAATGTATCCTCTGCTCTTTTAGGATCGCCTGCCAATCCAAAAACGATATTATACCCCTTGTAATTGGCCACTGTACCATCGGCATTTTGTAACGGCCAACTGTCCCAGACATCCAGATCAATCAGCTTGCCTGAGCCGTCGCGGCCTTTTGCCGAAGAAACATTCTTGATGGTCGATGCATCGAAGGACGGAACCTCAAATTTCTCTTTGCCTTGCTGTTTGAAAATATTCAACATGTCATGGCGTGTAATTTGGGTAAATGCACTGTCAGTTTTAAGATCAGAATCATCCGTTTTTTCAGCAAAAGCCTGAATGCCCCCTCCCAATAGCAATGTGGTTGCTACAGTCAGTGTGGTCGCTTTTCTGAAAAATTTGTTGATTTTCAAGTACTTCATCTCCCTTGTTCTCATTATTCGTTCTAATTCGAACCCAACTTTTTGGTTGGTAGGGCCATTTTAAATGGTATGACAAACGATTGGTATAGACTGAAAAGCCCCTTTATTTGAGGCTAAAAACAGGCTGCTCCTTGAATTTCATCCTCATATTTTCCTAGTAAATTTCTGAAAATTCCGTTTTCTTTCTTTCATATTACATTCAGAAAAAATTGTTACTTGCTTTTTTTGCACACTCATTTTCCCCAGCCTGTTTGCTTCATTTTCATCCAAAATCATTCAAAACAATTCATAAAAAGATCTATTTGCAAACGAATTCAAAAAAATAGTTCTTTTGTACTTACAATCCGATTAAGAAATAAATTTTGTGTCATACTTTTTTAAGTCTAATTTACCATTTAATCACTTATATATTTATTAATATATTCCAATTATTACATAAAAAAGTGAGTGCAAACCTTAAAGGGTTTCATCATTCACAGTTCGATGGTTGAGCTGAACCGTTGAAGTTGAAAAAGAGACAGCCCGTCCCCTTATTTGGGTGTTCTGGACTGTCTCTTTTTTGTATAAAGAATTCCCTGATATGCTATTAGTGGCTGCTATCCCGTTTTTTTAAATAGGGACTGTTATTTTTTTAGGATGCATGTTCAAACTGACTGTTGTATAGATCGGCATAGAAGCCGCCTTTGGCCAGCAAGTCCTCATGGTTGCCCGTTTCGATAATGTTGCCGTCCTTCATGACCAGAATCAGATCGGCGTTCTTGATCGTCGAGAGGCGATGGGCAATCACAAAGGAGGTTTTCCCCACAGTAAGCCGGTCCATCGCTTGTTGAATCAGCAATTCCGTACGCGTATCGACCGAGCTTGTGGCCTCGTCCAGAATGAGCATGGGTGCATCTTCAATCATGGCTCTTGCAATGGTAATCAATTGCTTTTGACCGGCAGAGAGATTGGCTTTGTCGTCCAGCACCGTATCATAGCCCTGCGGCAGGGTTTTAATGAAGCTGTGCAGCCCCACCGCTCTACATGCAGCTTCCACCTGTTCATCGGTAACATGCTCTTTGGAAAAGACGATATTGTCACGGATCGTTCCTTCAAACAGCCAGGTATCCTGCAGCACCATACAGAATAATTCATGAATATTCGCACGTGTTAATTGGCTGATCGGGGTTCCGTCAATATAGATTTCCCCGCCGTTCAGTTCATAGAACCGCATGAGCAAATTCACGAGCGTCGTCTTACCGGAGCCTGTCGGACCAACAATGGCAATTTTCTGCCCAGCTTCAGCTTTCATGGAGAAGTCTTTGATAATCATACGGTCTTCGTTATAACCGAAACGGACATGTTTGAATTCGACATCCCCTTTGGCGTTGTCCAGCTTCTTGGTCTTGTTACTCTCATCCGCCAATTCTTCTTCACCCAGAAATTCAAATACACGTTCACTGGCAGCAGCCGCCGATTGCAGATTGGTTGCGGCCTGTGCCAACTGTGACAAGGGCTGTGTAAACAGACGAATATACACCATAAAGGCCACAATAGTTCCGATCGTTATCGCATGTTGGTTCACCAGCAAAGCGCCTACGACACAGACCGCGACATAACCGAAATTCCCGATAAACATCATAACTGGCATCATCAGGCCAGACATGAACTGGGACTTCCATGCATTCGTATATAAGCGGCCGTTAATGCCATGGAACACTTCCTTGGCTGCTTTTTCTCCGTTATATACCTTGACTACGTTATGACCAGCATAGGTTTCTTCGATATGACCGTTGATCTGGCCAAGCTCCGCTTGCTGTGCTACAAAATATTTCTGTGAATGCTTCATAATTACGGTCATCAGTGAAAAACCGATCAGCGTAGCTAGAATCCCGGTAACGGTCATGATCCAGTTCGTATACAGCATCATAATCAATGCGCCCACGAAGGTTGCCAGCGCGCTGACAAGCGTACCAAGACTGTTGTTTAACGTTTGTCCGATAGTATCGACATCGTTGGTCACACGGCTGAGCACATTACCATAGCTCGTAGCATCAAAATACTTTAAAGGCATATGATTGATTTTTCGGGACATCTCTGTCCGCATTTTCTTTGTAAGACGCTGTGATACGGTTACCGTAATAAAACCTTGGAAATAATTAAAGATAAGACCCAGACCATACAAAAGCACCAATACAAGAACAATCTTCTGGACAGCACTCACATCAATCCCTGTTACGATTCCTTCCTGGATCAGGTTGGCAATATCGCTGAGCTTACCCGGACCAATCACGTTGAAGGCGGAACCGACCAGGGCCAGCACCATAGAGAGTATAATCATGGGCACATAGGCCTTGCCGTAGGATAAGAGCTGGCTGATCGTCTTTTTTAAATTATTCGCTTTTTCCCCAGCACCCATGCCTCCCGCAGGACCTCCGCCCATGGGACCTTGCTGTTTCATTTTCATATGCTTGCTGCCTGCGGTGTGTTCATTCTTATCCATGTACAAGTTCCTCCTTCGAAAGCTGCGAATAAGCGATCTCCTGATAGGTGCTGCAGTTCGCCATCAGCTCTTCATGTGTGCCGTTCCCTACAACCTCACCCTGATCCAGTACGATAATCCGGTCAGCGTCCTTAATAGTGCCTATGCGCTGAGCAACAATGAGTGTCGTCGCATGGTCGGTTTCTTTTTTGAGAGCGGAACGCAGAATCCGGTCTGTTCTGTAGTCCAGTGCCGAGAAGGAATCATCAAAGATATAAATCTCCGGCTGACGGTAGATGGCACGCGCAATGGACAGACGCTGCTTTTGACCACCGGAGACGTTCGCTCCACCTTGTGAAATCCGTCCCTGATACTGACCATCCATTTTTTCGACAAATTCTGTGCTTTGGGCAATCCCTACGGCTGCTTTGACGAGTTTCTCCGAAGCTCCTGCTCTTCCGTTATCGCCATACGAAACGTTGGATGCCACCGTACCGCTGAAAAGCACGGCTCTCTGCGGGACATACCCGATTTTGTTATGGAGTGCCTGCTGATTATAGTTTCTGACATTCACACCATCCACGAGCACCTCTCCCTCGGTCACATCGTAGAAACGGGAAATCAGATTGATCACGCTGGTTTTGCCGCTGCCTGTTGCGCCAATAAAGGCAACCGTCTCGCCCCGTTGTGCCGTAAAGCTAATGTTGCGAAGCACGGGCTCCTCCGCATCCGGATATTTGAAGCTGACATTACGGAATTCCACCTGACCCATAACGCCCTCTTCTCCAGCCGTCTCATGCCCGTCAATGATGCGGGATTCGGTATTCAATACCTCCATGATCCGTTTGGCAGAAATCGAAGCTCGAGGCATCAGGAAGAAGATCATACTTACCATCATAAAGGCCATGACCACCTGCATCGCATAAGAGGAGAATACGACCATATTAGAGAACAACGTAATGCGGTCCGGCACGGCCGCTCCGTTAATCAGATAAGCGCCAATCCAATAGATAGCGACACTCAGACCCGACATAATAAAGGTCATACCCGGACCAACCATTGTCATTAACCGGTTCGCAAACAGGTTTGTATTCATCAATTCGACATTGGCTTGCCCGAACTTCTCCTCCTGATACTCATCTGCATTATAAGCGCGCACCACCCGAAGTCCGGTCAGATGCTCACGTGTTACCCTGTTCAGATTATCGGTGAGACGTTGGATTTTTTGGAAACTGGGGAGAGCAAAAATAACAATGACGCTCAACATCAGGATCAGGACAGCCACAGCCACTCCTGTAGAGGCGGTCCACTGCCAGTTTTTATCCGCAATCTTTGCAATGGCCCACACGGCCAGAATCGGTGCCTTGATGATTACCTGCAGCCCCAGCGCAACCACCGTTTGAATTTGGGTAACATCGTTTGTGGAGCGGGTGATGAGGCTGGCTGTCGAAAAGCTGTTCATCTCTTCCATCGAAAATGATAAGGTCTTGTCAAAGACCATCGCCCGCAGACGCATGGCCAGCCCTGCCGCAACCTTTGCCGCAAAATAGCCGACAATAATAGATGCAATCATACTGCCGACAGCACACAACAGCATGTAACTACCGGGAATCAGCAGTTCCGACACCGGTGTTCCTGCTGTTTGCAGCTTGGTTGTAATTTCGGCCATATAATCAGGCAGCTTCAAATCAAGCCACACCTGCACAACGATGAAGGCCAGGCTGCATAACACGAACATCCATTCATTTTTCTTGAGATATTTGAATATCTTCAGCATTCTGTTGCTCTCCTTTTATCTGAAAATCTTAGGTGTTTGGTGCATTTTAGTTTTTAGAGACAATAAGCTTGATGAGTCGGATAAATTCTTTGGCATCCTGTTCGTCCAGCTTTCGAAGAATCTTCTCGCTCCATGCGACTCCTTCGTTATACCTGTCAATCATAAATTGCTTGCCTGAATCCGTAATGAATACAATCACCTTGCGTTTGTCGTTGACATCCGTACGTCGTACAACCAACCCTTTCTTCTCCAAACTTTTCAGCGCCGTTGCTACCCGTCCCGTACTGACAGACAAGTATTCGCTCAAATGGCCCGAGGTAACCCCGTCCTGATGATTCAAAGCGATGAGAATCCCCATTTCACCACGAGAGAAGTGCACTCGTTCCTCGAATACCGGTTTGCGCGATTTGACGATACACTCGAATAATTCTGTTGCTGATGCTTTATAATCCATTGGCCACAACACCTTCTGGTTTTTATCTTATACTGTAAGATAATAATGATGTCCGGGTATAAAGTCAATTCGGGAAAATGTGGAACAATTCATGAACTAACCTGGATGTTACTCCATGTACATTGACGACTCATCAGGTGGGTAAGAGTTATTTCTCAAAAATAGGAGGTAGTTTTCGAGGAAGACTTGGCACTGATATAGGACTGAACCCATGTGCGAGTTGAAAATCCCGTGTGCTGATCAGAATAAAGAAAGACGTTTCCGGGAAACCGGAAGCGTCTTTTAAAGCGTTGCTGGAGCTGGACAACAACATCATATTGTTCGTAGAGGATTCTCTCTTACGCATGTTCTCTCTGTGGTGACATTATGCGCCCATCTGATCCTTCTTCCGTACCCGGTGGGCGGTTTCGCAGCCCAAGCACGACAAACCAGCTAATCACCGCAATGAAGACCATGATGATGAACAAAGAATGCAGACTGTTTTCCAGTACAGAACGGAGTATGCCCGCTGCCTGGTCACTCAGACTTTGTGAAGCATGAGGTGCAAGCAGACCATTAATATCCTGCTGTGTAATGCCTTGCTGTGTAAGCTGTCCATCTGCTGTCTGGGCAGCAATGCGATAGTTCAGCCATGAACCGAAGGCTGCGACTCCTATCGTCTGCCCCAGCGTGCGCAGGAACGTATTCAAAGCTGTAGATGCACCACGCAACTGGAACCCGACCGAGGACTGGGCAATAATCGTAAACACGGTCATCGAGAAGCCGAAGCCCAATCCGTACAATAATGTAGACAAAAAGAGCAGCCAAATCGGTGATGTTTGTCCCATCAAGGTCATGACGAAGGCTCCCATAACAATCAGGGTCAGTCCGATCAATGAGGTTCGACGAGAGCCCAGTGTCATTAAAATACGTCCTCCGATCATGGAGCCAAACAGCCAGCCGACCGACATCGGAGCAAGGGCCAGACCGGATGAAGCGGCATCCCCGCCGTGCACGCCTTGAATCCATAGTGGCAGATAGCTGGTCAGCCCGATCAGCAAGGTGCTGACCAGGAGCGCTGCGGCACAGGAAAAAGCAATATCCCGTATCCGGAATAGCTTCAGGGGAACCATCGGTTCCTGAGCGCGTTTTTCAATAACCAAAAACAGAATCAGGAACAAAATCGCTACGGCAGCCAAGGCCAGCAGTTCAGGGGAAGCCCAGCTAATATACTGCCCGCCCAGCGCCAATACGAGCAAAAGGGCCGTCATCCCGATGGTAAAGGTAATTGCTCCCGGCACGTCAACGCGTGCAACGCGCTTGCTCACCTGTTCCCGCAGGTAACGGGCGATAAAGAACATTGCCATCAGTCCGAAGGGAATATTAAAGCCGAAAATCCATTCCCAGCCAAAATATGTAACCACATAACCGCCGAGGAGAGGCCCGATCAGGGAAGAAATCCCCCATACCGAGCTGATCATTCCCTGAACCTTGCCGCGTTCCTCCATTTTGTATATATCTCCGATGATGGTAAAGGTAACGGGAATGACACCGCCCGCTCCAATCCCTTGAATAGCCCGGTACAAAATAAGCTGCTCCATACTGCCAGCCAGCATACACAGCAAAGATCCAAGCACAAACAACGAACAGCCGACCAGAAAAATCGGTTTGCGGCCAAATAAATCGCTAAGTTTACCGAAAATAGGCGTGGTTACAGCCATTGTCAGCAAATATGCCGTAAAAATCCAGCTAAGCAGATTCACACTGCCCAGTTCACTAACAATCGTCGGCCCCGCGGGGCCAATAACTGTTCCTTCAATCGCGGCCAGAAAGGTGGCTAGCAGAACACCTGTCAGCACAAGTCCGCGCTTCATGGGTTTATCTTGTCCCAAGCAAATCACAAATCCTTTCCTTGTATGAACTGTGTTGTACTGTGCGATTCGCCTGCACAGATCAATATTACCCACACTGCATAATGGTAAACAGGCGGCCTGTCAATTTTTGTCAACTGTAATCGTATGATAAATCCCACTATATTCCATTTTATAGAGTTGCCCCTCTTCCATGCGCAGAACATGGCTGGAAAAGCTTTGGGCTACCTGCATATCATGGGTGATGATCAGGAAGGCTGCACCTTCGGCAGACTGTTCTGCGCACATACGGAGCAGCATGTTCGCCCCTTCGTAATCCGTTCCGGCGGTGGGCTCATCCAATATGTACAGTTTTTTCGGCAGGATAAACTGTGCCGCTACGCTCAGAAGCCTTTTTTCGCCTCCACTCAGCAGGTACGGGGAAGCATCCAGTCTGTGATCCAGCCTGGCGGCGGTCAGCAAGCGCTGTGCCCGTTCCGCATACGCGGCGGGAATCGGCTCTCCGGTCCGTAAACCGAGCTTGACGCGAACACTGTACAAGCATTCCTCCCACACCGTTGCTGCTGCAAACTGATGCTCCGGCTGCTGAAACACATAGCCGAACCGTTGCTGCTGCAAACTGATGCTCCGGCTGCTGAAACACATAGCCGA
>NZ_JH601045.1:68896-69139 GCF_000245715.1 Paenibacillus sp. Aloe-11 | reverse complement strand
AGGCGGCGCACGAAGGAGCCGCGCTCGGGAGCGAGGCCGACGGCCTCCAGCGCAGCAGCGAGACGCTGCGCAATTTCTGCCGGAGGCACACGCAGGTTCTCCGGCCCGAAAGCAATCTCGTCTTCGACGATTCCCTGCACTAGTTGGGCATCCGGGTCCTGCAGCACGACGCCAACGGTAGAGGCGACAGCAGCCAGGTCGGCCGTGTCGGGGTCCAGCCCGTACACGGTCAGCTCCCCGGTC
>NZ_JH601045.1:43060-68860 GCF_000245715.1 Paenibacillus sp. Aloe-11 | reverse complement strand
GCAGCTGGCACAGCGTAGATTTCCCACTTCCGCTGGCTCCGACAATCGCTACATGCTCACCCACCATAATGTCCAGCGTCAAGCCATGTAACGCCGACTCCGCCTGATCATCATAACAGTAGCCAAAATCCTTCAAGGACACGGCTATTTTATATCCAGAATCATAATCGCTATGCACGCGAAGAGCGTCCCAGTTCAAACCGTTTTAACAGCCCCGTGCGATTCAAGGCATCGCCCAGCACTTTCGTGAGCAGACCACAAAGGATAATACCGCTGAGGATGCGCACGACCAGTGTGATCGTCAGCACCTTCCAGCCCCAATGCATATAACCAAACATATTGGCTGCCACGATAAACCACAACGGAACCATAGCTCCACCCGCCAGCATCAGCGAAGCCAAATTCCAGCGTCGATAGCGCAACAAGGCAAATACCAGCTCAGCAACGATCATATAGCAGACAGCCGCCGCGATTATAGCAGCGAATCCGTAAGCAGAGCCGATAAAGGACTGTACCACTGCGCCAAATGCATAAGCGATAACCGCTGTACCCGGCTTGCGAATAATGTAATAGGCCAGCAAACCGTATATCATATACAGTCCGACAATAGTGGAAGTCGCGATAGGTCCTCCCAGACTGTTTAACGTTTTGTTAACCAGCGACAAATAAACAGTCATGACGCCGTTCAACGTCGCCAGCATCGCCATCAGTACGATATCCAGCGTCGTAAATTTTGCGAAAACACGAGATTCCTTCATATGTATTTTCATAACTCCTCTCATAATTTACATGTTTAAGGTAACAGCCCCGGTTCCTAAACAAGCTGCTACTGTATAAATGTATTCACCCGCACCCATATTGTCAACCTAAATTTAATTCAAAAGTTGACAATATGAGCGAAAAAGAGGTTGTTGTTTATAAGCTCCACCATAAAACAGCCGTAGCTATTACAGCAACCACAGCACATATGTAGCCGAAGCGGTCATTGCCCAGTTCGCGAAGATAGGTACGGTCCGCATATGCCCCAAACCCTTTTCCCTCCATTGCCAGCGCAGTCTGCTGGACCCGTCTCACTGCATTCACCAGCACTGCAGCCGCATATCCACTCCAATAGGCTAATCGATTCCTCAGCCCTCGTGGAGGTTTCTGCCCACGAACCCGTTGCGCCGCCATAATGGTATGTCCTTCCTCTTCCAGCAAAGGCAAAAACGTCAGTGCCACCGAAATGCCGAACGCAAACCGATAAGGAACACGCAAACGCAGATTCAAGGCCTGTACAAAATCTCTGGGGTCCGTTGTCGAGAGATAGATATAAGAAGCCAAAAACAGTACAAAAATCCTCAGTGTCAACGCCCCCGCGATATCCAATCCTTCTGTTGTAATCCCAATCGGTCCCCAGGACATCACGGTATGTCCTTCTCGAATCGCTAGAATAGACAATATAAAATACGGAATACCCACACCAATCAGGAACGACATCGCCCGAAGCTGGCGTACCAAGGTCAACCTTGCGCCTAGCCAGGCCACAACGATCAGTACAGCCAATAGCGCCGCTTCATGCAGGGTCGAATCCCATGCCATCGACAGCAGACTAAAGCACCCCACCCATATCAGCTTACTTAATGGCCCCAGCCTGTGCAATAGCGACGCCCCGCCGTTATACTGAAACAGCATTTCGTTTCGCCTCCAGTCTGAGCCACTCTTCATGCAGTAAAGAATACATGAGCATGTCCTTAAAGCCTGTAGATGTATGCTGGATCTGCCGCAACAGCCCTTCCTGTGTCCAGCCCATGGAGGACAGCAAGGCTTGCGAGCCTGTATTACGCGGGTCGACCAATGCTTCCATCCGATTCAACCGTATCGTGTCATACCCGAATGACAGCACCAACCGAAGCGCCTCGGTCATGTAGCCCTGCCCCCAATAGGGCTTGGCCAGCTCATAGCCAATTTCAGCTTTATAAGCCCCCTCCGTCTGCCAATAATTAAACCCGCAGCTTCCAATCAGCTTCCCGTTCTCCTTCAGTTCGATCCCCCAGCGCAGTGCATCCTCCGTCTTCGCCAGTTCATTCAACAACTCAATCATATCCTCTGCATCCTCACGTCCAGACATGCCGGAAAGGTTCAAATAACGGCGAACCTCCGGATCAGACCAGCACATGAACATCATAGCAGCATCCGTGGTTTCCATTCTTCGCAGGCGAAGACGCTGGCTTTCCAGCGGTGGTATATGCCCCTTGCATGCATATGCACACATGTCCAATCATCCTTCCAGATTAAAATGACAACAAATATACGCTACATTTAAGCATACACCTCCAACAAACACAACCTTCTTTAAAGTACGGAGATGATGGAAAGGCTACAGGTGGATTTCCTCTTGACTGAATGTATACAATCGTTATATCTTAAATTAATTAACCAATGGTAAAAGTCACTTGAATAATTACCTATTTTTAGTGGTTTATACAACATATTATGTAAAAATCAATGTTAGGAGCGTGGACTCTACATGTTTCAAGCTATCCCTTACGAAGGCACTCGTCAGGAACAATTCGAATCCGTTCTCGGGCAACTCCGGGCACTTGTTCACGATGAATCCAATACCATTGCCAATCTGGCAAACGCTTCTGCGCTACTAGGTCATTTTCTGCCGGATGTTAACTGGAGCGGCTTCTATCTTTATGATGGCACAGAGCTTGTACTTGGTCCTTTCCAGGGCTTGCCTGCATGTATACGGATTCCACTGGGACGCGGCGTATGCGGTACAGCCGCAGCAGAACGGAGAACGCTTGTCATTGACGATGTGCATGCATTTCCAGGACATATCGCCTGTGACGCTGCTTCCAATAGCGAAATCGTTATTCCTCTGATCAAGAACGAGAAACTGATTGGAGTGCTGGACGTTGACAGCCCGCTAAAAGGCCGTTTTGATCATGAAGATCGTGTATTCCTAGAGGAATTTACGTCTATTCTGGTGTCCAGCCTGTAGCCAAATTGTGCATATATATTGTCTTCCTTCGCCACAATAAATGAGGGTTCTAAAACCTAAAACTACCTGGCGAAGGAGATTAATGATCAATGTACAACACCATGGGTCCACAACAACAGCTTCATCAGTGTGAACAAATTATGCAGCAATTGGTACAACAAACACAACAAGGAACTGCCATGTATCAGCAGTTGCTGCAACAAGAGCAACAAAATGCATCCAGTCTTGAAAGCCTGGTGCAACGTGAACGTAATGCAGCTCAAATGATCCAAACCGCAATCCAGCACCACCAACAAGCTATGCAGCAATACCAGCAAGTCATTCAATTGTGTAATCAGTTGGAAAACACGATCCGTTCCAGCAGCCAAATGACTCAGCCCGGATTTGGCGCTAACTACGCCTCCCGCAGTATGCAGCCATCCTCGTATGGTACAGGCAGCCAAATGGGTCAAAGCTTTCCGCAACACATGGGTATGACTGGGCAGCATTATGCAGGCAGTGGTAACATGCAACAATATGGAAAACAATAACCAGCCAGGCATGAGAGCGACACACAGCATGTAAAGCTGCTCTACGCACTAAAGGGATGAACAGCAGCCCATCGGATTGGCTTGCTGCCCATCCCTTTTATACTTCTTCTCACTGCCTTGTCCACCGGCTGCCTAGCAAGCATATGCTGTGTGCTTCATCCGTTCGATTTCGTCAGGCGCCATTATTTACTTAATATATGCGATTGCTCCTCTAAGCCTATTCTTTTTCATCCTCTTCATTTAGTATTATAAGGATATAAAAAAAGGAGGTTATCATTTGAAAAGTACAGGTATGACACGTCCCCTAGATGCGTTAGGCCGTATCGTCATCCCCAAAGAAATGCGAATTTCCATGGATTACAATGTGGGGGATCCTGTTGAGATTTTTGTAGATGAGGAAACCGGTGTTCTCGCCCTACGAAAATATACGGGGGTGACATGCAAAATGTGTGGTTCAACAGAGCAGCTGACTTATTTTAGAGACAGCTTTATTTGTGGGGAATGTATTGAAAGCTTAAAGAACGGTACGAATTTTAGTCCCATGATAAGGCCAGCCAAATCTACTTTAGCCACCAGAGATCGCTCTGACAGGGAGCCCAAACGTCTGCGCCGATCGACACAACAGATGCTCAATAGCCTGAAGGAATTAATGCACAAGCACCCCAATGCAGCACAGCACGAATATGCCAAAATACTTGAGGTCTCCCAAGCCCGTATATCCCAGCTCAAAAAAATGCTATAACTACAGCTTGCTACCCTACATAGTCTACATCAGAGATTCATCATGTACAGCTACTTTTGAACCGTGATACGCGTCACCATAGCTAACCGACAAAAACCATGGACGTCCATGGTGAGAATTCTATACTGGGCATAAAGAACCACCGGAGCTTTTGCAGGCGAAATCCTGTATCCGGTGGTTCTTTGTATCTTGTGATAATGAAAATAGAAGGACGATTTTGCGCAAAAATGAATTTGAGACCTATACAACGGAATGGGTATTTATAAAAACAGTGGCAACAAGAGGCTTATTTCAATCAGCATAATAGCCCCACCGACACGATTGGCAATGGATGCAAAGGGCATCATTTCCATTCTGTTGGAAGTGGAAAGAACAGCTATCGCGCCTGTACCTCCAAGGTTGCATACATTTAGTCCAACTGCGATACCGCTATCAATCGGATAAAGCTTGAACAATCTTCCCACAATAATTGATCCAATCAGTGATCCCAAAACACCCATGAAAATGATCACCAGATTGGAAATCGTAAAGTATTCTCCGCACTTGGATAGATCAAGCGAGGCAATACCAATCCCTGTAATCAAAAACGGCAAGAAATTCTTGATCATGAACACATTCCAAAAGTTACTGGCATCACATACTTCGTTATCCAAAAATCCAGTCGCTTTGACAATAATGACAAGGATAGCTGCCCATGCGATTTGATTAAGCTGAGGAACAATACCGTTCAGAATACTGCCGGCTACCATAAAAACAACCGAGATCAGCAAACCCATACCCAATTTTTTATAATCGTCAGAGGAAGCAGGGCGTTTCTCTTCTTTTTCACTCAAATTAGCGTCGTTATTCATTAGAAGGTTGCCATTCCCGGTTAACGATGGCTTGGCTTCTCCCAGCTTATTAAGCAGACCGGCAAATACAACAGCGACGATATTGGCAACATTAATATAGACTAGAAAAGGACCCGAATAGGTTCCGGCATCTTGACCAAAAATGGAGCTATACATCGCAGGTACGGTTGCAATTGCACCGGATGATCCACCCGCAAAGTTGGGGAGACCTACCATGAATATACCATCTAATAGCGAGGTTCCCGTAATAACCGATCCCAAGTAGAGGAATAGGAAGGCAAAAATATGTGTAGCAATAATACAAGGTAACAGCCTGATGGTTACGGTCAACAATGTCTTTCGGTTCATACACAAGATGGAGCCAATGAGAATGGCCGCAATAAAGAGATTCGGAAATCCCAGTCCTCCACCCATCAAGCCTTTAATACTTGTCTGTAGATTAGCTGGCACCAGGTGAAAATATACTAACGCTGATCCGGCAAACAACGGTAACAGTATGGGACCTCCAAACCAGGTATTAAAGATAGGAATGATAGAGCCTACCCATGTAAAAATCCCCCCCATGACGAGCAAGAAGGCAAACGTTCCCACAAAGTCGTTGGTGATAAGCCCTGTATAGGTGGCCACTAATACGATCGCAGCAAATGGAATAAAGTATTTTAGTGGAAATCCGGCTATTTTAATTTGTTTGTTCATGAGTATCTCCTAAATGTTTGTCAACTACGTGTTTTTTTTCACATGCAATATCCCCAGATACCATTGAAACAATCGGCTTCAATAATATCTGGTTCCGTGGTTATCCGTATCAAGCCTGATGAGTGACTGGATTCGTAATGACACCTGTCAAAGCAGAGGTTGCAGCAACGGCTGGTGATGAAAGATAAATCAGTGATTTTTTAGTTCCCATTCTACCAATAAAGTTACGATTATTTGTTCCGAGTACGACTTCACCATCGCTTAGCAATCCATAGGGTTGTCCACAACACAAGCCACAACATGGATGGGATACCATTCCCCCAGCATCAATAAAGGTTTTAATATACCCTAGACGCATAGACTCTTTAAACACATTGTTGGTAGCTGGAATAATCACGAGCTTCAGATATTTAGCAATCTTTTTCCCCTTCAAAATCTCTGCGGCGACGGCCATATCCTCAATGCTGCCATTGGTACAGGAGCCGATGTAAACCTCATTCAGCTTGGTCCCCTCTACTGCCGAGATACCATGGACATTGTCCACACCCTGCGGACAGGATAGCTGTGGCTCAAGTTCACTTACGTTATAATGAAGCACTTTTTCATATTGGGCATCTTCATCCATTGTAAGCCATGAAATTTCACTATAATCCATACCATAGTAGTCAGCCGTTTTTTCATCCACCTCAAACAATCCGCATTTAGCGCCTGCTTCCAAAGACATATTGGCGATTGTGAAGCGTTGGTTCATACTCATGCTTTTTACGGCTGAACCCGTAAATTCGAGAGATTTATACTGACCCCCGTCTGATTTGATATCTCCGAGGATTTTCAAGATAATATCCTTCGCGCTTACGCCATTTTTGAACTCACCATCAATAACAATTTTTATAGCTGATGGAACCTTGAGCCATATTTCCCCTGTAGCAAGCGCCGCCGCCATTTCGGTGTGACCAATACCTGTACAAAAGCACGCAGCTCCCCCATAAGTAGTTGTGTGGCTATCTGTGGCAACTACCACATCACCTGGTTTGGCATAGCGCAGTTCATGCATTAGGGAGTGACTAATCCCTTCTCCTTTATGAAGGTTTTGGATATTCAGCTTTTCACAAAGCTCAAGCCCGTCTCTAAAATGCTCCGGATCTGTGGCTGCCTGATTGGTTGGCATCAGGTGATCCAGCACAATGACTGCCTTTTCCGGATGTAAAGCTTTCGTAACCCCCATATCTTTTAAGGCTCGTTTTAGGAATGATGTATAAATATCATGAATCATATATCGATCCGGGTAGGCGATAACAATGTCGCCTGGCTTGATATTTTTTTCACCCGTATTGTGTATCAATAGTTTTTCGGCTAATGTGGACCCCATCTGAGTATTCTCCCTTCCCTACTTGCTGTTTTGCATTCTTTTGATTGTATTTTTGACCAGACCACCATCCTGAATAATCGCGAACAAATTATCAGGCAATTTTGAAATTTCAAACTCTTTGCCGTTGACGGTTACTTTTTGGTTAACTTCGACCGTCAAGATATCGCCTTCCTCACAGCTTTCAGGAATTTCTTCGCTTTCAATCAACAACATGCCGTTATTAATGGCATTTCTAAAGAAAATTCTTGCAAATGATTTTGCGACAATACACTCCACACCATGTACATTGATGGCCTCAGCGGCCATTTCCCTGGAAGAACCACAGCCAAAATTTTTCCCCGCCACCAAAATATCCCCCGGCTTAACCTCTGAAGCAAATTCCGGACGAAGTGTCTCCAAACAGTGTGAACCCATTTCTCTTTTATCCAAAATAACACCATGGCGACCCGCGATAATCGTATCTGTATCTACATCATCCGGTAGCTTCCACACTTTCCCGCTAAATTTCTTTTCCATATATAGTTCTCCTTTTTATTTAGTCGTTTCGCATACATATCCAGTTAGAGCAGCAGCGGCAACCGTGGCGGACGATGCCAGAAAGACGTTAGAATCTTTGGTCCCATTACATCCGGCGAAGTTCCAGCAGCTGGCTGACAACATATTTTCTCCTCTACCCACAACACCCTTCGATGTGGTCAAACAACTTGCACACCCAGGATTAATAATCTGAGCACCACTATCAATGAACGTTTCCAGGAGTCCTTCTTCCATTGCCTTTAAGTAAACTTCGTTAGTCTCCGGGCTAATCGTGAGGCGTGTATAGGTAGCTACCTTTTTGTCTTTTAGAATTTCAGCAGCTTGTCTCAGGTCCTCAATACTTCCGCCCGTACATCCCCCGATAAAGCATGCCGCAACAGGTGTATCCTTGAGCGCTTTAACGGATTGGGTTTGATGAATGGAGCCTGGCAAGGCTACTGCAGGTTTAACTGTGCTCAAATCATACACATCCGTTGTATGAATTCCTTGAGGGTTAAGCTGAATAAATGCGCTGACTGCACCTGATCTTGCTGCCAACAAGCAAAGGTCGACTTTTTGTTTGTTGTTTAGGGACTGAACCCCTTCACCCACAAATTCAATCACTTTGCCAGCATATTTCTCCTTTGTGCTTTCATCCAGGAACGTCAGCATAAAGTCTTTCATGGTAGAAGCCGGGGAAAGTGAACCCTTCAGCTCAACATGCACCGTTTCAGGAACGGTCAGGGTCAGTTCACCCTTAACACAAACATCAATGATTTGTTCAGACTCAATATGCAGGCCCAAAGCACCTTTCGAACCAAAAATACTATTATGCATACCGGTCGAAACAACTACATCTCCTTCTTTGACGTACTTGTTAAGCAGGATATGGTAACCAATTCCTTCAGCCTGTACAAATTCAATATGATGTTCCTGAGCAAAATGTATAAGCTTCTTTTGAATCTCAGCCGAAGTAAAGCTACCTGCTGGAATATCGTAATTCAGAATCACAATGAGCTGATCTTTGTTGGCTAATGTTTTTATTTCACTCAATGTATTCACAAGTTCAAGATCCAAACTATCGTTCAGAACAATATAGTCGGGTTTAATCGTCACTTCATTTCCTACTGATGCTGACAATACATGTTCGATCATTGCCATTCTAAATAAACTCCTTTTTTAACTGTCCTATGTGGTCAGCAATTTTAGTGCCTAGCTCTTTGGTTCCTACCAGGGTTTTGCCAGGCGAATAAATATCTGGTGTCGCATAGCCTGCTGCAAGAACATCGGCCACAGCTTTTTCTATGATTTTCCCTTCCTGTTCAAGCTGGAACGAATAGCTTAGCATCATGGCCCCCGAAAGAATGGAACCAATCGGATTGGCCATATTTTTTCCAACAATCTCACGATTGTGATTATGAAGCTGATTCGTTTCAAAGATCCCTTTGCCGTTACTGTTAAGGCTTGCGGCAGGCAACAGGTTCGTAGCCCCTACAAGGGCTGTTATCTCATCTGAAATAATATCGCCAAACACATTCGTCGTTACGATGACGTCAAAGTTACTTGGATTCTCGATAATCTTCTTGGCAGCATCATCCACATACATATGCTCCAATTGCACATCCGGGTATTCTGAGCCAACTTCCGTTACGATCTCTCTCCACAGTTTGGAACTTTCCAAGATGACGGCTTTGTCAAGACTGGTCACTTTCTTTCGTCTTTGGCGCGCAAACTCAAAGCCATTGCGAGCAGTCACTTTAATCATTTCTTCGTTGTAGTATTCTTTATCAAATGCTTCTCTTCCGTCATGATTCATGCCCCTGTATTTTTCTGACATAATCATGCCACCTGCAAGGTCACGCAGCATTAAAATATCCATTCCATCTGTAATTACGCTCTCCTTAAGCGGGCAAAACTCAGATACGGAAGGAAGTATAAAGGCAGGGCGAATATTTGTTTTTAGTGCCAGATTTTTTCGTAAAGCTATCAATGCATAGTTAGGTCTTTTTTCTTTGGGTAAGTCTAAGTACGTATCAAGCCAAATATTTCCCAGTAGAACCGCATCACTTTCTTTGCATTGACGCAAGCTCTCTTCAGGCAGTGGATCTCCAAACTTTTCAACAGCAGCTGTCGCGGCACAACATTCCTCAAATTGAAATTGATGCCCAAATACCTTTCCAACTTGATTCATCACACGCATGGTCTCCGTGATAATCTCCTGCCCTATTCCATCTCCGGCAACAACAGCTATCTTGTAATTCACTTCCTACTCAGCACCTTTCTGATATGACGGACATGTTCACCTTTCACAGAATGAAATCCAATATGCTAGTTTCTCATCTCCCTTAGCAACCGAACCGAACACATTGTGCGATACTGTTCAAATTTTGCAAGCATCCAAGTTTAACGTTTTAGTCAAACGTTTTAGTTTAACGATATACCCATACTATAACTTCAATTTTTTTATGTCAATAATTAGAATTTTATTTAAAAATCGATTGAAATTTCAGCTTTTTAACTCTCTTCTAAAGTGCCTTTTTTCACCGAGGCTCATCCTCTTGGAACATTGCAGAAGAGAGCTCTCACTCCCTGCTCTGTTGCGGTTTTTTCGAATCATTGACAATAAATAAAAAGGTCTATATCATATGCAAGATATAGACCTTTTTATAACCAAATTATGTATTTAGAAATAAATAACAATCTCCATTTTCATTTGGAATATTGTATTCTACATGTAAGCCCCAGTTCCATCGTCAATGAAGCTTAGCAGCGGTTTTTGACTTTCTATAGACGACTGAATCGATTGAAGAGCCGATATGATTGTGGTAACATTTTCCATGATGTCATTCTTTTTCTACATATCCCGGTTATTTAAGCAACTGTTTCGATATTAACGTATCTTCAAGGAGGAAGCCATGGCAACTATAAAAGATGTCGCGAACCTGGCCAATGTGTCAGTGACCACCGTTTCTATTGTTATAAATGGGAAGGCCAAAGAGCGGAAAATACCGCAAAGAACCTATAATAAAGTGATGGAAGCTATGAATGCCTTGAATTATCACCCCAATTTAAGCGCAAGAAGACTACGCTCGACGGCTACCCCAAAACCAATCATCGCCTTGTATTGGCCATTAGATTACCGGACTAATATGCTAGCATCTTTTTTACATGGTATTCAGTCTGAGCTGAATGAAATGAATTATTCGTGTGAGCTTGTTATCCGCACCTATCAAAATAATGAGATTGACAAAGATGCTAACGAAATTATCAAAAACACGTATGATGGCGTTATTATTGGCGCAACCTCTCTCTCTGATTTGGAATATCTGGAGTCGCTGAACCCACGAATTCCACTCGTCTTGATTAATCGTGAATCCCAAAAGTATTCTACCGTTTCTGTAAACCATAACGATGTCGCCAATAAAGGCGCGCAATTATTATCTAAAAAGGGCTATCAACAGGTAAGTATCGTCATTGCCAACAACCCGTATGTAGGTGCCAGTCTAAGAACCAAGGCTTTTCTCAATGCATGTGCTCAAAACGGGATCACCATCGAAAAAGAGCATATCATCGAAATCCCAAATTCGACGGAGGGTGGCATTCTCGCTGCCAAGCGCTATTGTGAAATGGATCATCCGCCAAAAGTACTCTTTTGCGAATCGGATTCCATTGCTCTTAGTATGATTTATCAATTCAATAAAATGGGTGTTAAAATTCCCGAGGACATTGAATTGCTCTCCATTGGATTGACCGGGCCCGAGTCTACCATGTATTCGACTCCTCCCATTACCATCATCAATATGCCTTCCGAAAAGATTGCAGGTACAGCCATCTCTATAATTATCGATTCTTTGAATCAAGATAATACAGACGATAAGCTGTCCCCCATACATAAAACAATCATGCCTGAGGTATATATTAGGGATTCGTTTATGCTATAAGTTGTTCGTCTATATTTTGTGGCATTACAAAAAAAGTCATCTTTCCGTTTGGAACGTAGCCTAAACTACTCAGCTCCATCGGAAAGGTGACTTTTTTTAAGATTTTATAATTTTATTTCCCAGTCGCTCTTGCCTTCATCCATAAAGGATATCAGTGAACGAAGCGCTACCTCGACCATACCGTTAACAGCTTGGTCTGTATAAAAGGCTGTATGTGGAGTCACAATTACATTCGGGAATTGTTGCAAAATAGAAAACTGATGATTGGATAATATATTTTGACGGTGATCCTGATGGAAAATACTTAGTTCCCCTTCAATCACATCGAGAGCCGCAGCCCCCACTTTACCACTTTCAATATGGCTAATTAATGCATTTGTGTCGATTAACTCACCCCGACTGCAATTTACGATAACAACCCCATCCTTCATCTTGGAAATTGCGGCGTCGTCGATCATGTGATAGTTCGTATCCAACAGCGGGGCATGTAGGGTAATGACATCACATGTTTCAAAAAGCTCTTCCAGCGGGGCATAGCTCAGAATATCCAGAAGGTCTTGATTCTCATACACATCGCAGCCAAGGATTTCACAGCCAAAACCGGATAAATTCCTTGCTACAGTGGCTCCGATTCTTCCTGTTCCCACAATACCGATTTTAAGATCCTTGATGACTTTCCCTTGATTTCCTGCCACGGTGTAGTCTTGAGCGGTATTGCGAATCATGATTTGCTTCATTTTTCGAATACTCATCAATATGAGCATCGTTGTATAATCGGCTACGCTATTCGGAGCATACACCGCGTTAGAGAAACGTATGCCATATTCCTTTGCTGCTGCCATATCCACATTGTTATAGCCGGAACTACGAAGTGCAAGATACTTTACACCATGATCATGTAATGCTTTTAATACTTCTCGATCAGCCGTATTACTGCCCAATATCGTTACAGCTTCAAAGCCTTCTGACTGTTTGGCACTCTCAACATCTAAAATTTGATTCACATACGTAATCTCCAAATCCAATTCATTTTGGAATTTTTTAAAGGCATTCATTTCGTCTGGCCGTGCAGCATATGCTACTATTTTTTTCATAGTTATCCTCCTAAAAAATTAAAACACAATCCACAAGATCACATGGTTTTGGGCTAGCTGACAAAGTCCATGAAACTGTATTTTTCTCTTCCCCTCCTATCGAAAACAACGCTGATCACTTCTCATTTTTTAGAGTTCTCTTCTTCAAAAAATAGAGTCACTAACGAAAAAGAAGAATTTTCGAGCAATGCTACAGGAAAGTTTTGCACTTTTCTGTGATGCTTCTAACACTATGTAATACATTGTTCAATCTAACCAAAGGAATAAACACGATAGATATTTATCACTTTTTTTTCTATAAAAATTCTTAATATGTTCACCTAACAACGTTAATTGAAACTAAATTTTCGACTGTCATCGGTAATATTTCGACTTCAATGGAGGTAACACCATTGCCGCTTACAAAATTCTGCATTTCGTTTTGTTCACATATATTTAAAAATTACGTTTTAATACATTTTATTTAAGAATAGTAAAAAAAGAAGACTCTCTATTGCAAGCCTTCTTCTCCTTAGCCTATTTTTGTTACGCTTTGCTGGCCATGTCTGCAATTTGGTGAAGCCAAGCCTTGCGTGTATTCTCATCCGATTGGAGCACTGACTCAAAGAATATATGATACATGACATCAAGGCCACAATATTCGAATATTCCTTTGTCTGACGTCAAGCGAAGCGCTTGATCCATGCCAATGCTGGCATATTCTGCATGTGACTTTCCTTGCGTATTGAGGATAATCGCCTTTTTCCCCTTGAGCAGTCCCATTTGCACTCCATTGACATATTTGTATGCAAATCCATAGGAAAATACGCGGTCAATGTAGCCCTTCATGATGGCTGGCATCCCCGTCCACCAAATAGGATAAATAAAGGTGATCACCTCTGCCCATTGCAAATATTCCTGCTCCCGTACAATGTCTTCTCCGATTTCCCCAATGATCTCGCCGCTGCTGACCACAGCTTGAAAGTCGATCGCATAGAGATCGCGAACAACGACATCGTGCCCTTTTTGCTTTAATCCCTCGACCGCCGTGGTCAAAATCGCATGATTAAAGCTTTCTTGGGATGGGTGTGCATAAATAATAAGATGTTTCATGGTTTTCCCCTCCATTTTGGCATTAGCATATCAATTAGTGATTGATCAATTACATGAATATAAAAAAAATGGATTGTACTACGTTGTAGATTTATTATTCTTTGAATGTTCAAATAGATTTTGTTAGTGATTGATCAATCACTAATTGATTGGCCTCAGTATATTATATTCTTTTTCACTTTGCAAGTGCTTTGTTCAACTTTATATAAAAGCAGGTACCACGCTCTGAGCAAACGACAGTATCATCGATCACGCTGGCGGTAGGAGAAATAAAGCCTGTCTAATGCGATGGCATACGTATAGCTCATGCTCTATATCTGCATCAGACAGGCTTTATAATCTACGTTTTTACGTCTTTTCATAGACAAGGCTGCCTGCTGCCTTATGGCAAGAAACGGCTTACCTTTTAATAATGACCAGCTTGGTCTCCAGCATTTCTTCCATGGCGTATTTCACGCCCTCGCGTCCGGTGCCGCTTTGCTTCACACCACCATACGGCATGTGGTCGACACGGAAGCTCGGAATGTCATTGATCACTACACCACCAACCTCAAGCTTGTCCGCCGCATCCAGTGCAGTCACGATATTACGGGTATAAATCCCTGCCTGCAAGCCATAAATCGAATGGTTCACATGGCTTACAGCTTCATCTATAGAGCTCACCGGGTGAATCAGCACCAGCGGGGCAAACACCTCGCGACAGGACACTTTGGAAGTCGGGTCCACATTCAGCAGAACCGTGGGCTCCAGTATAGCGCCCTTGGCTTGTCCCCCCAGAGCGATTCTGGCACCTGCTTGAACCGCTTCATCCAGCCACTCACGGACACGTTGGACATCCTTGGCTGAAATGAGTGCGGATACGTCCGTGTCCGGCTCCAGCGGATCGCCGACTTTCAGCCGCTGCGTCGTCTCGATAAAACGGACAACAAAGGTATCGTACAGTTCATCAACAACGTAAATACGTTGAATCGAGATGCACACCTGTCCCTGATTGGCAAACGCTCCGCTCACACAGCGGTCGATGATCGCATCCACATCGGTGTCACGGTCGATAATGACCGCTGCGTTGGAGCCCAGCTCCAGCGTAACCCGCTTCAAGCCAGCCTTGGAGCGAATTTCCGTGCCCACCGCCGGACTTCCGGTAAAGGTGATATAGCCGACGCGCGGATCGGTGACAAGCACGTCCCCGATGGTTTTGCCGTCACCGCTGATCACGTTAAGCGCGCCGGCAGGCAATCCGGCCTGCTCCAGCAGCTCTGCGATCAGGTAAGCCGAGAGCGGGGTCTGCTCGGCAGGCTTCAATACGACCGTATTACCTGCCGCAAGTGCAGGGCCAACCTTGTGGGCGACCAGGTTCATCGGGAAGTTAAAGGGGGTGATGGCCCCCACCACACCGACGGGTTCCCTAAGCGTATAGGCCATACGGCCCTCGCCGCCCGGTGCGGCATCCAGCGGGATCGTTTCCCCGTGAATCCGCTTGGCTTCTTCGGCTGCATACTTGTAGGTCTGCACCGTCCGGTCAACCTCTGCCAGCGCAGCCTTCCATGGCTTGGACGCTTCGCGGGCAATGATAAGCGCAGCCTCATCACGCCGCTCCTCCAGCAGGTCAGCCAGCTTTTCCAAAATGGCTGAGCGCTGATGTGCTGGCATGGCCCGCATCCCGGCGCGTGCGTCAGATGCAGCCTGAATGGCAGCATGGGCATCCTCTGCTGTCGCCTCTGCTACCTCAGCAATAGCCTCCCCGGAATACGGTGATTTTAATGTCGTATACGCTTGAGCTGCTTTCCATTCACCACCAATAAATAAATGCTGCCTCATGCTTATGTCCTCCTGTGTTCTGAGCCATCAATCGTGACCAGAATATGTTTGTATTCGCTCATACTCTTTCCTCCTCAGAGGCTCAGTCTTAGTGTACATCGACCTGAATATTTTGCATATGTCGACGGCGTACGATCAGCACTGCTACACCCATCAATACCATCAATGCACCAAAATAAAACGGAGTTTCTGCTGTGTACCACTCTGACAGCTTCCCGGCAAGCCACGGCGAGATCGCACCGCCCAAAAAGCGCATAAAGCTGTATGCCGCAGATGCTGTCGAGCGCTCTACCGGAGCGGCCTGCATCACAGCGGTTGTAATCAATGTATTGTTGATCCCCAGAAAAACACCCGCCGCAATCACCGCGACAATGACCGTTGCTGGCGAACCTGCCACCGTCCCGACCGCCATAACGCCTAAATCAATGGCAAACAGCGTCAGCATGCTACTAATGGAAGATACCACGCTAAAGCGCGCTTGAATCTTTGGTGCTACAAACACCGAGGTGAAGGCCAGCATAATCCCCCAGCCAAAAAACACATAACCCAAACCATGCTCATCCAAATGCATGACATATGGAGAATAAGCCATCAACGTAAAAAATCCAAAATTATATAACAACGCTACAATACCGAGCGTGAACAAGGCCGGATAACTAAGCGCTTTGAACGGATCGGCAAGCGACCCGCGCTTGTTAGGCTTCGGAATCGAAGGCAGCATAAACGTAATGAACAAAAATCCTACAACCATCAGGACAGCAACACCAAAAAACGGACCGCGCCAGGAAATGGAGCCTAACTCACCGCCCAGCAAGGGGCCAACAGAAATCCCAAGACCCAGTGCAGCCTCATATAAAATAATGGCTTTGGCTGTTCCCGAGGTGGACAGACCCACAATCGCAGACAGCGCTGTTGCAATAAACAGGGCATTCCCCAGCCCCCAGCCTGCCCGGTAGCCCACAATTCCGCCTACCGTATTGGCGGTGCCGCCCAGTCCGGCAAATACAATAATAAACAAAATCCCGGTCAGCAGCGTCCATTTGACACCCAGTCGACTGGACACGACGCCCGTAATCAGCATCGCAACACCGGTCACCAGATTATAGCTGGTGAACAGCAGCGACACCTGGCTTTTAGTGGCATGAAGCTGATCGGCAATGGCCGGAAGAATCGGATCGACCAAGCCCAAACCCATAAATGAAATAACACAGGCAAAAGCAACCGCCCAGACGGCTTTGGGCTGAGACAGCAAGCCTGACTGTTTTTTCAACTCATCAGGGATTTTTAACTCACCATGTAAACTGTGTTCAAAACTCATGAATGATGTGACCTCCATATCTAATTGTACATATTCCTCGTTATGACGGGTCGCTGCCAAGCTCCTCATCCAGCAGAGCCTTCCGTTCACGAACCCTGACCCGCAGATCCTCCAGCTCAGTCTGGAGCAGGCGGATGCTGTTGATTTTCCCCTCCATCATTTCCAATTGTTCGTTCAGGGTGACCTCCATATCCACCAGCATGGCCCGGCGCTCAGCAGGTTGCAGATGATCCGTACGCTCGCGATATTCCTCTCGTTGACCCTTGAGCATCTCCGCTGCGGACATGTAGCGCTGCAGCTCTTGCAAGGAGAAACCAAGCACTTCCTTGGCGCTCACTATTTTTCTAAGTAAATCCACATCCTCCTGCGTATACAGCCTCATATTACCTTCGCTGCGCTGCGGGGAGGGCAACAAACCGATTTCCTCATAGTAACGAATGGTTCGCTTTGTCAGACCACTTTGCTTGGCGACCTCATCAATTTTATACGTAACCATGACACCCACCTTATGAAAAAGTTTATATATAAATATTACGCCTATATAACGTTAACGTCAACGTTAACTTAGAAAGACAAAAAAACCGCCTCTGTTCAAGGCGGTTCTGGTCCGGCTTATATGGCTTTATATGGTCACAGACCCGAGGCATCGGCGCTCAAGCCCATGAATACAGCATTAGATGAAGAAGGTACGAGTGATGATAACCAGCAAAATGAAGAGAACCAGAATAACACCAGTGGAAGTCCACATGTTGTAACCACCACAGCCACAACCTCTATCTACTTCACCCATCTCAAATTCCTCCTCTCCATTGATTACAGCAATTCGCCCAAATTTAAATTCTTGAGCTAAGAATCAGATGAAAAATGCTTTTGTGATAATAACAAGCAAAATGAAAAGTACCAGAATCGCTCCCATAGATGTAAAAGCTCCATAACCAGCGCCCATTCCAGACATGGTGATTCCTCCCTTCATGGTTTACAAGGCATCTTATGCATGTGCTATCATCCATGATAGGGACAAATGCCGCGCCGATCGCCCAAATATAGACCCTTATGCTGTAGCTCCGTTATCCTTCGGATGCCAGCATACCGTTATACAGCAGGTCTCGTGCCTGTTTGGCAAGTACAGATGGACTTTCGCGTCCAGGCAGCAATTGGGTTAGCGTCAACCGTTCAATCAAGCCGATGACACATTCTGCTGTCAATTCAGGGTTCAGCTCCTCACGGCAAGAACCCCAGCGCTGTGCCGCCTGCAAATGCTTTTTGATATGCTCAGCCATCTCCGCCTTAATTCGGACCGAGTCAGCCGCCTGATAAAACCCAACCCGGGTCATCGCAGGATTATTGGACAACATACGAAAAATAGCTTCCAGAAATACCTGTCCCCGGTTCAAAATTTCAGCTTTACTCTGGTCCGGCTCCACCTTCATGCTTTGCGTCGTCTCGTTCACCAAAGCACGGAAGCTCTCGACAAGCTCCTCATAAATCTGTTCCTTGCTTTCAAAATGAATATAAAAATCCGGCTGCGTTAATCCTGCACGTGCCGCAATTGAACTTACCTTTGTCTGATAAAAACCCGTCTGAGCGAACTCTTCAGCCCCCGCTTCCAGTAACAACCGTCGACTTTCCCGACTTCTGATTCCCGCTCTCATCACGGTCTTGCCCCCTTACTCCATAAATCTATCGTATTATAAGGTTCCTTTGCAGTAAGAACAACGGGCTTGAGAATGATATATACCCGTCCTTCAAAAGTCCTACCACAGAAGGTCTAAAGTATAATTAACCCATTAGACGATGAACGAGAGCGGGAATGTAGTTAGTGATGAGGACAATATTTGCGCATCATTTCAATCGTTGCCAGATCATCATCCAGCCCCCGTTTTTGCAAGCCATCCACAATCTGCTGACGCTCCTGACCTTTGACATTTTGGCCGAATTTGAACTTGGCAGTCCATTCATCCGGTACGATTTTGATCAGAGCGACCCCTTTCAGACGTGAAGCATACCGAGGATCACTGGCATCAATCGTGTCATAGCCGCCTTCCGGTTGCAGCTTGCTCATGAAAATGGAAAATGCCGCTGCCTTTTCTTCCAGATCAACTACAAGTTCAGCATGACCACGCACGGTAACGCTTTTAAAAAAGGCAGTCGCCGGGCATGCCATATGCTCGTCCGTAAAATAGGACGGAATCAGCGCATACTCCTTGGCGGCGGAAAATGTGACCCGGTTGTCCTCCTTCATCCGTTCCATCTTTTCTCCAACACGGCTGCCATGAATATAAAAAACACCATTTCCGTAAGCAAAATTCAAGGGAACCACACGCGGAAAACCATCCTCGCTGTTCAGACCTAAAAATCCGAAGCTGACCTCACTCAGAAATTGCTCTATTTCCTCTTCTTCTGCCACTGTAAATTCTTTTCTTCTCATAATTACTCCCCTTCCTTCTATTGACTAACGATACATTTCAGATTATGTTGAAAATGGATTAATCAAAAGAGCCAATTCGAACGAAAATAAATAGTCCAATTGAAGGAGTTGGGTATGGATATTACAGTTGCTTACCAGCGTGCTATTCAAAAATATCATCATAAATATTTGGCATTGTATCATGCTCTCCGGGACGGGATTCTTAACGGTTCCCTTGCCGGCGGTACGCGCCTGCCCTCCAGTCGTGATCTGGCTGTGATGTATGGAATTTCGCGTGGCAGTGTTGCCGAAGCATACGATATGCTGTTGGCAGAAGGGTATGTAGAATCGACGGTAGGCAGAGGAACCTTTGTTATTGAGCAGGCAGCGATGCAGTCGGACCCATTTCCAATCGGCCAGCAGAACCAGAATCCACCTGTTGCAAAGCAAAAAGCCCCCGCTCTGTCAGCCTGGGGACAACGAATCATGCAGTTGGAAAGGGAACGGGAGTTATTGTCATCTCCTGCTTTTGCTGCGGATCGAGACGATACGCAGCAGTCCTTGATTTCTTTTCAGGCAGGAGAAGTCGTATTAGAGGGCAGCTCACAGCTCGCATGGAAAAGTGCCATGGCTGCCGCTGGCAAAGACCTGCAAAAGCCTTTGTCTGACTCGGCGACTGTGTCGGTGAATGGCGATGAATGGCTGCGTGAAGCGATTTGCCATCATGTTGGCAGAACACGCGGGATTACGGCCCACCCGGACCAAGTCGTTTTATGCAGCGGCTCCATGGAAGTGATCACGCTGTTATGCCAACTGCTTATTGATGAACAGGATCACATTATATTGGAAAATCCCTGTTATTCCGGTATCCATCGTGCTGTTACAGCCTCGGGCGGACAGATTCAGGCAGCCGAGCTGGATCAGCAAGGAATTATTCCGCAGGATTGGGATTCCAGGCTACTGTTTGTTACGCCGGGACGACAGTTCCCGACCGGCGCAGTTTTGCCACTGGCACGGCGTCAGCAGATTTTGCAGTGGGCGGTATCCCGTAGTGCCTGGATTATCGAAGACGATTATGACAGCGAATTCCGCTGGGCCGGACGACCCATTGAGCCTTTAAAAGCATTGGATCGCGCAGATTGCGTAATCTATGTCGGTTCCTTTTCCAAAAGCATGTTCAGCAGTCTTCGACTCGGGTTTGCGATCCTGCCTGCTGCACTGGCTCAAGCGCTGACAGCTGCCAAGCGGCTATATGACCCCCTGCCGCCTGCCCGTTTGGAGCAACGGGCACTGGCACGTTTTATGATGCGCGGCGACTATGCTCGCCATTTGCGGCGGATGACCCGCATATACAGATCGCGCTACGACGTGTTCCAGCGCGAAATGCAGCAATTGAGCGAACTGTTTTACTGGCAGCAGAGCGATTGCGGGCTGCATGCCTATGCCATCTGGAAGCATGAGCATGCTCCATACCATCATTTGATGCGGACAGCACATGATTACGGAGTCACATGGCGGGATGCCGCCGATTACCAGCTGACCCCAGGTCCTCCAGCAGCCTGCTTTAACTTTGCCCATTTAACAGAGCAGCAGATTATTGAAGGCGCTAAGCGTCTGCGCCAGGCTTGGGACAGTATCAAACATCAATATCACGCAGTGTAGCAGAAGCTTTAAAAGGCGCTCGCCAACCTCCTATCAATACCCATGCTAGGATTGACGATGAAACGAAGGTGTCAATTCAGTGACACCTTCGTTTTTTTACATAACATAAAAAATATGGTATATTATTATAAAATCGTTGTAGCTTTTTTGAACATCATATTTGTTAGATAAAGAGAAAGGATGTGTTAAGACACATGAATAAGCCTGCTAAAATAATATCTATTCTTATACTTTCTGCGAGTGTTATGGCTGGTTGTGGAAATCAGGGAACAACAGTTTCATCTCCCGAGGGAAAAGCTCCAGCAGCTCCAGAATCAGTAGAAGCCAGTCAAGCAATCATCCTGCAAAGCCTGGACGAGATCAAGTGGGATGAAGTGAAAGACCCTTTGATTGAAGATGGCATGATAACAAAACTCAAAGCAGCCATCGCGGCCTTTGTTTCAAAAGATTTGGATCAATTCCATGCTGCGCTCAGCCCAACGGTCAAAACAGAGTACGATTATCTCCTGGATCAGCCCGTAAAGTTCACCAGTATTGCCAAAGCTGTAAAAGAAAATGGTCGGATATTAATACCCGTTGTAGGCGAACGGCTTAATAAAGAAGAAGGAGATTCACCCGATAAACGGTATACCTTCTATTTTGATAAAGATAAAGATGGAACGTGGCAAATTGTTTCAATTGACTAAGTCTATTTGCATTACATACCTAAAAGAAGAGGTTCTGTTCCAACCAGAACGTCTTCTTTTCTTTCTCTAGTGCTATAGAAAGCATCCCCGCCGGAACTTTTAAATCTCGTGATGTATGACCAGCATTTGTAAAGACAATACTGGTACAGGGATCACTATCGGTTCAATCGCAGCGGATATTGTTGGCAATAGTGAGACGCCTTTTTTTAATGGACTCATTAGTTTAGTCTGGTGGGTAATTCTCACAATTTTTATCGGATATATTGGCCTGAAATCAAGCAAAGCCCGAGTCCTGTTTGATGGGCAACCTACCATTCTCATAAAGGAAGGGAAAATACTTAAGAAAGCACTTCAAAGAACCCACCTCAATCTTGATGACCTTAGTATGATGCATCGAAAGAAGGATGTCTTCAGTTTTCAAGAAGTTCATTATGCAATTCTGGAACCTGATGGGCAATTTAGTGTTTTAAAAAAGAAGCTTAAGCAAACGGTTACCAAAGAAGACATGAACATACCAACCTCAACTTTTACTTATCTTCCTTCAGAAATCATTTCAGACGGTAAGATCGTAAAAAAGAATCTAATAGAACTGAACTTAACGGAAAAATGGGTGCATGACGAATTAAAGAAACATGGAATCCAGACAATACAAGAAGTCTTTTATGCAGAGATTCAAAAAGATGGTTCCCTTTTTATTAACAAATAGGCATATGAGGCAGTGTTAGTCCCCTTATTTAATGACTAGCCCCAGCAGCCCTACAAAAGACGAAGCTTGATGCGGCGAGATCATGCAACCGTTCAGGTCTTCGATATCCACCTGCAGTCCCTCAAACTCACAATCGCTCAAATCAATCCCTTTGAGCTTGGACCCCGACAGCATCGCCTGATCCAGATTACAGCGGGTAAAAAAGGTTTTCTGCAGCGTCAGATGATAAAGATCGGCGCTTACCAATGAACAGTCCTCAAAACCAACCTGCTTGAAATTGGAAAACCGAAACATCGAATAATCCCCTAAGCAATCCAGAAAACGAACGTTTTGGAGCCTGCTTCTGGAAAAGTCAGTGCCCAGCAATTTGCAATTTCTGAACTCCACCCGGTGAATAAAGGACCCGGACAGATTAACATTAGACAGATCACATTTATCAAAGATGACATCTGTCCATTCACTTTCCGGCAATGACGATTCCATGATGGTTACATTTTTAAAGGTCATCTTATCCAATGAAACCTTAACCACATCCATATGATCCAAAATCATATCCTCTACGGCCCCCGTACCAAGCTCGTCTTTGGAGCGTAAAGAGTACATTTCTTCATTTAGTACGGGTAAATCCACAGGAATCTTCGGTAACTCCAATTTCATTTTCATAATACCTCATCTCTTAAAATGCATGGTTAATCATAGTATAAGTGTAGCACATATGAATCTATTTTCTATCAATCTCCACATATAAGGTTACAAAAGTATTTCTCCTACATATATTAAAGTTGTGAGTATGAGTATGCTCTCACAAACCTTTTCAAGGAGGTTGGTAGCATGGCAGTACAGCTATCTAATCAAGTATTCTCCATCTCGGTCGGAGATTACGGGGATATCTCTTCCTTACGTCTGGTAGGAGACACATTCAATACGAATTATGTTATGAACGGCTCGAACGCACCTAATCAAAATACGTCAGACCACCAGTGGCTGGGTGAGCTTATGTTCACTTACCGTCTTGGTAACGGAGCATGGACGCGGGCATGGACAAGCAATTCTGCTGATGCTCGCAAGATCACCTCTTCCGGCAACAGTGTTCAGGTGACTTATCAAAATTCGTCAAATGCTCAGGGAATACGCAATTTTACTTTACTCGAAACGTATTCGTTGGTTAATGACTATTTGCATTGGCAAATGAAAGTAACCAACACCTCTAATCAAACGCTGGAAATCGGAGATTGGGGGCTGCCGCTTCCCTTCAATGAATTTTGGTCCGGCGGCAATAACGAACAAATCTATGAAACAAGAGTGCTCTCCCACTCCTTTGTAGGCCATAACAGCTCCTTTATTACCGCTGCACGGCCTAGCGGCATCGGGCCGTATTTACTGCTTATCCCGGATGCCTCTACAGGCTCGGGTCTCGAATATCAGGACCACTGGAGAGTCGAGGAGCATCCTGGCAGCACATGGGCGATGGACCAAGGCGGCTGGGCCGAGGGACTGAATGTATTTTATATTCACTCCAATGTTATTAAGAGCACCAACCGCGGTTATCTCGGGAGCACCAGTCTGTCGCTGGCTCCGGGCGAAAGCAAAACATACGCCTTTAAGTTTTTTAAGGTAGCGGACGAGCAGGCCGTGAAGGACAGACTGTACAGTGAGGGCCATGTGGACGTGACTGTCGTTCCAGGCATGATTGTCCCCACCAATCTCAAAGCGAAATTTGACCTGCATACTAGCAAATCCATCACCTCTGTTACCGCACAATACCCGTCCGAAACCACGATCAGCTATCTGGAAACAGCCCCTACAAACCATAAAATATATGAACTTACGCTCGGTCGACTGGGACACAACAATATAACTGTGAGCTACGGCAACGGCGAAAAAACGGTCCTTCAGTTCTATGCCATTGAGCCTGTCGATGCTGCGCTCCAACGTCACTCCACTTTCATGGTCAACAGCACACAATGGAATGTGCCGGGCGACCTGCGGGACAAGGTGTTTGACGATTGGATGATGCAGTATAAGGCCAAGCGCAACAGCTTTGCAGGCTACTGGGGCTGGGGTGATGATTGGGGTTTGACACACGGTCAGTTTCTGGCGGAGAAAAATGTGCAGAAGCCCGTGGCATCTGAGATCAAGGCGGTCGATGATTATCTGGAGGTGGCCATCTGGACGAATCTGATGGAAGGTCATCACACCGATTATCTGGTTCCTGATTTCCTGATGCCGCAGCCTAATACGACACCGACATACCGCGGCTATGCCTATCCGCATATTTACAACACGTTTTTCAGTATGTATAAGCTCGCCAAGCTATATCCCAACCTGATCAGCTACCGTAACAGCAAGAACACGTATTTACTGCGTGCGTATCGTATTTTCAAGGCATTATATGAAGGTCCTGTCGCTTATAACTGGAACACCGGACTCATGGGTGAGCTGACCACACCGGATATTATTAAAGCGCTTCAAGAAGAAGGCTTGACCAGCGAGGCCAACGACCTGATTGCCAAAATGGCTACCAAATACAACAATTTCAAAAATACCACCTATCCCTACGGCTCCGAGTACAATTACGACAATACAGGCGAAGAAGCGGTATATACACTCGCCAAAATGAACAGCAACACGACGATGATGAGCAAAATCAATGCCAAAACACGCGCAGCCCGCGGTCATATGCCTGTCTGGTACTATTACGCCGATCCAGTCACCATCACCGGGGAGAATTGGTGGAACTTCCAGTACACCACCTCGCTGGCGGGCTATGCGATGGACGATTGGACACGCCGTTATTCGTCCAAGCCCGAAGTGGACCAGCGTCTATCGTATGCCGCCAAGCTGGCGAACATTGGGGCGATTAACTCAGGACAGATCAGCTCTGATCCTGCCAATATCGGGGCGGTAGCGTGGACGTATCAGGCGGGCAAGGGCAATTACGGCGCTCTTGGTCTGGACGGCGGCCCCCTCTTTAACGGATGGCGCGGCATGTCCGGCGAAGCGGATCTGGGGCTGTTTGGAGCCATTAAAGTGCTAAGCTCGGATGTAGCTGTCGATCCGATATTCGGCTTGTTCGGCTATGGCTGCGACGTTACCGAAAGCAATAACAGCTATACGGTTACTCCAAAGGACGGCGTATTTCAACGTCTGCATCTGATCACCCAAAAGCTGAGTCTGGAGCTGAACCGGGACCAATATAGCCTGGCTATCGTGTCCAAGTCCAAAAACAACGTCCGCTTGACGTTGAAAAATACGACACCAGGCACAGCGCATACTACGGTTGTGACGATGACCGGACTCGCGGCAGGTACGTATGACGTGCTCGTAGACGGCACGAAAACCGGCTCTGTCACGGCTGTTAACGGCTTGGCAGCCACCGTCAG
>NZ_JH601045.1:0-43021 GCF_000245715.1 Paenibacillus sp. Aloe-11 | reverse complement strand
CAGTTGGGCACCGGCAATCCGACTCCCACCGGAGACATTGTAGCCCGTTATGAATTTAACGAAACGGCCGGATCTACCGCAGCCGATTCATCGGGTTATGGGCAGCAGGCCAGTGTAAATAGTGGGACATGGGCAGCGGGACGGAAAGGCAACGCCCTGTACTTCAACGGCACAGACACCTATGCCAGTCTCCCCTTCGGTATAGTTAGCAGCCTAAATGACTTTACGATTGCAGCGTGGGTACGAGTGAACACGCATAACGGCTGGGCCCGCCTGTTTGATTTTGGAGCAGGAACGGATCGGTATATGTTTTTGACCCCGAAGGCCGAAGGGACAGGTATGCGCTTTGCCATCACCGTCTCGGGGAACGGGGAAGAGCAGCAGTTGAACGCGCCGGAGCTAGCGGCAGGCGTGTGGAAGCATGTGGCCGTGACCCTGTCAGGCAATACGGGGATATTGTATGTGGACGGTGTGGAAGCGACGCGCAACGCCAATATGACGTTGAAGCCGTCCAGCCTCGGACTGACAGACCGGAACTATATTGGCAAATCCCAGTTCGATGATCCCTATCTGAACGGTGCAGTAGACGAGCTGGTCATTTACAACAGAACGTTGACGGCTCAAGAAGTCCGGGGCTTGGCCTCGGCAAGCAGCATCGTTAATGTTCATTCTTTGGGAGCCAATTCATATGCCGAAGGAGCCGATTAGAACGAACATTTCATGACCTTAACTTTTTAACTTGTGAATGATTTGTACTGTGAATGATTCGTGTCATATATGGCCCCAATCTTTAAATAAAAAGGCGGGCAGCTTGCGTGGAAGCCTTGTTGCTGCCCGGTTTAGAAGCTGTCCGTCTTATAGGAGGATGTTGTTATGTGTAAAGAACATGCAGGACCACCCCTGTCGGCAAGCATTGAATCTGATTCGTGCGGCTCTGCTTCTATGAAGGAGTCTCTTCTCAAAAACGTAGCCGCACAAGTCTCGACCTCCGGCATGTCCCCGCAAGCGATTGGCAGCGATGCCGAGGTAATTGACCGCTTCGGACGCATCATTAACGGGTATGGCGTTGATCTGGTGGATTGGCAGGGCTATATCGCCAACCCTTTCATTAATCTGACCGTGAAGCCTCCTGCCAGTGCGGCGTATCCGATCAGCATCACACTCAGGGCACAGGGCACGTCCCGGCTCATGATGAATCTGCCCAGCACGTTATCTGCCACTGGCGCTACGAAGGTGTTAAATTTTAATAATGCATCCGAGAGAAAGGATTTCAAACTGGAGGTTGCACCAGATCGCAACGGCGGCCCAGACGAGATTGAGCACTATACGCTCTCCCTCACCATTGCTGACAGTGCGGGAGCTTCACGAATTCATACCATTCCGATCCGGGTATGGGACCAGGACGATAATCAAGAAACCCAATTCCCGCTGGTATTCGACTACCGCTATGATACAGTCAATCACTATTTCGATGATCCGGGTATTCGCAAAGCCGCCGAGCAGGCGATTAAGGACTGGTTCTACTTTTTCGATATGGAGCCATTCGATACCGTTCCTGCCGGAGCCGAACGCAACTATATTCCGAACAATGACTGGAACGGGCATACAATTGGAACAAATAACGCGCCCTATAATGGGGAATGGATTTTCCTGCGGGGTATCGACGGCCCGTATTCGACGGGATGGCCCGGCAACAGCGGTTTTTACCACACAAGGAACGGCGTCCGGGTGCCAGGTCCCATCCACCGTTCACTAGGTACTGCGCTGGATTTTTATCCCGATGCTCAGGTGTTCACCTCGCTGAATGATGACGACTGGTACAAAACCGATCTCACTCAGGTGACGGACGTATATGGTCTCATTATGCATGAGTTCGGCCACGCCGTTGCTTTTAGTGATTCGTGGGCAGGCATGCGCGCCTATCACAGCAGCGGCGGTGCTGACGCGGTCGTCGAAGCGTACCAAGGTGTACGTGTTCCGCTGGATAGCAGCTACCATATCCCGGGAGACCGGCAATACTGGGACCGTCTCAGCGGTCAAAGTGCAGGCTGGGCAGCAGAATTTCCGGTACGCCGCTGGATGCTGAACAAGCTGACCCTGCTCATTGCCGAGAAAGCTGGCTGGAAGCTGAACCGCAAACTAACCCCTTTTCTTGAACCGGAAATCGTTACAACTTCCTTGCCTAATGCCGTAAAAGGGCAAAGCTACAGCCAAAAACTAATAGCCAAGGGCGGTGTTCCCTTCTACGACTGGACACTGAAAAGCGGCAGTCTGCCTGCCGGGCTGACGCTCGACCGCTTCACTGGGACGATCAGCGGCACCGTATCCGCCAGCCAATCGCAAAGCAGCTACACATTTACGATTGAGCTTCGGGATTATGATGAGCTGGCGAAGCCGTTCACACGCAGCTTTACGATTCGTTTATAGGAAGCAGCTTTTTCTATCTAAGGGACATTTAGCCCTTTCTAATGCGCGTCGTTCTCGGTCTTAAGCGAGCCAGTTCCTCACTAGTGAGCTGCCTTGTATAGGAACTTGGGGAAGAGCCTGTATCTACCGTGAGTACTCTGCCTGCCCCATTGGGGCGGGCTACGCGTGTGTTGAACACCTGCATGAACCACTGCACCGGGAAGGCAATGGAGAGACGGCCATCTGCCGTACCTGCATAGTTGACCGCAGCTGCATAATTATCCGACTGTCTGAGCCAGACAGAACCGGAATCGCCCGGCAGTGATACAGGATTCGTGCCTCTTATGACGGTCTGATCCTCGAAGGTCAGCAACCCCAGGCTTCCGCCATAATTGATTTGCAGGTCTGTATAGACAGACTCTACCGTACCATTGACCCGCCCGGTTGTACGCCCTACCTTTTTTAACCTTTCTCCTATGCGATAAGCGGTCACATGGCCTGGAATCGTTCCTACTGTGGCGTAACGCGGACTAAGCAAGCTGTTGCGGGTCGGCAGGGAAAGCGCTGTATCAATCAAGTTCGTTCCACTTGGATTCAAGCGTACGTAACGATACAGCCGTCCAATACGATCCCGGGGAACCGTTCCCCCGTCGGCTCCGCCCGGCTGAATCGTAGCCTCCCGATTGTCTGTATTGGAGGGATTAAGGACATGGTTGTTGCTGAAAAGATACCGTGTAGCCGGCGCTCCAGTTGGCGCAACGATCAATCCGGTTGTCCCGGAGCCTTCAATCGTTCCGACACTGTAGCCGGCGATGACCGGGCGTATGCGTGCCCTGTAATCCGTGGCATTGGCTCTGATCTTTCCTGTTTTTACAATCCGGACAGGGACATTCGTTTTTTTGCCCAATGCTGTGGCAGACAGAAGTCCGGTGGAGGCCGAAGCCAGCCGGTCTGCATACACAATAACAGCGGCTCCCTTTTTGGGATGACCAGGGTCTTTGTACCCTACGCCAATACCATGGACACCGGATAATTTTAATACGCGCTTGGCCATCCGCTTTTTCACTCGAAGGGCGGCCGAGAAGGTAGCCATCATCATCATCCCCTTTTACATTCAGATGAAATATTGTATGGCTAAGATCGCTTCGCGTTCCATTTGATCTTACGATCGCTGTTGCGGCGGGATTCATATGATTTTAAAAGTTTCCTAAAATTTAAAACTTTAGACATAAAAAAAGAGCCGTGTCATTTGTACACGGCTCTTTCGGTATACTACGATAAGCACAAAGCAGGCCAAATGCTGCTGTACCAAGTTCTTACGTTTGCCTGAAAATTTTTGCAGGAAAAGCCATCTACCTCCCCAGCAATGCAGTATAAGGCTCAAGTCTATATATTGAACTCCAAAAGATTCACATGAAAACGCGGAGTAGTCGGAATGGTGCTGTACAAGTGGAGCGGTGGCGATGGGAAGCACCATCCGACTGCGCAGTGGCGCCTCATGTACATTTCCAGTTCAACTTATATGGCTCATTTGTCTTATCCCTTCACCGCTCCCTCCGCGATGCCCTCCATGATGAATTTCTGAAAGAACGCATAGATCAGAATGACTGGAATAGAGGTCAATACAAGCGCAGCCAGAATGAGCGACCAATCCTTGTTGTACTCGCCAAACAGCATATTCGTCGATAGAATCAGGGTGTAGTGATTCACATCCGTCAGCATCAACAGCGGAAGTAAAAAGTCGTTCCAAATCCACAGGAAATCCAAAATGGCAATCGTGACGGTGATCGGCAGCAGCAAAGGAAATATAATGCGAAAGAACGTTTGGAACTCATTGCAGCCGTCCATTTGTGCCGATTCTTCCAGCTCGCGCGGAATGGATTTGACGAACCCGTGATACAAAAAGATGGCCATATTGACTCCCAAACCGATATAGATCAGTGCCAAGCCGTACGTACTGCCTTGAACGGACAAATCCTTTGCCATTCGCGTAAGCGGTATCATAATGGAGTGGAACGGGACCAGCATCGAGGCGACAAACAGGAAGAAAATCGCACTGCTCATTTTTCCCCGTGTACGAGACAGCTTGTAGCCTGCCAGTGCAGAGCAGATCACGATGCCGCCAATGCCGACAAACGAAATGATCGTGGAATTCAAAGCACTGTTCAGCAAGTGGGTCTGGATAAAAGCCTGACTGTAATTTTCAAAGTGAAGCTTCGTCGGCAGCGCCGTAAAGGATGCGAACATCTCACCCTGCGTTTTAAATGAATTAATCACCGCCATATAAATGGGGAAGAAGGATACTATGGCCCCCGCGCACAGCAGCAACGTAATCAGCAGGGAATTGGCTTTTTTTAGCCTCATGCCTCCACCTCCTTCTTCTTCATGACACGCAGCTGGATCAGTGTGAAGATCAGGACGATGGCGAATAAAATAACGGATTTGGCGCTCGCATAGCCATAACGGAAGTTGTTGGAGAACGCCTCCTCATAAATGTTCATCGTAATTACCTGCGTACTGCGTCCCGGCCCCCCGCCGGTCAGTCCATAGACAACCTCATACACCTTGAAGGCACCGTTCAGCGTCAGGAAGAAGCAGATGGTAATGGCATGGGTAATCATCGGCAGCGTCACGCTTCGCAATGTCTGAAATGCGTTGGCCCCGTCAATAATAGCGGCCTCCTTCAAGCTTTGCGGCACCCCCTGGAGTGCAGCCAGATAAATAATCATCATGTATCCGACACCATTCCATAGCGAGACAATAATGATGGAGAAGAAGGATACCTTCGGATCACCCAGCCACGATTGGCCCAAAAAGGCGATAGCTGTCTTTTCGGCAATCTGCGGCAGCACGGAGGAAAAAACGAACGTCCACATAAATGCACTAATAATGGTACTAATCATATTGGGCATAAAAAATATCGTTCGGAAAAATCCTTTGGAACGCGTGCGAGACTCAATGAGCACGGCCAGCAGCAGCGCCAGTACATTTTGCAGCACGATCATGACCAATACATATTTGAGCGTAAACCACAGGGAATTGAGAAAATCCGGGTCTTCCTTCAGCGCTTCTACAAAGTTCCCCAAGCCGAGAAAGCTGTAATTCGGATTCAAGCCGTTCCAATCTGTAAAACTGTAGTACATGCCGCTGATTGTCGGAATGAGCAGGAAAATGGCGTAAAAGATCAGCCCCGGAGCGGTAAATGCCAGCAGCATCACATATTTTTTATAGATTTTAAAAGGCATGGAGTCTCCCCCCTCCTGATGTATTTCTGTAGGCTACCGGTTACTTGTTCACTTTGTTATACGATTTCCATGCCTTATCCAGCGCTTTGATCACGTCATCCTGCGAGAGCTGGCCTGCATAGTAGGATTGAAGCGCTTTGCCTGCCTCATCCTTGACCGCTTGCGGGATGGAAGGGTCTTGATATGATTTGCCTGCTTTCACGTATGCGGTAGCGTCATTGACCCAAGGATAGCTTTTGAACGTATGCACCTTGGAGATCGGGTTAAATTTCAATGCCTCATAGAACGCACTGGAATCCTTGTCGTCCAGCACATAATTGACAAAATCGAGCGCAACCTCCTTATTTTTGCTTGTGGAGGATACAGCCAGCGAAGTCGAAGTCGACAGATTGATTAAGGTTGCATTCGGATCATCGTTGATCGGCAGCGGTGCAACCCCAAAATCCATTTTCGGATCCGATTTCAAAATCGTTTCGGCAAACCACGGGCCTTGAATCCACATGGCTGCTTTGCCCGAAGCGAAGGCCGCTGACCCGTCATCCCCGCCAATTTCCAGCGCCTTGTCTGTGCCGTTGCTGTTCACCAGATCGATAATGTCGAACATGCTTTTCATTTCAGCAAAAGAGCCTTTATCCTGATTCATCCGGTCGATAAAATCCTTGTTCTGTGTGTTGATCATCGCACCTGCTGTCAGCGGCACGAACAGCTGTGGAATCCAGGATTCCTTGTAAGACAGCAGGAACGGCTTCACATTGTTCGCTTTCAGCTTCTCGACCACAGCCTTCATTTCGGTCAACGTTCCCGGTGGCTTCAGCCCCAGGTCCTTAAATATCTTTTTATTGTACAGATAGCCCCATGAAATCGTTTCCAAAGGAACCGCTACGACTTTGCCGTCTTTGGTCGTCACCGAAGGCTTCACACTATCCATTAATTTGCTGACAAACGGCTGACCGGACAAGTCCTCCAAATAACCCGCTTTATAAAACGGAGGAATTTCATTCACCGCATGCAGCGCGAACACATCCGGCGCATCGTTGGATGCAAGTCTTGTCTTCAAAATTTGTGCGGCATTGTCGGCAGGCGGCATCTCCAGTTGCACCGTAACGTCGATATTTTTATCTTTCTTTTCCTTCGCTACGAACGCGTTAATGTATTTATCGTAATGCTCCTTCAAGCGGGGCTGGGCGATAAACATTTTGAGATTCACGGTTTTGCCGTCTCCACTGGAACTGCCGCTGTCACTGCCTGAAGAATTCGCTCCACACCCGGCCAACAACGTACCAACCAGCATTGTGCTCAATACACCTTTCCATAATTTCATGCAAAATGACCTCCCCTAAGTTGAAAATAACGGTATTCGGCTGGCTAATCACTTGGTTATTCCAAGCAGCTATGCTGCCAGTCTTCAACCTCCATTCATGCTCCAAGTTGAGCTTCATAGAGGTCGAATCCTTTGTGCTGCTCGTTTTGTATACGCTTTCATTATAGGGTGGAAGGTCACTTCTGCCATTGGACATCATTAGCCTGTTGAGTTGGATTTTTTTTAACTTCCTTCCTCATCTCTCCGGGCGCCATACCAAAATGCTTTTTAAACACCCGATAAAAATAAGACACATCCTCATACCCCGCCATCTCCGCCACCGCTTTAATTGAGAGCTGTTTATCTGCCAGCCATTCCCGCGCCTTTTCCATTCTCCGCTCTACAATATAGTCTGTTACATTTTGACCATACTCCTGCTTGAATACCTTGCTCATATACTCTTTGCTCACAAAAAAGTTTTTTGCCAGCTGCTCCAGTGTAATCGATTCGGCAAAGTGACGATCCATATAACGCCGTACCTCCTCCAGATTCAGCTTGTTTTTGTACTTCCGCTGTCGAATGAGCTGATCCAGCTCCTGACTATAGCACGCCGATACGAATTCCAACGCATGTTCTACAGAGGATAACGCATCCTGCGACACAGGAAATCCAGCTTTCGCTGTTGGGATATCCAGTCCGTTGTCTAATGCCAGCTCTTTTAGCAGGGAAAGCAGCTCCTGCACCAGCCGGCCCAGCATAGGCTGACTTGGCACTCCGAGGCGCTCCAGCTCCTGCATGACCTGCCTGCATGTCATGTTCACGCCGTCCTGATTCAGCTCATTAAAATAAAGACGCAGCAGTTGCTTATACCGGGTCAGCTTGTGGAAGAACTCATAATCCAGCTCCGCTTTTTCTTGCTGCTGCTCTGCCGCCCTGGTCTCCAGATCATTTTTGCATTTGAGCAGCACCGCATTCAGCTCGGTGGGGTTAATAGGCTTGAGCAAATAATCGACAGCCTTATAACGGATGGCATGTTTGGCATACGCAAAGTCATCATAACCGCTCACGACAATGATTTTCACATCAGGAAAATGTTGATTTAACGCCTGCAGCAGCTCTACTCCATCCGCACCCGGCATCCGCATGTCGGTGATCACAATATGCGGGGTTAATTCCCCGGTCAGCCTGAACGCTTCGTCTCCGTCCTCAGCCTCACCTACCACCGACATGCCGAGCTTTTCCCATGTGCCAAATGTCTTTACAATATCGCGGTTCCATGGCTCATCATCGACAATTAATACCCTGATCATATGTCCCCCTCCTCTGCTGAGGTGAATGGAATACGGATCGTGACACGTGTACCGACGCCCTGCTCACTGTCTATGGTCACCCCGTAATTCATCCCAAAATTCATTCGTAAGCGTGAAGCTACATTGCTTAAGCCGATGTGACTGCCCTGCGCCCAGATCGGTTCCTCTGAAGCATTTTCCAGCTTGGCCCGTACTTTTTCCAGCTTATCCGGGGCCATGCCGTTACCATTATCGCAAACCGTGATCCATACGTCTTCTTTCATAATCTCCACGCGGATTTCCATTCGCCATGCCCCCGCTTTACGATCCAGACCGTGCTGAAACGCGTTCTCCAGCAATGGCTGCAGCGACAGCTTGGGCAGACGAATATCCATCGCCCGTTCATCCGTCTCCACCCGAAACACCAATCTCTGCGGAAACCGCCGCTGCTGGATGCGCATATAGTGCCCCGCATGGTCGAGCTCCGCGCGTAAAGAGGCCATATCCTGAGGCTCCCGTACCACGTAGCGAAACATCTCACTCAGCGAACGGATCACCTCATAGGTGTCCTCCGGCTTTTGGGAAAATACCATGCTTCCGATCATTTGCAGTGTGTTTTGCAGAAAATGGGGGTGAATCTGCGCCTGGAGCGCTTTCAATTCAGCCGTCTTTTTTTGCAAATTGATACTGTATTCCGTCTGGATATGCTCACGGATTCGTCCTGCCATGCCATGGAGACTTCTTTCCAATAACCCAATCTCATCCGGGCGTGTACTCGGCTTTCCAGCCGCTCCCTTGATCATATCCAGCTCCTGTACGGAACGCGCCAAATGAACAATTGGACGTGCGGTCCGCCATGCGATAAAAACAGCTATGCAGATGGAAACAAGAATAGAAATAACACCTACGATAATACCATACAGCATCGTTGAAAAGGCGCTGTGGTTAATGGAAGAAGTAGGTATGATTTTGACCAGCCTCAGCCCAACCACACCCAGATCATTATAGAACACATAATGCCCGGCAGTTTGAATCATACCGGGGCCTGGCCTAACGTCGCGAAGAGCCGTCAATACACCCGCAGGAGGAGGCGACTGGCGAGCCTGCACCGGATACATAATCCTGCCATCCGTATCTGTAATAAGCACCTGATGCTGATCTCCTCGTCCCAGCAAGCCCAGCGTCTGATCGAATTGCGACCACAGGACATCCAGTGAAATAGCACCTGTCTGCTTCTGATCCTCAAACCGCCGAATACTGCGGATTAGTGTAAAGCGTTCCGCATCGGTCGGACTCGTGCGAATCAAATAATCCTTGTTCGCCTGCCACATCTCGGCATACTGCGGAGGAATACCGTTCACCGTCGTAATATCATTTTGCATCCCGTTGAAGGTAAACAGGCTTTGCGATTGCTTCAAATAAAGCTGAATACCGATCACATGGCTTCCGGCCGAATAATACACATTCGCGAGCGTATTCAGCATTTTACGCTGGGCATTAAATTGGCTTGAAAGATTGCCCGGCTCGCGCTCATTCAAATAATCACTCAGATCAGGGCTGATCTGAATGCTGTAAATTAGCTGATTCAGGCGGTCTAACTGGTCACTGATATAGATTCCCGTCCATTTCATATTGGACATGTTCGTCTCTACCACTTCCGTTTCCATCGACGCTCTGCTTTTTTCCGCAGCCAGCACCGTGACGGCAATGACCGGCAGCACCGATAAAACAATCATCGTTAAAATGAGCTTGAGCTGAATGCTGCGTCGATACGGTGCCATCAGCGCCCGAAACCAGCGGACTACTCGGGTTGGCATAGCGATGCACTCCTCTTGTTCTGCCATATGCGAAAACGCCCCGCTATTCGCAGGGGCGCTCATTTACCGGGGATTTCCCGGTAGGACACATATATGATTTCATTCATATGTCAAATTCAGCTCATTATACAGCATTTACGCTTCTTCGATAATTATAACACTCCACGGCTCCAATTGGAGCGTTTGTCCTTGAGTGATCGCCTGCTCCCCGATCAGCTCCTTGCCGTCTCCATGCGGGTACACCACCGAGCCCGCTTGTTCGGAATAGTTAAAATAATACCGAATCGTCCGTCCCTGTTCATTCGTGCCTGATTTAACAATGATCGGAAATGACGCTTCCTGATCTACTCCCCACACTCCTGCCTGCCCTGCAACAGAACGGAATAATTCGCGGATAACCGCCGGGCTGACGATACAGCCAATGTAAGTCGCCGTCCCCTGACCATAGCGGTTTTGCGTAATCGCCGCATATTTTCCCCAATGCGGGTGATCGTAATACGCCAACACCTCGGCAGTCGTCGGGGTAATCAGCTCCATCCACGTATCTACCTGATTGTCCTCTGCTGCTACTTTAAAAGGGTTATCCTTGAGCGTCACGTTCTTCGGCTCCACGAACAAGCTGTAGTGAATGCCGCAGGCTTCACTGATCACGCCCGGCTGCCGGGAAGTTCTCACCTGCACATGCTCATCGGTAAATCCGCTGCGGGACGTATAGACTACATGACCGCCATTTTCCACATACCGATTCAGCTTCTCCAACAGCGCATTCGGCGCGGAGTAGAGTGCCGGGACGATCAAGAGATCATAATCATCAAACGATTCCGTCCCCGGATGAACGATATCCGTCCCAATATTCAGCTTGTACAGCTCATCATACAAACGGCGTACAATGTCATTGTAATTCAGTGGACTGTTCATATTAAACTTAAACCAGTTAATCGATGTCAACGCTTCGTTGCTGACCAGGATGGCTGTTTTGTTTGTCTTTTTCAGATTGACCAGATGCGGAGACAATCTCGCAAAATCCTTCCCGATGGTCTGTGCTTCCTCATACACAGGATTCGTCTCAAAATCATGGCTCAGCAGACCCTTCCAGTACGTTTCAAAGGAATTATGGATGGAATGCCAGTGCCAGTAAGCCACCAAATTGGCCCCGGAAGCCAGATGGCTGAACGCTTGCAGTCTCAATTGCCCCGGATAGGGAACCCAGTGGGTAAAAGCCTGCGCTTCCGTTTCCAGCACGAGATAGTTGTTATTTTTCGTCGAACGCGCCACATCGCCACCGAAGGAAATTTCTATGCCGGTCAGATCATCCTGTGATGGATGATAAATATCTACGCCAGTCACATCAAATGCCTGGGATGCCGCAAAATGGTCCACATCCGGCTGAACACCAAAGGAATGGCCTCTCCACTCAAAATCAAAGTTTTGCGTAACAAATTGGTCCTCTCGCTTATATTCATTCACAATTGCGACCTGCCACGCCAGAAAGTCCGTCACCAGCTTGCGCTGGAATTGGGACAAGGCAAGGCTGCCCCCAAGCTTCCATTAATCGTTCCAACGACGGAAGGGAAATCCTCCCAGCTATTGATGCGATTGCTCCAGTAATCGAGCCCAAATTTGTGGTTCAGCTCCTCTAGTGATTCAAATCGCTCGCGCAAATATTTTACAAATTGCAATTGCACATTCGGCCCACATGTGTTGTAATGCTTCGTCTCGTTATCCGTCTGAAAGCCGATGACCGCCGGATGCTGACTCACCCGTCCAATCAGCTTGCGAATGATGCGCTCAGCGTGGAACAGGTAGACAGGGTTCGTAATGTCCATAATCTGGCGAGCCCCGTATTTGCCCGGACCTTGAGGTGTTGTTGCCAGAACATCGGGATGCTCTTTGACCAGCCATGTCGGAACGGCATAGGTGGGCGTACCTACAATGACCTCAATGCCAGCCTTATGCATGGCGTCCAGCACCCGGTCCACGGAGGTGAAATCAAACACTCCGTTTTGCGGTTCATGCGTACTCCAGGTGGATTCGGCAATCCGCACCACGTTGATGCCTGCATCCTTCATCATTTGGATATCCTGGTCCAACCGGTCATAAGGCATGTACTCATCATAATAAGCAACACCGTACAGCAGCTTTTTCATGTAGTCGTCCTCCAATTAATTCATGGTAAAGTGTCATCCTATCTCATTCGTTTCAAATGCCGTGGCTGTTATGTGGTTTCTTTAGGGACGGGACCGCCAGTTTCTTATCGGTAACGCCCTGCTCCGCAGAATCCACTTGCTGCTGATTTTTTTTCGCAATCGCCAGCCAGCCCTCTACGTCTTTTTCTCTAATCTTGTACAGCCACGCGAACAGTCCTGCCGTAATCAAGGCTCCTACACCAGGCACCACCGCATAGAGCGCGAATATCCATGTGAGAACCTGTCCGGTCTGCGGTACATTCGGGATATAGCCTGCAAAGGCAAGCGCATAAGCGACGATCCCACTGGCTGCCGCTCCTCCCAGCTTTCCTGCAAACGTCTGGGTGGCAAAAGCGGTTCCGCTGGCACGTACCCCTTTTTGGAACGCTCCATATTCGACGCAATCGGCGGTAAACATCGGCACCATGAGCTGCGGAGCGGAACTGAACAGGCCGAACAGAACCGCGAATACACATACGACGATGGGATTGCTGTACCCGATGGCAAACAAGGACAAGCCCGTGGCAAACAATCCTACCAAGCTGAATACGTTCACCTTCCATTTACCAAATCTCTTAATAATCGGTGGCAAAATTAATGCTGTTAGCAGCTGTACACCCAAGGAAATGAACATCAGTACTGAAATATAAATAGGATTTTTCAAGTTGTATAAGGCAAAGTAGCTGACGACAATTCCTTGCAGATTGGTCATGGACAATGTCATAAACGACATCAGATAGAATAAAAGCTGCTTGTTCTGCATGGGATACGTCATAATTTGCTTGAGCGTAACCTTCTCTGCCTTGTTGGAATAACGCTCTTTGACATTAAAGCGAGTAAAATTCATGAGTACCAAACCCGCCGTGGCAACGATAACCGCCAAAATCGGCCAGGATATCTGATTGGCCACAGCTACCGCAGACGAGGAAATGACCATAAAAGCCAAGAACACCATCGTCCGGCCTCTGGACATCAGCAGATCGCGTTCGTGCGTGTTTTTCGTCATCAGTGTTGCCAGACCAAAGCCGGGCGCATCACTGATGGTGTAGCACATTTCCCATACCAGGTATGTGGCGGCAATATAAATGACCTTGACGGTCAGCGAAGCATCGCTGGGAACGAGAAACACCAATACCGTAAGTATGGGCAAAATGATAGAGGCCAGATTCGTCCACGGCTTGAACAAACCGCCTTTGAGCTGGGCTCGGTCAATGATCACGCCGAAGATTGGAGCACTAAGCGCATCCCATATGCGGGCCAGTACGAACAAAGTACCGATAATCGACACAGAAATGCCAACATAATCCGTATAAAATAGCATCGCAAAAGAGGCGACCAGACAGAGAATTGCGTTGCTCCCCAAAAAATAAACGTAATAGGACACACGTTCTTTCGTTGTTGTTTCCATAGCTCCTCCTGAATCCAATATGGTATCGCTTTCAATTCCTATCCATATAAGCGCTTTCTTTTTGTGTAAAAGACTATAACATAGCGTTTGTAAGCGCTCTTTTATTATAATCAAATATTAGGTACAATGAGATTGTCTAAACGGTGTAAAATTTGCCCTAATCGAAGGTGATCTTATGATATTAAATGCTGAAGTTGATCCAGCTTTATTCCATGATTGCCAATGGTTGCCTAGAATTGACTGGAATGTGAAATTTTTTGGCGCTCATATTCACCGGGTCAAAGCGGACTGGCGCATGCCGGAGGAGTCTCATATCGGTTTTGAAATTGCACTTATTTTAGAAGGTCGTCAGGAAACGATTATGGAGAATAATGTGTATTCGGTTGGGGAGGGTGATATTTTAATTATTCCGCCGGGATTCAAGCATGTGAGTCAGTGTGTTTCCCCTGGTGGAATGTATTATTTTAGCACTCATTTTAATGTGGATGACCCATTGTTCCGTCAGGAGATGATCAAGAGCAATCAGCTCTTTTTCCCGGCGGGTACTGAAACCAATACCAAGCTGCAAAAGGTTGTCCATAGCTGGATCGGCATGGTACGGGAGAGTGGAGAATATACGACAGCAGACCGTTTTCGCATGCAAATTGCTTTGTTCGAGCTGTTCGGGATATTCTCGCAAATGATTTCTACGGGATTGGAGCCCAGAATTGCACCTTCATCCGTTCAGTATGCCAAAGCCATTATGGAAGCCATCCAATCCAGATTTAAACCTTACCGGGATGACGAATCTGGCGAGCAGGCATTCCGGATTGAAGACGTGGCAGCCTCCCTCGGTATCAGTCCCGGCTATGCACAGGAGGTATTCCGCAAGGTATACGGCTATTCACCACGCCACTACCTGTCGGAGACCAAGCTTCATGAGGCCAAAGTGCTGATCCAGCAGCCCAATCTGCCGCTGAACAAGGTAGCTTCTCTGCTCGGATACTCCAGTCTGGCTCATTTCAGCAGGCAGTTCAAGCGCTGGACGGGCACCAGCCCGCTTAAATACCGTCAATCGTTAAAGCCCATTACTGCTGAGCATTAGGGGGATGCAAACATAATGTCGTAAGCTCTTAATTATTCAAGAGTGTACGACATTATGTTTTTTATAGAGAACTATTGAGTAGGGAATGACAAACCTATATGCTTTATGATAACCCAAACTAATTAAAAGCAACTCGTTTACATAACCCTCCTCAATATGAGGGGGGTTTACCCATTACAAGAAGAGGTGATTACATATTGAAACTACGCATTATTCTCATCATCATGTTGCTGCTGACTAATTCTATATTTTTATTTGGATGTACAAACAATAATCAAGAAAAGGTTATAAATGAATCAAATAAAAGTAAAAACACTCAGTTGGAGTATATACGACAAGTAAGTGTACGAGAGAATAGTTATTTCATTTTCAATTCTCATGATGATAGCCCTCAAAAAATTAAAATTAGTTTCCCCTATAGAGTAGAAGGTTTAAATATTAAAAAGGCTTCTTTATTGTTAAAGAATGAAGTTGTATCAGATAATGTAAAAATTGTTCAGATCCATGAAAATGAATTGACTGTAGCTATCAATTTTATTCGTGAATTTGATGCTGTCGAAGTTGTCCTCAAGGACGGAAACACTGTACGGTTAAATTCCGGTCAATACTATTTCGAAAATTTTAAGGAAGACAATCTAAATGAATTTGATAAAGAAATCCTTGAGGTTAGAAATTTTCATTTAAAATTCAAAAATGGACACTTGCTGACAGATATCATACTTCCTCAAGACAGGAACTCCAAAATAGAATATCTATTTCCATCCCAAATCAGAAAGTATGCATCTAATATAAAGTTCTCTCATCAAAAGATAGATGATAACTCCGTTAAGTATACATTAGAGGCTGATATTTCCCGAGACATCCTATCGAAAAACAATGTAAATTCAATCATTTTTGATATTGGAATGATTCAAAATTACAAAAACAAAAAATGGTTCCTAATAAAAGGAAAGGTGCCTATAGAACTGTCTGATTTTAAAAAATAAAAAATACATCTCTGTTCCAATAACAAAAAAAGGCGCGGTCTGAAAGTACCAGATACCGCGCCTTTTTATAACCACATTATCTCAGCCTAATATCTCCTATATGCTGGTGCACCACATACATCATCCCCATCAGGAATAAGGCCAAGCCCAAGTAACCGATCCCGAATTTCCAGCGTGATGATGCGGGTACTTCGTAATATTTATCATTTTCATAGGGTATATAATCGATCCCGCACAGCAATCTGAGCTGATACGCATCTGGCGTCGATATATGCTCCACACCGTTCAGCCATGCATCTTGGACAAGGCACTGCTGTGGCAGCATGAATGTCTGTGCTACATCCAGACTTTCCATATACACCGTCACATATTGCTGCCCTTCCAGATCCGAGTAGGTATTAAAAGATAATCTGCGCGTATGCTCAGGCCCCGGCAGCGGATATCCCTGCTCGTACAGATACTGTACATCAACCACCGGATTTTGCGTAAAGGATAGAACCTTGGCCTCTCTTTTATTTTGTTTGACATATTTTTTGTATAAATCATAGGCGAAGAGGGCCCAAATAAAGAAAAATAAAAAGGATTTCAAATAGATAATTACGACGATGCCACCCAGTAAGCCCACCAGCCATAACCAGCGTGTTACTGCCGTGGAAATCCTTCCTCCGTCGAGCGGATGAATCGGCAACAGATTAATCAGATTCAGGAAAAATCCGACATACGAGAGTGCATATAGCAGCGGACTGTCCGTTGCATAGGCTCCTGCGTATACCGCCATAGCCCCAACCGTGCCCAGTAACGGGCCGCCCATGGCCACATAAGCCTCTGTCTGGGCATCCAAAGGCTGGCGTTTCATCGTGATCAGCGCACCCAGAAAAGGGATAAATAACGGTGTCGACACTGGAAGCCCCTTGCGCTTGGCAGCCCATACATGCCCCAACTCATGCACAAATAATAGCAGCACGAACCCGACCGCAAATCCCCATGGATAAATGATCGCATATGCGCCAATCGTCGCTGCCATAGAGAACAGCGCACTGCCAAATTTACTGAATTTCAAAAGCGCAAGCAACGACTTGCCCTTCAAAAGAAGCAACGCTGCCGCACTGCCAAGATACCATTTGGATGAGCCGGACTTGGAATCCGCCTTTTGGTCTTCTTTTGGCAAAAGTATCCGTCTCCTTTCTCTAATACTTCCATTGTATCCTGCTATGTGCAGCTTGTAAAAGCCTCAAGCGGTCTGCCAGGTGTCCAACCTCCCGTCTGTTCTGTTATCATGTAAGAAAACGGAACAACCAGGAAAGGATTACGGACCATGAGCTTTGAACTTACCCGGCGAACCATCAGACAGCTATGCAGCCAAGCCGCTTATGACGACGGGGACGACTATTACCGGGCCAAAAGAGTGGCCTTTACACAAATAGACCATGATGAAGGTGTGTACGAAGCTACAGTCAAAGGAAGCGGATTTTATGCTGTTGCCGCAATGATCCGTCCCAATGGCAGTATCCGTGCGGAATGCACCTGTAGAACATTTCAGACGACCGGAAGATATTGTAAACACATCGCTGCTGTGCTCATTAACGTGCACGATATGCTGCGAGGCAAAAGTCTGTCTGTACGCTCCTTTGCTTCCAGACTTCATCCCGGCACTTCCCCGGATACAGCTGGGGCTACAGATGCTTCGTATGATCACACTGCCAAAACCGCACGCTCCTCTGGCATCACATCAGGGGATCTCCAGCTGACCGACAGTATGTTAAAGCTGTTCAGCAGCAAAAGGCCGATTCGCAGTACGCCGACCCTGCTGGATACTCGCGAGGTCTTGGATTTTCAGTTTATGATCCGGCCTTTCGCCTATGGCTACCAGAAATATATGTTTGGCGTGGAGATAAAATCAGGGCCCAAACGATTATATATCGTTCAGAAAATCCGCTCGTTTCTCGATAGTATTGACCATGGGGATAGCTACAGGTTCACGAAAAACTTCTCTTACGAGCCTCAGCTGCACCGCTTCCGGCTTGAGCATGACGCCATTCTCCAGCAGTTGGTGCAGGTTTGCCGCAATGAACGCATGATTCGGGAAACTTCAGGTGCGTATGTGTCCCCAAGCAGTCATATGAGTGGCGAACGAATGCTGCTGATCCCTCCTGCGGCTTGGGAGAAGCTATTCCCCTTGCTGACAGCAGCACAGGGTGTCCATTTTGAAATTCACGGAAATATGAGCGAGGGTATCCCCCAGTCGGACCTCATGCTTCCGCTGCAATTTGAATTCGATGAAGCCGAGGGCGAAACCGAGGGCTACCAGCTATGTATTCAGGGACTCGATGATTTGACCATCATGGAGGACTATGGTGTCGTCATTGCCGATGGCAAGCTTGTACCCCAGAAGGCTGGTCCACTGCGGCATTTATCCGAGCTGAAACGGATGGTGGAAGTCCACCACAGGCGGAAGATCCAGATTGCGCCGACACAGATGGAGTCTTTTATGGACAAGGTTGTGCCTGGACTAATGAAGCTCGGACGGGTCCATATGAGCCGGTCTGTCTCTGAACGGGTCACACAACAGCCACTAAAGGCGAAGCTATATCTGGATCGGGTAAGGGACAAGCTGCTGGCTGCACTGGAGTTCCAATATGGGGATATCGTGATCAATCCGTTGGAAACAGATAAGCAGGTGCCTGGCAACAACCGGATTCTGATCCGGGACGGGGAACAGGAGCAGCGTATTTTGGAACTGATGGACCATAGCTCCTTCGCCAAAACAGACAGCGGATATGTTATGGAAGATGAAGATGCGGAATTTGATTTTCTGTACCATACCGTACCACAACTGGAGAAGCTGCTTGCCATCTATGCCACAGGTGCGGTCAAAGCGAAGATCAACAATACGCTGCCCGTCCCGAGGACACGGGTGGAGTGGGATGAACACACGGATTTGCTGGAATTTAAATTTGATATTGACGGTATACCCGAATCTGAAATTCGCCAGCTGCTCAAATCGTTAAATGAGAAGAAAAGGTATCACCGTTTGCCGAATGGTGCCCTGCTGCCGCTGGAAACAGAGGAATACAAGGAGCTCATCCGATTCATGAACGAAACGGGTATCCGCAAAAGCGATTTGGATGCCGCGCAAATTCGTATTCCCGTCACGCAAGGGCTGTACTTAATTGATCCCCACGATCAGGGGAAAAATCTGACTTTGGGCAAAGCCTTTCGCCAGCTGCTGGAAAACATACGGAATCCTGACCATCTCGACTTTCCAGTGCCGGAATCGCTCGCTCCCATCCTGAGAGATTACCAGGTATATGGCTTTCAATGGCTCAAGACATTGGCGCATTACCGTTTTGGGGGCATATTGGCAGATGATATGGGGCTGGGCAAAACGCTGCAAAGCATCGCCTTCCTTGTCTCTGTCCTGCCGGAAATCCGCAGCCAGCAGCTGCCAGCCATAATCGTATCCCCTGCATCACTGGTGTACAATTGGCGAAATGAGCTGGAGAAATTTGCTCCGCATATCCGCGTCACGATCGCAGATGGTACCCCGGAAGAGCGCAGCCGGATGATACGGGATGCCGCCAGCTATGACGTTCTGATCACCTCCTATCCTCTGCTGCGCCGGGATGCGGAGATGTACAGCAAGTCATCGTTTCACACGCTCATTCTGGATGAAGCGCAAGCGTTCAAGAACCATGCCACCCAGACAGCGCAGGCCGTTAAGGATATAAAAGCCCGTTACCGTTTTGCCCTGACAGGAACGCCTATAGAAAATACACTGGAAGAGCTGTGGTCCATCTTTGACATTGTATTTCCCGAGCTATTTCCCGGCGGAAAGAGAGCGTTTCACAACCTGACTCGCAATGCGATTGCCAAGCGGATTCGCCCGTTTCTGCTGCGTCGTCTCAAAAGCGATGTCCTCCAGGAGCTGCCTGAAAAAATTGAATCCGTTCAGGTATCACGGCTCCTGCCGGAGCAGAAAAAGCTGTACATGGCTTATCTGGCCGAGCTCCAGCATGAAACGTTGAAGCATCTGAACGAGGAGGGCTTTCAGAAAAGCCGGATCAAAATCCTTGCCGGTCTGACCCGGCTTCGCCAGCTCTGCTGTCATCCGGGCCTGTTCGTCGACGGGTACACCGGAAGCTCAGCCAAATATGAACAGCTGCTGGAAATTATCGCAGAATGTCTCAGCTCCGGGAAACGGATGCTCATTTTTTCACAGTTCACAACGATGCTGCAAATGATCAGACGCGAGCTTGCCCGGGAAGGGGTCCCTTACTTCTATCTGGATGGACAGACACCGGCTTCGGAGCGTGTGGAGCTGTGCAGTCGCTTTAATGAAGGAGAACGCGACCTGTTCCTGATCTCCCTAAAGGCAGGGGGAACCGGCCTGAATCTCACCGGAGCAGATACGGTCATTTTGTATGACCTGTGGTGGAATCCCGCCGTGGAGGAGCAGGCTACCAATCGCGCACACCGAATGGGCCAGAAAAAAGTCGTACAGGTGATTCGCCTCGTTGCCCAAGGCACCGTGGAGGACAAAATGTATGAGCTGCAGCAGAAAAAGAAACACCTGATCGACCAGATCATCCAGCCGGGACAAGAAAGCCTTTCGGCACTGACCGAATTGGAAATTCGCGAGCTGCTTATGATATAAGAAGTGTCCTATAGGAGTACCATTTCACATGCAAACAGGTCCAATGAACGGGAGAAGCTACCCGCCATTGGACCTGTTTGCTCATGTCGTGATGATCCTGTCCCAAAGACTTAATCCTGTTTGATCACTCTGGGTTCAATGGGAACCAGATTTGACTCAATCAGGGAACGCTGAGGCTCATACCACTCAGGCAGCATCAGCTTGTGACCCAATTCATTCAATTCCTCATCGACGGTAAAGCCGGGCGGATCGGTTGCGATCTCGAACAGAATACCGCCTTGTTCACGAAAATATACTGCGTTAAAATATTGGCGATCAATAATGCCGGTCGTCCCGAGGCCATGCTGGCGAACCCACTCGTTCCACGCCTGATGCTCCGTATCGTCCTGCGCACGCCAGGCAATATGGTGAACCGTACCTGCACCGCCACTTCCGGGCGGTACATTTTTGATCGGAAGGTCGATCAGGTTGCCCAAATCTCCAGTCGTCTGATAGCGGATGTAGCCTGCGTCTGCGTCTTCTCCGACAGGAACCATGCCCAGAACGTTCTCCAGCACATCTTGTGTATGCTTGGAATCCGTACTGAACAGCACGGCACCGCCAAAACCTTTGATCGCTTTATCCGCAGGTACACCACCTGCTGTCCACGTGTTCGCCGGACCTTCTTCCCGCTCCACCAGCTCCAGATGCAAGCCCTCATTGTCTCGGAACTGGATGTATGACTCGCCAAAACGAGTGGCCTTCGTGAAAGACACCTTCAAGCTGTGCAGACGGTTCTCCCAGTATTCCAAAGCGCCGGGTGGCACGACATACGTCGTAATCCCGACTTGCCCGCCCCCGATCTTGCCCCTGCGTGTACCCGGAGCTGGAAAAAAGGTAACAATCGTTCCCGGGCTGCCTTGTTCATTCCCAAAATACAGGTGATACACTTCTGGAGCATCAAAGTTGATCGTCTTTTTAATCAATCGCAAACCCAGCACACCTGCGTAAAAATCAACATTGCCCTGCGGGTCTCCTGCAAAGGACGTGATATGGTGAATTCCGGCAGTCTTTAATGACATCTTCATCCCTCCTCAATAGGCTCATAATTCATCTATTTCAAAATCCGTTGTAGCTCACAAATTGTCCAATTGGCTTGCGGTATCCACGTGGCCGCTGACCGGATTCATCCTCTTTACCCAAGGTAATCATCATTACGGGTACAAAATGTTCTGGAATATTCAATATTTCCTGCACCTTCACAGGATCAAAGCCGATCATCGGGCAAGTATCCCACCCTTTGTCCTTGGCAATCAGCATGAACTGCATGGCCGACAGGCTGGCATTGCGTATCGCTTCTTCTCTTTGGAAAACAGGTCCCCGTTCTCGATAAAACTGGGTCACCGATTCCACCGTGCTGTCATATTCCTGCTTGCTCAACACGCCCAGATTCAGAAAACCTTCATTATATTCAGCTACTTTTGTATAAGCCTCTGTATCCCCCAGCACCACAATGGTGGCCGAAGACGTTAATATTTTATACTGCTTGCTTGCCTCGTCATGTAGCCTTTGCTTCATATCCGCATCCTGTACCACGATATAGTGTGCATGCTGTAAATTAAAAGCCGATGGAGCAAACTTCACCAGCTGGAATATCTCTTCCAGTTCTTTTTGATCTATTGTAACATCAGGAATAAATTTAGAAGCTGATCTTCTCTCTTGGATAGTTTTCACCAGTTCGCTCATGTTCAGTTCCACTCCTTGATATTATTTTCAAATGAATTATCTTTAAATCAAGAATATATCTTTAGTCACTTTATGTCAAGCAAAACTATAAAAATGTGAATAGCGCACCAGTCACGATTCGGTTGCCCGTATTCTCATCGTAATGGCTTCACGCTGCGCTTTGGTCAAGCTCTTGAACACCAGCTCATACGAATGGTCGATCATGCTATACAGATCATCTAATGGGAAAGCAGAATCGACCGTCACCGTGTTCCAATGCTTTTTATTCAAATGATATCCCGGTTTAATCGCCTTGTTTTGCTCACGCAGGTTTTCTGCAATGGCCGGATCACATTTTAGAGATACATGGCTAATGCCATCCTTTTCAGTCAAGAGAGCAAACATCTTGCCTCCTACCTTGAGCACCAGCGTCTCGGGACCAAAAGGGTAATCCTTTACAGCCTCCTTTTTACTTAAGCCATACGCCACAATCTCCTCATACATCTGCCTTCTCTCCTCTACTTTAGCCATTACCTATGAAGCTTATTAAACCCCAAATCCGAATCTCCTATTTCTGCGCCTGTCCGGCTAATCCAAAGAAGAACAATTCCATGAATTGATCGACATTACAGGTTAACCGTTCTTGATTCGACGCCTCCCAATGCCGACTCAGCTCATTTTTGAACATCGTAAAATACATCATCGCTGTCTCTTCGGTTTGGTCTCTATGGATATATCCCTCATGCTTCCCGAGCGCAACAAACTTCATAAAAAAGCCCGTTACCTTCTGCTCGCTGTAGCTTTCCAGTGCTTGAGCCAGTCCGCTAAACTCAGAGGACGGGAATTTTAGAAATTCATCCGACAGGATTTTTAAATTTTTGGCCTCCAGCATCATAATTTCCTTGCTTTTCTCAGGAAAGGGAAGGCTCGAATCAAGTATTTCCTCATACTGCTCCAGCTGCTTGTCCATCCAATTCATGAGCATATCGGCATAAAGCTGTTCTTTCGTCCCAAAGTAATTATAGATAGTCGCCGGGGAAACCCTCGCCTGCTGAGCGATCTCATTCACAGTAACCTTCTGAAATCCGTATTTAGAAAATAGTTGAAATGAAGCACTGTATATCTGCTCTATTTTTTTCTCTTTCCGTCGTTCAAAACCGTTCATCCTCTCCACCTCACATCCTAGTGTAGCTTAGATTTTAGAGTACATCAACAATCGAACTACAAATCTATTGTAATAATGCATTTTAAAAGTTATAATAATTTTATAGTAAATGTACTATTTCAGTACATAACTCCAAAAATAAATGATGCTTGTAGCATCTACTTGACCGAGGAGGCAAAATGAAATGAAACAAATTCGGATTCCTTCGTTTTTACATGATGTATTTGGTGAAAAGCAAAGTATTGGCTCGATTGTATCCATCCTGCTTTTTGGTGGGCTGCTGACTACTGTACTGTATTTGGTATTCCCTCAGCTTACGGGTAACTTGCCGATATGGCGCAGCGCTCTGGCGTTGTTATTGATTTTCGATATATTCTCCGGTTGTATTGCCAATTTTACGGCTTCCACCAGTAACTTTTATGCTTCACGTAAAATGAACCGTATCCTATTCATTGCGATACACTTTCATATCGTGCTTGTTGCACTTTTAATCAATACAAATATTGGGTACTCCATAGGGGTATGGGCTTACACAATCGCAGGAGCATTTATCGTGAATGCTCTTATCGGAAAACAGGCACAACGATTCGTTGCAGGCTTGCTTCTATCTGTTGGTCTCGGTGCTATGCCATTATTGCCCGGGTTACAGCCTTATATGCTGACCACCTGCTTATTATTTATGCTTAAAGTGTTATTTAGCTTCGCCGTAGATCATTATGGCAGAGCCGCGAATAGCATCGGTGAGGAAGCATGAGTAATTCACGCAACCTATCCAAACTAACCAAAGCAGACAAGCCCTTATTCGTATCACTTATGAGCAGGACGTTTGCCCAGGACCCCTTATTCCTGCATTTATTTGGCGACTCCAAGCTTGACAGAAAGGCAAAACATCGAGTAAAAGCCTTTGTTTCCTTTATGTTTGATAAAAGCTTTTTGCTTCATGAAGAGGTGTGGGGTTATTTCGAAAATGAAAGCTTGATCGGTACTTACATCGTGGAGAAGCCACATCCAAGCATGCTTCAGAATTTGAAAGGTGTATTGTTAATCGTGAGGCTGATTCCTTTATTTTTTCAATTGTCCGGGCAAACGTTGCATCTTCTTAACTCCTATATGCGAGTCACCAGATCCTCTGCTCCTTCATTTACGCATCACTATCTGATTATGATCGGGGTAAGTCCAGAAGAACAAGGAAAGGGGATCGGCAAATCCCTTTTGCAACACTTGATCAATACGGTCAAGGCGGATAAAAAATCGCAAGGAATCGCGCTGGATACAGAAAATAAAGAGAATGTGGATTTATACCGAAGATTTGGATTTACGTTAAGCCAAGAAGCACAAATGGACAATATGCCTGTGTACTGCATGTTCTACCCAAAAGAAGGTTAACCATACACAAAAATGCCTGCGGCTTCGCAGGCATTCGTTATGAATTGGTGCAGCTAGATCAGGTATCCTTCTCTTGTTTGCGCTGTACGCCAATCAGATCGAGGAAGAAAACAAACAGTGGAATCCCTACAATCAGGCCCCAAATCCCGATCAAATGTTCAGAGAAAATCAATACGACAAAGGTAAAAAAGATCGGCAAATTGGTTTTGGATGACATCAGCTTCGGATTCAGGAAATAAGCTTCAATCGCATGAATAACCACGATCAGAATAACCAGATAAATCACATACTTGATTCCCCCGACGCTAAAAGCAATCAGACCGAGCGGTATCAGCGAGATGAACACACCCGCCACCGGGACTAATCCCAACAAGAATATAATGAGCGCGAGGCCGAGCAGATTAGGAAAACCCATAATCCAAAGAGCGGTCGTCGTCAATATACAGTTAATGAGTGAAATCAATAGCTGGGCTTCCAGCACCTTTCCGAACGTGTCCAGAAACATGCGCCCAAAATGCGCTACTTCCTTGAAGAACCAGCCCAGCTTGCTATCGACAAACGTAGCTGTAAAGCGTGTAATATAGGATTTTTCCATCAGGAAAAACAAGCTCAAAATAATCGACACCAGCAGTTGTGTGCCCAGTTGGCTGATTTTCATGACCGCATTCCAGCCAGGCTCAAATAGCCGCTGAACATTCAGGGTATCCATAAATTGAATGATCGTTTCGTTCCATTGATTACGGTCAGGATACATATACGCCTGATGAATCATGAAATACACCTGCTTGACCTGAATGCTGATTAGCGGCACCATACGGTATACTCCCCACACGATAATCAGGATCAGCAGCCCGTAAACCAATAGCAGCACAATCATTGGCGATACATTGGCGAACCGCTTGATCAGCTTGTTCACTCCGTTATATACGCTGCCAATCAGGATCGTAAGCAGCAACGTTAACAAAATAATATTCATCATGCTTCTCAACATAAACAATAGCAAAATGATTATCGCAAGCACAGCTGCCCGCCTGACGCCCGTATGATTCATCCAGTTTCTTACCATTCGTCTTTATTCCCTCTCTCCTGCTTGACTGTCGACCTTGTCATTTGCTCCAGCATCAGCTTTCTCTTTTTAACAATTTACTGTTAGCGATCAATAGAGAACCTACCATGACCAGAATTGCAATGGACCACCAAAATGTATTTTTAGCATCTTCATGATCTATTATAATGAGCCTGATGACGGCCGTGATTCCAATATAGATAAAATACCGAAGGGGAAAATGAAAATTGGTTTTAAAGTACTTAACGATTAATGCAATGAACTCAAAATACAAGAAGAATACAAGCAGTTCCTCCGTGAATTCATAGTAATTTTTATCTGCCTCTGAGTACAAAAATACATAAGAGAAAATGGACCAGGTTTCTTTCAGGAGCAAGAAGCTTAAAGTCAGCCCGACCAGAAACAACGAGATATTCAAGATCATTTGCAGAAAACCAGGCAACTTCTCAATATACTTCATGACAACATTCAATATAGATCCCCTCACTGGCTGTACAAGTTCTTTAATTATATTATCGTTGGAATACGTGAAAAATGCTACATTACTTTAGGTATAACCTTACTGAAAGTTTATATTCGCCCCGGCAATATAACCAATCGAGATAAAGATAAGCGTCCATACCAGAGAACCTGCGCTTGCCACCAGTATATATTTTCGAGCAGGCATGGCACTAATCCCCGACAAGTAGCTTGTTACATGCCTGACTCCCGGAATAAAATAACCGAACAGAATCGTCCATAGCCCAAAGCGTGCAAACCACCCCTTCACCTTTGCAAACCGCTTCGGTGTCAGCCCGACCCACTTACCGTGCTTATCGACCAACGGCTGCCCCAGCTTTTTGCCAAGCGTGTAGCTGATCATCATCCCTGTCATCGCACCGATAAAGCTGACCAGTACTGACATTGAATAGTTCAGTACCATGATGGAGGATAAATATCCTACAAATACCATAATAATTTCATCCGGAACCGGCAGGCCGATAATCCCAAGAGCAAGAAGCGCAAAAATAGCGATGTATCCGTATTGATTAATGATACTCATGGCCCATTCCATAGGGACGTTACCTCCTGCTCGGTAATTTCTTGAAGGACGGGAACGGAATACGGCTGACCATCAGGAGCGATAGCACTACCATTAGCGTGAGCAGCAGCCCCGGCTTCAGATGCTCACTCCACAGAAACATAAAGGACACAATCACACCCGCAGCTGTAATTGGCATACCTACAAAACCTGTGCTAAAAGCCATCAGGTTGAATCTGGCCAGCCTTACCGCACCACATATCACAAACAAAACAGCCACGGCTGGCCCTATCCAATGGGTATCTCCCAGCTTGTAAAGTAAGATCAAGAAAGCAGGTGCAACACCAAATGAGACCACATCCGCCAGCGAGTCGAGCTGCTTGCCAAAATCACTGGAGCAATGCAGCAGCCTTGCCAGCAAACCGTCCAGTACATCCCATAAAGCAGCCACCACCACGAGGGTAAAGGCGGTCATATATTGCTCATGAATCGTGAAGTACAGGGATAAGACCCCTGCCCCCAGGTTTGCAAGCGTGCAAAGCGAGGGCAACCAATTCCATTTCATATTACTTAACTCCTTTGCTATAGCCTAGCCTCCGAATATAACGACAAAACGAACGCCATTCCTGGTATTCTCCGCCTGATAGCGGAATTCGTGCAAATCCAGAATTCGTTTGACAATGGACAACCCGAGTCCTGTCCCACCCGTTTGGCGGCTGCGTGACAGCTCGGCCCGGTAAAACCGATCCCATATCTGATCCAGTTGATCTTCTGGAATCGTCTCCCCTTTATTTTCAATGGAAAAAGTATTGATTTCTCCAGTGCCTTCGATACGGATTGTAATAGAACTTCCTTCCTCAGCGTGTCGGATGGCATTGACGACGAAATTGATCATCACTTGTTCCATCCATCCCGCATCGGCATGAATCGGCAACTCATTGGCAGGAATAATGACTGCTTCCAGTCTCTTTTCCTTCAACAGATGAAATAGCTTGTCCACGACTTCCTCTACCAGCTCACTTAATATAAAGGTCGTCTTGCGAAGCTTGAGGGTGCCGGATTCCAATTTGGCCAGATCCAGCATATCCTTGACCAGCCGCTCCATTTTGTCCGCTTCCTCTACAATGACCTTGATGTAATGGTCCTGCTTTCCAGCGCTAACCCCATCCTGCAGTCCCTCGGCAAAGCCTTTAATAATGCTCAGCGGGGTCTTCAGCTCATGGGAAGCGTTGGCAAAAAAGTCCTGCTGTACTGCCTCCATCTTCTGCTTCTGCTCCATGTCCTCGACCAATTGCTGATTGGCCTCCTGAAGCTCGCGCAAAGCGGAATCCAGGCTCTGGGACAAGGTATACATACTGTAGGAAAGACTGCCCAGCTCGTCATTTTGCCGGATCGGTGTATGGGCTGTAAAATCGAGTTTAGCCATCCGCTTGGCGGTATTGTTCAAGGCAATCAGCGGACGGGTCACCATTCGGGAATAAAATAGGGACAACATCAAAATCAGCGCAAATCCCCCGATCCCCAGGTATAAATAAAACCAACGCAGCGCTTCATTCGTCTCACTGATTTCCTGTAACGATGTCACTGTGAACAACAGATCGATTTCTCCCGTACTCTGACGTACAGGGTGAACGATGATTGCATTACGTACGCCTGTCCAGGGTTCTGTCCATTCTTCTTCCAGTACTTCGAATTTCTTGAGCTTCTCCAGATGTGCCTGCGATAATGGAAACCATTCCTCCAACGCACTAAACAGCAATCCTTGTCGACCGCTTAATGTTTTCAGATCCGGCATTACAATTTCCGTCACTGTACCAGTGCATTTCATGCCGCTTTCTATGCCTGTCTCGTCCAGGGCACCTATATTTTTGTAGCCAGACTTCTGAATAGCCACAGGAAATATCACATTAGCAGAGGAAATTCCACCACTTTCCAGAATTTCACCTTCAACCGTTATTGTATCTCCTGGCTGAATTCGGGCAGCTCTCAGTTCATCTCCGTACTGGCCTATAAACAGAGACAGCGATACCTTAACGATCTTACCATCTGCTTTTCTGAGACTGATATGAAACGGATCGTCCAGCTTGACTTTGCCGTCCAGCGTTACAATCGCCAACTGGTTCTTGTTTTGAAGCATAAAGCGGGCCGCCTCGCGCGAAACCCTGCCGGACCCCCAGGCCTCCCTGACATAGCTCTGACCGAAGCTTTGCAAACGGCTTTCCACCCGGCCAATCTTCTGTTGCTGATAAAAATTTTCAAAAAACAGCAATTGGCACAAAATCACCATCCCGTAAAAACACAGGAAAAACGCAACGGTCATAATGAACAGCTTGAAGGTTACTCCCCGTTTGTTCATTCTTCCTCCTCAAACCTGTAGCCTGTACCAAAAACCGTGCGGATATGGCGTGATTCACGGCCCAGCTTGCTTCTCAGCTTTTTGATATGCGTATCGACAACCCGTGTGTCTCCTTCAAAATTAATGCCCCACACCCGGTTCAGTATCGCATCCCGTGAAATGACCATGCCTTTATTATGTATAAGCAGCCGCAGCAACTCATACTCCTTGGGTGTCAGCTCGACTTCTGCCTGATCCACCTCAAGCCGATGAGCCATCGTGTTAAGAATGGCACTGCCGAATCGCAATATATGCGACTCTGGCTGCACATGTCCCTCCACCCGCTTCATCAGCGCATTCGCGCGGGCGATTAGTACTTTAGGGCTGAAGGGCTTGGTAACATAGTCATCCGCCCCCAGCTCAAAGCCTAATATTTTATCATCATCGCCGGATTTGGCTGTCAGCAAAATAATCGGCACTCCTGAACGGCTGCGTACCTGACGGCACACCTCCCAGCCATCCATTTCCGGCATCATAATATCGAGTACGATCAGGTCCGGCTGCACCGAATCAAACCAGATTAGCGCATCTTTTCCATTGCCTGCTTCATAGACTTCCCATTTATTCTGTTTAAAATAATCCGCAATCACTTCACGAATACGAATTTCATCCTCAACGAGAAGAACTCTTTTATTCAATCGACTTCCCTCTTTCGGTCATTCTATGGCAACAGCATACCAAAGACATGTGTTCTTTATGTGTCCTTAGCACTTCTTATCAACAAAAATCTTCTCAGATTCCACCTTGGATTAGGGCAAATTTGTCTTGGCTCAGACCATCTCATCTCCTTTGATCCTACCCTATAATAAAAAGAGATACAAAAAGCTTGAACAGGAGGGTAATACATGAGCAATCAAACCATTCAGTGGTTTTCCACTTCCAAGACCCAGGCTTGGCAATCCCAAGCTCATAATCTCACCCAAACGCAAGAGCAGGCAAACCTAACCATCACGGAAGAAATGTATCAACTTGTCGAAGGCTTTGGCGGTTGTTTTAATGAACTAGGGTATGTCGCCCTGAACCACCTGGAAAGCGCCCAACGGGAACAGGTGCTGCATTCCCTCTTTCACCCGGAGGGCGAGCACAAATTCACGATTTGTAGGCTGCCCATTGGCGCCAGTGACTACGCGCTGGAGTGGTACAGTCACAATGAAACAGACGGCGACGTGGAAATGAAGCACTTTTCCATTGAACGCGATCAGCAATATCTTATTCCTTACATTAGAGAAGCACTGAAGCTCAATCCGGACTTGAAGCTGTTCGCTTCCCCCTGGAGCCCGCCGACATGGATGAAATCACCCAAGGCCTACAACTTCGGAACTCTGCGCTGGGAAAAGGATATTTTGAAAGCGTATGCATTATATTTTGTCAAATTTGTGCAAGCATACCGTGAAGAAGGAATTACAATCCATCAGATTCATGTCCAAAATGAAGTCATTGCCGATCAAAAGTTCCCTTCCTGTGTGTGGACGGGAGAACAGCTGCGTGAATTTATTCGCGACTATTTGGGCCCTGCTTTTGAGGAACACGGACTGGATACGGAAATATGGCTCGGTACCATTAATGCTCCCGATCCGTGGGAGGAGTTAACAAAAAAGATTTCCACCGGATTCGACGAGTATGCCCATACCGTGCTGAGTGACCCGGAAGCCTACAAATATATTAAAGGCGTGGGCTATCAATGGGCAGGCAAAAATGCGATTCAACGCACCGTTGCCAGTTATCCCGAGCTTCGTTACATGCAGACCGAAAATGAATGCGGGAACGGGGAAAACTCATGGGACTACGCTAAATATGTATACAACTTGTACCAGCATTATTTCACGAACGGTGTGAATGCTTATATTTACTGGAATATGGTTTTGGAGCCGAAAGGCAAGAGCACATGGGGCTGGGAGCAAAATTCGATGATTACTGTCGATCCAGCAGATCGAAAGTCTGTCCTAAACCCGGAATATTACGTTATGAAGCATTTTTCTCATTTTGTATTACCGGGAGCCAGACGCATTGGACTTCGCGGTTCATGGACTGGAAATGCCGTTGCCTTCCAAAATGCGGACGGACAAAGGGTGCTGGTCATCGCCAATCCGTTCCACGAATCGCGCGCGCTGAATCTGTCTGTGGGAGAAACAACGCACCATTTGGAACTGGAGCCGGAGTCATTTAACACCATCGTTATTCCTTCTTAACCGTCACTGCTCCTGGAGGTATAATCATCACGCTTCACTGTCCGGTCGATCCGTATCCAAACGTATGCTTAGTTTCCAAAATGGATGTATCTCCTTTTGCGTAGAGTAGCTATAAATAGTATACTTGGAGTCACTACGGATAGGAGGGCGATGAACATCACTACTGTAAAAGACCGGATTGATTTGAAGCTGATTAATTGTGATAAGGAATTGACCCTCGCGGTCATCGGCGGAAAATGGAAGCTGATTATTTTGTGGCATCTCGGTATGGAAGGCACCAAGCGGTTCGGTGAATTGAAGAAGCTGATCCCTCATATTACACAAAAAATGCTGACCAATCAGTTGCGCGAGCTGGAGGAAGATAAGCTTATTCTGCGCAAAGTTTATCCTGTTGTCCCTCCGCATGTGGAATACTCATTGACCGAGCATGGCGAGAGCCTGATTCCGGTACTGAAAGCCATGTACGACTGGGGTCAGAATTATCGTGAAAACGTGATTTGGAAAGAAGAAGGAGCTATTCAGGACGTTACACCCGTGTAATCAGCATGATCTTCTTTCAACCTCTAGTGGATACAAAAGAACCTCTGCGCCACTTTATTCGTGGAAACGGAGGTTCTTTAGCATAGAATTTGGGATTCCTATATAAGCTGCACCTAAAGTTACTTCTGGTGCCACTCCGCAGACGGATGGTGCTTCCCATCGCCACCGCCCCCGGATTTCTTGAATAAAGCTCTAATCAGGGGAGAAATCCGGGGAGGTGATGCTTCCGAAGCGAGCTTTCCTACGGAAAGCTTTTAAAGCGACCGCTTCGCTTGTACAGCACCATTCCGCCTACTCCGTTTTAAATGTGCATTTTTTAGTATAGCTTAACAACTAGTCGATGGTTTCTTCTGCTCCTTGAGCATATAAGTTTAATATTTCCCATTCAAATTCATCGAGAATATGATAAACATTGCACAAAAAAGCCTGAGACTGTTCATGACAGGCTCAGGCTTACACTTCAATCACTCCTCAATCACTCCATGGCTTGATCAGGCTTGCAGCTTACCTGCACGAATATCGTCCGTCATTCCCGCGTAAGGTGCTTGGGAAATCAATTGCTCGTTGTTTACACCCGCATTTTCAATGAAGGTAATGTCTGCAAATTCAGGGACTACATACTTCGGATAGGTTTCGTACTTTTCACGCGATTCTTCCATCAGTGGAATAAAATCGTTTTGATAGCGGACCGTAATCTCTGGATGCTCATGCACCCATTTAGGGAAGAAAATAATGCCGTGCATGCGTTTCTCCTCAGGCATAAAGTTTAGAGCAACGTCCGTGCCGGTCGGTTCGGTCCACGATACTTTGTACACATTCTCCACTAATTTCACCAAATTCACCTTTTGGTCGCGTACCCAACGCCCGCCTACCATACCACTATGAATGCGGTAATCAATCGTATCCTCATTTTTAATATATATTTCGTATTCCCAACCATTCTCATAGGTGTAGATCATGTGGCTTCCGATAAACTTATCCATCGCACATCCTTCTTTCCTTATTATGATTTTATGAATTGAATGAGACCATGAAAATAGCAATTTCAAACATGTAAATATGGACATGTTTGAAATTACATTTAAATTGTAGCACTGTGATATACTAGTGTCAAATACCCCATGACGAGGAGAGCTACGTTGAAACGAATATTGAAATATGCCATTTTGGGCCTGGTTCATAAACAGGAAATGAGCGGCTACGATATTACGAGCCAATTCAAGCAGGAAATCGGACAATTTTGGAGTGCCAAGCACAGCCAGATTTATCCTGAGCTCAAAAGACTAACCGAAGAAGAGTTAATTGAATATCGCACCTCCATTACAGGAGCCAAGCTGGAAAAGAAGCTGTACTGCATCACACCCAAGGGAACCCGTGAGCTGATCGAGTGGCTGGCAAGTCCCAAAGAGCTGCCGGAAACGGAAAAGGATGAGTTTATGCTCATGCTGTATTTCTCAGCCGCCATCCCCAAGGAAGAGAACAAGCGGCTGTTCAAGGATCAAATCGCCAAACGTAAAGGCAAGCTGGAGCATTTATATGAAAGCAAAAAATCCCTCCAACTGTTGGACGAGAACCTCCAAGCTCCTGGCTCTCAGCAATTCGGACATTATCTGGTACTGAGCCGTGCCATCAATCGGGAAGAAAGCTATATTGCATGGCTGGAAGAAACGCTATCACTGTTTGAAGAATAGCCTTTGGAACGCAAAAAAAGCCATTTCAGCAAAACAGGTTTGTATCCTGTCTGTGAAATGGCTGATTCCAATATATGTCAACCTAGTATGTTAATCTGCCGTCGTTTTGGAAGCGCCGTAATCCTCAATGTGAATATCCGTACTGAATTGTACCGGAATCGTGCTAAAGGTCTTGTCCCAGTCATCTTTGACCTTTTTCCATACTTTAGGATGCTGAATCCGCAGGGCGTCTCCGAAGCCTCCGACATCTGCCCGCAGTTTATGCATTTTGGCTAAGGTTTGTTTTGCTAATGAGTTGACTTTCTCCTGAAAGATACTCTCTTCTTGTCCGAGCAGCCGATTGTTGCCCAAATCTTCATTCGGATTAAAGTTTTCCGAAATACGCCCCTCTGAAGTCATTCTCACGCGGAAAGATATGTCATTCCCCTGAACGATCGCTTTGATGTGGCTTTTTACCGATTTGATCTCATAAACAATATTTTTTTTGGTTTCGGGATCGATACTTTTCACAAGACCTCCTTTCAATTCGCCTTTGATCCACATAAGCCCTTCCACCTCGGACTCATTCAGAAAACCACCGTATGTTTGCGCCTTTCCCTTGATGATTCCCGCACCCGCCAGCTTGACTTCACTCTCCGTCGTAATGACATTAGGCAATAAAAAGCTTCTTTTCGCTTTCATGGGTCCAATCACTTTAGCCAATGACACGGGCTTCAACATCCGTGAATTTCGTTTACGGTTTTCAAAAATATCCTTTAATGCAAAGGCCGGGGTCTGACCAGGGATTTTCTCCTGAAGTGCTTCACTTGCCGTGCCCGTACTGATCAGCAATTGGACGCTGGGTCGGATGTCATTATCCCCCAAAAAGAAGTCCAGCAGCTCATACAACGGAACCTTACGAAGCAGACTGGAACTGATAATGACTGTCTTCAAATGAAATCCAATCGGAGGACGATTGATCCGTAATGAAATTTCCCTCAATATCTCAAAGACGGAATCACCGTTTCCCTTAACGTTGTAAAATTTTTTAGTTTGCGAAGGAGAGCTTCCGGAACTTTTGTTTTCCTCTGGCACGATAAATTGAAAGGTTCCGGTAATTAACTCTTTTTTTGGATAAGCTCCTCCTTTCCGATTGATTTGCTCTTCTTGCGAAGAATGTTCCGCTACATCCATAGCAATGCCTGTCTCCAGGTTTAGATCCTCCACCGGTGAGCTGCTCCAGCAGCCTGAAAGTGTACTGCATATCAGGAGAGCCGCCATTCCGAGAAATCCTAACCGGACTCTCTTCATGACCGCATCCCCCTCCAGCGAGAAATAAGCAACAGCGGAAGTGGAAGCAAAGTGAACAAAATTAAAGCTCCATTCCCGATGATCGTTCCAAAAGAAAACAACTCATTCAGGTTTTTAGGTATTTGGGACAAGATGTAAATGAATGGGAGCAAAATAAACAAAATCTTGGCATAAGAGCCATTCAAAATTTGAGAAACTCCGAGCGAAGCGCAATAAAAAGCGATAGTGAATGTGCAAAAAATTTGCATGATCCAGATCGACAATAATAGGGATTCGAACCGTTCAAATACCAGATACTCCACTTCAAAGCTGCGGGCTAAATCTAAAAAAGGCCAGGTTCTGGTCATAACCCCTTCCACCGAAAAAGCGCCAATACACAGGATCAATGCAACTATATAAAAAACAACCGCGATCCCAATCGCCCATCCGATTGCCTTGGTTGCTTTCCCAGGTTTTTCCATGCGACAAAGAATGATAAGCATACACTCAGTCCCCGTAAAAGTAAGCGTGGTAGTTTTCAAAGCTTTAAACACTGGCATCACACCCTCCGATAAGATGGGACGCAAATTATTTAGTTCAAAAACGTTTAATCCCAGCAAGCATATCAACAAAAAGATAGATGCTGTAATCGGGAAAATAATTTGGCATATTCTACCTATAGTACTAATACCACCCATGCACAGGTACAGAGAGATCCACATAAAAGGCGCTGAAATAGCCCATGCCGGCGTCCCTTCAAGCAGGAAGAACGCTGTTACTTCCTCCACAGATCGAATTTCGAATCCAGCTATACAAACAAAATAGATGACTAACAGCACGCCAATAACCTTGCCAACGGTTCTACCTATAATCCTCTGTACATACTGGTAAATGGTCGATCCTGGAAATTGTTGACTTAATTTTATAATAATCCATCCGGACAGGAAAACTACCCCACCTGCCAAAATAATGGTTATCCACACATCTGGCGTCCTTGAATCCTCTACCATTACCCGGGGAAGCGTAAGCAACCCGGCAGCCAGCATAAAGCTAACCACAATTGCCGTCGTCTGTAACGTTGTAATTTTATCTGCCTTTTCTTTTCCTACGGCCATTTGGCTCCCTCCTATGTTGAGCTCATCCTTGTCGCTTGGGGTCTTTATGCTTCAATAGAATAGGTCTGTTTTTCATAAACTGAAACGGTGCCCGTATGAGATAATCTTTCCAGTCTTTCAACGAACGCGGGGCTGTTAGACTAAGGAACGGTACACCGAAGCTATGTAATTTAGCCATATGAATACTCAGCATCAGAAAAAACATGATCACTCCATACAAACCGAAGGTGGCCGCCGTGAACATGGCCGCAAAACGGAGAACACGCATGGAAATTCCGGCGCTGTATACAGGCGTGGTAAAAGAAGAGATGGCTGTAACGGCCACCACAATGACGAGAATCGGACTTACAATCCCGGCATTGACAGCTGCCTGTCCAATAATAAGACCACCGACAATGCCCATGGCCGGACCAATGGGCTTAGGCAGCCGTAATCCTGCTTCACGCAAAATCTCGATGGAAATCTCCATAATCAGGGCTTCAATGAGTGTGGAAAAGGGGACGCCCTGTCTTGAACTGATAATGGAAATGACCAGTTTGGTCGGAATCAATCCGGGATGAAACGAGATAAAGGAAATATAGAGCGCTGGGGCAAACAAAGATATCGAAATCGCCATGAAACGAAGAAATCGAATAAGCGACCCCGGTATCCATCGTTCATAGTAATCTTCAGGAGACTGGAGCATCATCCCGTACGTTACAGGCACCAGGAGCGCAAAAGGGGTACCGTCCAGGAGAATCGCTACCCGTCCCTCCAGCAATGCGGCCATGACCCGATCCGGTCTCTCCGTATTTTGAATTTGCAGAAAAGGGCTAAGAAAGTTATCCTCTATAAGCTGCTCTACATAGCCCGACTCCAGCACCTCATCCATATCAATGGTTTTTATCCGGCGCTTTACCTCATCTACAAGCTCAGGGTCAGCGATATCTCTGAAATACACCACCATCAACTGCTTCTCCACTCTTTTGCCGACTTTGAAGGACGACATAGCCAGTTCCGTACTTTCCCCATGTCTGCGCAGCATCGCCGTATTGTCGCTGAGTGTCTCCGTAAAACCGACTCGCGGTCCTCGCAGCACCGACTCTGATATTGGGTCTTCTACCCCTCGTGTATTCCCCTTGGGTGTACCCAGCACAAAAGCACCCGGTATGCCTTGAATCATGAGAACCACTGAACCGAACAATACCTTTTGCAAAGCATATTGGACTTCCAACGTACATTCTGTCTCCGACACAAGCATGACCTGACGAATAATCATATCCCGAAGCGATTCTCCTCTCGGAGGCTCGTCGCCCTCTTGTCCGGATCTGCCCCAATCCATCAGCGGCTTTAAAACGTTCTGGTCCATACCCACCTTGTCCGTTAATCCATCCACAAAAAAAAGAGTACCTGCAGCGTTCAGGTTTTCCAGAAAAATGGAGCGCTCGTTCACATCTGCCATATCTGCGGCTGCTTGTCTGATTTTTTCCACATTGGCCTGATAATCTTCTGTAAAGGTTTCCCCTTCCTTCTCACTTGCAAGCGTATTACGATCTGCATGCTTCGAGCGGTCTTGTTCTTCCATAAGCTTCAAACGCTCCATACGTCTACTCTCTCGGCCATCCAGTTTTCTAATTTGTCGTACCACCAAAAAAATAACCAAAGGTACAATGAACAAAAATAAGGCTTCTATCCACACAGTCCATTTGGGGACGTGAGTCATGATTGTCCGCCACATGTCCATTCCTCCTTCACTTCCATCCGATTTGTATATATATTTACCTGGATTAGAAAAAAGATGCATCACTGACAGACGGCTTAATCCGTCTCACGCGTACATAAAGGATTTAACAAGTGACATTCGCACCTAAACATGCCTATTTCATGGGGGATATTTTTTGATAAATAAAAGGAATAAAAAGGTGAATTTGATGGGGCAATTGCAGTGTCAAAAGCGAAAAACCATGATAATATCTATTCATTCTATGACTAATGTCGCAAATTACTTGTGTTTATTTGTCCATTATTCGAATTCAAAAGGAGCTGTAGGTATGAAGAATCATTTTTGGAAAAAAGCCGCTGTGTTGAGCTTGTTAGCAGTGATTTTGTTAGGAGGAACGGCGATTAGTCCCAAACAGGCACAAGCATCCCCCGAGCCTTATCTTGGAGAAATTACGTTGTACCCTTACACGTTCGCTCCTAGAGGCTGGCTAAAGTGCGAAGGTCAGATCTTGAATATTTCGCAAAATACAGCGTTATTTTCGCTGTTGGGTACTAATTTTGGTGGCGATGGGAGAACCACATTTGCATTGCCTGATTTGCGCGGGGCCTCTCCGATGCCGAATGTAGACTACTATATCGCAATTGAAGGAGCGGCGTTCCCGTCCCGCCCATAATGAATGTGTTCATCAGTGTGCTATTTAACGAAGAAGAGGTGATGGCGTGCTCGAAGGCAATAACTTCACACGCAACAAATTGAAACCCTATCGCTTGCTGATTCCGTTGCTGCCCTTTCTCGGCGGAGCGGCTTTGCTCATAGGGACGAATAAAGCCAATGCGGCAGGTCCGGAAAATGTGGTGCTTAACAAGCCAGTCACAACCAGCGGCTACAGTCAACCCTATGCCCCCGCCAAGGCAGTCGACGGTTCCTATGAACCAACAAGCCGCTGGTATCAAGCCAGCAACGGTGAAAAATGGATTCAGATAGATTTGAGAGACTGGTATATCGTAGACCGTTATGGTGTAGCAGGCATGGGGATCATCAGTGGATGGCAGGATCAACGTGACCCTTATGGCTTTCGATTGCAAACAAGCAGTGACGGAAGCAATTGGGTTACTGTCGATACCGTTCAGAATAATACGAATCCTAATTTTGAAAAGAGCATCACTCCTGTAACCGCACGATTCTTGCGATTATATATTGACCAAGGAAACGCGAGAAACAATCTGTGGACTTCTATCATGGAATTCGCTGCTTATGGGGAGCGATTGCCCGTTCCGCAGGCTCCAGGTCATTTTACAGGAACCAAAAATGGAAATACGGTGGAGTTAAGCTGGGACGCTGTTCCTTACGCCACGTCATACAAGGTCATCAGAAATGGCATCACATTGTATGCAGGACCATTAACCCGATTCACAGATTCCACGGCATTACCGGCAGGTACGGCTGTTTACAGTCTGCAGGCTGTGAATGCTCGGGGAGAAAGTACTCCCTCGGAGGTCACAGTGAACATCCCTACGGATGCCGATGATGTTGCGCAGGCCAAAGACGCACTTGCTCCGGGCTTTGCTTCGGGTGACTCAGCCACAGCAGTATCACAGCCGCTGGCATTGCCACTGTCTGGGTTGAACGGTACGACGGTGAGTTGGAACTCAGATGCCCCGGATGTCATTACTAATACAGGGACTGTAACGCGTCCAAGCTACGATGCGGGAGACAAGACGGTAAAGCTGACAGCGACGATTACAAAGGGAACCGCTTCAGATACCCGAACCTTCGAGGTTACGGTACTGAAAGCTTCTGCTCAAGATACACTGGACCAGGCTGCGAATCATCTCACACTAGGCGATTTGTCTGCCGTAAAAGAAAATATATCTCTCCCTTTATCTGGAGATGGTGGTGTGCTAATTCAATGGTCATCAGCTAATGCGCTTGTTATTTCAGCAGATGGAACACTCACCAGACCCTCCTATAGTCATGGAGATACAGATGTTACCCTAACAGCTACCCTACAGCTCGCTGGCTTAACGAAAATAAAGAATTTTACTGCACACGTACTCCGTCTGCCAATGAATGACACCGAGGCCGTTGACGCAGCATACAGAGCGCTTGAACTGCCGATGACTACAGTAACTGGAGACGTATATCTGCCAAAAGACGCTCTGAACGGCGTTCAGGTGTCGTGGACTTCAAATCAGCCTGAATTCCTGGAACATACTGGACATGTAACATTCCCGAGCTATGTACAGGGTGATCAGACCATCACGCTGGAAGCGGTTCTGGCAAGAGGCGGGGTTGAGCTTCGAAAAACATTCAGCCTGCTCGTGCCCGCACTGCCTGTAAGCGCTGATGAAGCAGTGAATTTGGCGGCAAATACACTGAAACTGGATTACCCGCAAGGGATTAAGGATTCTATTGCTCTGCCACAGACAGGGGCATTCGACACCCAGATCGTCTGGTCTTCGGATCAACCGGATATCCTCAGCAGCAGCGGTCAGGTGAATCGGCCCAAATATACAGACGGTGATGTGAATGTACAGTTAATGGCAATCATTTCTAAAGGTACAGCTTCTGCACAAAGAACATTCTCGATCACAGTGTTAAAGGCATTGCCGAATACACCTTATGTACGATTGAACGGCAATAATCCGATTGTCCTGGAAACTGGCGACAGCTTCACCGATCCGGGAGCCAGTGTACTGGACAGCGTATACGGCAATGTCCTGATACCTGAGCTGTCAGGTAGCGGTAATGTCGATACAGATGTACCCGGCATATACGTATTGAGCTATGCTTATAACGACAATGGAGGCTGGACGGCAGAGCCAGCCAAACGCCGTGTAAACGTACTGCCACGTGCTGTTCAAGCCATAGCAGGCACAGGGAGTGTCGCCTCAGTGATCGTTACAGGTGCCTTGCCGGGGGCTCGGCTGGAGCTGTACAATGCCCAGCAGCAGCTTATAGCGGAAGGGATCGCTTCGGGAGAAGGGAAATATATGTTTACCCCCGTTCCCGAGGGTGCCGGCTACTATGTGCTGCAGAACGTAAATGGCATGCAAAGCGTTCCTTCAGAGTTAGTATATGCCCAAGGTTTAACCGCCCAGCGTGTCGCGGATTCCATCACAGGCATACCCGCTCCTACAGCAAGTGATACACTGCTCAGGTTGCCTGTTGTACCCGATGGTTTCCGTCTGACCATTAGCAGCAGCAGCCAGACAGACATCGTGCGGACCGATGGAACGATTATTCAGGCAGCAACTCCATCCGTTGTAGCTGTAATATTGGATGTCACAAAGGTAAGTGATGGTTCTCATGCTTTGACACAAGCAATAGAAGTCATGATCCCTGCCAAGATTAGTGTGAACACGGGGAAGTCTAACAAAGATAAAGAGGAAGATCAGGCTCTACAGGCAGGATTGTCCGGACAGGGGAAAGAGGTCTCCCTCTTTATTCCAACAGCGGCATATGTGAATGAGCAGATACAACAAGCACTTCGAGAAGGCAAGGCGTACGCAGACATTCATTTGGAGCAGGAAAAACAGATTAGCCGTGTTATCCTTTCTCATGCTTTACTGAATAAATGGGATAAGGTTGGAGCTGCCGTGATATCCCGATATGGAACACTGATGATATCCAGCGACGCCTTAACCCGTATGGCTTCAGGCCAGGAGGACGTTACTTTGTCCTTCCAGCATGCAGATGCACAACGTGTACAGCAGATGCGCGATTGGGCGGAGCAACAATCCAGCCTGAAGCTGATAGGTCCGGTTGTAGACATCAAAGCCAACGTGACAGGAACCTCGTCCATCGTTCTACCGCTGGATAACGAATCCTTAAGTAAAGTACAGAATGCGGAGCCTCAATTCTCCATTCTTGTTATTCATGAAAATGGCGAGCGTGAGATTCTAAAAGGCACTGCTGTGATGGATTCAAAAGGCATGTTGTCAGGTGTGAGTCTGAATACGACCCGGTTAAGTACCTTTGCTGTTGCCGTCTCCACCGACGCAAAGCCTCAAACCGACCGTACAAATGTGCAAAATGACCCTATAAATTCATCGGATTCGCAAGAGCTCGCTCAGGTATGGCCGGATGTACAAGGACATTGGGCAGCGAAGTCCCTGCAATCTCTTGCAGCCAAAGGCTGGATACAAGGATATAAAGACGGCAATATGCGCCCTGAGCGCGCGGTAAGCCGTGCAGAATTTGTGTCCATACTGATCAGAGCTTTGGGGACTACCGAAGACAAGGGTGCATCTACAGACTTTACAGATATGGAAGGGCACTGGGCTGCAGCAGCCGTGGATACCGCTCATCGTCAAAGGTGGATTCAAGGGCTAACCGTTCAGACATTCGGCCCTGATGAAAGCCTTACACGTGAACAGGCGATGGTGATCCTGTCACATGCAGTAGCGGATAAAGTATCTGCTCCAAGCAAGGCTGCACCGCAGTCCTATAAGGATGAGCAGCAGATTGCCTCCTGGGCTTCCACTGCATTCGAAAATGCTATAGGCTCCGGTTGGATCAGCGGATATCCTGATGGGACGCTCAGACCGAAGGCAGCCATCAGCAGAGGTGAGCTGGCTGAAATGCTAATACGTATTTTCAAATAAGTCTGTTGAAGACCCTTAAATTAGATGGAATACAAACAAATACAGCGCGGCCCCTGGCATTTTCGGGGACCGCGCTTTTTTGTGAATACTCCAACATTCATTTTTGCTTGTTTATTCACCCTTTTTCCCTCAGTAAATATATTAATTATATCTGTGAAGCGGGGCGATTAACCACCTGTCATCTCTACAGCAGGAAGAATGGTGAGGAGGAGTTATTTGAGCATGAAACATAAAAGGTCGTTCAGGTTCAGTGGCGCTTCAAAAAAGGATGAAGACAATAAACCAGCAAAGGTTAATCGGGGTATTGAAGCTCTTCTCAAGCTTATAAATGAATTGACCGCAATCATCCCGCTTGTATTCAAAAATCCCTCAGCGGCTAATGTATCTTCATTGCAGCAAATTTTAAGGCGATTGTTGATTCTGACGAAAAGCTTAAGACTTAGAAATGGCGTTAAGGCAGACCTATTGGCTGCGTTGGAGCTGGCTATCGTGGCACTGGAAGCCACACCTTTCTCACCGATTAGTGTAGGAACTACACTGCAACAGCTACTGGATGCCCTATTGTCTATCGTTCTACAGGAACCTCTTGGTCCTGTCTTTAAAGGCAGCCTGATTAGTGCGATCAGAACGACAGGAACGACTATTAGCAACGCATTAAGTGAAACATACTATTCAGGGGTCCCTGGCCCACAAGGACCTGCTGGACCTCCAGGTCCCATGGGTGCTCCGGGACCAGCAGGGGTTCCCGGACCACAGGGGCATGTCGGACCTGCTGGTCCTGTTGGACCTGCCGGGC
>NZ_JH601044.1:115088-134373 GCF_000245715.1 Paenibacillus sp. Aloe-11 | reverse complement strand
GATAGATACACGCTCTTTAAGCTCTAAAAATACGTCTGTGCGGCGCGTAAGCACCACCTTTAGTTCCGGATTATCTTTTAAAAATGCTTCCACCTTAATAGCCATAGTAAGGTTAAAATCCTTTTCTTTCTTGCCAGTTGGACCGAGTGCTCCCGGGTCCTTTGCTCCATGTCCTGCGTCAATTACGATTGTCTTTTTCCCCATCTCGTTGTCCCTCCAGTCTTTGAATTTGTCGGCATCTTGGGCATAGGTAAACGTCACCCAGGATAATAAAGAGGGCCGTCTTGGCCCCCTCAGATAACTTTGAAAATCTTCGTTTGGCGTGTTCGCATCCCATTCAATCCCCACCTCCTGCATGATCAAATCTATCTTGGATTCCATCCGCATCATTCGTATATCTTGTTCCTCCGTCAGCAACCACGGGAGCCACTTCCGAAGCAGTTTCTTTACTTTCTTCTGTCGCAAAATCAGGAATAACAAGCCGGCTGCTGTCGACAGCGAAAGCCCATTCTTGATGATCTGTTCTGCCGCTGAAATTATAAAATCGTACACTGCTATCCACCGCCGGGTATAAAAACTTGTCTCGTGCTGCTGGTCCAAGTAACCATAAAACCATATTCAAAAACTCCTGAGAGACCGCACACTCTCGGCTGTCATCTTCCAATTCAATATATTCCATGTCACTTCCCCCAAAAGAAAAGGACCTCCGATAATCCGGGGTCCTTAATACAGTTATTTAGCAGATAAGTTATATTCTCGCATAATCTGCTCACGTGCAGTTTCACTAGATTTTCTAAGCAATTTTTCCATTTGTTTCGCCTTCTGCTCCGTTGTACCTCTAAGATTGCCTATTCTACGCGCTGTCTCTTCACCCTGTACTTGAGATAAGCGGCTGAACTGTTCTCCTGTGAGTTTGTTACCTTTAAGCGTCTTACTCGGTACACGTGGAGCCAAGGTTTCATCTTCTGTCTCAGTAATCAGGTTAACGACCTCCTGAGCTTCAGGAGATAGCTTATAGCGAGACGGGAAGCCTGGGTTTAAGAATATATTAGTCAAGCTTGGATCTTGATAATTCCTTTGCTCTTGGCCTAAAGTGTCGTATTTTTTAGGTAGACGTTCTGCCAATCCAGGCATCTTTGCCTGAGCTTTATTTAAAGATTGTTCTAATTTATTAGGCGAATAGGTTTCACGCTTGCTGTTGTCCTGTGTCTGCTTAATCTGATTTAAAATAGTAGGGATAAACGACGATGGAATATCAGACAGAACGTCAACAATTTTATCTGTTGCTGTTTGACCAGCGTAACCGGATGCTGCGTCAGCAAGGCCTTTCAGGACGGATTGTTGTTGCAAAGTATTAATCCCACCAGCAAAACTATTGTATCCAGCTGCTAGTGTTCCGAGAACAGGACTTTCGTCGGCCTCTTTCTCATCTTTCACATTCTTATTGATATTAGCACCCATGGATATAGCGATAGACACAGGCTGCATCCAGTCATAGGTGTACAAAAGGTCGCCCTCTTCTAGCTTCACATCAGAGTTAAATCCAGACTCAACAAAGCGTTGTAATGCGGACAAGTTGACTTGATATTGTCCCTGACCTGATGCTTGTTGTAAAGACCTGATATCCTTGTCTTTACTAGCTTCACCCGTGATGATCCCTTTATCCATCAAGAAATACCCCATGCCCATCATGCCGAACGTACCTACCATTGCACGTGATAGAGCAAGTGTAGCTTCTCTCGGGTTAGATTCAGCAAAGCGTGCTCCTTTTTCAAGTATACGGGCACTGCGAACAAACCCAACTGGACTGAATTCCAAAGCCCTCATAAGCAAAGCGCCTGGCGTATTCGGATATTTTAGAACCAGGTCACCAATCCCAAAGTCTTTGCCTGCGTTCAAACCACGTTTAACCGTGGAAAGGAACTTAGAAATAGAGTTCTTGTCTTGAAAAGTTACATATTTACCATACTGCCCAGCGATTTCGGTCAAGTTTTCATCAGCGCGGTTAATAAAATCTTGGACATACTCACGGGTGGGTTTCACACCTTTGTTAATAGCGTCCAAGGTTGCCATTTCGCCCATTGTGTCATTGTAAGCCCGCATGTAAGCAGCGTTATCAAACCCTCTCAGTGCGGCTCCAAGGGTCTTTTCCAGATAAGTCATAGGATTATATTTACTTCTAAAGGCTTGACCAGCAAGATCATATTGCGTCTGTAATCCGTTTATATTAACTCCATTCCAGCCTGCTTTCGATCCTTCCATCCAATTCTTCCAAAACTGCCCTTGATTATTTGTTCGAAATGTCACATAGCGTTGACCACCTGTAATTTTAGAACGAGCTATATCAAATGGTGTAGCAACAAATTTATTAAGTCTTTCCACACGATAAAATAACTCATTGCCTAAAACGTTCCGCACCTGTGTCTTTGGATTAAGCAGCTGAGCAATTGTTTGAGCTGAACTAATTTTTTTGAGCAATCCTGGTTTATCCAAAGACTGTAATATTACTTGCAAATCCTGTGAAGCAATTCGCTTTGCCTCTCCAGATAAACCAGATACTTTACGAGCTAATACCAACAAAGATTCAGCCTCATTGTCCGTTAAATTTTTCTCACGGATTATCTTTTCGGTTAGTTTCTCAGCCCGGCTAATGGTATCTTGGCTAACCTTCTTAGATGATAGTTCAAAAGCTTCCTTAGACCGTGCATATAGACCTTCTAAACTAGGTCTTATACCTTCACCAAACTCTTTTACCATCGCCTCAGACCAGTCAGAGAATTTGACTACACCTTTACCCATCTTAGCTGCTCCTATTACTGCATAATCAGCCCAAACATCCAGAGGGGTTGAACTAATTTGAATACCACGAGCACGCAAACGTTCCTTAGCTGCCTCTTCTTGCGCATCCAAAAACTTAACTACATTGTCACGCACGCGCTGATCTTTCATAGCTGGCGGTCGTCGCGGCGGTGTCGGATTAACCTTTCGACTGGATTCCTTCACAAATTGTTTAGATTCCTTCACGAATCGGGATAACTGATCAATCTCAATATCATTAAGCTTTTCGCCATCCTTAGCGCGTTTCAAAATATCTACCACATCATTAGCAAGTCCCTTAACGCCTGTCATACGCTGTGTAGTTTCCGCTAGATCAGTCATTTTAGCAGCCATATCATCCGTTATTTTTACTTTTTCTGCTTTGGTAGGCAACTTCTCGTTAATGCTATTAGCAAGCTTCTGAGCACGCACAAGCACGCCTTCTGGCGTTAACCTCTCAAACAAGGAAAGGGCTTGGATGGACTGTCCGGCGTTGGTTGCTTCCTCAGCAACTTTGTTAGCGATATTTACCGCCATTTCATAATTTTTTTGCTGGTTATAATGATCAATAAGTCGTTGAGCCGTTGCTGCTTTCTCAGCGGTGAAACGGGAATCATCCAAAACATAATTAGTGGCTTTTCGAACATCCTCGGTCAATCTGCGGTTAGCTTGTTGCACCGTTTCAGCGTTAGTAATAGGTCGGTATGTTGAATCAAGACGTTCAGCAAATTCTGCTGGTGTTTTCTCAGACTGCCGCAAGGTACTGGCAAATCCACGTTCAACCTGACCTGCTTGACCAGTTGGTGGCTGAGCTTCATTGACAATCGGGCTTACTGGCGCTTCTTCTACTACACGTGGAGCATTTACAGGTGGTTCACTCGCCGCTGCTGCTCGAGCGTTTGCTGCATCTATTCTTTCCTGCCGCACACGCAGGAACTTAGGTACTTCAGGATCGTTGATGTTAAAGTTTTGCTGACGATTTATGGACGATTCATTCACCCTCTGAACCGGTTCGCGGCTTGCTCCTGGTCTAGCACCTACACGTTGCACAGGTGATGCAGCTTCACCTACAAAAGTAGATGGCTGTGCTTCTCTCACAGGCAACGGAACACCATATTTCTCGCGCGTTGCTTGATTTTGACGTGCTTTTTGGGCAAGATCTGACGTGACTTGTCGGCGTGCTGGGTATGCCCGGTCAATGAGTTCACTTAAGCCAGGATCTTTCCGGCTTGCCATACTACTCCAAAGCTGTTCCAATTCTTCCGCTTCTCTACCCGGTGTGAATTCCGTTTGGTTAGCCACACGAATCAAGTTTTCAAATTTAGTCCGATATGGATTTTCGAGACGTGCCAACCTACCAGTAGTTCCGGATGTATTGCGTCCAGCAGGAAGCGCCAATGGTTCTGGCGCCCAGTTTGTCGGGTTAACAATGGGTCCTTCACTGGTTGATAGGTTGGATCGCTGACCAGCCCGTGCCATGCGCTGATCGCCGCGTCCAAGAGGCAAGGCAAGTATTTCATCAATCTCCGGTATTGCTCGATCTCCTTTGATCTTATTCAAAGCCTCACGCAGACCTAAGCCAGCACCCCTTAAAACGATATCACCACCAGCTCCTAAAGCCGCACCCATACCTGCATTGTGCAATATTTCCTTGCCTGTCGTCTGATCTTGGTTAAGGCCAATTGCGGCACCACTTACTGCCCCGGCACCTGCTCCAGTCAATGCACCACGTGTAAAGCTGTCTGCTGTTCTGGCGCTTACTCCTGGTATTCTAGCTGCCTGTCTGCTGATCGTATTGGTAAGAGCATTCCCCGTACGCGTAGCAAGTCCAGCTTCTGCCGCTGCCAGTGGCCCAGTTATTAGATTCTGTCCTTGGACACCAGGTGCAGCAGGGTTAATTCCTAAAGCAGCCACCCCGGCAAGGGCGCCCGTGAAGTCTGCTACTTTATCCGCTGTAGCATTACCTGTTGTAACGTCATAGTAAGGTTTATCTCCCGTTACGGCGCTACCTATTTGTCCAAACGTGCGGCTAGTGAACTGCCCGGGCTTATTGTCAAGCAAAAGACCTGCAATTCCTTCTGCTATTGGTCTTGCTGGTGCGATTGCAGGAAATCTTTTTATGTCTTGGTCTATCCCTTCCATCCATTGTTCATAAGCACTCAACGGCTTGATTGTTTTACCTGTAGCTGCTCTATAAGTACCTATAGCGTCCCTGTTGCCTTGGGTTGCCTGTGTAAATGTGGAGTTTTCAATAAAGCCCGGACCAATTATTAGGGATGAAGGCAGCTTGAGACGATTCTTTTCACGCTCCGCCGCCTGCCGTTGCATCTCTTGTCCAGCATAGTTTAGTCCTTTATTTACAAAGTCTTTAACCTCAGGAGATTTGACTGTATTTTTGAGTGTGTTTACAAGCGTCGGTCGGGTATCTTCTATCATGCCTAATTCCATTTTACGTCTTTGAATAAAACTTAAGTCGGAATTGGAGTTCAAATTACCCACAGGAGCGGAATCAACAACCATTCCTAACTCACGCTTTCTTTTCTGTATGAACGTTTCAGCCATGTTAACCCTCCTATCTCAACATACCCAACGCATCATTCATTTCTGATTTAAATCGTTTCACAACGCTATTACGTACAGATGATGAGGAACTACGGAAATACTTCATGCCGTTATTCGCTGCTCTCTCTGTGTAAATACGTCTGATAATTTCGGCGTCTGACATTCCAGGGGATATGCCAGCGTTTTTAAATACCTTATTAGCTCCGCCTACGCCGTGTTGAGTTGCTGTAGACCATAACACACTTTGCAATGCCTCGGATCGTTTAGACACGTCCAAGCCTGTAGATTTCACAATTTTAGATACTGCAGGAGCAAAAGTCCCTTGTCTCATATATTCATGTTGCAAAGAATTAAATTGCTGTGGATTTGATGCCGCTATTTTCTTCCAAGCAGAATCAAAGGCGGCCGTTCCTGGTTTCTTACCAGCCAATTGCTGATACATACTTGGAGATACATTTTTTAGATAGTTAACAAATGCATTCACACTGCCTGTATTTGTGGCAAGCTGATATGTGCCGTAGGAAGCGCCCCCAATGTCCCCGGGTGTATGAGCTACAGTACCGGGGTTGCCACTGGATTCATATTTACTTGAGAGCGTCCCTATACCTCCTACGGCTGTTGTTTTGGGACCGGTCCACTCCATTGGATTCCATATCTTTGGTAAAGTTTATACTGTTCGTACTCGCTCAAAGGAGCAGCAAGAATAGCCTTTTCGATATCAGGCTTGTTTGTAATGATTGTGTTGTCGTCAGCATCTTTGGATTTAATCACTTGATTGTCCAAATAATCCTTGGCATACTTTTCTGCTGTCATTCCCTGGCTTGCAGCAGCTCTGTCTTTCTCTACTCCATATTCAAATTGACGCGCATCCAGCGTTCTGATTCCCTGTGGAATGCCTGTTAAAGATGACAATTCACTTGTTACATAACCCAGACGATCAGATGCATTCCATGCGTTTTGCAAAGCTTGCTGATCCACTGTATTACCAAACTGAGCTGTCGAGAAATCATTTTCCCAATCTTGCTGACCTTCGTTAAATTCTTGTTGTCTTGCTGCTAGACTATTATTGAAATTTTGTTGTTGAGCTTGCAGCGTAAGCGGCGTATTTGGGTTATTTGCTTGTCGATTAAGTCCCTGCCAATCATCCTGTGGAGTTACAGCACGTCCAGTCATTTGGCTGACTACATTAGCAGCATTAAGATTGGATTCTTTACGCTGTAGATCCTGTTGCTGTCCTTGCAATGTGCGGAATCCTGTGCTTGCGTTTTGAGATGCGTTGTTAGCATTCACATTCGCACCATACGCAGCAGAGTTAATACCAAGGGACTCAAGTATCTTACGTCTGTTATCAGCTTGTGCGCTTAAATCTGCACGCTGCTGGGCTGTAGTTCCTTTAGTCTCCGCCTGATTTTTGAATGTGAGAATGTCATTTATAGCCTGTCTCGCTTCTGCTGGCATGTAATTACCTGTTAACTGGGCCTCTGCCATAGGCTTTGTAACGTCCTGCTGATACTGTAGGCCATACAGGTTAGCAAGCTGTGCGGCCTGTTGCTGTGCCGCGCTCTGATCGTAGTTTGCCTTATCAATAAACCGTCCGTATGCCTGCTGCATCATCTGTGGCAACGTAGTATTTGCTATGCTTTCCATGGAGCGGTTGGCAAGCTGATTAGCTAACGTTTCGGAATAGGATGATTTACCTTGTCCGGTAGCTCTCAAGCCAGCATTGGTATTACGTTGAGCCGTTGCTAGGTTCGCCTGTGCCTCTCGCAAAGCAGCCTGATATGCTGGGTCACTCTGTGGATCATATTTGAACTCTGGTAGCTTAGCAGCCTGTGTATTAGCCAAGCCCGACAAAGAGTTAAGCGTCTGTTCCAAGCGCGGTGTAGGCGGTGTAAATGTCGATGTAGTCATGTTGTTACGGACGTTATTTGCAGCCTGTACCATAGGTGAGGCCTTAGCTACTGTTGGCACAGATACGGGCTTAGTAGGTGCCATGCCCTGCCAAGCGTTGTTGAAATTTTGCTGTGAAGACATTGCTGATCCGTTAGCAACTGAACCCGGTTTAAGAAAGTTTTTACCGTCCACCGTCACATAACCGTTGCTGTATCCGATTCGGCTGTTATTTACTCCTTTGTTATTCAGAGCTTGGCGTACGCCAAAGTTGTTTTTATTGGTGGTTGCCATATTGAACCTCCATTCTTATGCAATAAAAAAGGACTCTCGTAAGAGAATCCCAAAGTTTCCCTATTCATATTTTTCAATCTCTACTAAAATTATATATTTAGAGAGGGGGTGAAGATGTTGAAAAAGATAAAATTAAAAATCGTACCAGAACCACAAGATGGAAAAGTAACCGTATTTGTTAAACCAAACAATGACGACAAACGCCCATTCGTCGTTGGATCAGGAAGCTACAAATTTGCTTGCGGTTTCTGTGACCATATCTTAGCTAGAGGGGTTGAGTTCAAGCAAGTTCAAAATCTTGCATTTAAGTGTCCACGTTGCTTAAAATATAACATTTCCAACAACCCTATTCCAAGAGAGCATTCTTAATTAAAATTGGTTTCTTTAACTCATAGAATTGCTTCTTCAAGGAAACATCAATGTTCATGATTACTGGCTGGTCTCCAACAAGTTTGAAGATCAGCCATTCTCTTATGGACTTCATTTTGATTCCTCCCAATAGAAAAGGACCCTCATAAGAGAATCCTTTTGCTCATTATTTTATTGTTGCTGATATGTTGCGACGTCGCCACATTTTAAATGCGCCGACGTCGGCGCTTTTGCAAACCGTACGACGTCGTACGATTTACATTATTGTTTTTCTAGTTCAGCTTTTTGCTTTTCTAGATTTTCATTTGCTTTCTTATAATTCTCGATATTACCTTCGTACAATTTAAGGTCTGTTTCAGCAGATCTCATTAGAACATCAGAGTAAGTTCCTTTTTTCATATTTTCTTTCATTTTATCAATGGCATCTTGGTTTTCCTGTATCAGTGAGTTGTTTTCTTTAATAGCTGCCTCAATTTTTTCGAGTGTAGGCGCATAAGATTTTACTTTTTCCTTCTCTTTTCCATCCAACGGCGTTGGCGTTGGCGTTGTAGTCTCATTTATTGGATTGCTAGACTCGTCACTCAATGCAATTCCCTCTTTTCCAAACTGGACCTTCATTCCAGTGGCCTCACCAATGGAGCGTACAGGAGCGTAGCTTTTACCCTCTACTACTATTGCCTTGTCGACTGATTTTCCATTAACCGACACTGCTGTCTCGCCCTGAATCTTCTTCCCGACCAAACTTTGAATCTCATCGGCGAAAGATGTCGCCCCAATTGTAAATAGCGCACCAGCTAGAAATCCAGCTACATATTTTTTCATGATGTGTCTCCTTCGTTCCATTTTTCACCAATATAACACATCATGAATAGTATATAAATTCTTTTTTAAGGATTTTCGAGAGATTCCAGACGATTATAAATTTCATTCAGTTCGTCTTGAAGCGTCTTGTTTTCATCGACATTTTTAAGCTTACTCCATCTTTGAATGTTAACTGTTTCGGAAGGATTAAGAGTTATGCTTCCTCCAGCTGCTTGAATATTCATAGTACCTACAGATACAATATCAAATCCCAAAATAGTATTAATTCTGCCTTGTATTTCTCCATTTCTAACCAAATTAATTGAAGGTGAACCGAAGTAATTAGGCTCTATAGAAATATAGTTTTTCTCGTCAAAATAAGCAGCAAGCAGATTCCCTTCTGACCCCATCTCGATCTTGGGGTATTCGCCATTTGTACTACTCAGCAAAAACTTAGTTAGTGTAACCAAGCCACTTTCAAACACCTTAAACGCCGCCTTAGCACGGTCTGGATCACCCGCCCATATACGTAGATCATCCTCGTCCGTTCGCGCGCTGCTCATGCCAACGGCACCGTCTCTGGATTGCAGCTCAGTTTTGTTTACGTTGTAGCCTCCGATTTCTCTAACATTCCTAGAGTCGATTGCCCCGTTAACGATAAACTCTAATTCCTTAACTACTTTTGCGAACTCATCCAACAGTTGAGCGTGACTGGTTTGTGCGGTTAGTAATGGAGCTTGGAACATTGCCATGTAAAAAACCTCCTAATATAGTGGCATCTCACGTTGTTGCCGGGTCAATTCATGCAGCTTAAAGTAGCCCGTACCCTCAAACTTGATGCGTATATAATTCTCATTCGCTATCTTGGCGGTAGGTATAATCACCCGATGCTTAATAAGGTCAGCAGCTGGTGCAATCTCACCCACCTGTACCCAATCATTTCCGTTAATAGATGGCGACAGGTATATCTTAAGGTTGCTAGTAGACAGCAAATCTACCACAGCCCATAGCTTGTACATCCGAAGCTTTTGAGCGATTGAGCTATTGTTAAACGGCTTAGTGATAAGTGACCATTTAACGTCCTGTGTGCCATCCTTAGCGGCCCCAAATAGCTGTATCACTCTACCTTTGCTATCGCCCACGTAGAGGTTCTCACCCATTGAAGCAAAGCATAACGGGTCTATGTCGTTAAACATCGTCCATGCCTGAATGCGCGGATCATAGTTTAATATGTCGTTTTGGTGAGTGGAAAAGAATAATGTCTTACCATCTGTCCCGGCGCAGCTTGTAGATGATACGCCGTTTATAAAGCCCTTAACGACCTCGCTAAACGATTTATCTGGCAAGACCCCACCAGTGTATTGATACACTCCGTTAAGGTTAGAAAAGTAGATAACACCGTCCTGAGTGATTACGCTTTGGTTATTCCGGACGCCGATACGGTCAGCCACCATCTTAGTGGTAAAGTCTGACGGGACACCGCCGTACATCTCATGGAGACTGTTAGGCATGCCTATCGTAAGCTTGGTTAAGCTACCTGACAGCATATTCACGGTTTCCCCTGCCATGGACTCCATCTCTTTACCGTAGCTATCCTCGTCGTCACCGTTGTACAGTTCCCATTGCTCCGGTTGATCTAAGGCACATGACTTTATTTCCTTACCAACAGCACACCACAGCCTGTTTTGATAAGTGGTAATATAGTTACCTTTGGCTGGTGCTCCGGTTAAATTAGATACCGTAGTACCGTCATAGTGCTTGATAGGATCTACTCCATTGGCGCCTACTAAATGGATGTCTGACCAATTGCCTTGAAAGTTCGTAAATGACCAACGTGCTGAGGTATCCAGGCCTGATGCCAGCGTCTGCCAAGTATTATTGTTAAACACTCGCCATGTACCATCGCCAAAGACAGCATGCAGCTGCTGATTCTTCCACACACCTAACCCGAGTACTGATGTACTTATTGCACTCCCTAGCACACTGTAACCGCGCCTAGCTGTTATAACTGGGTATTCGTCCAATACAAAGTTGCTGATGCTGGTAAACAGATTGTCCTGGATGGATAAAGGGTCGAAGCTGCTCAACCCTTTCCATTCACGGACCGTTATTGCCTGCTGTATGCCGGGTAACGGCTGGTAGTTAGCTTGTGGGTACCGGATCACATTCACGATACCACCGCCCTTTGATGGTTCTGAGCCGCCACGTTCCAGGCGTTTTTATACTGATTTTCATAGTTGGCTGCTTTAACCTCATCATCCATACTATGAGCGATGTATGCAGCAAGAGCCGGGATATACGTCCAGTGGTATTCTGCTGGCGCATCCGGCTCTATGGTTAAATTGCTGCTTGTATAGGTTGTGGTGCCTATTCTACTGTACCTCACTAGACCGCCTAATCCTGCCACATAGGGCGGTGGCGATAGAGTTAATACCTTGGTTGCATCATCAAACCTAAACGTATTCTGGAGCGGGTTTGGTGCGTCTGATGATAGTTCGTGGTATTTGATCACGCCACACATAACGAAATCTATATTTTTAAATCGCACATTAGCAGATAATGTGTACTGGCTTTGATCCAAGACAGACGTAAACGAGTCGAAGACAGGTATCTTCACCACGTTAAAAAAGTCCTGGTTAATTGCGTTCAACCAGATTAGTTTATCCGCTACGTCGACTGCATTAGGTACCAATAAATCTGCTTCTTGGATAATCTCATTTATTTTCATGTTATCACCCTAAGATTTTGCGACTTCGACAGTAACCTCAAATGCGTTGTTACTGCTGACCACGTTGATTAAAGTAAGGGATATCTTAGCTCCTTCGCTACTCACACCCCATCGACTAATATTCAATTTGGCCGCTGGCCCGATATTGGATGTACCGATCAAGTCGGTTATGTTGCCCTGCTGAAAATGAGCATCGGCAAAGTCTCTGATAACCACCAAAAACACACGACTGACGGAAATGATATCTGTTGATGTATCCTTCATCGTAATTGTGAAGGTGTGTGTCTTCTTGCTGTTATCAATAAGCGAGTCTGTCCAGAAATCGAACGTTTTTTCCGTGCCATATGCAAGGGTAGCCTTCTGACGTTTGTACGTTCCCAGATTATTAACGACTGAAATATCTGATGCTCCAGTCAATAAAGCGCCAAAAGAAGCTTTATCTAAGTTACACCCGGTAAAGCTTATCCCCGTACTGCCTGATCCCGTTACAAGATGCGCAGGTTTGCCGCTGGTCTCCCAGTAGTCTGTTGTATACACGTTGCCATCAAAGACTATATTTTCGCAATTGATCATGCGAAGGTGTGTCTGTTGCCAATCGTTGACGTTTGAGTAACCAGATGCCATCATTACGTTGCCAACAAAGGTTAAATCTCTTGCATTGTTCATGTAGATGCCCTCATTTTCAGCTCGGTCGAAAACATTTCCCGCGAAGGTAGACCGCTGCGTATTCGTAAGGGATATGTGCAAGTCGTTATACTCCACCTTATTGTTCACCACGTTACAAGCCGTCCCGTTAAAGACTATCCCCGTTTTGCAAGTGTAGATAAAATTGTCAAATACCTTACTGTCATAGAGCAAGTTGATGCCAACGTTATTGTTGAAAATAGCACTATTGCTGATCTGCCATTGCTGGCCCTGTGTGCCGCCGAGGTCAAACCCTATTGCCGTGTTAAACCCTGCCCACTGGCAATTGTTTACTTGGAGCAATCGAACTGAACCATCTATTCCATTGGTAATCCGGCTTTGACCGACAAGAGTTATATTGTGTATCCCGACATGACTGGCACCGTTAGCACGAAACATAAACTCATCGCCGATCTTAGCGATGATACGTGATGGTCCCAAGTCATATTCGTAATCCCACGTCTGATTAACGCCCATGAGAGAGATACCGTTGTATAGTTTGAGCTCGCCAGCGTAATACTTGCCTGCTGGGAAAAATATAAATCCACCGACCAGTTTGAGAGCATCAATAGCTGCCTGAATTGCTGCAGTATCGTTTGTTACCCCATCACCTACAGCCCCGTAGTCTTTTACGTTGAGCGAGTACGTACCCTTTTTGACAAAGGTATTTTTGTTTGCGACCCAATCATTCAAGTCTGCCACTTGCTGTGGACTCATTAGACCGCTCACAGTCAACGTCGAATTTGGTATAGGGTCCGCACCATCGCTCAAATGAGACGATCCATGTAAGCCAGGAATTGCGTCTCCCGTGGCTGTAAAGATTAATTTATCTTCTTCGGGATTAGTCGTAATCGCTATGCCTGTGCGAGCCTCAAGGGTTAATGTATCTTCCTTATCATCAGCCACTACTGGGAGTTTGCCGGGTACATCTATCGTTTTAAATGCATTCTTAGCAAAGTTGTCGTCAGCATATTTCTTTGCGTTTTCCTCAGCCTTGTCCGCTTTTTCCTGTGCACCCATAGGAGTTTCATAGCGCGGGTTAAGCTGCGATCCAATATCCTGTGTTGTGTTAGGACGCCATGGTAGCACCAATATCATTCCCCCCTTTACGGCCTACGTCCTAGCCGTGTAAGTCTTATATGCACGTTGTACAACATGTACGTGCCTGCACCTGTTTGAGATGTCTTAAATGTAATTACATCGCTTGCAGCTAGGTAGCGCTGTTCTTCAATTCCTAAAAAAGTTACCGCGCTAGCCCCAAACCCAACAACTTGTCGATTAGTAAGCAATGTCCCATTTTGATTTATGGTAATATCAAACCGGCTCGTGGTCGGAAGGTCCTGCACAGTAGCAAGTAAGTTAATGCTGTACCAGCCATCTAACGGGACTACTACGGTGTTACCACTGCGCATGCTGTAGCTATCCTCTACTACGGTGGTGATTGGTACATCCAATACAGCCGGGTTTGCTGGCAATGTTAACAAGCCGCTGCGAAGATAAGTAAACGGGAAATCCACCCACGTTAGATAGCCTTGCTGTTTAACATATCCCGTGGTAGCTACCTGTGTATTGTTGGTTGCAGCTGCTGCTGTAGGAGCCGTTGGCGTACCTGTTAACGCTGGATTGGTAAACATGGTCGCCTTACTCTCGTTGGTTACATTGCCTAGTCCCACATCAGCTTTTGTCAGCGTTACAACACCCGTTTTGCCTGCCACGCTTTGCACGGGAGACATAGGAGTAAGTAACTCCTGCCAGCTGGCTAATACTGTGGGATCGTCGTTCTTCAGTATGAACGACTTGTTAATGTCCGTTCTTATAGCGACATCACCTTTTTCAACAGTTAGTGCTAACATATCTGCTTGGGTAGCTACCACGAATGTATCAGTTACCGCTATAGCTGGAACAACTACAGCGTCAAGCTTGCCGTTTTCGTCGAGTACAGGTACATTCCCAGCTGCTGTACCAGCATTAAGATAAGCTGAGTTGCCAGCGTCATATACTTTACTTAACGGGATAGGTTCGGGATCAAATGGTCCAGTTGCCGTTATAGTAATTGCTCTGTCATCTGGGTCTTGAGTAATCCGTACGCCTATGCCCTGTAGTATCTTGAGTTCAGTCATTGGTGCGTTTGCTGGGATACCATTCACCACAGTGTAGGCGTTCTGGTTGACCTCTGCGCCCCACTCAATGCCATCTAGCTTGTTATGGTCTGTCTGAGTAACATGTACCGTCTGATCAGCGGCATGAGCTTTAAAACGGTCATCCAATGCGTCAGTGTATGCTTTGGACTCCTGCTCAGCTTTGTCTGCTTTCTCCTGAGCTCCTAACGGTGTTTCATAGCGCGGGTCCAGTTCTGCCGCTGTATTTTCACTCGTGTTACCGTGTTTCCATGGATAAGGATTAGCCACGTTACCACCTCTCCTCTATTACATACCGTTCATAACCACTTGTAGCCGTGCGATAATCTGCCAATAGCTGCTGATAACGCACATCAAAGTTATTGTTTTCAGGCATGATATCGCGCAGCACACCGTAAACCAACAACATATCCCAATCCGGGTCAAAGCCTGTTGTAGATTGCATATCATTCACTGTGATTTCGGGGTACACAGGCGTGTAAAAAATCTTGACGCCATAAGCCTTGGCATACTTAGGCGGTGGAAATATACCAATCTGACCAGCTACAAAGTAGTAATATGGGTGTCGTGTCCGCTCGTTAAACTGCCTGAGCGGTATCCTGTGCCAATGTCGGCTATCGTCATGACCTTCGCTGTTGTCGTAGATTGCACGCCGTATATCGACGTCTGTGACGTTTCCTGGTGGGCATGGCAGATCATACAATCCTTCGCCCACAACGGTGTCAATGGCTTCTTCGATTACCTCTGATTGCTGCTGTGCTGCGGTTGGTGTACGCAACAACATATCTCTTACATTGGTCAGCTTACGCAGTATACTCACGACTGGGATTTTATTTTCTGGTAGCTTCTCAATGATTTCTTCGACCACGTCCTGTACTCGCATAACAGTTACACCTCTCTTAGTACAGCGCTAAAATATTGGTTGCTGTCGTCCCAGTCACTTTTATCCTCTTAGCAGGCAAAAAGAGCGGCACGCCTGCTGGTACAGCCTTAATCGTTACAGCATTACCACTCGGGCTTATGACAGCCACATCGCCACCTACACCACAGTACACCCCGACACACTTACCATCAGGCAAGTCCGCTGTATCGCTTGGTGTGACAGAGACATAATCACTTGCCTGTTTTACGGGTAGTGGATCTAGTCGGCTTGACATCTTCATGCTCTTCACCTCTCGTTTGCTTTACTATGATTTCAAGCAGTTCATTTGTCCGCTGTTGCTCCTTAAGCAGAGCATTTAAAGCGTCAATCTCCATCCTGTACGACATTACAAGTACCTCCTATACGCAAAAAAGGGAGCTTTTTAGCTCCCCTTCTTCTCCATCAATCCATTGTTAAACAGAAAATCACGCATGCTGTTAAAGTTGGTAACCATGTCCTTTTGGGAGTCGTTAAAGTCCTCCGAAACCTTAAGCTTCGCAACGTATTCATGCTTTGCGCCACCAGCTTTAGGATTGGTTACTGTCCATTCAACATCCCCTTTACGGCTCACGGTGCCACCACCTTTACTTTCCAACTACCGGATGCTAAGTCAATAGTGGCTCCAGTTGGGTTGAACAAGGAAAATTTAATGGCATTAGCAGCAGATACATAAGCCTGTACCTGTACGCCTTGCAGATCATATGGAGGATATACCTCTACACGTCTGCCAAGGACAGCGCCTGTTACAGTGATGGCGCTCGACACCGCTCCGGTCATTGTAGCCAAGGATGGTGGGTCAAACGTTACCGTAGCGGCAATGACGTTGCTGCCACCCACTGGTTGTCCTGCTACTGTCAGGCTGTTAGTTTCAATCGCATCAAAATGTGTTTTAGACAATTTAACCCCTCCTTATACTGGGAAGTGACCATAACCCCAAGTCCAGTCAATGCAGCCATGGACGCAACTCATAATGACCTTGAACTTTTTGATTTCAGTATCAAAGTCTTCCATGGTTCCTTCTTCTGGCAAACGGTGGTTGAACCACTTCATTGCTCGTTTCATGCGGCGGCTGTCTGCTGCGACCCATGCTTTACGATTACCTTTACTAAAGAATGGATTTACGATTACCTTGATGTCGCCTTCGTAGATATTAATGTTATGGTCAGCGGACCCGGGCTCGTATCCTTCACCTTTGCCACTAGTTCCTGCAATTTGTAATGCTGCGCGCTTGTTATAAGGTGCAACGATAAGTGTGTCAGGCATGATAGGTAACAAGTTTCCACGGTCATTCGTCCATTCCTGCATAGCTACTACAGTGTCGTCGAATGAATCAATCGTCAGATCATCAGTACCTTTGTTAGATTGTCCTGGTCCAGTGTCGCCCGGTGCCAAAGGATGATCTGTCGCAAACAAAGATTTTCCATCAGGCAGAGCAGCATTATACGTGCGACCACGGAAGTCAATTGCATTTGTTGTTTTATCTCCATTTACAAACCATTGTGCAGCCATGTTTTGACGAGTGTAGTAAACAGATCCAGCCAAAGAACGAATACGGTCTTTAATAGCTGTCAGTTTTACAAAATCAACAAGGTCACGGTCAATCTCACGACCATCAGAATATTTAGAATGAGTAAAATACTTCTGCCATAATTCATTCACATCAGAGTAAAAGACACGTTTGTTGGAGTGTGACCATTCTTCCATCAGGCCTTCTCCGCCGATCATTTCAATACTTTCTGTTTCTTTTGTAGATGCTTGAACATCAAACATATCAGGGATATAATCTTTCATCCCTTTTACTTCTTGACTGTACAGTTCACGGAAAATCGGCTCCAATACCTTACTATCCCATTGCAAAATACTTTGTACCATATCTGTTTATCCCCCTTATGAAAGTTGACGGTTTTTTACTTTAACCCGGCAAGTAGCTTTATTTGTGTTGATATCCAATACAACCAGCGAGCCGCCAGTCACATCTGACGCCAATACAGAAAGGCCATCTGCAGAGACATCCACTGTATTAGCACCCGGCAAGAAAGTTGCATCTGGAGTACCCGTATAAGGAGCTTCAAAATTATCTCCTTCACGCGCCAAGGTCACTTCTAGTTTTTTGTCAGTACCAGCAGTAATCGTTTGGTTGGAAAACCCTCCGATAGCTGCTCCGTTTGCTGTTTTGCTCCATCTACCATTTACAAGAGAGACCGCTTCGCCTCTTGCAATTGCCTCGCTGTTTGTCGCAAAAATATGAGCAATACGACTTTCAGGCGCTCCGTAATCATTAAAAACCCATCTGAATCCCATATGTTTTTACCTCACTTTTTAACGTATTTTTTGGCTGCTGCCGGGTTTAACCCGAATAACGCGAAACCGTCCGCCAACTCTTTTGGCACTTCCGGTTCAGTCTCTAATGCTGCTTGTTTTTCCACCTGAGCACGCTTATTCAGGCGTTGTTGCTTGATCACAGCCTGCTCAGTGCGCTTACGTTCATCTGCAATGATCTTGTCCCGATTGGTAAGTTCGAACGCATGAATAGGCTTGTAACCCTGCTCAATGAGAGCGTCCATTTCTGCAGTAAGCCAGTCTGGTTTTTCTCCTTCTGGTGGCGCTGTTTCAACCAATTCAGGATGCTGGTTAAACAACTCTTCCCAGCCTTTTAGTAGCTGTTGTTGCTGCGCTTCCTGTTTCTGTAGCTCTTGTGCTTTGGATTCACGCTCCATCACTTCCTTGGCTTGCTGCAGCAAAGGATGCGCGTCCAAGTACCTTTCAACATAGTCAGGATCAAGCCCAGCGTTCTCCACTTCTTCACGAAGCTGTTGCTTAAGATAATCAAAGTCCTCATGCCGTTTTTGCACGGCTTGCTGCTCGATTTTGTCCAAGTTAGCAAGGTATTCGTCAGCTGTTTCATACCCGGCGAGTTTGGCGGATCGCTGCAAGGCTTGTTCAGCTTCCGTTCTACGTTTGCGCTCCTTGTCCAGACCGAAACCCTTCTGGACTAGTTCGGGGATTTGGTCATCATCGACTTCAATCTCTTCTTTGTTAACTTTGACTCTGAGCTTCTTGGGTTCGTCCGCTATGGCTGGCGGCTCGTCCTCTGGCTCAATTTCTTCTTGTACCGGTTCGTCTGGCTCTTCGCCCATTGGTTCATCCTTAATGATGCCGAATTCCCTCAAAGCTGCGTTGATATCGACGCCCGGTGTATCTGGTGTTTCTGTGGTTTGAACGTCCTCGCTATGGCTGGCGGGTTGTTCGAATACTTCATCTCCCATCGGTACTTCCTCCTATCGGATAAGCTGCTATGGCTGGCAGCAGAGATAAGCAATATAAAAGGCCGCCCCACGACTGGGAACGGCCTGTATTATTCGTTTGTTTCTTCAATATAACGACCCATGATCATCATCTTGGCGAATTCGATCATGCCCAAAGCTTCTATATAAGTTAGTTGATCTGGATTCTTATAGTCCACATCACCTGTAAGTACATCAAACTCAATAATGATTTGTTTAGTCATTGTAGGGGCATTCATGCTACACCACCGCCCATCTGATTCATTAGTCCACCAGCTACTTTACTGGCTTCAATGTCCAGCTTCTGTTGTTGTACCTGCTGGTTGAACTCCCTGTCTTGCTGCTCCTGCATCTGCTTTTGTCCAGTCAGCTCACCAATCTGTTGTTGCATCTGCTGGTTCTGCTGTTGCAACTGTCCAAACTGTTCTTGCATCTGCTTGATTTGTTGCTGTAAGCCTGATTCCTCCTGCACACGCCGTTTGATCACGTCCATAGGCTCCATACGTCCATTTTGGATGGTGTAGCGGACTGCCTCACCGTCGATCATAGGCAGCTGTGTGACCGGGTCCATCATCTGCATCATATTGAATGCCATCTGTATCCAGTATTCGCGGTCATGTGGCTTGTCGCTACTGATATTGACCAGTATGTCGAAGGTAGGTACATATTCCTCAACAACCTGTCTTACGTCCGGAATTGGCTCGCCTGTTTCAGGATCAGCTGTCATTTCGCCAGTATCATACTCAGTCGCTACACCGGATACAATGGAATCACGGCTTACGCTTATTGAACGCCC
>NZ_JH601044.1:84780-115069 GCF_000245715.1 Paenibacillus sp. Aloe-11 | reverse complement strand
ACGCTCTTCCGTATAGAACTGAGCCATTAGCTCGATGTACTGCTCGTACATGTCTTGCAACGCTTCTTCGATAGTGTCTGTAACAGTGTTTAGCCGGGTGCTAGCTGCTGCCATAAGGGACTTAGCTTGTTCGCCTGACTTTACATCACTGCTAGCCTGACCATTCGCGCTATCAAACTGCCCAGGTATCTTTTGAAGCATTTGCAGATAGTATTGCTGCATGTTAAGCACAGTAGCAGGAACATCAACACCTTGCATTTCTCTAATTTTGTTGCCTGATATTGCTCCGTGAGCTGTAGGAAGCATAGCCCCCTCAATTGACCGTTGTTCTTTCCAAGTGTTTGGTTTGATAATGGCGCCCTCTTCATACATTATTCCGCTGCCGCCCTGCTTAGCCATTGTAGAAACGGCAAGCTCAGCAAACTTGTTAAGCATAATCTGAGGCTTGATCATGTCCCTAACAAACCCTTTACCCGATATATTACGTTCATCAGGAAACAAAGTACGGGCTGTGAACGGATATTTGCCATGATCGTATACATAGGCTTTGTGCTCAAGAAAAACACCATCTGCACTTATGTAAATGCAGTGTACTCCATCCATATTGCCTTCTGCTTTTGCGTAGGACTCTGATGGGTCTTTGCCCTCTTCTAACTTTTTCTCAGCCTGTTCCCGGAAAATCTCTCTATCATCGGCACTCACCATCTTAGGTAAGCCACGATACCAGTATTCAAGTAATCCAGCAGTTTGCGACTTCTCCAACCCAGTGCCGTAGCTGGCTCCATAGTCTCGATTAAAGCCCTCGCTGCTTACACCTTCATGATTGAATATTTCAATGTCATCCGTATCTTCATCAGATTTCACTTTTTTCCCTTGTGCAGGAAAACGCTCTTTGAAATACTCCAACGTCTTTCTGGTTTTAACGATAATAGCGCCCATTTCTTGCAAGTTAATATAATCTTTAACCCTTGGGTCTGGGAAAAATGTCCCTAAGTCCACTGGAATTATATCGTTTTGCCCCGTGAATCTGTTTTGTCCACGCCCACCCTCAACCGTAGGGTCATAGATGGTTTTGAATATCAGCGGACCATGAATAACCATCCGCCGAATCGCCCGGATATACTTCTGTTTGAACTTAATTTGCCTGAGTTCATACGGCATATAGTCGTTTAAGTCAGATGCTTTTTGCTCGTCACCTTCCTCCTGTGCTTGGAAGTCAGGATAAGGTGCCCAACCAGTAAGCTTGCCGACAATAGACTCCACTTGACTGTAGATAATATTGTCTACGCTATTTGGACGCTTACGGGATACAGCTTCTGTTCGTAGCCCGTGCCAGTGATCACCCATGTAGAATCGTTGTTCTTCCTGCCAATGCGCTTCTATTGACTGTCTACTAGACCTAAACTCGTCGAAATCTCTCTGTACCATCGCCACTATCTGTTGCTGCTGCGGTGTATTGATAGGCTCTACAGACGGCTTATCTTCTTCAATGCCAAATATTCCAGCAAATTTATTCTTAGCCTTCTCTAGTACTGTTGACACTGTGCATCACCCCTTTCATGCAAAATAAAAAGCCGCTAGTGGCGACTTGTTTCTTCTTCGTCTACAATGTCAGGATCATCATGGTAACTTAGGGGCTTGCGCTTTGGCTTGTCATCCACTACTACAGGTTGCTGATACGCTTTATATTCCCCGTAGTCCTTAGCCATCAATTTATTGGTCAAGTCTCTTATCGTGTCTTGTTGCACCCTTGTAATGCGGTATACAAGCATCCCAGCCGCACACATGCCTATTGTAAATACACCAGCTATAAACTGTATGTCTGTCATCGTCTCACCTCACCAGAATGTTTCTGCGCTTGATCCGTCTCTATCATCGTCGTCAGCATCAAAATCCCTGTTCCCTTTGCCCTCCGGTATAGCAGCCCAAGGCGTATCGTTGTACACCATCGTATGCACCAGTTCCCCAGCAATGGAGATTGTGTCCACCTGATCGTCATGTTTACCACGTGGGAAACTCAATAGCTCATCCTCAAAGTCAGTCAACCATGGCGCATCCTCGCGGTGATAAACCTTGCCTACCTCATAACGTGCAGCTATCGGTAAGCTACGAGTAACCTTGTCCTTGTCCACTTTGATCGGCATCACACTCATGCCTTCACGGGTCATTTCTTGTATCAAGTTGGTGCCAAAGGTCTTATCCTCAATCGCTTGGAACGCTGGCTTATAGCGATAGTTCTGCTCCTTCATCAGCGGCTTTTGGTCAGGACCTGTGATATGCGTCCGGTACACGTCATAAATCAATATGTCATTGTCTGGAGTAACATAAAAAGTCGTGACGACAAAGTAGTCATTGATGGTCTTTTCACTGTTTGCAGTGTCAACCGTCTGGAATACTTTGCATCGCGACTTTTCGTATCGTTTCTCGCCAACGATAAAATATTTGGTTATGACGTGCTCAGTCTCTTCACGGAAATACCGGAAGTGCTTCCGCTTAAAGATCGTACCTCCTGCCGCGCTTGGTCTTTGCTGGTACAAGGCATTGAATACATATGAGCCAACGTCCGATTTAATCTGATCGAGACGCGGAACATCAAAGCCAAATTCAGGCCAAAGCGCCTCTCCAGGTTCTCGGCCTAAGTAATCATTATCCTCAGCCAGTGCCGGGAAGTTGATTACCGTCCAACGCTCGCCCTTATGTGTTCCTTCACGTATCTCGTCAGATTCTTTCTTGAGTAACCTACCTACCAAATCGTCTTCATGCCATCGCGTCATAACGACTATAATGCGCCCGTCAGGCGTTAAACGTGTGTACAGTGTTGATGTGTACCAACTCCATAATCCCTCACGTATAACCTCGCTGTTGGCTTCCTCAGCGTTCTTAAGTGGATCATCAATAATAGCTATGCGTGCGCCCTTACCAGTGATAGGGCCGCCTACACCAGCAGCATTCACACCACCGCGATATCCATCTATGCCCCATGATTCGGCGGATTGACGGGCAGATGATATCTTAACGCCAAACACAGATTCACGGTCTACAAAGGTGTCTCGTGCAATCCGGTTATTGTCCCGGCTCAGTGACAGCGCATAGGATGCTAGGATGATTTCATCATTCGGGTTCCTTCCAATGTGCCAAGCAGGGAACTTCTTGGACACCCTCTCTGATTTACCATGACGCGGTGGCATCGTGACAATCAATCGCTTGATCTTGCCAGCAGACACATCCATAAGCGCCTTATCAAGCACATCCAAGTGTTTGCCCTCTGCATCCCTGCCCTCACTGTCAAAGTCGATAAAAAAGCTAAAATCATGCTTGGCTAATATCTCCCATTGTCTACTGAGTGGTACTGGCTTGCCGTTTCCATAGCTGTTTAAGAAGCTCTGCACTGTCTGGGTCTGTTGTGATGATTTGTTCGACAGTGTACTCATGATTGTGATTCACCTCGCCCTGCACATCTGCAACCATTTTATCTACTGGTTTATATCCAGCTCTATCGAGCAAATCCCTCGCTGCAACCAATCTATCCTTATGCTGAGCAGTCTTATCATTCATTATCTCTAACATAACTTCTCGCGCCTTAACAGCGTCATCAGCAAACATCATTCGCAAGTCCTTGTTAAGGTTCTGTTCAGTTCTGTTAAGATATTGTTGAACTTCAACAGACTTTAACAATCTGCTTCCTTGACTTGATGCTGTTTTCTCACTATATCCAGCAGCTATTGCAGCATGAGTCGCATTGTTACCATTCTTTAGATACTCGTTCACAAATAGCATAATTTGCGGTCTCAGCTCTGCCATGTGTCTACCTCCTCTCTCCAAACCAACTGTAACACTGTAGCGCCATCATCAACGCTATACATCCCGGTAACCAGCCTATCCTAATGGCTATCCTCATGTACCACGGGAACTCCCTTAGATCAAACATAAAGCTTACTGCGATGTAACAGATACCTATACATAGTAATAGAATCATGCTCCTGTTTCCCTTCCTAACTTAAAGCAATAAAAAAAGCCACCTACAAGGCGACCTTTAAACTCATATCGTTTGTTATCATTTACGAATTGCTGTGAACACGTATTTTCCTTGTTCTTCATCTTTGCGGCTAACTATTTCGTAGTCTTCTGTTTTCTTTTGATCCATTTTCAAACGTCCATATAGTTCGTCTCTGGCGATATTTTCGACAATTTGACCCGTCAATTCTCGCGCCTCCTCAAAAGTAAACTCAACTGTATACACATTCTCCATGTCGATCATCTCCTTGCCACATATATTATCATTTATTGCATATTCCCGTGTACCTTACTTTACCGTCACCCCTCGGTGTTTCGGGTTTAGATTACGGGATGTGTTATTCTACTGCTTCATACGTCTGCTCAAATATATCTGGCTTACATGGGTAGTACTCGCCCTTTATACCTCGAATGATGTAGTCACCTAAATCCGCTTGCATTGTTCCTTCTAGCGTCTCAATCTCGATGTATGTCCTGCCTTCTGGTGTTCCATTTGGTGCAGTAGACACTCGTAGAAATGGAACATTCATAAACCCGGCTATATCCATACTGTTGTGTTCCTCGGCCGCTCCATGCTTACATGGTATATCTTTGATCACTTTGAACTGAATAGCCTCAATCACTACTGGCTTTTTACGATATTTTGCCAACTGTATCCCTCCTTATAGGAAAACCCTCTATACGGCCTCCGCTTCGCTAAGTATTTCGTTCGACTCGATGGCCTTCGGCAAAAACAAAAGCGCCCGTAGGCGCTCTATACTGTATGTGTTCCTTCTACTCCACGAGCTTCACGACCCATAGTCCGTTTACGCAACCACATCAATGATTCTTCCAATTTCGTGATTGCAACTGCATTCTCCCGGCATCGGTAGTCACTGTTTTGGAATCCTTCCAATCGTCGGAGAACCATATTGATCAAATCTTCATTGGCAACTCCATTCACTCCATTTTCTTTGATTGGCCCTTCCTGGAAATGAACCTTTCCGATCACATTTCCGCTTAGATCATGGACCTCGAAATAGTGTGGTGCGTTGAATTGATAATCCTTTTCGTGATGCACAGTAGTATATTTTTCAGTAAGCAATCCATTCGTCATCTTTACTAATCCCATTTTCATCCTCCTCATTGTCATAAAACAAAAAGAGCAACGGTTATCCGTTACCCTCTCTGTACAGATATCATTTGAAGAAACAGCGTGGACAGCGACTGCGCATTTAGCTACCGTTGCCCATCGCATATTTCCTATACTACTATTATACCCGTTCCCGTGCGGGTTTTGGGGGAATAATTTGCGGGTTTTATGCTGGATTTATGCGGGATATCGAAACTGTCCGTCCCTATCAAACATGTGGTCAAAGTTCTCGATATGTTCAATTTCATCGTCCAATGGTTTTAACGCATTTATCAGTTGTTTTAATGCTGATGTATGCCAAGCAGCCACTGTCCCACGATCCCGATGCACTTCATGCGCTATTTCCTTGATAGACTTTTTGTTTTGGTCCAAATATTTACGTGTTATTACTATTCGTTCGTTATCAGATAATACTTCATCAACTGCGCCTTTAATCATTTTAACAATCAGCGAGTATCGTCTATAATCCCAATCACCTGCCCTCATTAGCCTGTGATTTTTCATGTTTATTGGCATCAATGGTCCTGATGAACCTAAACCTGATTCTATATTTCTTACAGCGAATTCATAAGATCTGTAGTCTATAAGCATTTTAATAACTTTTTCCTTGTCCATATTCTCCCTCCTCGTACCGTTGTTTAAACGCTCCATCCTTGTATGTTCTCCACCACAGATCGTCTGAGTATACCAACCATTCGTCAGGCATTACATGGACCACTTGACCAGCTTTAAAGCGCAGTGTGACCATATACGGAGGATACATCCATTCATGTTGTCTATACGTTATTACTACTTCCGCATTAACAAAATCGCGAATAGCATTTATCACTTCTGGCGTATCTTTAAGCTGTATAGCTTTTACAGTTTCATCCTTACGGTGATATATCATTTCAGGAAAAGGCAGCCGTTAGGCCACCTCTCCTTTACCAAATACCTTTAATTCTAACGCCGTGAGTCTTTCCTCAATTGTCTTTCCTGCCACTTGCTCACTAGCGTTCCCTTCAACCACTCCGTTGGTTGTGTCCTCTTCCGTTTGAAACTGCGTAGGCAGTTCTACAACGTCTGCCTTTTCCACACCGCCAGGTTGTGCCAGATCCTCATTAGCACGTTTTTGTTCTTCGGCTGCTCTTCGAAACTGATCCGCTTCTTCAGCGGTCACCTCCCGATACTTACCTTTTTCCAGATAGTTAAAGGTGATTTCTTCGTCAGTTTCAGCCAATTTTGCCTTATAGTTAGCTCTTCGGTTATCTAGAGGTTGTATATCATAAATAGCTGGACGTGTACTTTTCAGCTTCTCCATAGCTTCTGCCAAATTAGTATTAAGGTTCGTGTCGACCACCTTTGTTGCCGCTTTGGCTCCAATCGCAATTTCTGTTCGAAGATCCTGTACATGATCGTTTAGCCGCTCAATTTCTGTTTTAGCTGTAGCTAATTCAGCAGCTGCAGCATCACGTTTAGCTGAAATATCCTCAATCTCCAGTTTGGCATTGCTCAATTCCGTTTTGGACTGTGCCAATTTATCAGATATTTCGTTGTTCTCAGAGATGAGCTTAGCAATTTGTTCTTCATACTCTTTTTGGAGCTCATCAATTCTTGTAGCGTAATTGGTGGTCAGCGTTGTTACCTTTGTTTCGATAGCAAACTTAGCTACTTGATAAGCTGCATCACTGTCAAAAAGAGTTCTGATATTCACGTCTCCGTTGTCGAATGATATGCCGTCCAAAAAATAACGTGGTTCAGTTGTAGTTACATCCGTTTCTTGTGTTTGTACTTGCACATTTTCCTGATTTCCCACTACACACACCTCAATCCGATTATTTTAATCTTTATACTATGATTATACCATATTTAGTGCCTTGATAGTACATTTTTCGCACTATTACACAACATTTCGTATCTATTTGATATTTGACAAATTATAAATTGTCGTAATCATTATCTTCTTTATAATCCTCATCATCTGGATCAAATGCTCCAAATTCAATTTGTATAAACATCTCTTTAACAAATCTAACCACTTCTAGATGCGCGACTTCCTCATTTCCATTCTCATGAGCCCAATCCATTATTTTTTGTCTAGAAATCATTTTTTTCAACTCTCTCTTTGAGAATTCATGTTCCCACCTTATCCGGTGGTTTACCTTTGATCATATGACCGTCCATTTTAAACCACCTAGCAGGCTCGTAGAGACCTTTTAACTTCCTACCTAGTATTCGGTCATCCATCACTAGCAACACGCCTATACGAGTCCCAGAATCGTCCATAAGGGTATATCCGTCTTTGTGGTTGATCCAACATGCTATCATATCTCTTCCCACCCTCCATTTTTGTAAGTGATCAACTTGAGTTCAATGTCCGGGTACTTAGAGTCAAATAGTTTGCGCTTTATGTTAAAGTCCTTGGTCTTCACCCCTTTCACGTCTACCACTATGGTTTTACCATGTTCCTTGTACTTAAAGTCTGCTCGGTACTTCGTCGCTCTGATCGTCCTACCAAGCTTTTTAAATGCTGGTATCAATTCAAACTCCGGCTGTAACTCTAAATCTGTTATCAAGCCGGCTCGCTCCATAAGATTGAGTTGCGTGTAATACATAGATTCCATCTTGCTATCAAAGGTTATTCCGTTTAATACTGTCTGCTGGGCTCCATATTTGTTAGCTCTCATGCTGCCTCATCCTCCTGTGCTTTCTCCCACTCTAACTCTGCTCTAGCTATACGCAGCGATCCTTCAAGGTCCTTATCTAAGTAGTCATAATCGTCTATTGGATTCATGGGGTATCCTCTCCTTTTAAAGCAGCGCGGGCACGATTGCCTCTATCAACATCCACCAGACCTAAATCATACTCATCGTAGTTGTCCTGGTCTGCATAAAACTCCAGCGCCTTATCCTTAATCTCTATCTGTTGTAGGAGGTATTCAATCGGCTCAATAACGGCCTTCGCCGTAAAAGCTATGTTCCGTCCTTCCGCTAACGACCTCTTAGTCGCTTCATGCGCTTTGCGTATCTTTTGTATCTTATCCATGGTTTAGACCTCCATATCGCAGTTTGTAACTGCACATATTAGTTTTCGATTAAGGTTATATTCCGTATCCTTGTACACGAAGATGAGCCAATCGGGTGATAATTTATCGTCGCTCCCCATTACTGCAAAGTCTGCGATTTTATCTTTTAATTCTTCATCCACGTCAAAGAAGTCCATTACATTTCCGCCAACAAAATGAATTTGTATGAAGAACTGTTTCATATCCCTTATTCCTCTCCTTCCCTTTAGGGGCTGTATTATTGAATCCAGACTGTTTCACCAAACATGTTTTTGTGTGATGTTACTTTAGGTTCAGATGTGTACTCAGGCTCGTTGCGATTACCAAGTGTTATGATCGAAATCTCCGCTTCGGGATTCTTCGTCTTTAACTTTTCAATCAACTCTTTTACTTTCATTCCTCTATCCCCTCTCCTTGGGTAGCTATTAGAGCTGCTAAACCGATGGCTTCAGGCATGGTTTCTCTAAACGCAGGAATGAAAATCCCCTTATTGGCAATATGAAAATTACACATGTTGTCTCCTAAATTTGCTTTACCCAGGATGACAGATCCACTTTTCTCAGATGCTTCACCGAGAGTAAAAGAGAACCCTTTGCCCTTCATCTTCTTAATCACTTCCCATGCTTCTCCCATTTTCTTTGTGAACTCAGGAATGCTTGACGACCATCTTCGCTCTCCAATCTTCCACCCATGTCAATTTAGATTTTCATTGTATTCGGTTTTCATGTTTAGGACAGTTTCTCCTACCCAAGCATCTCGTTCACGTGGACTCATACTATTCCATTTAGCTATTACTTCATCTCGATTCATGACGACTGCCCCCTTCATCCCACGGATCTAATAAACCAACTTCATACAATTCTTTTGCTGTCTTATGATCAACTGGCTTGCCGTTATAGGTATTAGCTTTATCCGATACTGGCGATCCTGGTTTGTACCAACCTGTTGTATTTTCCCGCTCTGTCAACTCCCTGGGACTGTCATATGCCCCTATCTCGGAAGCTCCACATGCTTGACAATAATATGGACCGCACTGGACATAAGCACCCATATGACCAAAACCAGTATCGACCCAATCCGCATGGCATTCACTGGAGCAATATGGGCATTTCTCTGTCGGATGTTCAAACATCTATCTTCTTCCCTTCATATTGGAGTCTATAGTCAAAATCCTTGAATTTTCCGTATTGCTTAAGGTTCATCATTTCCGCAGTTCCTACCGACCCCTCACGGTTCTTGGCCACGATGATTTCGATAATGTTCTTTTTCTCTGTATCTCGGTTGTAATAGTCGTCCCGGTACAAGAAGGATATGGTGTCTGCGTCTTGCTCGATGTTTCCAGACTCACGCAAGTCTGACATCATTGGACGTTTGTCCTGGCGCTGCTCTACGTTTCGGCTGAGTTGAGCCAGTGATATAACCGGACAATCATTTTCACGCGCCATCTGTTTAAGGCTGGCACTAATATAACCGACTTCTTCATTTCGGCTGCTGAACTTCTTTCCGCCTTTAATGAGTTGCAGATAGTCGATATATACAATCAAATCAGGATGCCTCTTTTTAAGTTTCCTGACAGCAGCCCGTATTTCTTGAATACTCAAGCCTGGACGATCGTCTATAAACACATTCATGTCTGTCAGCACTGATAATCCAATGGTGTATGTCTCCCATTCGTCGTCTCGCAGCTGTCCGGTTCGGATGCGCTCACCATCTATGTAGCACTCGGCGGCTATCATCCGGTCATACAATTGCATCTCAGGTTGCTCTAGGCTGAATATAGCGACTGTAAGGCCCTCCTTACCGTTTCTAACGGCGTTGTTTAGGAGGAAGGCTGTTTTGCCCATAGAAGGTCTTGCAGCCACGATATTAAGCGTCTGCTTCTGCCATTTGCCTGTTATCCGATCCAACTCTGTGCCAACCGTACTTACTCCTAATGCTTGTCCGTTGTACTTCTTGTCATTCAAAAGTTCGAAGTGGTTCATGAGACCATCTTTAATATGCGAGAAGCCTTCTTTATCACGAGACTGGTCACCGATTTTCTCAGCAATGCTCATTAGCTCTGCCGCAAACTCTACAGGGTCTTCATGACCGCCACTATATACTTCTTTGACAGCAATCAATCCGGTTCGCATTAAATACTTTTCCTTCACAATGCGTTCATGTGATGCGAAGTCCGAAACGGATGGAACCGACTTACTCAGGTCAACCAAATAGCTCATACCGCCGACATCCTGCAAGGCTTGTCCCATACGTGAAGTTATAGATACAACGTCTATCTTTTTATTTTCTTCTCGTAATGAGAGCATGTTTTCAAATATGACCCTATGACCCTCGTGATAAAATGCATCTGGCATTAGTAGAGACTCGTATATCAAATCTGGAGCTAGCAGGATGGAGCCAAGTACAGATTGTTCTGCCTCTAAGCTGAAGTAGCTCATTGAGCCTCAGCCCGTTTCTCTGCCAATAACCTCTGCATCCAAGCCTGTCTGCTTATACCTTCCCTGACCCACGGCGGATCTTTTGGTATATCTTTGCGTTCTTCATCTTGCCTGCGGATCATCTCACGCGTTCTCTCGATTTCCTTATTAGCTTCAATTCTCTCATTCTCTTTTATTAAAGTAGGTATGCCAGGAGCAAAGTCCTTCCCCAAGCTTAGATAGTCGCTCAAGTTAGCCATTACGGTTTCGAAGTCATATTGCTGGAGTTTATCCACCCAAATATCTACAACCGATTTATCAATCTTCCAACTTGGGAAATATGCTGCTGTTTTCTTTACGATATCAATAGCTTCTCTTTTTTCCATCTACCCCAGCTCCCTTTCTAATTCATCAAATATAGACATGCGACTGTTTTTGGCTCCGATGCCTTTATGCTTCTCTTTAATGGCATTGGTATAAAAGGAAAATGAATGAACCTTGCCGCCGTCTTCAACCTTTTTAGCGTGTTTTTCCTCCATAACATTTATAATCAGATCCGCCTGCACTCCTTTGCTTAGCAATGCAGTAACAGTAGGCCAATCTGATGGTTTCAAACCCATACATTGATGAATACGTCCGTACTCTTTATTTACTTTTTCAAAATCATTATTTTCGCCAGTAGTAATTTCTTTAAGATTTTCTTTAAAAGACTTTCTTTCTTGGTACCCTAATTCGGGTACTCCCCCCGTACTCGAATTAGGGTACTCCCCATACTCCGATTCGGGTACAGTACTCTTTTTAGGGTGTACTCTATTTAGGGTACTGTCCTCTATTTGCCACTCTCTGAAATTTTTATTGAAGCCAATCTCTCGGCTGGTTGTGTAAGTTCCTTCGGCGTAAACCTTTATCACCTTCATTTCAATGAGCTTGTCTAATTCTCGTTTCACCTGAGTTTTTTTAGTATCAGTCGCCTCAGCTATAAACGAGAGTGACATACCATGACTTTTCCTTTGAAACCCATAGGTGTTCCTTAAGATGGATATGATGATTCCATATTGAGTTCCGTTGAATTTTCGTTTTGCAATTTCCTCAAGTATTTCATTAGTTATCCGTGTAAACGGTGCATCCAATTGACTGGACATCTAATCACCGCCTACATCGCTTGTTTGTCTTGATTACCTGAGTGGCACGACCATTTTTTCATGTACTCATTAACTGCCTTGTCCAAAAATTGCTGCATTGGTATTCCGTGCTCTACGCAGAATAATTTCAACCTTTTGTGGTCCTGCGGATCGAGACGGTAGGGAATATTTTTTGTCTTGGTGTATTCTGCCATTATCATTCACTCCTTCAAGTCTCATTGACGTCATTATAACACGTTATCGTTTATTTTGTAACGTTATCGTTATATTTTAGTTTATACCGTTTACTTATCGCCTACTATACGTATGATAGGAATAGGTGATAAGTGATGATTAAAAGTAATTTGCCGATGCTTATGGCAGGTAAAAAAATTAGAAGTATAAACAAATTAGCTAAGGAAACTGGCGTGAGTGCCCCGGCTCTGGGTCGCCTATACGATGGGACTAACATCCGTATTGACTATTCAACTATTGAAGCACTCTGCGCCTATTTTGAAATTGGTATTGGTGAACTACTGGAGTACGTACCAGACGAGGACTAAGCCCCTCTCTGCTCTAACCGATCCATCTTTTGCTTTATGCGGTCTATCTGCCATTCGTAGTGCATGACATCCGCATAATTACCGTATCTGTCGGCCTCGTCTCGCTTCTCTACAGCATAGGCGAGGTCAATTTGCAATAGTGTGTATTCGTTGTTATCTGCCATCTTTAATTTCCTCCGAGTCTTTTATGAGACGATCAAGGTAATATCTCGCCTTCTTCAAATCTTCCAATCCATTCTTATGCTCATAGCGAGATATATATTTAATTACATTGCCTGCTAGAAAGCCTCTGTAAGCCACAGGAGACATTTTCGCATGCATGAAGTCAATTGGTTCAATGCCACCGAAAGAGTAGTGAGACGGGCGTATAGCATCACTCATGGGCAACTCTCCCTATGCTCAATGTGTTCGGTTCAATCGGCGTGATGAGCATATACCTATCTATACTGACTACACCCACATATAACAGTAATGCGCATAATATATAGGTATAGGCTCTTATCATCGACTTTTCCCCCAATAGGTTGTACATACACAGAAGAAGATCCACATCCAAAATGCCATCCAAGGGGGAGCCATCATCCAATCAGCTATGGTCATAGCTTGTCTCCTTTACCTTGCAGGAAAGACGCTTGTTCAGGCTGCACATGCGTGTAGAGTATTTGCCACATACAATCTGCTGCAGCACTTGGCTCTTCATAAAGGTTATATTCCGCTATAGCTTTTTCAATTGCACTACGCAGTTTGGCTATCTCTGTATCCTTTTGTTGTATAAGGGATTCAGCCTGATCCGCTCGGTTTTTATGTTCTGTCCTCTTGGTTTCCCAAAAGTCTCTTTCCTTCTTCAACTTGTCATAATTGGCGCTAAGGGCTTCATAGTCAGACTCTGCTGCGTCAGCGCGTTCTTTCTCGCGTTTCGCCTGATGGAGCCAGTAGGTAGTAATATCAGGTTGATCTGCGATAAGTAATTCCCTTGACCATGCTTCATCCACTTTCATGCACAGATTCATATCCTCTTGCCAGTTACGTTCTGTCATACCTCTTCACCTTCTACCTTTTGTAGTTTATCTATTAAGCAGTAGCCGTCCACTACATCAGCAAACATCCCTTTTCTAGATGGCCACTCCACACGTGCTTTGTCCTTCTTTTTGGATATAGCAATGACTTTTCCGACATGCCAACTTGAATGCTGCTTGTGCCGTACCAGATCCCCTACCTGTATATCTGGCTGCTGTGGTGGGTCTGGATCAAAATCACCATCATTAATGGAAGAATACAGAGATTGATAAAATGCACTTCTTTCTCCATCTTTCCATTTAATAAGCTTATCTGCATCTATTAAGCGTTGTTTATCTGTCATTGTTGTTCCTCCCCAACCTCTTCACCTTCATATTCATCATCCAAAGACTCTACATACCGTGTATGATCATCTTCCGAATCACCAACATACTCGTCGTTAATGTAATAGCTGTACGATGTGTATGGATGGGCAGTGACGCAATCCGTGCAGTATACTTCATCATTAATTTCATAATGTGCCGTTTCTGGCGGCAGGTCTGTTTTACAGTGATGACAAACTCTTTTAACCATATATATCCTCCCTTGGTATCATTACGTGCATACAAACGATATGATAGGTGTCGTGTGACCGACACCCTGTATAGACTTAATCCTGGCCTGATAATGTAATATAAGCAGCCTCTGCCCTCTGGCGTGGGCTGGCGTTAAGCAAAAATGCTATATTAATTTCATCCCACACAGTATCTTTATCTCGTTTAAAATCGTAACATGCCTCATACAAGTTAATTACATAGGCTACTCGATCCAACTCTATTGCTGCTGCCTGTACCTCCAGAGAGGTGGCAGGATCATTGCAGTAATCGGGCACCAGCTTCCAAGCAGTGATTTCGTCGTCACATACGCCTGACATATATTTGTTATCGCTTGATATCAAAACGAAGTGATCTCCGGGCGTCGTGTGTACGCTGTACCCCATCAACTGCGCCAGTTTCCGGTTAAGCTGCTGGTCTGTCATATCTATCATCCTTTCGGTATGGCCTATCCTTTATTTCTAAAGTGTTTAATGAAAGCATCAGTAACCAGATATATTCCCCATCCCATAATGAACATGGTTATATAATCCCATATTATTTCAGCCTTGCTTTGTGGAGTTGCATTCCATCCGAAATATGCTGTTTCAATGATATTGATTAAAAATCCGGCAACAAGTATTTTCCAACCTAATTTGTATTGTCTGTGACTGTTCATTTTTATTCCCTTCCAACGCTCCTGGGTGAGCGTATTGTATTGGTGGTTACTCCCTACCTAATGCTGTGTTGATATGGTTAAACGCCGACAATAGAGATTGTTCATCCTTACCGTTAGCAAATGCTAAGTTCTTCTGTATAGCTGCTTTGGCTTCTTCCAGTGCCTTTTGGTATCTGTATGCTTTGTCTGTCATGTTTAATTGACTTGCAACGGATGTATCCAGATCGGCAGACAGCCGGGCTATTGTCCGGTCCCTCTCTGCCAACTCATCGGTTTTACTTACAAGTTGCCGCCGCAATTCCGCAGCCTCGTGCTCCATCTTGAGATAGTTTTTGTCGGCATTATCAAATGCCTTTTCCCATTTAGTAGCCTGCTGCTGGAGTGAGTCTACCAAATCCAATAGGTATGGAATGTCTTTGTATTCACCCCCCGTTGCTCCTATGGATTCTGCTAATTTTAAATTAAATTCAAATCTTTCCTTGATTTCTCTAATCCGTTCCTTGCTCATTAGCTTTGTCCTCCTTGAATTCTTTAAAAAATGCCTGTGACAGCATCGTATAAATATCCGTATCAAACGTGCAGTATCTGTAATGCACGTATCCATCTATATCTTCGTATAGGGCAAAAACCAGCTGTCCATCTTCATCCGTATAGAACCGCTCTATCCGACGTTTGAGGTGTATCACTCACCTTTACCGCCTCCTTGGGATGCCAAGTGCTGATCTACAAACACATAATCTTTCGAGCTTATCCATCCATATTTCCAACCTGCTTGGGCAATCGTTGTACGGACAATGATATTGTCTTTATTTCTACTGCAATGGCTATGAGCAATGAACTCCTGTCCGATCTTATCTGCATACCAATTACGAGGATGGTCAGCGGAAACTATTTTGATTTTCCTGCCTTGTATACTCATGACTGTTCTTCCTCCCTTACCTCAATCTTGAAAAGATTTAATATCCGAGATAACTGCGCTCGTGGCGGACCTCCAAAATTATGAATCTTCTCGATCTCAGCTTTCCAATATGCCGTGCAATCCTCAAACGCCTTGCTCCGGGCCTTACGACGCGCCTCATCTGCAATATGGGTGATCGCTAGTTCAATGGTTTCCTGAGCACTCTCAGCTGTCAGAAACACATGGTTTCCATGTCTTTCGTAATCATTCATGACTGTTCACCCTCCACGAAAAATCTAATATTATACTCAGACTCACGAATCCTCTTTATTGACCGATTACCATTCTGGTCAGTGACCGCTAAAGTAACAATTCCCTGTCCGTGTTGCAAAACTGTACCGGATACAACTTTGATTTTTCCGTTCTTGAGCTGTTTTGTGCAGGCAGCATTCATCGTTCGTCGCTCCTTTAAGGTATATAGGGGTATAGGGTAAGAGGCTGTTAAGCCTCTCCCACCCGCGTTTATTTACAGAACCTTGCCACCGTGACGTTGAGGTCGCGTTGCGTTATAGGCCATCTTTTCGGTGATCGCCCGTTCCAGATCAATACCGTATCGGCCTGCTGCATCGAATACCCGGATAACGATATCTGCCAGCTCAGACGGTATACCGCACGGTTTGTATTCTGGGGTTAATTGCTGTGTTGCATGGCCCATTACCTTGTGTTGGTACCATTCTTCATCCGGTTTGCTACCCGCCCGGAAGTCCTCCAGAGCCTCAGACGCCTCCGAATGAATGAGAGCAATGATTTCCCCGAAGCTGCGTTCCTCGTCCCACCATCCTTTGCTTATGACGTTTTGATGGGCTTCTTGTACGAGATAGTTGATAGTACCAGGAACGCGATAAACGAGTCTATTGCGTTCAAATCCATTCGCATACCCCTCACCAAATGCCAGAGCCAAGATACAGATTGATTCTTCATCACCGTACTTGACCACCGTATCCTTACTCACTCCAACATAAGCCAGCTTGTCCAGCATTTCCGGTGTGACATCCACCAGCATATAAGCATCGTCTCCGCCTTGTTCATCGACCACTTCCAGACTGTTCAGTACGTCTAAAATTGCTTGTTTGTTTAACATGTATATCTCTCCTTTGGTATAGGTAGTAGGGGGTGTATCCCCCTTAAAATAGTGTTAGTTGCTCTATTTGTAAGCTTTTTAAAAATTGCTCTGCTATATATTTGCTGTAAGCCGGCGGTATAGCCTGGGCCAACTCGTACTGATTAAGACCAGGCAAGCCCATAATCTCTCTTGCAAGCGGCACGCCACTGAAATGTCCAACAATCTGCAGAAATTCCCCGTCCTTCGGCGGTCTTCCCATTTTTGTATTCTTTGCAACATGTGGCGGATGAACCGGTTGTTCTATCTCGAAACTGGATTCAAAGAGCCGATGCCGATAGGTGCGTAATCCGAACATCGTTCCGCATAACAAAACCGGTTCAATCAGGGGTGAGTCCGGAACGTTTTCTATGACATATGGAACACCGGTTTCAATGAGCATTTCCCGCGTTGCTGCAATCAGGTCCGGATATTCCTTCCCTGCCCTTCGCCACTGCGTTCCTGCCTTCGTGTACTCCTGACAAGGCGGCGAAGCCCAAATGAAGTCAAACTGTCTTAGGAACTCTATCGAAAGCTCCAGCACATCCGATTGTATGAAATCATAGGGGTATTTTTTTTGAGCTTCTATATCAACACCGGTTACCGTGAAACCAGCTTGATATAGCCCTCGACTCGCACCACCTCCGCAGCAATACAGATCAAGAGCTTTCATGTTGAACCTCCTTCTTATCCCCTATGGGGCTTAATCGTTAATGCCAGGTACCTTAATACCTGCTATTTCAAGAGCCTTTGCCATACCTTTTCGATATATTACGTTCTCCGTGTCATATTCAGCTAAATAACCTTTTGGTTCTTTGAAATGCGCAAGCATCCGCTCCTCCATCGTTTGCCTTACTTCATAACCGATGTATAAAGCTCGGATAATGGTATCCAAAGGAACTCCGTTGAGCACATCGCAAGGCTCTACCCATTGGTGCGGATCTGCTGCATGGTTGCGTATGAATGACTCTGCCGTCCAATGATATGCAGCTTGAATTGAATCAATTGCCTCTGCCTGTGCTTGGGTTAAAATTGCTTTATTCATGTGTTTGTCCTCTCTGCCCTTGGGGGCTATATATTTAATCCTCAAAACGCTCTCCGTAACCATAAGATGGAGCTGGCTTACTAAAATTGTTCAAGGCATCAGATATCATATTTGTAAAAACAAGCATCTCTTTATCATCCATAGCTTCCAGCAAACGTACTTCCTTAGCCTTCAAAGTTCGGCCTGCCGCTGAAGTAATCAGTTCTATGACTGGCTTTATGCTCTCCAAGCGTTCTTTTTTCTCGAATTCCACACGTTGCCGCGCCGCCAGTTTACGGTTGTGCTCTTCCCAATCCTGTTCATCGAACCAAAAGTAATCGCCGTATTTATCACGGAATGCCGATATCCAAAATTGAAGGAGTTCTTCATTTATTTGTATTCGATCATGGCAAGGCCAGCAGAGCCGCAGGCCGTTTGTCTTGACTCCTCGCCCTTTTCTCCCGCGCGGATAAACGTGATGAGTAGTCGTGGCTTCGGCGGCTTTACAACATTCACAGACTCCGTTTGAATCAGCAATCAGTTCTGCAATTACATCCTTCGGGAAATCACCGCGCTCCTTGGTGTTAGGTCGTGACTGGTGATGGGCCAGAATATTCTGGCGCCACTCTTGTATAGGTTTCTTTCTTTTCGCAAGTGCCATAGCTACCTCCTAAAATGGTCCGTCAATGGGATCGGGTAACGGTCCGCCATCGTCGTAAAATGGGTCTTTATCACGGTCATATTTGTTCATATCGTCACGCTCCTGCTGGATAGTCGTTGAGTTGATTAATCAAGGTACTGGCTTCTTTTTTGGTTAGCTCTTTGATGCTCTCTTTGCCTGAGCTCACTTGTCTGATCATCAGCCTGAAATCTTCCTCTGATATATTTTTTTCATTTTTAATACGATGACTGTATTTAACTTGAGCTTCACTAATAAGCATGCTAGTTGGTGTTTTATTTTCGTTGTTAGGTGATGAATTATTAACTTTTGGCGTCTCTGGTTCATCCTGAACTACAGATTTAACTATAGGATTTTGAGGTTTCCCAGAAGCAGTAAACCCCTCAGGTAATGCCCATTCCGGAAGTGTTGGAGTATCCCAATAGCCTTTGATATATTCATCTCTTCCAGATGACTTCACTTTAACGTTGGCATAATGCTCACCACGTTCTTTCAGAGGTATCCTATTTTGATCAAGCTTGTACAAGTAGCGACCTATGCCCCACTGTACAGCTGCGCGCTTCATAGCACCTGACAATCCACCTTTAACAGCGTCCATATTGCTGTCATCTGATCCGTCCCATTTAGTTATCCATTCATCGCCAATTTTCACCGATATGCCGCAAAGCTGGCTTCCTTGCTTCCATTCTTTAAATTCATTTTTCCAGCCTGCAGGACCAAATATTTCATCAAGTCGATTCATAATGGCTCTGTTCGTCACGTATACAAGGACGAATACAAAGTTGCCATTTGAGGTTTTTTGTCCACGATCTACTCGCCATTCAACCTCGTCTGGTGGAAATGGAGCTTGTAGGGACTTCATTATCTCCTTCGGGTCCATCTGCTTCATCCTCCAATTCATAAGTAATCCTTACGGGCCTAATTTCATATTCATCGGGGTTTTCAGGTCGGAATTGATTAATATATAGGAAATGATTAGCTTCATCTTCGTCGTAATAGAGATAGGCTTTGGTTAGTTCATATACAATTCCGCGCGCAAGATGATGAAAGTGACTTTTCGACTTATGCCGAATTACATACCGAATCTTCTTTTCGCAGATTTTCATACCATTCGACCTTTCGTTGTGGTATAATCACAATACTTACTTTTGATGTGTCCTTGATCTTAGCTGCCGTTGCATCGGCAGCCTTTTCTTTTTTATAAGCTATCACCATGTTTTTCAGGTACACCCTCAGCAACGTTTTTGTTAGCGTTCCGCGTTGTTTTGCTATCTTTGCCAACTCCAGAAACACCCTGCGATCCGTCATCCTTCTTCACCTCCGAGTATTTGACCTCACCTCCCCAGCCATAATGCTTTAATACATCATCTACGTTGCGAAACCTCATGCTATACGTTTGTCCTCCCTGCTGTCCTCCGGATGAAACATCTTGTCCAATTCAACTGCGCGCTGCTCGTAGATCACGTCAGGACGTTTCAAATCGAAATCTACTGCCCATTGACTATCTGACTTTCCTAACTCCATTTCATCAGCCAACTGGTTGATCCAAAATGCTTGGTCCCGTAGATATGCGATGTACTCAGTTCTGGTCATGTTAGCAAGCCCCTCCATATACTCGCCGCCCTCCTGCCTCTTTAATGAAGTGATTTGTTACACATCCATCATCCAGAAACAAATCACCGTCGATAATTACATAGCTGTCCATGCTTGTGTTGATCTCGCATCCGCATCCACATTTGCAAATCACTGCGCTGGTTGATTCAGGACGTTTGAACGGGATAATTGGTGTCAGTAAACGGTTTTCAATCTCCTTTGGATGTTTAGCCACTTTTCTTCTCTCCCTTCAATTTGTTTTTTTTAACATCTAATGCGATCTGTTTCATAAGTGCAGATGATAGCTTATTTAGTGATAATTTAGGCTTTTCTTTATCCGGCAGATTATGCAGAAACATGGTGCTCATACTCTTTCCTCCGCTTCTTTAAATGTTGTGGGAAAAATTCACTTTCATGGTTACCATACAAGATGTACAATGGGTTGTGGTTGTGTTTACAGGTGACAAGTCATGCCGTATGCCCTCTAAACTTATTAAGGAAATACATTTGACCTCTGGTTGTGACCACCGTTGTCTTGGTTGTCCGTGGCTCTTCATCAGGTTTGTTAATTACGCCTGTTTTCACTTCAAACAATCGAAGATCCATTGACCGTTGTGTTGGCATGTTGTAATGTTCACCCTTTTTGCCAAGGTATCCATTCTCGCGTAGCCAGCTGTACAAGCGGCGTTCACCAGTATCAATGCCGTTCTGCTTAAGCAATTTCGCAAGGTTTGCAACTAAGATACAGTCTTTAGAAGCTTGTAGAGAGTTAGCGAACAACACTTTAGGTTCATCAGCCACAACCTTTTTTTCAAGCGCTTTACGCGCATCCTGTTCTTTCTTCAAGGCGGTGATAACTCCAATAATGTAATCTGGATCTTTTAAGGTCTGTTCCATCGTTTCAGGCGTAATATAGGCGCCATGTTTTCTAATGGAAGGAATGACTTCGTGTGTGATCCAGCGTTTGAATTGTTTAGCCTCAGCTTTTCGGCTGCCAAGGATTAAGGTGTATAGTCCAGGTTCGTTGACTGCATTAACAGGAAGTCCATTACTCGCACCCTCGATTGAAACGAGGGTGCGTTCGTCCTCGTCTAAACGGCGCAATGCATCTGAGGGATTTCCTATTTCGAGCACATCACACACATCTTTTGCTATAAACCATGGTTCGTTTTGAATTGATACAGTTCTTACTTCATTTGATCCATACATAAATGGTTTAATTTCATTCACTGTAATCGCTCCTTTTTTTGAAATTCGATCACGAAGCGCGATCATTTAGAGTAAAAAAAAGCTCATCAACTGTTACTTTGTAAAAACGAGCTAACTTGAGTTGCAAGTCTCTACGAGGAAACCTTTTACCTGTCTCAATCATGGCGTAAGTGCTATAAGGAATGCCGATCTGCTCAGCAACTTCCCTTAAAGAGCGGTCGCCACGAAGTTCAGACATTTTCTGATTCTTCATGTCATCCTCCTTTCAGTCACGTTTCGTGACCGCCTTATATCTATAATATACAGTCACGTTTTGTGATTGTCAACACTTTTATTCACTTTTCGTGATCAAATTTATAATGTTCACGTATTGTGATATATAATAATCATCTGGAGGTGGGAATTTTGAAGTCATTTGGCGAACGTCTCTCTTATTTAAGAAACAAAAAGGGATTGTCCCAAGAAGAGCTGGCAAAAATTTTCAAGATTGCAAAATCCACTCTTGGAATGTATGAAACAGACAAGAGAGAGCCAAACCACGAAATGACAGCCAAAATCGCTGATTACTTTGGTGTTCAAATTGGATGGCTTACTACAGGAAGAAACGAGAAAGAGAGCGCTTATCCGCTCCCAGAGGAAGTTGTATTAAAAGTTATTAAGGAGGCTGAGGCGCATTATGGGGTTAGCCTGAGGGATGATCCTGTTGTCGAGTCGGCAGTGAGAGATTTAATAAACAATCTTGCGAAGATGAAGTCAGCAACTCAGAAAAGTGATTAATTAACGACTTGTTTGTTTCATTAATACCAGTCCTAGAGATTATTACATTTGCCGACAATAACAACTGTTCATCCATGTTAGCAGCTCCTTTGTGTCTATTTCAGCCGTTTTTAACATAATACCACAGAATCATACTTTTCAGGAACGTGTGTTCTGTTTTTAGCTAAAAAAAGAGAACAAGGTGGCAGTGAGATGGAGTTAGTACCCGTCCGCTGTCGTATTCCCGAGTTACTCAAAAAGATCAACAAAAATCAGCAATGGCTAGCTGATAAAGCTGGTTTACCAAAGCAAAGAATTTCCGATATTGTGCACCTGAGAACGGACAATATTCAAATTAAACGAGCCGCTTTGATAGCTTATCATCTTAATTGTAAGATCGACGATCTTTTTGTTTGGGAATTGCGGTAGCAGAGTAGCTGATGCTACTCTCGGGGAAAAGTACCATTTAAACGGTACTCGGATAACAAAAAAATTAACTTTGTCATTCCTTACCACTCACCATCACCTTTAAGATTACTATAGCAGATAATAATTGTCAGATGCTGTCGAATTACGCCGTGACAACACCAGTCAAATGGGGTTAGAGGGGTATTGACATTACATATTATGTTTACTTCTTACGATTACATAAGAGCCATCAACGAAATAAATGCGCGTTCCGTTCTTAATTGAAACCTTATCCTGCACTCGTTGTTCATTTATTATTATTGATTGATCATATCTTTTAAAGCCAAACTTACTGTATGCACGTTCTAAATCCTTTAGACGGTCCAAAGTCAAAAATGAAAAATCTTTTGTGTGGTAGGCGGGAATCTTAGCTGAATGAGCAGTCCTGCGAAACTGGTCTATCCAATTTACTTCATGTAAAGAAAATTCGGATATTGTTGAAATATCCGTCAATAATCCCGGCTGATTATCCAATTTAATTCCGATAATGTCCATGATGTCACTCCCTATAATAGTCACTAACATAATAAGCGATGTAATGACTGGACACATCGGTCAAAATATGCCAAGGAAATACCGGGAAATGACGATAACATATATAGTAATACAAATTCAGGAAGGGGTTTAAAAATTGATTACTACTATTATCTATATCGTAATTGGATTAACATCCATCTTCATTATTTTAGGACTCATTGGTACTGCTTCATTAATTTTTTCAAAAGAAAAAGACAAGAGCTTAGCAATAATAGCAATAAAGGATGTTTTCAAATACGCATTTATACTGATGCTTTTACTGCTTATATTTTACTATGTTTATCCGACACCGTATTTATATACACATTCAAAAGAAACCTTGGTCAAAGTGAACCGGCTTACTGGAGAAACAACATATTTTAGATTTAACGAGGGTTGGGTAAAGCCTGAAAGCAATGATTTGTCTGAATGAATAAAAGCTCTGCTAACCTTAATGGGTCGGCAGAGCTTTTATTGTGTTTATTCATCGCCCCGTAGGACGCTATCATAAAACTCCTGTTTTTTGGTTATATATTCATCTACACTATCGAAATATTCAAATCCCGCGTTTTTTATTAGCCAAACCATTTACCTCGCCGTTCCATTCTAAACATAAATTTCACCTCTAAATAGGATTAATTTCATTGTATTCCATATGTAAATTGAATTGCAATGAATAAAATGAATGTGTTACCATAAGAATATAAATAAGGATCGGCGGCTACCGATCCCCAGCACAACAACTTGAGTGGGGAAACCCTCCTGAAAGTTGCTTAGCTACAGGACTTTGACCCGCACGGTGCCAACCTTAGAGCGAGTCATTTACGTTTGTCGATGTAAGTTAGCAAAGCAATCAGGAAAATCCCGAAAGTAAGCACTTCACCAAACGAAATGTGCATCGCATCACCTCCTTTCGGAGGGTGCGTCCACTCAAGGTGTGTTGTGCAACCCAAATTATACCACATCAGTCCTCTATTAAGAGGGCTTTTTATTTTGTGCATTGTCACCTACAATACAAACAAACACTAAACAGGCGGTGCACAACATGGAATCTACGTTAAAAATGATACGCGCAGCTGGTTACGGGCGTGTCAGCACAGAAGAACAAGCAAATGAAGGTCACTCTCTTGACGCTCAGAGAGAATTCAATCTTAAATATATAGAAAGTGAAAAATGGATATTAGCTGGATATTTCGAGGACCCTGGATGTTCAGGAAAAAACCTGAACCGACCAGATGTGAAACGTTTAATCCAAGAGATTAAAAACAAAAACTTAGACGCATTGGTAGTACATAAATTGGACCGCTTAACCCGGGACATAAAAGACTTATATGAGATGCTACAAATGTTTGATGAATATAACATTAAGTTTGTATCTATATCCGAAAAAATAGATACAGATACCGCCATGGGGCGAATGTTTGTCTTTATGCTGGGTATATTTGCTCAGTGGTATAGGGAAAACCTATCCGAAGAAGTCACTAAAGGAATGCGTGCCCGAGCTAAAAAAGGGATACCCAATGTATTTGTAAATATGTTTGGGTACACTCGTACTCCTGAGGGCGAACTTATTATAAATGAGGAAGAAGCTAAATGGATAACATGGATATTCGAACAGTATTTAAATGGGAATGGATCTCCCACTATAGCAAAAGAACTCAACAACATGAATATTCGGCGAACTCGCGGCGGTAGATGGAGTCAAACAAAGGTTATGGACGTTTTAGAAAACCAACACTATGTCGGGAATATAACATGGAAAGGTAAAAAAGACGAAGAGAAAGACCGCGTAATAAAAAAAGGAAAGCATAAAGGAATCATCGATCAAGAAACGTTTGACCGAGTACAACGATGGATACAACGGCGCAGAGACGGTCTACGGTCTCGAAATTCTTACGAATACGCATTTGGAGGTATATTACGTTGTGGAAAATGTGGCGGACGATACAAGGGTAAATATTCGATCAGTGGGGGATCGATAACATACAATTACGTTTGTTCGAACAAAGAACGATATAATACCTGCGATCAATCGTCTATATCAGAAACGAAACTCGTAAAAATGTTATTTAAGTCACTTGATATGGATAACCAAGACTTATTTTGGAAAGATGATGTAAAGGAATCCATTAACTCAGAGGAAGAGCAAATCAGAAAAGCAATAAAGGCAAGTGAAGAAAGACGAGAACGTTGGCAAATGGCATATGGAGACGGGTTTATGCCCTATCAGGATTTTAGCAAACGCATGAAAGAAGAGATGCAACGTGTTGTTGAACTTGAGGAAAAGCTAGATAGCCTACCTGGAACTGTAGTATCTACACTTGATCCAGCAGAAGTGATAAACATAATGCAAGATATTAAAGATAATTGGTGGTACTTGGAACGATCAACACAAAAACAACTGATACAAGAGTTATTCCAAGAAATCACAATTTTAAAGAATGGAAAAGAATGGGGAATTAAAGGGATAGCTTTTGCATAATTTGTACCTATGTACCGTCTGGCAAGCTTCTGGGCGGCATGAATTTCCCGGACTTGTATGTAGCTTTAAGAACTGCCGAGCCTTTAAATACTGATGGTACACGCATGACTTTGGCACAGGCCAAAGAAGCAGGGATCGCGGTTCTTGCCTATGGTCAGTTCATTAACGTCTTGCTTGACTTCATGATCGTGGCCTTCTGCGTGTTCCTGCTGGTCAAAGGGATTAATATGTTGAAGCGTAAAGAGGAAGAAAAACCTCCTCAGGAAAAAACGATCAAGGCATGCCCGCATTGCCTGTCGGAAATTCCTGTAGCGGCTACCCGCTGCGCACATTGCACCTCCAAGCTAGAAGGGTACGTGGAAGCACGTAGCTAACTCCATTTTCAGCTAAGCGTATCTTCAGTCCAATCGAACTCATACGGCTATAAATAAGCGGCTTAAGACGATACATCGTCCTAAGTCGCTTTTACATGGATATCGAAGCCTGATTAATTAAAATTGGTAATAATACCGCGGGGTCTGACGGGCAATCCCTCAGCATACAGATGGGAGACGTCACCGAAGCCGATGCAGCGCGGGACAGCCCATTCCTTGGAGCGCTCATCAAATAAAATCGTAGTTACGGAGCTAGGCGGCATCCAAAAGCCGGACCAGACCAAGGCCAAGGGCAGCTCCAGCAGATGGGCCAGCCAGGTCAACCCAAAGCCGCCATGGCAGAATACAGCCACCTGATCCTCGGTATGCTTGAGAATCCGGTATCTGCCTCCGATTCGCTCAAATCCCTGGCGCTTTAGAAATTCATCGGAATGAAACTTCAGCCGCTCGAAGGTTTCGGGACTTTGCGTTCCCTGATAATAGGAAATATCCTTCCAAGTATTATGCGTCGGAAGGGGCAGCTCAGAGCGGATCACTTCACCGGGCAGATCCCAATGGGATAGACGACCGTATGGAGTTTCCTCCAGCTTCAGAGCCAGCTCCTGCGTCCAGTGCTCCACTTCATGAGTCATACCGAGAGCATCAGCAGTGTAGCGCATCGTATCCAGAGCCCGCCCCATCGGTGAAGCATAAATACGGTCCAGTCCGTGACTGGACAGCCGTTTGGCCAGTGCCTGGGCTTCCAGATGCCCCTCCGGGGTGATGGTGTTGTTCGGGTAATCCGGATCTGCATGGCGGATGATATACAATCTCATATTTTTTACTCCGTTCCTATGAATTACAACAGGATCGCTTTATCTCATGTTATCCTATAGCTCTCCTGATCCTTAATGCTTGTTCAGCAAATTTTCCAGAATCGCACGTAAGTTCCGGTCTTCATGATAGACTTCCTCACCCGTATCCAGCTCAATAACCCGGATATATGTATAGTCTGCTCTGGCATCAACTGGCTTGAAAATCAATTCCTCCGGATTATCCGGACGTACATCATAGCCCATATTTTTGAACATATCTGTGATTTGGTCGATCCCCGGCTTGCCTCCACTTTCCAGCATAATCAGCCCGCGCAGCTCCTTGGGCTCCTCCGGATGCATGACTCGAAAATGTACAATACATTCCATGTAAAATCGCTCCTTTCGATCATAAACCTAGTTTATGGCGCAAATCTCCATGTTTCCAGCATACCCCAAATGCCGCTGCACATTCCACAGCCGTCTTCATATCCTCAGAACAGAAAACACGTTATACTGTAAAATAGACCTTTTACATCTGAGCTGATTATAGGAGGAACCACAATGACTAGCGAGCTTCTGGATATCTACGATGATGAAGACAGGCCCCTTGGCACTGCTTCCCGACAAGAAGCACATGCCAAAGGATATTGGCACCATACTTTTCACTGCTGGCTGGCACGAGACACCTCCACAGGCCGTCGGTTGCTCTTTCAACAGCGCCAGGATTCGAAGGACACCTTCCCCGGATACTACGATATTACGGCTGCTGGTCATCTGACGGCAGGCGAAGATGTATCTCAAGCAGCCCGTGAACTGGAGGAAGAGCTAGGCATTCACGTCCCCTTTACCTCACTGACACCGCTGATGACCGTTCGGTATGAAAGTAAGGGAACTGCACAAGGCACATCCTTTTGGGACCGTGAGGTAAGCTCGGTGTTTGGACTGCTGTCGAACCAGCCACTGGAGGCTTATCGTCTCCAGCAGGAAGAAGTGGCCGGACTGTACGAAGCAGACCTTGAGCAAGCGCTGGCCCTTTTTGAAGGGAGCATTCCTTTTCTGGAAGCACACGGCATAACTTCGGGACCAAATCCGGAAAAAAATCGCCGTCTGATCACATCGGATCAATTCGTGCCTCATAAAGCGGGATACATTACATCGATATGCCGGTCGCTGCTGGAACTTTCCAGCCAGTAATCCTTGTGCTATTCTCCACCTGTCATATATTGGCCGATAATGCCCTCATACCGCCAGCCATAACGGGTCGACAGCTCGCTGCCCATATCATGCTCCAACTCATACAGAATAAGATCCTGGGCAAAATGATTCAGCAGCAATCCTGTCATCACCGGATGCTCGGTAATGAGCGCCTGTGTCGGGCAATTCTCTCCCCGCATCCCCAGCATGCACCAGCGCCGATCAACGACAAAAGAAAACTTGCGTCCTTCCTCTTCCTGTCCGTTTTTGCAAGCCGCACGCGGCAGCCATGGTCCCAGCACGCTTTCGCCGTTATTGCAGGACCATAGCAGGCGCACACCCCGTTTTTCGGCCTTTTCCAATTCGGCCCGCAACAGTTCAGCTTCTTCACGCCACAAATCGAGCACAATCTCATGCTCCGCTCGTTCTAGCTCACGTGTCAGGCTCTCCAGCACATTCCGGTCGCCTTCCGCGTTATAAAAAGTCGGCTTGGCCGGCTCTGCTCTTGGCATTTCCTTCTCTACTGCACGCAGAGACTCCTGCATCTGCCCCTCGATCATTCGGGTCAGCTCGCCCGATGGCAGCATGCTGTAGCGTACAGGCTCTCCTGTGCTGGTTCTGAGATATCCCTGTCCGGCCAGCCGCTGCAAAGCTGCGTATACGTTGGAGCGCGATGCGCCCAGACGCTTAGCCACTTCATAGCCGGAAGCAGCATTTTGCCTCGATAGCTCGACCATGACCTTGGCTTCCATTTCCGTAAAGCCCAGATTCCGCAGATGATGCAGCAAACGCTCCATATGTTCTGTTCCCCCTATGCTGCCCGGCGTTCTGTCTGTGTCCTGCGACAGCCTGTTCGGCTGCGTCAAATCTGTTCAGCTCCGCAACGCGGGCACCACTTGGAGCCTTTAGGCAGCTCTGCTGTGCAAATTTGGCATTTTACATGTTCACGTATTTGCGTAGCTGGCTTCTCTGCCCCGGAGTTATTCGCCTTCCAATATCGAATGCGCTCATCCAGCTCCTCCTGACGCTCACGTTCACGTTCCAGCTCTTCAAGACGGAGGTGCTCTTTCTCGATCTCTTCCTGACGACGGCGCTCCCATTCCTCATCGAATGCCGCTTTTTCCTCAGGTGTAAAATCAGACACATAATTGCGGTCTGATCCGGCTAGTTCGTATATTTCATGCAGCCCATCCTGCTCCTGTTCATGCCGCTCAACTACTTCATGTTCCGTATACTCCGTGTAAGCAGGTGCAGCATCCTTGGCTGTCTCTGGCTTGCGCAGATCAAAAGAGTAGACGTCTGTCGGTATCTCTTCACGCACAGCAGCCACTTGCTTGGAAGCAGCCTGCCCTTCATTTAGCTTGCGTCCACATTTTGGGCAAAAATTCGCATCCAAGGGCACAACCGCTCCACAGGTGCATAGATGAGCGTTTTTCAATTGCGCAATTCTGCTGCGCAACTCGTCAATTTCATCCTGAAGCTCATCGCAGGCGGTGGATAGCTGTGTCATCTCCGTTTCTGCCACCGACATATCGGATGCCCGGTAGCCCTCATAGAAGATCTGACCCATCCGCAAGAAATGAACATCCATTTCCTGTTGAATCGCGGTAATTTGTGAATTTATTTTACTAATCTCGACAGCATGCTGTGCCTTCTCTGTAGCGCGATTAGCGCTTTCCTTGATACGTTGAATCAGCTTCATCGTTATTTCCTCCCTATATCCAGCCGGATTTCCCCATACCGTCCGCATATCCCAAAGTTTTTTTCTGTTGGCAAACCTCGAACTCCTGTATAATGGAATGCGGTCATATCGCCTATTTGCAGGCTACGACATCAGCGACAACCTTATGACGCGCTGACACTTTGGCAAGATCCGCATGAATTTCAGCTACTAGAACTCTATCATACCAAAAACTACCCCCATTTGTGAAAATGGAAGATTTTATGATCGAAAGGGGTTTCAGGATCATGGACCCAAATCCTGCTTTTTATCCCCGACCTATCGGGGTTTCTTATTCAACACCGAGCCCGCAAGCTCGCCGTGCTTCCATAGATACCAGTACGACACTGGTACCCGACACCGACCAGGACTCGGGCTATTTTCGTGCCTTGGAGGATGCGAATATTCATCTGAACCGCCCGCAAATACAGGCTGTCCGCCACGGCAGGGGCCCCCTTCTGACACTGGCCGGAGCGGGCTGTGGTAAAACCACGGTACTGGCTGCCCGTGCAGGCTACCTGATGGCGATGCGGGATGTCCCGGCGTCGTCCATTCTGCTGGTGACCTTCACCAGCAAGGCGGCTGCCGAAATGAAGCTGCGCATCGCAGGACTGCCCGGTGTACGACCTGCCGCTGCACGTGCCGTTCAGGCACGCACCTTCCACTCATTCGCTTTGGCGATGCTGCGTCATCATGGCGTCCAGGATGAAGTGTTCGGTGAAACACAAGCCCAGCATACGGTTATGAAAATGATGCTGCGCCAGCTTGGGCTCAGCGAGGCTTTCCAGCCGGAAAGTCTGCTGTCTGCCCTCTCTGCCTGGAAAGCGGAAGGCCGCAGCGCCGACGAGCTGCCAGAAACCGTACG
>NZ_JH601044.1:84357-84721 GCF_000245715.1 Paenibacillus sp. Aloe-11 | reverse complement strand
CAAAATGGATTTTGACGATATTCTACTACGTGCCTCCGTTCTGCTGCGTGACCCGGATGTGCTTCAGCCGCTTCAGCGGCGTTTTTCCTACATCATGGTCGATGAGTTTCAGGATACGAACGCCCTGCAATACGAAATGGTGCAGCGATTGGCTGCGAGGCACCGCAATCTGATGGTCGTCGGTGATGATGACCAGACGATCTATACCTTTAATGGGGCGCGTCAGGAATCCATTCTGGAGTTTGACAAGGTCTACAAGGATGCGAAGGTCATCACCCTCGATATTAATTATCGCAGCGATGCGCGGATTTTGGGGCTGGGCTCCAACATTGTCGCCAAAAATGTCCATCGACGCTCCAAACGC
>NZ_JH601044.1:83968-84331 GCF_000245715.1 Paenibacillus sp. Aloe-11 | reverse complement strand
CCGCCGCAGTTCGCTACCCCATCCGGGCCCGAGGAAGAAGCGGCGCATATCGTCACTCATCTGCTCGGACAGGTGGAGGAAGGCCAGCTTCGCTACCGGGATATCGCTATTTTGCACCGGACAGCCAGCGGAAGCCGATCTATTTTTGAACAATTAATTATGCGGGATGTGCCGTTTATTCAGTATGGAGCAGGCGCTGTGTTTTATGACCAAACCCTGATTCGTCCTTTAATGGATCACCTGCGGCTGTCGCTGAACCCCCGGCGGATGGAATCGATTCCCAGCACCCTGGGGCCGCTGTATGTCTCCCGTGAAGCGGGGATGGAATGGATTATGCGCGAGGAAAAGCAGCAGGCTAAAAAA
>NZ_JH601044.1:83306-83942 GCF_000245715.1 Paenibacillus sp. Aloe-11 | reverse complement strand
GATCGGCTGCGTGATTTTCAGCGTGAACAAGTAAAAGAGCGTATCCGTCTGATTCGCAGCCTATCGACCATGAAACCGGCCTATGCCATTCAAGAAATGCGCCGCGTTTTTTATGACAAATATTTGGAAAGCGGAGATACAGGCGCGTGGACTCATTATAAGGAAACGATGCAGGAAAGCCTGGAGGAGCTGGAGACTGCGGCGAAGCGGTTTGACACGGTGGAGGCGTTCGTCAGCTTTGCGGACGAGCTTTCCGAGCGTCACCGCCAGATGGAATCGCTGCGCAGAGAGGAAGACAGCGATGCCGTTCGGCTCATGACGATCCACCGCGCCAAGGGACTGGAGTTCCCTTGCGTCTACTGGATCGGGGCAAGCGAAGGCATCCTGCCGCACAGCTCGGCGCTGCACAGTGAGCTGCCGGAGGATCGGCGGGCAGGCGCAGCGCCTACAGCGGCCGTGGATAACGATGCGGCTCTCGAGGAGGAGCGCCGTCTCGCTTACGTGGCCGTCACCCGGGCGAAGGAGCTGCTGTACATCACCTCGCCAGCCTCCAATCACGGCAAGCCTGCCGCCGTGTCGCGCTTCCTGCTGGAAGCCTATGGGGTCACACCTCCCGAGGCTTCCAAGCCGGAAACG
>NZ_JH601044.1:61372-83035 GCF_000245715.1 Paenibacillus sp. Aloe-11 | reverse complement strand
GCCAGTGTGCCCGCTTTGCTCCTCCCCGATGACGGAGGGGACACGCAGCATCCCGGCCAGATAGGCGATAGGCATGAGGTGTATAGCCGGGTGTTAGACAGACTAAATCAAAGAAAAAGCGGCAGACTAGGACGTGAAATAAAGCCCTAGTCTGCCGCTTTCTATTTCAACCTGCTATTTAACGATCTGGATAGATATAAAAATACACAGAGCTTACCAAATAAAATACACCATACTACCATACAAGTATGGTAGTATGGTTATAGGGAGGTGAATATATGGATGAAAGTATGTATCGCCACAGCGGATCGGCCGGAAATTCCGTCTATGCCCTGCTGAAAGAGCAGATTATTAGTCTTGAACTTCCGCCCGGAACCGCCCTGTCCGAGAAAGAGACTTCCGTCCGCTTTCAGGTTAGCCGGACTCCGGTTCGCGAAAGTTTTGTCAAGCTTGCCCAGGAAGGATTAGTGCTGGTTTTCCCGCAACGCGGTACAAAAGTATCTCTGATTGATACCGGGCTTGTCGAGGAAGCTCGCTTTATGCGCGAGCAGCTCGAATGCGCTGTGATACGTCTTGCCTGCACGAACTTTTCTGCCGACTGGCTTGCTAAATTGGAAGCAAACCTCGTACAGCAGCGTGAAAGCATTGAACGGCATGAAGGCCGGCGAATGTTCGACCTGGATGAGGCGTTCCACCGAATCCTGTTCGAAGGCTGCGGGAAGCTCGCAACGTGGGGCGTTATGCAGCAGTTGAATGTCCATTTTAACCGGGTACGCATGCTGCGGCTCGATACGAATCCTCATTGGAACCATCTTTATGATCAACACAGCAAGATGGTGGAATTCATACGCGGTAAGGCAGCGGACGAGGCGGAACGCATCATGCATGAGCATTTGAATCTGGGTATAGCGGATTTGAATGTCCTTCGGGGGCAGTACCCTGAATATTTTAAGTAGGTTTCAGATAAGGAGCGGGCGGTAGACGTCTGCTTTTTACTGAGCGGGCTTTTTATGTAAGCGTTATCCATTATCTTGAAAAAGGAAAGGCGGTGCGGTAATGCGAATGACATTCCGCTGGTTCGGAGAAGGCAATGATACGATTTCTCTGAAACAAATCAAACAAATCCCGGGTGTAGAGGGCATTGTATGGGCGCTGCATGATGTTCCAGCAGGAGAGGAATGGCCTTTGGCGCGCATTTTGGATATTCAGAAACAGGCCGATCAGGCTCGACTTCATCTTGATGTGGTGGAAAGCGTCAATGTACATGAAGATATCAAACTAGGGAGACCTACACGCGATCTTTATATCGGGAATTACATTCGGACCATTGAGAAGCTGGCCCAGGTTGGCGTTAAGGTCATCTGTTACAATTTTATGCCGATATTCGATTGGCTGCGGACTGATCTGCATAAAACGACCGAGGACGGGGCGACCGCGCTTTTTTTTGAAAAGGCCAAAATTCATGGCATTGACCCGTTTGAACTGGTACGCCAGATCAATGAAAACAGCGCACTTACAATGCCCGGATGGGAGCCGGAGCGTCTCGAACATTTGACAGCGCTGTTTGAAGCCTATAAAGATGTTACAGAAGAGGACCTATGGGAAAACCTGCAGTACTTCCTGGACGCCATCATCCCTGTTGCGGAACAAAACGGAATCCGGATGGCCATTCATCCCGACGACCCGCCATGGTCCATCTTTGGACTGCCACGCATCATTACGAGCCAGGACAATCTGCGCAAATTTCTGGCTCTGCACGACAGTCCGGCAAACGGCATCACTTTATGCAGCGGCTCGCTTGGCGCCAACCCTGATAACGACATCGTTGCTATGATTCGCGAATTTGCCCACCGCATTCCGTTCGCCCATATCCGCAACGTAAGGGTATTCGAAAATGGTGACTTCATCGAAACCTCCCACCGGACGCAGGACGGGAGCGTTGATATCACTGGTATTGTCAAAGCATACCACGATGTAGGATTTACCGGTTACGCCAGACCGGATCACGGCCGCCATATCTGGGATGAGCAATGCAGACCGGGCTACGGGCTATATGACAGAGCGCTCGGCATCATGTATTTATGGGGCTTGTGGGACGCGTATGAGCGAAATGCGGGCTTATCTTCCAACGAAAAGAGGGATGTGAATTGACTACTCTTCCCCTGCATCCGGCTTTGTCCGGAAAAACAGCGGTGGTAACCGGCGGTTCCGGCGTGCTGTGCAGCGTCATGGCCAAGGAGCTTGCCCGCCAGGGTGTCAGGGTCGCCATTTTGAGCCGTACTGCTGAAAAGGGCGATTTGACAGCAAAGGAAATCCGTGAGAGCGGCGGAGAATCCATCGCGGTTGCCTGCGACGTGACCGATGCTGAAAGCATGAAGCAGGCCGAAGAAACGGTCCGGCGCCTGCTCGGCCCGTGCGATATTCTAATCAATGGAGCAGGCGGCAACCATCCCAGCGCTAATACGAGTCTGGAGACGTTTCATCCTGAAGATCTGGACCAGGCTGGAATCACTACCTTTTTCGATCTTAGTGTGCCCGGCTTCCGCAATGTGCTTGATTTAAATTTTATCGGGACTTTAATCCCGACACAGATTTTTTCCAAAGGCATGATCGGGCGACCTGGCGCCGTGGTCCTTAACATATCTTCCATGAGCGCTCCCAGTCCGATGACTAAGGTTCCCGCCTACAGCGCTGCCAAAGCCGCCATCAATAACTTCACCCAGTGGCTGGCCGTACATCTGGCCGAATCTGGCATTCGGGTGAACGCCATTGCCCCCGGATTTTTCCTGACAGAGCAGAACCGGCAACTGCTCATCAACGAGGACGGCTCGCTTACCGAGCGCTCGGCCAAGATTATTGCCCACACCCCAATGCGTCGGTTCGGCGAGCCTGAAGACCTGCTTGGCACGCTGCTGTGGCTGGCCGATGAAACCGCGTCCGGTTTCGTTACCGGTACGGTCGTTCCGGTAGATGGTGGATTCATGGCCTATTCAGGGGTATAAGCCCTTCATTTTCAGCCCTTGCCCTTCCATATGAAGTGGCAAGGGCATTATTGTATCAATAACATCGTTCCAAGAGCACCGCCGCTTCCACCCGGGGCGAATGCGCCAAGGTTGGAAATTGATCAGCCCTGCGTCCCTGGGCCTACTCAGCCCCAGCGGGCACCACGGGACTCCGGCTGGTTGCTATTCAGGAAGCGCGTGTCAATTGCGACGAGCCGTTCGCTCTATGCCATCAGCGATTACTTTGTACAGTTGGTGCGGCAAGTCGTGTCCCATGCCGTCAACCAACATTAGCTCGGCGCCCGGGATGGCAGAAGCCGTGTCCTCACCACACGCCGGGACGAACAGGGGATCGTCCATCCCATGAATGACAAGTGCTGGTACTTTTATGGTCGCCAGCCGCGGACGACGGTCACCGGAGACAGCGATCGCAGCAATTTGTCGTCCGACACTGCCTGGATCGTAGGCTCGCTGGACTTCCTCCAGAATAAGCGCCCGATAAGCGTCCTCTTCAAACGGATAGCCGGTGCCGGCGATGCGTTTGGCAAAAGAGAGGCTGTGCGCCAAAAATCCTGCTTCATCCTCAAATGGGTTCGGTGCCGGTTTAGTCATCATCGCCATAACATCCGGGGAAGTTTGCGGAAGGGCGGGATTACCGGAACTGGACATAATGGAGGTGAGTGATAAAACCCGTTCAGGGTACTCACTGGCTGCAATCTGGGCGATCATTCCACCCATCGACCTGCCAACAAAATGTGCCCGGTCAATTGAAAGGGCGTCGAGCAGTCCGGTAGCGTCATTGGACATGTCATCGAGAGTGTAAGGGATGTCCGGTCGCTGTCCCGACATGAGAGTCGCCAGTGCGTCAAAATCCAGCGCCTGATAATGGCTAAAGTGTGTCGAGCAACCTGCATCGCGATTGTCAAAGCGGATCACGCGAAAGCCCCGCGCTGCTAATATCCGACAAAACGGAACCGTCCATCGGATCATCTGGGTTCCAAGCCCGGCGATTAGGATAATAGCCTCGTCATTTTCGTTACCGAAACTGTCATAGGCCAAATCAACGCCGTTGACTTTCAGGATGTTCATGATCATATTCTCCTCCAATTAATTTGGTATCGGAAGTTCTGCTATAGGCAGAAGGCGTGAATCTTCGATTGCTGCAGTCCGATGCCCGATACCGGCCAAGTAGTCTTGATGACTTGAAAAAGCAAGAAACGACTGCGCGCTGCTCTGGCGGATCAGCATGACAAGATCCCATCTTTCGTCTTCGGGTCCGATAAGAAACTCTCCGCCATCGCCAAGAAACATGACTTCACCGCCGCTTTCACGGAGAAATGGGAGGGTATGCTCAATATAGCGGTTGAAAGCTTCGGCACCGCTGATGGGGACCTCCGGTGTTAGTTCAGGATTGGCTGTGTAATCGGCAACATTACGAAATCGCAGCAGGTTCAACATGACGATGCTGCCCTCAATGCCTCGCTGCATGAACCTCATACCAGCACGTTGCGATGGTTCGATGTAACGAATAGATCCAAACTCCATCATAGCGGCTCCTTTCGTAGTTCCTTTTTTCATTCCAAATTTTTCACGCCTCCACTTGCTTTCATTCATAAGTTCCCTTCAGGGAATGCATTAGCGGCTAATCTTTTGATATGGTTCCTGATATCAGGTGCCCAGTCATCGATGAAGTGGTAAAAACGATCCAAATCACCAGCATACAGTGCCCGCAGAGCTTCTTCGTATTGATGGAAGTTCCCGGCCATAGCTGTCATAAAGTTATATGTTGCTTCTTGTGACTCTCGGATATTGCTCTGTTTTTCTCCAGCACGGCGAGCCTCATCAATGAGTTTTCGTAATGTTACCGACGCCCCTCCAGGTTGACTCTTGAGCCATTCCCAATGCCGTGGCAATAACGTAACCTCACCGGATACAACCCCCAGCTTGGGTCGACCGACCCGCCGTATAGGCTGGTGATTCACTTCCGTACCGGGTAGGTCACCTAACTGTTCTCCTAATCGTTTGAGCACATCATCTGTCTTCCCACGAAAATCAACATCTATTGGCTTCCCTGTGGAATCGTCAAATATAAGCAGCTGTGTGAGGTCTCTGTCATCCAGATTAGCCTTCACTGTAGAAACAACGTGCTGTAACGGACCACTGGCGACGACTCCCACACCCAAAAATGCCGTGCAGTAAAAGTGCGTTAGGGCATTACTCATGCTGGCCTCCTCTCTGATTGCCTCACCAATTATACCCGGGTAAAAATAAAAAAACAATATTACCCGGGTAAAATTTATTTTGTCGTTCGTTATGGAGGAAATAAATGCAAAATACGCGGCCTAAGAGGAACCGCGCTGTTGAGGGCTGAATACGGATTGAAGGATAGATGGAATCGTGATAGACTTTTTCATGGAGTGCCGTCACCTTTCGGTTGGTTTGTAGGGGTACAAATGATTTTACCGAGTTGACGACTCATTTTCTACCATTTAGTGGTTAATCGACAGGCTTGGAGAATGGTTTTACACGTTAGGTCGGCTTATAGTCAAAGCCGTTACGAATTTATAAACTGAACATCAGAGAATAGGCAGGAAGAAATGAAAAATGGAAGTATTATGAATAAACAAGAGAGAATTAAAACAGTCTTTTTATATGGAGTTTTCATTTGTTACATACTTTTTTTATTTAAATTATTGTTCTTATCAAGAGTTTCACTTTGGGATTTGTTAAATAGTCAAAGGACTTTAGATAGGTCAATCAATCTCATTCCTTTTTATAGTATAAAGGAATATATATTTAGCAACTCTGCCACTATAAAAAATTTCGCTTTTGCTAATGTGGTTGGCAATATAATTATCTTTATTCCTCTTGGCACATATTTGTCATTATTCAAAAACAATAAAAGAGTAATAACCCATCTGCTATTTATATTCATAGCGAGTTTATTTATTGAAATCATTCAGGGGCTTTTTGGCATTGGAGCATCAGACATTGATGACATCATTTTAAACTGTTTGGGTGGATTAGTTGGTATTTTAGGGTACAGGTTTTTATTGTTTATATTACGAGATGAGAAAAAAGTACGTACTGCAATCACAATACTATCAGCAATAGGATTACCTGTTTTATTATATTTATTATTTGTGGTGAAATTGCGCCTCTGAATATCTTTATTGCATATGCAAGATGACTGACAGATATTGATTTTGATTACTGTCAGGTTCGCATTAATAACGGAAAAGGAGGAAAGGATCGTATCGATCCGTTTCCTCCGTCATTTAAAGAACTCTTGGCCATGTATGTTGATTCAATGCTTAGAAAGCAGGCACTTATATAAGAGCTTTGGGCCCATTCTCTCTTAACTTAACTGTTTCTTTTTTTCTTCAAATCCTCGGCAAGCTGAAGAGTTCGATTTTTGCTTAACGGATAGATCAGAGCAATAATTAAGAACACAACCAGCATAATAATCGCTGGTGCCAGTGTACCCAGCATATAAATTCCATGCAGTGTTTTCTGTTCCTGTACCTCAAGATTGACATTGTAACCAACAAGACCGATGGCAAAACCTCCAATTCCTCCGGCTACCGCTTGACCAACCTTGCGGGAAAATGAATAAACCGAATAGATGGTTCCATCCTCCCTTAGGCCTGTTAAAGATTCATGATAATCAATAATGTCCGTTACAAAGGCCCAGATCATTAAATTAAAGAAAGCGTAACCAAACATACCGATAGCTGAAATGGCCACAAACTGATTTGCTGTAAGATCCGGTAAAAAGTAGAGCATTCCGTATACTATAACGGTCAGAAGCAGCCCCGTAGAGGTAACCTCTTTCTTACCAAATCTTGCAACCAGAGGCTTGGCCAAGGGAATGGCTATGAGAACGGTTACTACCTGCATTACTCCTACCAGACTCAATGCTGAAGCGCTACCAAAATAATCTTTAAACAAATATACGTTTGCACTTGAAATCAAGATTAAAAACACCATAAAAATTAACGATGCAACCAAAATTGAAATCAAAGGCTTGTTTTTAAGCAATCCCTTTAGTGTTGCAGACAAAGAAGATTTAGTCTTGTTATCTGAGTTGTAGGAAGTAATACGCTCTGTTGACAATCGGAAACATCCAATATAAGAAGCCAAGGATAAAATGGCGAAGAGAGTAGCAGCAAGTAATATTCGGTTTGCGTCTATCTTATTGTCTACAAAGATAATTAAAGGGGCTATCGCATTGACAAACAACTGAGCAATGGTGGCACCCAGCGTACGGAATGTAGATAAGGTGGTGCGTTCCACAGGATTACTTGTGATGACAGATGCCATTGATCCGTACGGAATGTTGACAGTACTGTACAAAGTCCCCCATAAAATATAAGTAACGTAGGCATAAGCAAGGTAAAAGCCATCCGACAGCCCGGGAATATGAATAAACATTAAGACCCCACTGATGACTAACGGAAATGACATTCTAAAAATCCATGGCCGGAACTTCCCATGTTTGCCCGATTTTCTTGTGTCGATAAATCTGCCCCACGTAATGTCCGCGAGCGCATCCCACAGTCTTGCGATCATAAATAGAACTCCTACAGCAACTGGGCTGATCCCCAGAATGTCCGTATAATATACCATCAAGTAAGCCCCTACGAGCATAAAGAAAAAGTCGTTCCCTAAATCTCCTAAGAGATATCCAAATTTATCTCTGAGACCAAACTTTCTGATCTGTGCACCTGATTGCTCAACTTTCAAATTTTTGAGGTCTGTTTGTGGATTCATAGTTATCCTCCCGGAAAATGTACTGTCAACATCTCGCCGTATATTTAATAAGTTCAATCGATTTTGTAAGCGCTATTAAATTAGGATTTATCTACCTCTAAAGTAAGGTAGTCTGGGGAGATCATTACTCCCCTTTTTTATGCCCGAAATCAGGAATTTGAATCCACCGTTTCCGTAATTCGTGGGCTGCCGCTTTAGGCTTGCGATCCCTGGTGAAGATCCCTTTTTTATTGCCCTGCACACGAATGATCCCCTGACTTGTAGCAAAATCAGCAAAATTCCACACCTGTTCTCCTACGAAATGGTCAAATTCATCGAACACTTCATGGTTTGCCTTGTAAAACTCCACTTGGTATTCTTCCGTGAACATAATGGGTTCCACATCATGGAGGCCAGCAACCGTATCAGCTCCATATTCAGTCATCATGATCGGCTTGCTTGGGCAGCGCCCCAACCAACTATTAAGCTCCTCGCGTAATTTGACTTTTGCAGACTCCAGATCTCCTCCATCAATATACCAGCCGTAATAACGATTGAAGGCAAGCACATCCACCAGCTCTGCAATTTTATCCTCCTTCGGCGAAGCCTCAACATGAGTAACCAAGGTAACTGGACGTTTTTGCGGATCCGCTTCCCTCATCAGTTCAATAAGCGGTTTGAAGTATTCATAGGCACCTTCTTCATAAGAAGCTGGCTCATTGGCTACATTCCACATCACTACGCAAGGATGATTTTTGTCACGTCTAACCAAATCTTTGATAACCTGCTGATGATGCTCAAAGGTCTGCACCTCTTTCCATGTGTTTTTCTTCTCACCACCAGTTAACATCACCAGAAAATTCAGGTCCAGGCCTACAGCAGGAGTTTCGTCGATGACCACAAACCCTTCCCGGTCGGCAAGACGCATGGTTTCTTCCGCATAGGGATAGTGAGCGGTGCGGAAAGAATTAGCCCCCATCCATTTCATCAGGTTAAAATCCATAATATTAGCGGCTTCATCCACCCCTCTTCCGTGAATGGGCGTGTCCTCATGCTTGCCAAAGCCTTTAAAATAAAACGGTTTGTTGTTGATCAGGAACTGTCCGTTCTTCACTTCTACAGTTCTCACGCCAAAAGGCTGCTCATACACGTCAATCAAGTTGTTATCTCGAACAAGCTCGACTTTCAGCGTATATAAATAAGCGTTTAAAGGCTGCCATAGCCGTACATCGGAGATTCTGACAGTGCCTTCCGCGCCGTCGGCTGCAGCTACTGCCTGTCCATCTTCATCTAACACGGTTATACGAACATCGACGGAGCTTGAAATATCTACAGTATAATTCACTACACCTGAATTACCGTCCATGTCCGTAACAATTGTGACATCTTGAATAAACGTTTGAGGTGTAGTGTAAATCTTCACGGGACGCTGAATTCCGGCATAGTTAAAGAAATCGAAATTGGGCCGGTTTTTTAGCTTTTTACCGCCTCCCGGAGTCTCGATCTCTGTATAAAGCCCTACCGGCAGCGTTGAAAAATCAACAATATTATTAACGGCCACAGTTAACCGATTTGCCCCGGCTTGAACATAGTTATTTAGAACGGCTTCGAAGGGAAGGAATCCTCCTTTGTGCCGGGCAACTAACTCACCGTTTACATATACCTTGGCCGTATGTGTGGCCGATCCAAACCTTAATACTATCCGCTCATCCATCATGACACTGGGCAACGTAAATTCTCTTTCATACCATACCCAGCCTACATGATCACGAATGGTAGCGGTTACTCCAATATCATTGAATGAGGAAGGAACTGCCATAGGAATCGTATCTTTTAACCTGGACTTATACCATTGCTCTGCAAAGCCTGTGCCTTGATCCAGCTTAAAGCTCCACACCCCATTAAGATCACTCAAACTGCGAGTTTCAGTCATAATTGGATACAGCATAAATAGCACCCCTTATAATAATTGTGTTATCTTTGAAGGAAAAATTGACGAGCATTATAGTAGCTGATGTTCTCCGCCAATCGTCCAATATGGTCCATATCATAGGGAACCCGTCCCTGTTCAACCCATTCACCTATCAGATTGCATAGTATACGGCGGAAATATTCATGACGGGCATACGAGAGAAAACTTCGGGAATCCGTAAGCATGCCTATGAAACGGCTAAGCAGGCCTACATTCGCCAAATCCTTCATCTGCTTTTCCATTCCATCAATATGGTCGTTAAACCACCATCCGGAACCAAACTGAATTTTTCCCGGAATCCCTTCCTCATAATAATTCCCCATCATACCAGCCAGAACGGCGTTATCTTTGGGGTTCAGATTAAATAGCACGGTTCTCGGAAGACCATTCTCTCGGTCAAGTGCATCCAGGTAACGGGAAAGCCCCTCTGCAAAGTTAGCCTCACCAATGGAATCAAAGCCTGCGTCCGCACCGAGAAGCGTTTTCATTTTGGTATTGTTGTTTCTCATGGCTCCCATGTGAAGCTGCATGACCCACTTTTTCTCAGCATACAATTTACCTAATTCTTTGAGAAGATAAGCACGGTAGGTCGATATTTCCTCCTCATTAAGCGGTTGTTCACCACACAACCTTTTGCTGAAAACCTGCTGCGCTGCTTCTTGAGATACTTCAATAAAATGAAGCTTCTGGATATCGTGGTCCGAAGCGCGCCCCCCAAGTTCATGGAAATAATCTATCCGCTGTTTCAAGGCAGCTATAAGATCCTCAACATGTTTTATTTTATATCCAGTGATGGAATGCAAACGATCTATCCAGGATACGAATGCCGGATCATCAATATTAAGCGCTTTGTCTGGACGAAAGGTGGGAGCGATAACGGACTTGAAAGATGGATCTTCGTTCAAAAGTTTATGGTATTCTAGTTGGGACAGCGGATCATCCGTTGTGCCAATGAACTTTACATTCGCTTTTTCTATAAAAGCTTTTGGCGTAAATTGTGCCTGCTTAAGCTTTTCATTGCATTCTTCCCAAATTTCGCGGGCGGTAGCTGGGCCTAACACCTTCTCAATACCAAAAAACCTTCTCAACTCCAGATGTGTCCAGTGATACATTGGGTTACCAACTAAATGGGGAACCGTCTCCGCCCATGCCTGGAATTTCTCCCAATCCTCCGCCTCTCCGGAAATGTACCTTTCTCCGATTCCATTCATTCTCATAGCTCGCCACTTATAATGATCTCCCCCCAGCCATAACTGAGTGATACTGGTGTATGTTTTGTTTTCCCAAATTTCTTTAGGATCCAAGTGACAATGAAAATCGAAAATCGGCAGGTGCTTCACTTTGCTTTCAAACAAATCGATAGCTGTTTCTGTATTCAAAAGGAAATCCGACTCCATAAATGATTTCAAGTTCCACCTCTCCTTGCGCTGAATTTCATTCTGTGTAACCCCTTACAAAATTAATTAGTTTATTAAACAAATTAATGATAAGATCACATTATCAAGTTATTTCTCCCATGTCAATCTTATATTTCATAGGACAAGTTTTTAAATGCTTTAAATGTTATACTGAGAAATAGAATATGTATATCGTTTACAAATTGGAGGCTTTAGATGATTACAGGCGATGCTTCTTACATAAAGAAAATTAACCGATCACTTATCATAAGAGAAATTGTAAAGGAAGGAATGATCTCAAGAGCAGACCTTTCAAAACTGACAGCTTTAACGCGTGCTACTATATCCGTACAGGTTTCCGATTTGTTAGAAGAAGAACTTGTTGTGGAAAAACAACTAGAACATAATTCGGTTGGTCGGAGACCGATTATGCTTTCGATTAACGCAAAGGCTGGATATACATTGGGGATTGATCTGGATGCAGGGCATATTTCTTTTCTTGTAACCGATCTGTTAGGCAATTCACTGTCATCTGCGACCATACATGTTGAATCTAACAGTTATAATGAAATTCTATCTCTTCTGACCCAGCAAATTGCGGAGTATATTACCAAATACTCCGATAACCGATACGGAATTGTAGGTATCGTTATTGCAGTTCACGGCCTGGTCTCTTCGAATGAAGAAATTCATTATATCCCTCGTCTGGGCTGGAGCAGTGTATCGTTAAAAACCGATTTGGAAAAGGCCGTTGGTATTCAGATTCATATCGAAAACAATGCAAACCTAAGCTCTTTTGCTGAAAGTGTATTTTGGCATCATGAAACAGACAGTCTTCTTTCCCTCACACTCTATTCAGGCATCGGACTTGGAATGATCATAAACAACAAATTTTATCGTGGCCATGATGGATTTGCCGGTGAGATAGGCCACATGATCGTTGCGCCGGATGGCAGACCTTGTGAATGCGGCAATAAAGGTTGCTGGGAAAAGTACGCTTCGGAGGCCTCTGTGCTGTCCACTTTGGCAAAGCAAAAGAAGCTGCCTCATGTTACTTATGAGCAGGTTCGTGACTGGATTAATAGCGAGGATGAAGAGGTTCTGGGAACGATGGAGCAATTTATTAATTATCTCTCTATCGGGATTAACAACATAATAAATATTTTAAATCCTGAGACGATCCTTGTAGATAGCGAGCTTTTGCGTATTTATCCGGACTCCATTGACAAAATTAAGCAGAAGCTGACCTCAAAAACAAGCCATTATAAAAACCTGCTCATTTCCTCTATTGGAGAGAAATCCACCATTCTCGGCGCATGCGCATTGGCTATTCAATATTTTCTTGATGTGCCTGTATTAAACTTGTCTCATAATTTTGAAAAATCATCTACCGAGCCTACAAAAAAATAGTAATTCCTATTTGTAGAAGCATAAAACAACCTTTGCCAACTTTTAGTGTCAGCAAAGGTTGTTTGTCATGGGCTGTTACTTCAAATCAACTTCCCATTTTCCTTCTCAATTCATATGTGACATATATTCAAACGCTGTTGTTCCATATATGCTTTTAAAGTGTTTATTTAAATGGGTTAAATCAACAAAACCGCATGCAGCTACTGCTGAATATATATCTCTATTTTTTTCGATCAAAAGCTTTGCACGTTCGATTTTGCAGTTAAGAAAGTATTGGTAGGGTGAAATTCCAGTATGAGCCTTGAATAACCGGATAAACTGAAATTTCGATAAATGAATCTCTTTGCAGATCTCATCAAGCTTAAGTACATGTTCCAAGTTGGCATGAAGCATATCCTTTGCTGTTCTAATTAGTGCGTTATCCTTCTTGTCGTCTATAGAATGACTGGTCTGAATAAGGCTATCCGTGAGGGATAAAAACAATTCGCAACACAACGCTTCATCTTTCTCGCTCAATATGGCATGAGAAAGACTTAATACTCGTTGTTCAAGTTTACGATCATACACAATAGGAGTTGAAAAACGTACGATATCCTTTTTCTCTATAGCCTCTAAAAGCAATTTGGGCTCAATATATAGCATGACATAATCAAGGCCAGCCTTATCATGTGCCATTCCGTCATGGACCTGTTCCGGATTAAAAAGCATAATTCCATTTTGATAGGATAATTGTAAACTACCATTCAAATTATACTGTTGAATACCACGCAATGTTACGCCTATTGCATACTCCTTATGAGCATGCCTTTTATACTTAAATTCAGTCATACTTGCTGACAACGCAGTAACACCTGCCGATTTTTTATAGACAAACTTGTCCATTTCAAACACCTCTGCATAAGCTTAGCTACATCCAGATCATGATGGCAGCATAAGCTAAAAATAAGGTCATCATTACATTAACAATCTTACTATGCTTCTGTAAAAATTCCTTGAAGATTGTACCGAAAAGAACCCATGTCACAAATGCTAAAAATCCAATAAGAGTTATAGCGACAATACTTATCGTCACCGCAGGTATTGCGATATAGTGAGGCATAATAAAACTAGGGATTACAGTCATTGTAAATAGTACTACCTTTGGATTTAAAAACTGCATCAGGAAGCCTGACATAAAGGTAGCCGTTTGGTTTACGGTTGGATTGGATGTATCCATTTTGTAAACTTGATATGCAAGATAGAACATATAACAGCTTCCGATTATCTGCATCACAATTAAAATTTTCGGTATGATCGTTACAAGCATAGTATTCAATATAGCAGAAATAACAAGTAATAAACCAAAAGCAATCGTTGCTCCATACGTATATTTCATTGCCTTTTTTGCACCAAAATTATGCACTGTGGATAATATGACGATATTGGTAGGACCCGGTGTAAAAGTGGCAATCATACAGTAAATCAAAAAAGATGTAATATCCATGAGAATGCTCCTTTCAAGCTCTTCTCATATCCTACATCTTAAAGTGAAATGTCATATAGTATATTATTGCAGTACCTCCAACTGTACTTACACAACAAAATAGTTCAAACCATGATAAACATGATTTGAACTATGCTTTTACTCATTTTGAAGACTGGCCTTCCAAATAAGAAACAGGCTCTTTAACCTCTACTTTGGTGCCTCCAAATTCATCTTTAATGTATTTTTGAGTATCCTCGTTATGGTAGAGGGCTGCTAATTTTTGCAGTCCTTTGTCATTTTCCTTATCGGAAGTAGTAACCAGGACATTAATATTGTTTTTGGTTGACTGACTGATCTCTTCGTGGAACAAGGAATCCTTCAGCACATTCAGGCCACCCTCTAAAGCAATCGTATTCCCGATCAATACCAAGCCCACATCTTGGATGACACGTGGTCCTGTCTTATCGTCGATCAACTCGAATTTCAGGTGTTTGGGATTGCTGGTAATATCATTGACTGTACCTAAGGCATCATTAAAGTCAGCTTTAAGCTTAATTAGACCAGATGCCTCCAACAGCTTCAAGCCCCTTGCTGTATTGGCCGGGTTATCTGCCAAAGCCACCACAGCCCCGTCGGTCACTTCATCAATGCTTTTAAACTTCTGTGAATAAATTCCCATAGGCTCCAGATAGGTTGTGGCTATAGCTTTCAAATCGGCTTTGCTCTCTTTGTTGTAGCTCACCAGATACGCCCACGATTGGAATGCATTCACGTCCACATCACCATCTCTGGTCGCATTGTTCGTTTCGATTCCACCGTTAATATCTTTCACCTGGATGTCGAGCTTAGCGTCCTTGGCTGCCTGAGAATCGGCAATATGTCTCCAAATCTGGGCGTCAGAGCCCATGGAGCCGATGACTACTTTTTGCGTTTCCGAGCCGGAAGTGGTGCCGGAGCTGTTACTTTCAGTGCTTTTATTACCGCATCCTGCGGCTACCAATAATAAACTAATTCCTAATAGTACAGCGAATGATTTCTTCATCTATATTTCCCCCAGATCATGCTAGTATGCTAGTGCATCGTCATTCCGCCTGTAACATTAATCGCTTGTCCTGTCATATATGCGGAGAGCGGACTTGCCAGAAACAGCACCACATTGGCAATATCCTTCACCTCGGCCGTTCTCCCCAAAGGTACCTGCGAACAATCTTCCTCGTATATTTCTTGAGCAGTCATTCCGCGAATGATGCCCCCTTCAATTCGTTCACGATGTTTCATCGGTGTTTCTACAATACCGGGACATACCGCGTTGACCAAAATGTTATGCGCAGCAAGCTCAATGGCCATCACCTTAGTCAAGCCGAGAACCGCATGCTTGGAGGCACAATATCCACCCATGGCCCGATAACCATTTTTTCCAGCCTGCGAGGCAATCTGAATAATTCGTCCTGGCTTATGTGCATCCACCATTTCTTTGGCAAAACGTTTGGACGCTACATACAATCCGGTTGAATTGATCGAAAATACTTTTTCCCAATCGGCTAATTTGGAGTCAATGACATAATCCATCGTAGAAGTGCCTGCGCAGTTCACCAATATATCAGGAACTCCCGCTTCGTTGAGCAGTACATTGCACCATCTGTCGATATCATCTGGCCTGGAAATATCCAAATGCGTTTCAACCAACTGCGGATGGACTACTCTATACGGATCATCATAAGAAATATCAGCAGAAATCACTTTTGCTCCGCTTTGAATGAAAAGCTCGACAATCCCCTTGCCTATACCTGACTTGCCGCCTGTCACTACCGCTGTCTGATTAGATAAGTCAATCGAAATCATGGATTTTAAAATACTCTTTCAAAAGGATCGCGGCTAATGCCAGCCTCCAATACAATCTTCACATATTCCTGCGCTGAAAAAAGAGAGTGGTCCTTGTAGTTCCCGCATTCCAAGGCAGTAACAGCTGGAACCTCAGTCGTTTCCAGAATTCGTTTCAAGGTTTTTTCCAGCGCAAGTGCAATTTCCTCAGGCTCATGCTCATTCCATAAAATCAGGTAGAATCCCGTTCTGCAGCCCATCGGAGAAATATCGATAATCCCTTTGATTTCATCTCGCAGATACGTCGCTAATAAGTGCTCCAACGTATGTACAGCGGCTGTTGGAAGTGCATCTTCATTCGGCTGCAAAAATCTCAAATCATACTTTTGAACCGTGCTCCCTTTTTCGTCGTGTTCTACTCCAGCCGCTCTTACATAAGGGGCTTTTACAATCGTGTGATCCAGTTGAAAGCTTTCTACTTTTGCCATTGTTCTCATCCTCATTTTCTATAATTTATATTTAATAATCTAAAGAAGCTAATCTGAAGTTTCTCTATTTTTCTAAAAATAAAATGCTGCAAATCAACATTTTTGTAATTATACATCGGATTACTCGGCTTTACCACCCTAAATAATTGTTTTTTCCTCCTGACCTGCTTTGCCTGCGGGTTTTGACATAGTGTACAATATATAAGGTAGTGCCTATATACGAAATAGATCGAGGACATCGTAAGCCTCATTGAGGAGAATGCCCTGTGAATGAACCGGATTGGAAGCACTTGAATGCTGTCCCTTTGCCCCTACAGGAATTTCAGCTGCAGCTGGATCAGAACAATGTGAATGCCAAGCAATTGGAGGAGTGGAGAAAAATCCCTGTCCTGTATCAGTTGGCTTTGGAGGAATTAAAGAACAAAATTAAGCTGATTCAAACCGAATGGAAGCTGTTGGACGGTTTTAGCCCGATTGAGCATATTAAAACCCGTATCAAAGAGCCACGCAGCATTGTGGAAAAGGTTCGGCGCAAAGGGTATGAAGTTACCCTGGATAATATACTGCGTGAAATTCATGACATCGCAGGAATGCGAGTGGTATGCGCTTTTGTCAAAGATATTTACCGTCTGATGGATCACCTCCGTACACGAGAAGACATTCGTATCCTGGAGATCAAGGACTATATCGCCCATCCCAAGCCCAACGGATATCAGAGCCTTCATGTCATTGTGGAGATTCCGCTCATCCTGTTTGAAGGCACACGCTGGATCAAGGTTGAAATTCAGCTGCGCACACTGGCTATGGATTTTTGGGCCAGCATGGAGCATATTTTGTACTATAAGTTCGATAAGAAAGTACCTGAGCATGTCGTTAACGGATTATCCGAGGCGGCACGTGCCACTTATGAGCTGGATCAGAAAATGTTGAAGCTGCGAAGCGAAATATTATCGCTGAGCGAGGAGCAGGATCTAGAAGAATCCTCCGAGCAGCCAACAGCTGCGGAACCTTCTTCGAAGACACTTTCCCTTGCCACGGATCACGCTGAATCCCGACCACAGACCTGCTAGACATTCATGTAGATGATCACTTGAACATTAGGCTGAGGCATCAACAGCCTTGGTTCAGCTTTACACTTGCTAATTATGCATTCTGTAATATAAATAAAGAGCACTTAAAACCACATTCAACGCGGTTTTGAGTGCTCTTTTGCTCTAGATTCTTTTATCTTGCTCTAACTTCTTTTATTCAAGAACTTACTGCTTCTCGCGAATCTCTGTGCTGATTTTCTCAACGATATCCGCAATGCTGAGTGATCCCAGATCACCTTCGCCCCGTTTGCGAACCGCTACAGTACCGGTTGTTTTTTCATTTTCCCCAATGACGAACATATATGGAACCTTCTCCAATTGCGCTTCACGGATTTTATAACCCAGCTTCTCATTGCGAGTATCCACTTCGACACGCAGACCTGCTTGCAGCAGCGCTTCCTGCACCTGATTGGCAGTCTCGATATAGTTCTCGGATACAGGCAGCAGCTTCGCATGGACAGGCGCCAGCCACAATGGGAATGCACCTGTAAAATGCTCAGTCAGGATGCCCATAAAGCGGTCGATCGATCCATAAATGGCACGGTGAATAACAACTGGACGGTGCTTCTGGTTATCCTCTCCCACATAGGTGAGGTCAAATTTCTCAGGCATTTGGAAGTCCAATTGGATCGTTCCGCACTGCCAGCTGCGTTTGAGCGCATCGAGAATGTGGAAATCGATTTTCGGACCATAAAACGCGCCATCGCCCGCATTGATACGATAGCTGATGCCCAGGTGATCCAGTACGTTTTGCAGAGCTTGCTCCGCTTGATCCCACAGCGCTGGCTCGCCCATAAAGTCATCCGGGCGTGTAGACAGCTCCACCGTAAAGTCAAAGCCAAACACACTATACATTTCGTTAATCAGCTTGATTACGTCGGTAATCTCCTGCTCAATTTGACCTGGTGTTACAAAAATATGTGCATCATCCTGACAGAATGTACGAACACGCATCATACCGTTCAACGCACCGGACAGCTCATGACGATGCACTTGTCCAAATTCCGATATGCGAATCGGCAGATCGCGGTAAGAATGAAGCTCATTTTTGAACACAAGCATATGTCCCGGGCAGTTCATCGGTTTCAAAGCAAATGTCGTTTCATCTACTTCGGAGAAGTACATATTTTCTTTGTAATGCTCATAGTGTCCCGATTGCTCCCATAGACGATTGTTCATCATCAGCGGTGTACGTACTTCTTCGTAGCCATGCAGGCGTTGAATTTCACGGGAGTAATCCTCCAGCGCAGTACGGACAACCATACCTTTAGGCAGGTAGAACGGCATACCCGGTGCTTCTTCGGAGAACATGAACAGCTCCAGCTCTTTACCCAGCTTGCGGTGGTCGCGTTTTTTCGCTTCCTCCAGCAGGTGCAGATGCTCATCCAGTTGCGCTTTTTTCGGGAACGCAGTTCCGTAGATACGCTGCAGCATCTTGTTGTTGGAATCGCCTCTCCAGTATGCGCCCGCTACACTCAGCAGTTTAAAAGCTTTGATGCGGCCGGTAGATGGCAAATGCGGGCCACGACACAGGTCAAAAAATTCGCCCTGATCATAGATCGTAATTTCCGCATCCTCCGGCAAATCACGGATCAATTCCAGCTTCAATGGATCTTCCAGCTCTCCAAAAATACGAGTTGCTTCCTCACGGCTGACAGCGCGACGTGTAATCGGCAGATTTTCCTGAGTGATCTTGGCCATTTCCTTCTCGATCTTTGCCAGATCATCAACGGACAACGGGTTTTCGATATCAATGTCGTAGTAGAAGCCACTTTCAATGACCGGGCCAATACCGAGCTTCACGTTTTTCTCACCATAAATGCGTTTGAGAGCTTGTGCCAGCAAATGTGCTGTACTGTGACGATAAATTTCCAGACCGTCCCCACTGTCCAGCGTAATAATTTCAAGGTCAACGTTCTGATCCAAAACAGTGTTCAGATCTACAGCCTTCCCGTTCACCTTACCTGCTACTGCGTTCTTTTTCAGACCGGAGCTGATCGAACCCGCCACATCGGCAATCGTTACGCCTTGCTCGTACTCGCGTACGGCTCCATCCGGCAATTTCACTTGAATACTCACGATTAAAGCCTCCATTCTTATTGTGTGCTATAGCTATATATCAAAATTGAACGCAAAAAAACGCCTCTCTCCCTCAAGGGACGAGTGCGTTCAGCTCGTGGTTCCACCCTAGTTCGGCCCGCTCCTGTACATACATGCACAACATACGTGACCCTCCATTGGTATCCGTTAACGGGGATAAGTCGGTGGGCGCTTACTGATGCTCGCTGTCACATTGCACAGCTGCACGTTCAACGTCACGGCTACAAAGGGGTAACTTCACATGTGGATGCCGGAAAAGCTCTCAGCCTTGGCTTTTCTCTCTGAACGGTCCTTCAAGGAAATCATGTCTTTGGTCAATGCCTTGAGTATTACTATATGCTACAGCATTATAGATGAAATTTGCAGCTATTTCAAGAGGGGGTTTGTGTAAGTGTGCCTCCACGCTGTGACATTACATTCCATGAACCCTTTCCTGCGGAAATTCGAACAATTCCCCCCGTTAGACAGGTAATATTACAAAGTTGTGAGATAATGTATTTTTTTCATTCTATAAATGCGCTTTAATAGTATTGTAACTGTACTTATTAGCAATCCAAGTAAATATGAGAGGGGAATGAAGAGAGGGGGATATGGGGAAACGATACAATCTTTCCCGCAGTACAGGAAAGCGCTTCAAAGACAAAAACATAAAGCTAACAAATTTAATAAAAGGAGGAAATGAAAATGAAGAAGAACACCCATATGATTTGCAGCTTCATGCTCGTACTGGCTCTACTGGTAGGTTTATTTCCGGTAATGCCTGTGCCTGTTCATGCGGCGGGCGGCTATTCCGGAGCGCCGCAAAAATTATCCGTACCTCCATTAGCATTTGATGAATCAAAAATTGTACTTACCTGGGAAAAGCCGGACGACTATTACACAAGTGCAGTAAAAATCGTGGACTATGAGGTATTCCGGGATGGAATCAGTCTCGGTCTTGCAAGCGATAATTTTAAAGAGAATTACTCCTATGTTAATGCGTATATGGACGCATTTTACGGGAAATTGAGCGCACAGCATCATCGGGTCAGTATTCTTTCCTTTACGGCGACCGGTCTAGCACCGAAGACGAATTATGAGTTTAAGGTGCGGGCCGTTTACGCCGACAAGACAACGTCTGCTTTTAGCGCGCCGCTTATCTTTTCAACCACGGCTACACCTATCGTTATAGACGCCGCCAACTATGGCGCAAGCTATATTACCTCTATTTCTGGCGTCAATGCCGACTATAAAATTCGGCGCGCAAACAACAATGCAACGGTTATAAAGAAAATCGAAGACAACACCGCCGCGATACAGGCTGCGATCGACGCCACCCCTTCAGGCGGCAAAATTGTATTGAAGGGAAGCGGAGACAATGCGGCGCCTCGGTATTATACAAGCGGCGCATTGTTTCTGCACAGCAATATGACCTTCGAAATTGAAAAAGGGGCTGTGCTTCTCAGTTCTCCTGTTTTTGACCACTACTCGCGCAGCCTTCTGGTTTATCCTTATTCACAGGATATCCGGACATATGGCCTGTTGAATGCTGTAACCTGGGACTATGGTTCCTTGGAGAACATCCGCATCGTCGGCAAGGGCGCAATAGACGGCAACGGATGGAAGAATACCACCGGAAGCGGCTTACAGACCAAAACGGCGAATGATCCATCTCCCGGTTTTGCAGATCCAACCGGAAATGGCTGGAGTTTGCCGAACTACCAGGAAGGCAACAACACCAATGTTGATAATAATAGCGAAACTGATTCCGCCTCGGTAAGAGGCATCCTCGCGGCTGATGCGATGTGGCAGTCTCGTCAGGATCAAACACCGAATGCCGGTACCGCCCAATTCTACAATGCCCGCCCCAACCTGACGGTAGCGCGCGGTGTGCATGGCCTGTATTACGAAGGGCTGACCTTCTATAATCCGGCATTCCACGGAATCGTCAGCTATCAGTCCGAGCAGATTGCTGTGAACGGCGTTTCTGTGATGAGTTTCGACGCCAACAACGGCGACGGTGTCGAGTTTGGTGACTGCCTTGATCTTTTGGTCATGAACAGCTTTTGGGATACTGGCGACGACGCCATCAACTTTGCAGCCGGTCAGGGCACGGTCGTACGCAATTTGGCTAACAAAGTGGCAAGCGGAGAGGGCCGCGTTGTCAATAACTTTGTACGCAACGG
>NZ_JH601044.1:51866-61336 GCF_000245715.1 Paenibacillus sp. Aloe-11 | reverse complement strand
CCGGCGGTTGGATCGGCGATATGGTCGCGGAAGAGAATGTCTATAATACGAGCGAAACAGGAAGCAAAGGCGTCTTGCGTATAAAGTCTGGTGCTACCACCGGCGGCGGCATCCGCAATATTGCAGTGCGCGATAATGCGGTCAATTATACTGCCGCTACTGAAAACAGTACGATTGTAATTGACACATCCTACAGCGACGGCAATGCCAGCACAGCTTTCGGTCCGGAAAGCGAGCAGCCGCTGACTTTCGAAAACATTCTGGTACGCAATATGACGGTATCAAACACTACCATACCGCTGATTAGCGCGGCGGCACCCGGCAGCTCCGGCTATGCTAAAAGCCCAGTGCTGCGCAATTTCAAGTTCGAGGATATCAAGATCCTGAATTATTCAGGATCAACTGGCGGTACGATTGCGATAAATGGTTTGTCGGATGTTACCTTCCGCAACATTACAGGTCTTCAAAATGCCATTACCACCACAAACAGCAAAAACGTCACGATCGAAAATGTCGACAAGACCACCGACCGCAAGCCGGATGCGCTGAATGCGAGTGGCGCACTAACCGTGACGGCCAATACTAATAATATCACTTTAACTTGGCCCGCCATCGGTAATGCGACGCAGTACGTTGTGTTGGTTGATATGCTGGATGGCCATGGCTATCAGCAAAACAAGATTGTAGCGAGTACGGGATCGGGTCCGCAGTCCACGGTAATCGCGCTCCGACCGAGCACCTCTTACAAAGTTGCGGTCCGACCGGAGACGATAGGTACAAACGCTTCCTATGGGAAACTGCTGGAGGCGCCGGTAACCACGGGTGCTGCAACGCTTGGTGGATCCACGATTTCGACTGCTTCGCCGAATTTTAGAGTCAAAGCTGCAGATATCACGGGCATTTCCTGGCAGGATTTCGCCTGGAATACCGTTACCGACGCTGTCTACGGCGTGCATTATTATGAGCTAACGGCAACGCCAAAAAATCCTAAATATGCTACCAAAAAATACAAAGCCTATTTTGACACCTCCACCCGGAAAGGTTATTCGCTGTGGGGGCTGGATGATGGCGTGACCTATGATGTTACGATGAAAGCCATCAACTGGGTTGGACAGGAAGGGCCTCAGTGGGGTTCGGTTACGATCACTACCGTTCCCGGCACTTTAATGCAGATTCCAAAGTGGGCTCCTGACAGCAAGCTTACCGTCAGCGGCGGCAAGTGGATTGGGCAAGATATGACCATCACATGGAACGAAAAAGACGTAACGGATTATTCCAATGGCGATACCGCACGATTTGCCGGCTACCGCATCTTGGTTAACGGCGTACCTGTGGACGGCGGGGCAGTTCAAGCAAACGCAAAACCAACCGTTCAACCAGGGCAACATACTTATGTGCTTTCCACTGCCGGATTTCTTCCCAACACTCCTTATACAATCTCGGTAGAAGCGGGAAGCGAGATTCTGAAATATGCGTCCGGCGCAGGCGGACTTAGCGGCTCCACAGGTTTTACCGGTACAAAAAACACCACCCTTCCTCGGAACCAGGTGACCTTTGGAAAATGGACCGGGCACGGGCCGAGCGTAACGCGCACATTATTATCGGGGCCAGCTACTGATGCAAGTGTTACAAGGTAGCTGTCGCTGGAGTAACGGCCACCTCTTGCGAGCAAACCGGAGTTTGCAAACAGGCGGCGGATTGTGGATTTGTTGAGCCGCGGTTCGCCTCCATTAATCCAATCTACAAGACTTACAGCTTAAAGATTGGTACTGAGATCTGGAAAGCAGTTATTGCAGAGTATTCTCTGTCATAGCTGCTTTTTCTTTTTACTGCTCTGGCCCAAGCTAGTTCTCTTCTCTTTATTCGTCGGGCTCTGCACTAATTCTTTGCAATAAATCGATGAGAAGGTCTTCTTCCTCGTCAGATAAATTGCGGACAAGACCGGCATTGAGCTCATCCAGGATTCCTTGCAGGACAGGAGAAAATTCTAATGCCTTGGCCGTTGGGGACAAAAGATGGGAACGGCGGTCATTCGGGTCCGTTCGCCGCTCAATGTAGCCGGATTCCTCCAAGTGCCTCACCGAACGTGCTGTGGTTGCCTTGTCAAATTTAAGTTCATTCGTCAATTGTTCCTGTGTAATGCCCGGACGCTGCAGAATAAGCTTTAAAAAGCTGTGCTGGCCGCCACTGCCGATTCCGTACGGAATCAATTTTTTGGACAATATTTTTTGATTTCGGCGCTGTAGGTGGGAAATCAACTTTCCAATCGGTTCTTTTCTCATCAAATACACCTCATCGGCTTACAAATTTCGAATCCGCAGATGGGACAAAGCCAAGTTTACAATAATATTGTTGCGCACGCAACTAATTTGCTGTAAACTAGAAACGTCAATTAGTTGCGAGCGCAACTAAATAGTAATGCTCAACGATGAAGAGGTGCTAAACATGAATTCAACCGCTACAACTGCAGCAACATATCAAGAAAATAGCGAAATCCAAAAGAAACGTTGGATGATTTTGATTGTATTGAATCTGTTTACGTTTATGTCTACGCTGGATGGAAGCATCGTCAATATTGCTCTCCCCGTGTTGTCACGCACGTTACATTTACCCGTAGCCCAGATTGAATGGGTGACAACCGCCTATTTGATGGCTATATGTACAGCCATTTTATTTTTTGGCAAGCTCGGAGATATGATCGGTAAAATCAAAATATTCAAGATCGGTACGATCGTGTTCATTCTCGGCTCACTGTTGTGTGGTCTTAGTTCTTCGCTGCCCATGCTTCTGATCTCACGTATCATTCAGGCGATTGGGGCCTCCATGACCATGGCCAACAGCCAAGGGATCGTGACGGATATCTTTCCGTCCTATGAACGAGGCAAAGCGCTGGGCTTAATCGGAACCTTCGTATCCCTGGGCAGCATTGCCGGACCGAGCTTGGGTGGCATTATCGTGTCCTCGCTGGGCTGGCAGTACATTTTCTGGGTCAATGTGCCGATAGGATTGGTGGCTGTCCTTCTGGGCTGGAAGCTACTGCCGGAGGACCTGATCAAGGTAAAAGACAAGATCGACGTTCCCGGCAGCTTGATGTTTGCTGTTTTTATTCTTGCTTTATTCGCCGGATTGCTGCTGGGGCAGCAGGTCGGATATGGAGACAACCGTATTATCGCTTCGCTGGTGGTCGCTGTGATTGCTTTTGTCGTGTTCATTCGCTTGGAAATTCGCCGTCCACAGCCGCTATTACAGCTTGGACTATTCAAAAATCCGTTGTTTTCGCTCAGTATATTGTGCGCTTTTCTCGTCTTCGTCGCTAACTTCTGCTTTAACATCATTTCGCCCTTTTATGCGCAGAATATGCTGAATTTGTCGCCTTTTTATGCCGGATTCCTGCTGATGCTGTTTCCCATCTCCATGGTTATCGTCGCCCCCCTCAGTGGTGCGCTTTCCGATAAAATCGGGTCTGAACTGCTCACATTTGCCGGGCTTGTGGTCATGGCAATTGCCCAGATTGGCTTGGCCCGACTCCATGCAGGCAGTCCCGTTCCGTTCGTAGGTCTGTGGATCGCCATGCTGGGCATCGGCAGTGGTCTATTCCAATCGCCCAACAATTCGTTGATTATGTCCAAGGTCCCTCGTACACAGCTCGGCTCAGCCGGAAGTGTCAACTCGCTGGTACGTAACGTTGGTATGGTGGTGGGCATCACTTTGGCCACGTCCATCCTGTTTTATATCATGAGCAAAGAGGCTGGTTATCGCGTCACCGGATTAATTCCGGGTCACCCGGAGATCTTTCTGGCCGGGATGCATGTGGTTTTCATGACTTCTGCGTCCATCTGTCTCGTGGGAGCCCTGCTGACATGCTGGCGGCTGATCGGGGCTAAACGGGCAAAGGTACAGGAGGGAAAATAATAAGAATGCTAGTCTCCTACACTTCCACTAAACGCCCGTTCTCTCTCCAGGATTGCAGTATTTTTTCAAGGACCCACTGGTTTTTGTACCCGTCCTCGAACAATGGGGCACGATCCACGGACTCTCCCCTTGCCAGCTTCACGAAGTCTTCATAAGCCGTGTGGTCATAGATTGCAGGGACAGCCCAAGTCTCGTATTCGGCATCCGGATGCTCGGGGTCACGCAGCACAATGCGGATATTTTCCCGGTTGTTGAGACTGGCGTGCAGCGCACCCAGTTCGCCGTAGATATCCACTTCGATATCGTGACGTTTGCCAATGGCATTTTTGTGGGTGATGAATGTACCAACCGTGTTATCGCCCACAATCCCATGAAAGGAAGCGAAGTCTTCCACATCCACCTTTACAGGCAAACCTGTGGCCAGATCGGGACGCTCGGGTGTAATCGTATGCAGCAGCGCTGCGACACTTTTAAATTCACCTACCAGAAAACGAGCCAGGTCAACAATATGTGAGGCTGTATCGCCCACAACCCCGGAGCCTGCCTTGGCTGAATTATGGCGCCACGTATACGGATGTTGACGATAGGGTGAGAATGCATCCATCAGATACCGGAATTGAATGTTATAGATGTTGCCCAGCTTGTGTTCATCCAGCAATTGCTTGGCATATTGGAAGGCAGCGCCGTAACGATGCTTATAATGAACCAGAAAAGGCACCGGATTCGCTGTATACAGCTTTTTCAACTGATCCGCTTCCTGCCACGTGAGTGTCAACGGTTTTTCCGCCAGGACGGCTTTGTGTTCTTCCAGCGCAATCCGAATAATGTCAAAATGCACATCGTTGGGTGTCAGCGACAGAATCGCATCCACCTCCGGGTCACGAATCAAGGCTTCATAATGGGGGTACTGCTTGGCAGCAGGAAGTTGCAATTGCTTACCCAGCAGTTGAAGACGATTGGAGTCCACATCGCTAATGGCTGCAATAGAAACCCCCGAGATCGTATATAATGATCTAATGTGATATTCAGCGATCAGGCCAAGGCCGATGACACCTATGCGAATGAGTTTGGTTGGGGAGATGGAGGTATTCATGTATCTGGATTCCCTTCTCTGCAATTTGGCTTTATGCCTGCAGCAAATTTCTTTTTGCTATGCAGTATCACCCGTAGCCTTGCAGAATAGTCCCTGCAGAAGCGACAGATATCTATAAAAATAAAAAAACCTGCAATTCCGCTGTCCGGTTTTGCAGATCCTTTTATACCTTCTCTATACCAATTCTCTATACCGATTCTCTGTACCAGCTACATCAAAAATATACCTACCACAAAAGACACCCCGACGATGATCGAGCGCAGCAGTTGCGCCAGAGCCACATTGCCTTTGGCAATTTCCTCGCACACTTTGGTACGCGGGGTCAACAGATCAAAAATAATATAGACCAGACACAGCACCACTATGCCTACGGCTGACCAAATCAGCATATCGAGCCATGAGTGGCTGCTATATGACACCATACCCACGATAATACACAGTCCCAGCAGCTTTGCCCCCATATAGATGCCTGCCGCCTCATTGCCGCGTGCAATTTCTTGATTATCGTTATAACGCGTCAGCAAGCTGAACACAAAATAACCCACGATTAAGATGGCAAACAGGATAAGCAGGCCGATGCCTACATTGCCCAATGCGTTGCCTAAGCTGATATATGAGTCCAATCTTCTTCCTCCTTATAGATACTTAACATTATGGATACTTAATATTATGGATATTTAATCCTAGAGACACTTAAGCATATGCATACTTAACACTATAAATAGCTATGTTCAAATCCTTATTAATCGCATGAAAAGGCTAAGAACGCCCAGATGACTCATGAGATGCGGTCGGTACGGCGGCTGCGCAATAATAGGCCATATCGCCGGTGACCTTTTCCCCGATTCGTGGCAAGATGCCCGCAAACCTTCCGCCGATGACGAACACGCCTGTCAGCACGTAGCCATGGTATAACCCTTCTTCAGTCTGCACCTCTGCGCTCTGCATAGGCCATAGCCGCTGATAAATCTTGGGTTGGCCTTCGTAATAAGCGGCAATATGTGCGGCCTCCTCCTGCTCAGGCGTTAGCGGGGCATCTGCTTCATTAGGGTCGTCAGAGTCGTTAGATGGGGCAAGCTTCGCCCATTGTTCCGTGAGAGCTGGTTCCGTCAGAGCTGGAACTTCCAGCTTATTTTCGGTATCGACAGACTCAATCAGATGCGTCCCTTTGCCTTCCCGACCCCATATGCCTTTGGCCACATAAGGCTCTTTATTTTGCACAAACACCGTGGGTTCAAAATACGTGGGCAGCAGGTAGGTTCGTATCACCTCCAGCTCCCGGTCGTCAAACAAACGAAAGCCACAGAACTCTGGTGTCTGCTCATTGCGCTCATACAGCGACCATATAGTTGCGGTGAACCCCTTGCTTTGGGTAATCATATGCTGCGGCGGATTGATTAATCCTATTTTACCGTCCGCTACCATATCCATTAAGGCTTGTCCCACCTCTAGCCCCGTGTCTTCTTCCCGGTCATCAATCAGATATTCCAGCGGATACAGACGATAGAGGATATGTATCGGTTCTCCCCGGTGATACAATCCTTCGCCCGGTATAATTTCCAATTCTTCCAAAGGCGCATAAACCACTTCAAACCCGGCTTGTTCACACAAGCGCATGATATATTTCGTGTTTGTCTGGTCCTCGATATGCCAGTCATAGCAAGTAAAATACACTTTTGTGCCTAATCCCCTGCTGCTATAAAAATGAATCAAATCAGTCATCGCACACCGAATCGCTTCATCCATTCCAGAAGACGGTCCCACGAGGGCAGTATCTTCCCGTGATCCTCCGTCCTCATTCAGTATCTCCAGCAGCTTCCCTTCGAGATAGGCTGCCTCGGGGATTCCAGTCGGGGTGTCCGTATTGTTCTCAATACACTTGATACCCGCTTCTCCCACAATCCAGTCCTGTCGGGTAATTCCCTCCGGCACGGCCTCCATGCGCGCAGCACGCAGCAAGCCCGGATGGATACCCAATCGTTCCACCAGATACTCATCCGGCATATAGCGCTGAACGAAGTGCTGAACCTTGCGATAGATGCTATGTACCGCCTCAGCCGCAGCCTGAAGCTCTGTCAATTCGGTTTCCTCATACATCGTTAATGCGGGCACACAATAGGATTTGCCGTACATGCGATGGTACGGAATCCTGCGGCTGATTTCACCGTTAAAAAGCTCGTCATGATCATAGGGCAGTTGCCGAATGGTACGCATACTCATTTTAACCTCCAGAGAAAAAGCCGCTACGCGAGCCGCTGCTGCCAAAGCCGCTGTGTGAGCCGGAAGATGAAGATGAGCTCTTGCGATAAGAGCTTGAAGAAGAACGACTGCTATTATAGGAGGAGCCTCCACTTCCACTATACCCACTATAATAGGTCGAGCCGCCATAGTAATACCCGCTGCTGCCTGCATCCCGACACGCTGTTTGCTCCGATACAGGAAGCTCATCACAGTCATAATACTCGTCGTCACCACAGCCCGTCAGGGCGGCTGGCACAGCCAGCATCAGAGCAAAGGCCGCCATCCGTGTACGAGAGCCGGGCTTGGATTTGGTGTTCTCCCAAGAGTGCTCCATCACAGATCGACCTCCCTCACAAACAGATGTACCTTTTTCAGCTGTGGGTCCAGCACTGAATAAATAAATTCATATGTTGTGCCATTCAGCACCGTAAAGTGGTCCAATAGACGCTGGGCTAGCTCCAACGTAAATACCGATCCTTCCCGGTGCTCCATACTACGGAACGCAGGCTCATGCCATACCCAGTAAACTGCGCTGAACGTGGAGGTGTAACTCCCCTCACTTGCCAGCACGAGGTCCGTAATCGACGCACCGTAAGGCTTTGCACGTTCCCCTGTAAATTCGGTCACATAGACGGAATGCTCTGTGTAATCCTCACTTTCATTCGAGGTATGCGCCCATAGTTTGTCATGGAGACGCGTGGCGTCTACAAGCTTGCGCAAAAACAGCTCATCACCCGATACGGATTCCCGTGTCAGGCTGCGCAGTTCCTTTTGTGTCTCTTCTGACCATTCCCGGTACGTTAATGAATAATAAATGATGATTCCCTTCCCTTCCTGTACGCTTCTGTCGTCATTCACTATACGAGATTCTACCTTGAAAAGGTTCAATTTGGAAGAAAAATATGTAAAAAAGCCGCAATCCCACAGGATTACGGCTTTGGTTTTCTTTGTTTTTTTGGCTGCTACAGTTTGATATTCTTATCGTCGAAATATTCCTCCAACGTCAGCCCTTGCTTGGCTACATCCTCCGCAATGTCTTTTCCCACATAACGGATATGCCAAGGCTCGTACACATAGCCAGTGATATCTTGCTTGCCTTTCATATAACGAATAATAAATCCATATTCCGGCGCATGCTTCTCCAGCCATTCGCCTTCCTTGGAAGCCCCAAAGGATTGCTCAAGCACATTGCCCACGCTCGGGCTCGATACGTCAATCGCCAACCCCGTCTGATGCTCACTCGTACCCGGTACGGCGCTGACCTGGGAGGCATATGCCTCTCCTTTGGTCTTTACGTTGTTGTTGAAAATAGAAACCTGACGCTTATAGGAACGGTATCCCGATACTGCACGCAGCTCTATACCGTCCTTCTTGGCACCGTCGAATAATTTCTCCAAGGCCTCTGCCGCTTCCTTGCGCATATGCCGTTTCTCATGCGGCCCGTCGAAGGAAAAAGGCACCTGCGGCTCTACCAGATCGTCTGGGGCATAGCCCTCAGGCAAACTGCGCTGTTTGTTAACAACGACCGTGTCAGACGTCGCATTGGTAACAACCGCGGTTCCGCCCTCTTCCTTAACCGTGGCCTGCAGCGCACTCTGGCTTCGCAGTACCATCACAGAGTCAGCCTGTACGCTTTCTGTACCTGCGGAAGCTTGTCCTGTGGCAGTGCTGCTGTTGTCAGCTTCCGGCTGGGTGGAAGGTTGTGCATTTTCCTGTACCGTAGTAGATGACTTCAATGGCTCGCTTTCCTGTCCACCTGAGCCTCCCTGCTGACAAGCAGCCAGCAGGAGTCCCGGCAGGATCAGCCCTGGAATGAGCGCCTTGGTCCAGCGCTGAGGGGGGCGAGTTTGTTGCATATGTCGTTTCATGCTGGTATCTCCTCCAATATCGCAATTGATGCATGACTTGCTATCACTTTCCGTTCCCCTATTGTAACCGAACTTTCGACACTCTTCGAAGCCGTTATCCAGTTCAATGCAGGTGAATAGGCCTGAAAAAGGAAGTATAGACCCGAATTGTTACGGAGTATGACGTTTTTGCGGGATTGCGGCCCGGGCGCGCTCAGCTACACGCTCACGTATGAGCTTCAATGCCTCTTTCGCGCGGGGTAATCCCGGCAGCAAAGCCGTAATATCCGCTTCATTCTTTGAAGCAAGCTTCTGCGGCAGACGAATCTCAATCGCATGAAAACCCGCACCAGGGCGGTGCAATGCTCCCTCGGCGG
>NZ_JH601044.1:48781-51845 GCF_000245715.1 Paenibacillus sp. Aloe-11 | reverse complement strand
AATCGCCGCCGATCCGCTGCGTCCGCCCTCTGACCGCGAGCTTGGCTCAAGTACGGGGGATGTCCCTCGCACATGGGACAGCTCTCCGGCCCAAGCGCTGAATACGTACTCCAGCAGCTCTTCCCGCGTCATTCCGATCAGCTCCAGGCAGAAGTGTGGCTCGCTTTTCAATCCGGCCTGCAGAGCTTTCTTCACATCGTCAGCTGTATCCATGCCATCCTTTAGGCTGGAAACGGCTGTTCCGGCTGCTGCCTGCACGACATCTTCCAGTGAGAGACAGGCCTCCCCCTGCAAGAAACGGTATATGTCCCATGGCTCCGCTTTGAGCTGCTCCAGCCATGCCGTCCGCTGTTCCGGGTTCAGTACAGGTACGGAACCCGTCCAACGGGCAGCTACAGCCGCCGAGCCGCCTTCCGTCCCGTCCACGTCTACTTCTGCTACCCATTGACTGTCAGCTACTTTCAGCTTCACTCGCGGCCTTGTCATCGCCTTCATCCTTTCTTTACTTAATCAATCCATACATCATTTTGCAGCGCGATCAGACCGCGCAGTTCATCGTCGGACATTTCGGTCAGCCAGTGTTCACCAGAGCCTACAACCTGCTCGGAAAGCGCCCTTTTGCTCTCAATCAATTCGTCAATCCGTTCCTCCAGCGTGCCTTGGCAAATCAGCTTATGCACCTGTACATTGCGGCTTTGGCCGATACGGAATACCCGGTCTGTCGCCTGATTTTCCACCGCGGGATTCCACCAGCGATCATAGTGGATAACATGGCTGGCACGCGTCAGGTTCAGACCTACGCCGCCTGCGCGCAGGGAAAGCACAAATATATCCGGGCCTTCTCCCTTTTGAAAGTTATGAACAATTTCGTCCCGTCTGGTTTTCGCCAGTCCTCCATGCAGAAAATACGGCTCTTCGCCAAAGATTTTGGCCAAACGCGATACTAACAATTCTCCCATCGACACATATTGGGTGAAAATCAGCGCCGATTCACCATTTTCGCGAATGGTCTCCACCAATTCCAGCAGTCGCTCCATTTTGCCCGAGTTTTCGGTTTTACCGACATCAGCCCGTCCCGGGACGATCAGACCCGGATGGTCACAAATTTGCTTCAGCTTGGTCAGCGAAGACAAAACAAGCCCCTTGCGGGCCATGCCGATCTGCCCTTCAAGTGTTCCCAACAACTGATCCACCACGCCGCGATACAATCCGGCCTGCTCCGGTGTCAGCACGCAATAGGACTTCAACTCTAACTTCTCCGGCAGATCCTTGCGTATATCCGGGTCGCTTTTGAGTCGCCGCAGCATGAACGGGGAGACAAGCCGATGCAGCTCACGCAGCGCAGACCCGCGTTCCTCCCCTGTAGTACTCCCCGGAGTACTGTACCGCTGACGAAAGGAAGACGCTGTACCGAGATAGCCTGGATTCAAGAACTGGAAAATAGACCACAGTTCACTTAACCGATTCTCCACCGGAGTACCCGTCATGGCAATCCGGTGCGGTGCAGACAGCTTCATCACGCTTTGAGCCTGCTTGGTTCGTGCATTTTTGATATATTGCGCCTCATCCAGTACGATGGAGGACCAATAGACCGCAGATAAATCACTGCCGTCCCGGCCCGCCAGATGATAGGTGGTGAGGACGATATCATACTCGCGTACACTTTCCTGAAACGACTCTCCGTGGAGTCGCTGGTTGCCATGATGAATATACAGCGACAAATCCGGTGAAAAACGCTTCAACTCCCGCTGCCAGTTGCCAAGCAGAGACGTCGGACAAATGATCAACGCCGGGCTCTGATCCACAGCGCCAATCCCCCCATCGAGCAGGCAGGTGATGACCTGAATCGTCTTGCCAAGCCCCATGTCGTCGGCAAGGCAGACGCCAAAGCCCAAACCGCGCATCGCAGCCAGCCATTGAAAGCCGCGCTCCTGATAGGGCCGTAATGCGCCGTGCAGCGTCTCCGGCACAGGTCGCGGCTCCACGGAACGGAGCACGCCGCCCTCAGCCAAAGACGCCAGCAATCCGACGGATTCTGCGCCGAATATGGACAGACCTTTCCATGAGGCCTCGCCTGCGCCTTCATTTTCCGCAGCCAGATGCATCCATTCGGACAAGGTCATTTCGCCGTCTTCCCCGCGCTTGATAAAGCGCAGCACCTGACGGATTTCCTTGGGATCGACCTCGATCCATTCCCCTCCGAGACGTACATACGGCAAATTCGCCGCGACAATGCTTTCCAATTCCTCCATCGTCAAGGTCGTATCGCCCAGCACAGCCTCGGCATCAAAGGAAATCATGCGGTTAATGCCGACCGACGACGTATCGGTGATCACGCCATCCGGCTTTGCGCCCCGCTCTGTCGAACGCATTTTGAGTCGCAAGCCTGCACGTCTTCGGCCCTCCCGGCTCCAGCGTGAAGGCATTTGCACCGTGATGCCGTTCTTTTGCAGAGCGGGTACAGCTTCCGTCAGGAAGCGGAAGAACATCTCGGGCTCCAGTATGAGCCCTTCAGGATAAGGACGATTCAACGCTTCCAGCAGTATAGGTGCCGCATCAGCCGCCTGTCCGAGCCGCATCAACAGCTGTGCCTGCACTTGGCGATATACGATTCCACGGCGAATCAAATCACGTTCAGGATGCGCCCACAGCGTCAGAGCAGGCAGTCGCAGGCCCGGCTCAGCATCGCTTTCCACCCAAAAGGTGATGCGCCATTCCTTCACATTCTCCTCCAGGGCAGGCTCCAAACGAAGGCACAAACGCAGCTGTCCTTCTATCGGTTCCTGCTCCTCCCGCTCCGTGACAGGCATCGCGCTTCCCTCAAGAGAGGACGCTTGAAGAACCAACTCCTCCATCTCGACAGGCGTTCCCTGAATTGCAACCTGGCGTGAGCCTGTTAGCAGACTGTTCCACCACAGCTCCGCCAGCGGCGATCCCCCGCGCCGATATTCGGCGCGATATCTGCCCAGCTCACGCTCCGAGGCAGCCAGGACCGCGGTCGTTTCCGCATGGATGACCGCGCGCAGGAAGGAATATAGCACGATTCCAGCTGCATCCTCTCGTG
>NZ_JH601044.1:6811-48708 GCF_000245715.1 Paenibacillus sp. Aloe-11 | reverse complement strand
AAGCGGCGGATGTCCTCCTCCTGGCGCAGCCGAGGAATCCACACCCCGACCGCCGCCTCCGGGCCACGACGGCGTGGTCCAGAGGGACGCGCCTCTGTAAGCGAAGGCACGATTTCGCCCCGCTGCATCAGCTCCAACGCAAAATAGGCGGCCTTTTGCCAATATTGCATTTCCTCGCCCAGTGCAATGCCTGACGCGGCGCAGCCCTTCTCGTCCATGCGGGTCAGCAGAGCCATCGTCTCGCGCGGTTCCAGCGCCAAGCCCTCCAGCGTGCGCCCCAGCATGGAGCGTCTTTTGCCGCCTCTGCCTGCGGTCTCCACACGAGCAGTGTTCGGTATCCGTACCTCGGCAAGACGCAACGCAGCCTGCCGAAACGGCCGAAGGTCTCCCTTCAGCGTCAGCCTGCGGATTACACTGCTCCACGCATCTATACGCGGTTCTGAGGTCTCGCCAGAAAAGCAAAAAAACACATCTCCGAGCCATATTCCATAAAGCGGTTGATTCATATCTGTCTCCCGTCCAGCCTTTTGAATTATTACTCTTCATCATATACGAAAATCGACTCTTTTCAAAACTTTATCGCAAAAATAAATACGGGAGGCCATCCATTCATAACCTTAAATATTTATGTGATTAACGATTAATAGACTTATTTTTCATCATCCGTTTTTTCATCCTCCAGATAAGGATTCAGGCTGTCTTGCAGCAGTTGCTTGACCCGCAGCCGCAGCTCTTTCGGATATATGACCTCGGCCTCCGGTCCGTATTTTAACAGAAGTCTGGATACATATTTAAACTCTTCGGCTGGAATATGTCCTTGCCATTCCTGACCCCGCCACTCCTCACGAGAAACACTTTGGAAGAGGGGGTCTGATTCCGCCAGCCGAACACCTAATGGTGTGAATTTTATTCTTGACGGAATTCCCGTACGTGAATCCTCCGCAGCCAACCATTCCTTAAGAGTGGGAAGACCGGATAAGGTGCCTTCCAGTATGGTCATTGTTATCACTCTATCTGAGCGGTACAAAATAATCCGATCTCTGCTATGCGCAGGCATGTACCAATATCCATGATCAAAATAGAGCCCCACCGGATATACTTCAGTCCATTTGTCCCCGGAAGCGGAGCGGTAAAGCATGTTCACCCGGCGTTTATTCAGCGCAGCCTCCAAAATGAGCGAGGTATAGGGTGATTCTGCGTGAGTAGGCAGCATGCGAAAAGCGATATGATCCTTTAATTGATCAATGCTGTCCTGCACATCCTGGGGAAGCTCGGCATAATAGTGCTCGGACAGATGCTCCCGCACCGATCCGAATGGGATGTCCGGGATATTCTCCAGCAACTGCAGCATGAGAAAAAGACCAAATGCCTCATCGCGGGCAAGATGAAGGGGAGGAAGAAGTCGATTGGGAAGTGCCCGATAGCCGCCATGAGGTCCGGTTTCGGTATACAGGGGTAACCCGGTCTGCTGCAAATAGTCGAGATCTCTTTGAATCGTCCTGACGGAGACACCAAACCGCTCGGCCAGTTCACGTGCCGTGTATTTTTTCCGGGAATCCAGTATTCTCATAAGAGCAATTCTGCGTTCGTTCATAAAGTACTCCTTTGACCGATTAGAAGTTAAATTCAAACGATAGCTTAACTACGACAAAGTATGTCATAAATACATTGTAACATAGGTGATAGAAAGGAGTGATGAACCATGGATGCTATAAAATCCAACGAAGTCGTATTGTATATTGCCGTGAGTCTTGACGGGTATATTGCGCTGCCGGATGGCTCGGTGGACTGGCTGTTTGATGTCAAAGGGGATGGTGGCGACAATGGATATGCTGACTTTTACGACACTGTAGGCACGGTACTGATGGGCAGGCTGACGTATGAGGAGGTATTGAAGCTCTCCGATGATTTCCCCTACGCTGGCAAGCCTTGTTATATACTCACTCGGTCATTAAGGGAGCATCAGCAAGCACCGCATGTTACGTTTACGGACGAGGCTCTGACTGAGCTTGTTCCGCGTCTGCAAGAGCAAGCGGAAGGAGCAGTATGGCTGGTGGGTGGCGGCCAGTTAGTTCAAGCCTTCATCCAAGAGGGACTGCTGGAAAAGGCTATCATTGCGATTATTCCCAAAGTGCTAGGACAAGGAATACCGCTATTTCCGGAAGGCACACTGCCTAGTACGTTCAGGCTCGAAGAAATAGAGCGTCGCGGGGATCTGGTTATGCTGCATTATCAAATATAAGCCGAATTCAAAAATGAACATAAAAACGGATTAAATCCATGATAACTATCACCGTAATTTTTTTTGACTCATTTAAATGTTCCGTCTTCTGTCCACTCAAAATGTATTCATGTGACACCCTGGATTGGATAGAAAAATTTACAGATAATTCCCAAAAATGTGTACCGAAAGAATATGTATATGGTATTTTATATATCATAATTCTACTGCGGCCAGGGCCATGAGGATTGGTTACGACACGAATCTCATGACCGCGACCATCATTAAATATCATCGCACGATGACATTTCTCTGAACGGCACTGTGCCGTTCTACTTTTATTACATTTGACAGATGGATTTTTTACTTGTGGCGCTATACAGCACCTGATGTCACCGGTTCTTTTTGATCTAACGTATCAGTTAGCACCATCCACAATAATAGCAACAATTTATTAAACTACCTCCACTATTTACGCATCTTCTTATACAAGGATCATCTAAAGGGCTGTTAGGTCTAGGGTAAGTATATGGATTTCCATACATCATTCCAGGATAGGAAGATGACTGTGGACTGTAAGGCACTGCTTGACTCATGCCATAAGATCCTGTAAATGAATGCCCTTGTTTAGGAAACTGGTTACATGCCGGAATGCATTCATAGGAATACCCTCCCGCCGCTTCGCAATCCGCCATACATTGTTCATAGGTATAATATTGACGATTCAAAACAACCACTCCTTATTTTAATCTTATTTTTCTTGATATCGTATGTGGCTGTGTGCTTTCTAGGTAATTGTCCATGTTAATTGGGTAATTGCCTAGAGCGAGTCTTCAAACTACAACTTCATCCAAGAATATGGTAAACTTCTCCTATGTGAAGACGATACGAAATACGCGATGAGCAATGGGTCTGAGCAGTCTGTCAGTATAAAGCAACTCTGTTAGTTACTTTTTTAAGTCATCCAATCGGTGTTCCATCAGGCAGCTTAACATCCGGTTGTAAGAGAACCACGTCCCCTTTATCCGGCAATCCACCAAGAACTAATACCTCTGAATTAAATCCGGCTATACGTCGCGGAGGGAAATTGACCACCCCGATGACTTGTTTCCCTATTATTTCTTCAGCTACATATCGTTTAGTAATTTGTGCACTAGACGTTTTAATTCCGATCTCTTGTCCAAAATCAATCTCAAGTTTGATAGCTGGTATTTTTGCTTCTGCGAAAAACTCAGCCTTAACAATGGTTCCAACACGAATATCCAGTTTCAAAAAATCATCAATCGTTGCCATTTAGAATTCTCCTTAATTTTTAGCTACTGTATTTTTAGCAGTTGTATAGTTCATAGATTTTGTCCAAAAAAATCCTCCCATACCCAAGAGCGTCATAAACCCTCCAATGAATTGGAATATAGAGGTTGTTTCACCCAAAAATAAATAGGCAAGGATTATAGCGAGAACAGGTTCTCCAATAATACCTACAGAAACAGTGGTTGCGCCTAAAGACTTTAATAACTGATTAAAAATATATTGTCCAAAAATAGTTGGGATTACTGCAAGTAACAAGAAATATGTCCAATCAACAGAGTCATATTCTGTCACTGAATAATGGTTTAACAAACTATAGACCAACATGACGCTCCCGCCAATAAAGAAAACAATAACACTGTACAAATTGGTCCCTATTTTATGACTGACCTTTTGTCCTGCCAACATATATGCTGAAATGAAGATTGTTCCTAATAAAGATAATCCATCACCTATTAACGCTTCCCTTGAAATCCCTATGTCTCCCCAAGCTATGATGACTGAACCGAAAAGGGCAGCTATCAAACAAAGAATGGTTAATATATTTGATCGTTCATTGAACAGGAAGTATGAACCAATCATTACAAACAAAGGTTGTAATGCTAAAATGACCATCGAGCTTGCAACAGAGGTATACACTAATGATTCCATCCAACATAAGAAGTGTAACCCGAGAAACAGGCCAGCTAAAAAAATGATACCCCAATCTTTTTTACCTAATTGCAAGGATCGTACCTTTTTCCAGGGTACAAAAGGAAGCATGATGATTACTGCCATGTACAATCGGTACATGCCAGCCACTGAGGTGGGAGTATCCGAAGATTTGATCATGATGGAAGAGACAGAAACAGACAATATGCTGATAAAAAGTAAAATATACGGATGAAACGCTAACTTTGATTTCTTTATTTTCACCTTATTATGCCTCCAAGATGTTTTACCCCATTGTCTGTGCACAGGACAGTTTGATAAATGAAAGATCGGATATAATAATATCACCATCACTCCATTTTTTGTGCAATAATATCATTAAATTATATAGAAATATCATCATCGGAAAGGACTTCTATCATGTCTAAACCATTGCACGAGACTATTTTCTATCCCGATGTTTCATTTCCATACATCATGTACACCCATACTATTCATGAAAGTACTCCTAAAGGTAGAGGATTTAACGATTTACATTGGCATGAAGAACTACAGATCACTTTGGTTACGAAAGGAAAACTAGTTATACAAGTTAATGGGATTAATCATGAATTAGAAACAGGTCAGGCCATTTTAATTAATAAGGGGGTCCTGCATGTTACTACACACCTGACACATAACGGTCAATACGTGAGTTTTAATTTTCCTGAGAAGCTGTTGGCCTTTTATGCAGATAGTGCGATGGAAAAAAATTATGTGCTGCCTTTTACAAATTCTCTCTTATTGTCACTAGTAATCAAGGGGGATGTTGAATGGCAAAGTAAAGTACTGGAAATGCTTTGGGATATGAAAAAAAGATTTGATACGGAAAAAAACTGGGGATGGGAATATGAGGTTTCTATCAAAACTGTACAATTATGGTTCACCTTAATCTCCAACATTTCGCTGCCTTCTGAGGAAGCACCTAAATACTTAAAGCTGCAACAAGAAAGACTTCAATTAATGCTCAGCTTCATCCATCAGAACTATTCCAATAATATAACACTGCAAGAGATTGCTGATGCAGCGCATCTAAGTGTTTCGGAATGCACTCGCAGTTTTAAGAAAACCATTCATATGACACCTTACGACTACTTAATTAAGTACCGCATCAAGAAAGGCAGCGAATTATTAATTTCAGCAGATTATACAATAACCGAAATAGCCCACAGAGTTGGTTTCAATCATGTGAATCACTTCATTCAGTCTTTTAAGAAACATCATCATATAACCCCCAACAATTTCCGAAAATCAAGAAATAAAACCAATGATTAAAATAAATAAAGCCTGTCGAGTTAAACTTCGACAGGCAACGAAACATGGATTGCATGAGTCCCCGATTTCGTTCCAACTATTTGCTTTTCAAATTATCCCACGTGCTCTGGAAATCCTCCAGCAGCTTCGCGACATCCGATTTGCCTGCCACATAGGCTTGCATCTGACTTCCGAATTCCTGCTGCGCTCCTTCAGGATAGCGGTTAAAGAACCAGCCCAGCAGCTTGTTCTCCTGACTATATTTCACTACTTCGGCACCCAATTGGCCCATATCGGCCTCGGCCCCTTTGATGCTTTTGAACGCCGGAATGAATTTGAACTCCTTCGTGATATACTGTTTCCCCTGCTCGGATGTCACCATCCAGTTCAAGAATTCCTTGGCCTCTGCTTTAACAGCAGAATTTTTATTAACCACCCAGTTGTTGGCAACACCTACAAACAGCTTATCTCCAGCGGCGGCGTCCTCACCAATCGGCATAGGCAGAATGCCCAGATTCAGCTTCGGATTAATCCCGTCAATTTGGACCTGCGTCCAGTTCCCCTGTTGCATCATCGCTGCCTTGCCGGTGGCAAAATTCGTTACCTGCGTATTATAATCGGTCGTCAGCGGCTTTGCATTGCCATACTTGAGCGTCAGATCGAACAGCTTCATCCACTCGGCGAATACAGCATTGCCCGGAATTTTCGCGGTTCCATCATTCAATCCCTTAACGAAGGCTGCCGGGTCCGGCTGATTGGCAAATGCCACGTTCAGCAAGTGATTGCCCAGCACCCAAAACTCCTGATATCCATTCGAAAAAGGTGTAATCCCTGCGGCTTGCAGCTTTTGGGCCGCTCCCTCCAGCTCGGACAGCGTTTTAGGTGTTTCCGTAATCCCCGCCTTTTTGAACAAATCCTTGTTATAAATAAACCCGTACCCCTCCAGGTTCATCGGCTGACCGTACAGCTTGCCGTCTTTGGTCATCGGCTCTTTGGCGACATCGACCACATCACCGACCCAAGGCTGATCGGACAAATCCTCCAGATATTCCAGCCACGTATCCAGCTCACGGTAACCTCCGACGTTAAAAATATCCGGCTGTTCGCCAGCGGCGAACTTCGCCTTTAACGCAGCCCCATAGTCACTGCCCCCGCCTACCGTCTGAATGTCAAGCTTGATCCCTGGGTGAGTCGCTTCATATTCCGCCTTCATGCGATTTAGCGCTTCTGCAATCTCCACCTTGAATTGGAAAATATGAATCGTCTTTTCCTTCACTTCCTCCTTGCCTGCGTTTTGTTCGCTGCCACTGCTGTTACAACCTGCCAAAACGAGGGTAAAAGCGGCGAGAAGCAGAACCAACGCCCGAACTTTCCTTTTAAAAGAATGCCTTTTCATATTCATGTTCCTTTCAATATTAAATTTCAGTTCATCCCTCACTCAGCCTTTGACCGAACCAGCCATAATACCTTGAATAATATATTTTTGCATGGCCAGAAAGAATACGATGACTGGCAGAATGCCCAGAACCAGAGCAGGCAGTGCCAAATCCCACTGCTTCGTGTATTGTCCGAAAAAGGCATAGGTAGCAATCGGAATCGTGCGCAGCTCAGCCTTTTGCAGCACCAGGGACGGCAGGAGATAGTCATTCCAGATCCAGAGCGTATTTAAAATAATAACCGTCGCCATCATCGGCAGCATCAACGGATACACGATGCGGAAAAACACGCCGTAAGGCGTACAGCCGTCCACCGTAGCTGCCTCCTCCACCTCAACCGGCACGCCTTTGACAAACCCGTGAAAGAGAAAGATGGACATAGGCGCCCCGAAGCCCAGATAACAGATCACCAGCCCACCGATGCTGTTCATTAAATCCAGCGTACTTACGACCTTGACCAGAGGGATCATCACCGATTGAAAAGGAATGACCATCGCAGCCACGAACAGGCTGAATAATACCCGGTTATAACGCGTCGGATGCCGAACCATCCGGTAAGCAGCCATCGAGCTGATCAGCACGAGCAGCAGATTACTGACTACCGTTACCACAAGTGAATTCCATAAGGCTTCGGGAAAACGCGTAATGCTCCACGCCCTGGCATAGTTGCTCCATACAAAAGTTTGTGGCCAGGCCGCAGAATCGGTGAGCAGGTCACCAAAGCTTTTGACCGAATTCACGAACAAAAAGTAAAACGGAACGAGGAATAACAAGGCGACGAGGATCATGACCAGCTCAGTCGTCCATGTTCCGAACCGGTAGCGCTTGCTTGTTTCCATTTACGCCTCCACCTCCCGGCTTTTCGTCAGGCGCACCTGAAGGCTCGTAACAAGCGCAACTATAATAAAGAAAATGAGCGCTTTGGCCGTCCCCAATCCATAACGATTATTCACAAACGCTTCATTATAAATATTGAGTGCCACCGATTCCGTAGACCCGAAGGGCCCGCCCTTGGTCAATGACAAATTAAGATCGAACATTTTAAACGACCATGATATCGCGAGGAAAAGACATACTGTAACGGCAGGCATGATCAAGGGCAATATAATCGACCTTAATATTTGCATCCGGCTCGCTCCATCGATTTCGGCTGCTTCCAGCATATCCCGAGGCACATTGGTCAGGGAAGAAATATAAATGACCATCAAATACCCGGCAGTTTGCCAGATAAACACGATCACAATGCCCCAAAAGGCTGTAATCTCGTCTCCCAGCCAGGATAGATTAAAGAAAGACCAGTTCGTACTCTCTCCAATCGCTGCAAACCCCTTGACAAAAATAAACTGCCAGATAAAGCCGAGCAGCAGCCCCCCGATCACATTAGGCATGAAAAAAATAGTCCTTAGCACATTTTTCGTTTTTAGCGGCTTGGTTAGAAAATACGCCAGCAGAAAGCCCAAAACATTCGCAGCCACCACTCCAATCACCGTAAAACGGATCGTAAACCAGAACGCTGTCCTAAATTTGTCATCATCCCATAAAATGTGATAGAAATTATCTAACCCGACCCATTTCGCTTGATTGGCAACCCCATTCCACTCTGTAAAAGAATAGTACATTCCCAGGATGAAAGGGATTACAATAATGATAACGAAAAATAACGTCGACGGCCCTACAAAAATCCATTGCTGGAGCCATTGCGACGACTTGGCGCGGTTCAAACCGATCCCCCCCTTTTGTTATCTGTTGGTGTCTGGAACGCTCCTACGGCTTCCTCAGCAAGTAGCATGGACGTTTTGACCGTATGACTGGCGGTTCACATCTTCATTATGTCGAATAAGCGCTCTGGAGAACACGCAAGATCGTGAACCATTAGGGGGAAATTATTGACCTCTGGCTTGTCTTGAATCGTGAAAGGAGCCATCTGTATGAAATTTCATAGCATTCGTTCCCGTCTGATCTGGTTTCTGCTCATTGCAGTCACCCTGCCGCTACTGCTGTCGATGACCATGACCTTCCTTCTCACCAAGCAATCTCTGCGAGAGCAAGCCACACAAGAAAATGAACGGCTTATTTTTCAGGGAATCACGAATTTGGATAACTATTTGCAGGGATTGAATCGGGCATCGATCGGGGCCTATAATGACCCTCACTTTCTGCGCAATCTGGCCAAAATTCCCGATGATTACCGGGCTGTCGCCGAAATTTACACGACGCTGCAAACGATGCTGAATGCTTCGTCAGGCATCGATCAGGTGTATTTGCACTCTTTTCAGGCAGCGGAATCTACCCTGGTTACCAGTACGGTCCCTCTTCGGGAATCCCGGCTGGAAGCCTTCCCCGGCTCTGTTCATTACGGTTCCTCCGGATTATTCATACAGCCATCGCATAAAAAGCATTTGTACGGCTTTTCGGCGGTTTCCTATGCAGAACACGACACACAGCGGCAGGTATTTACACTCCATCGGGCGATTCGGAACATTCCTTCCTCAGAGACGCTTGGGGTACTGTCCATAGATGTTCGTCTGGAGCCGCTACGCAGCATTTGCCGTCAATTGTATAATGCAGATACAGAAGAGCTGTTCTTGGTCGATCGGCACGGAACGATCATATATAGCGGAAATGAAGCGGCAATTGGAACACACTGGAAGGAATCTGGCCTACTCAAGCGAATTTCTAATGAAGGCGGGCACGGAGTAATCGAGGATGATACGGCACTACACGTGTACGGCAAGCTGGATGCCAGCCTGTCAGGCTGGACGCTCGTTAAGAAAATCCCTAATCGAACGCTTTATTTACGGGCCACTCGCCTGACCCAGATCAATGTAGTTATTGCAAGCACAGCGTTGCTGCTAGTCATTGTCGCCACGCTATGGATTTCCATAAAAATTACGGAGCCCATCAAGCGACTGACTCGCTACATCAACCAGATCCAGTCGGGTCAGCTCGATGTAGACATTCAGGCCATGAGCAACGATGAGATCGGGGTGCTATCACGCAGCTTCAGACAGATGATGGATACCATCAACAACCTCATCTTGCGGGAATATAAGCTGGAGCTGGCAAACAAGACACATCAATTGAAAGCGCTTCAAGCACAGATTAATCCTCACTTTTTATATAATACGCTACAGTCTATCGGAACGCTGGCTCTGCAGCATGAGGTACCGCGAATCTATTCTCTGCTTTCCTCCCTCGCCAAAATGCTGCGCTATAACATGCGGGATCATACAGTCGTTGCACTCAAGGAGGAGGCCGAGCATGTAAGGCAATATCTTGATTTGCAAAAAGAACGCTTTGGAGAGCAATTAGAGGTGACTTACCATTGGGATGATGAGGTGCTGAATGACCGCGTGCCTAAAATGATTCTCCAGCCGTTAGTCGAAAACTACTTCAAACACGGTGCTGATCCCCGGCTGGGTCCCGGTAAAATTCACATGACAGGCTGCCGAATTCGCGAAGGAATTGTAAGAATTGCCGTAGAAAATAACGGAGCATCCATTCCGCAGGCCGAGTTGGAGCAGCTTCAGCATATGCTGAAACGTCCGCTGAAAGCCTACGAGGAGCCGAACACCAGCGAACAGGATTCCATCGGACTCCGCAATGTTCTATTGCGTATTCAGCTTCATTCGGAGGACGGTTCTAACACCCTGTCTGTAGACAATATTTTGCCCCATGGCGTTCGTTATACACTCGAAATTCGTACCGAAGCTCATACCGGAATTCATATTAAGGGAGAGTGATCTGTCATGAAAGTCCTGATTGTAGATGATGAAAAGCATGTGCGCCATGCCATTCGGATGCTCGTACATTGGGAGGCTTGCGGCGTGACCGAGGTGATCGAAGCCGAGTCGGGCGATCAGGCGATTGAGGTTATCACCGCCCTTTCCCCACCTGTTGTACTCACAGATATGCGGATGCCCGGCAAAGATGGAGTAGCTCTGATGGAGTGGATTCAGGTCCATTCCCCCGCGACCAGAGTCGTGGTGGTAAGCGGCCATGACGATTTTGATTTGGTTCGACAGGCTATCCGCCGGGGAGGCATGGACTACATTCTCAAGCCTGTAGACCCTGTAGAGATTAACGAGGCTCTATCCAAAGCCACCAAGGCCTGGCGAACAGCGGAGCAAGATCGGCGCAGGCAGACAATGCAGGCCATCGAAGTAAACCGGATGAGGCCGCACTATGCGGATAAGCTCTTGACTGAGCTGGTGTCCGGTACGACGAATACCGCTCTTTCCATCACGCCCTTGCGCGAGGAGCTAGGTCTTCCCGCGGTGATTCAAATGTGCAATGCAGCCGTGATGAGCATTGCTCAACTGGATGCCGATATGCTGGATAAATACAAAACGCGGCGTCCGCTGCTGAGCTTTTCCCTGATTAACATCTGCAATGAGTTTCTCATGGCCTCCCAAACCGGAATTGCATTCCGCCATCTGGAGCGTATGGACGAAATTATTTTGCTGTATTGGGGCGAGCCGTCCCGTTGGCCGCTGCTGCTGCAGGATATCCATGCAGGGATCAGAACAGCATTGCGCTGCTATATGCATATCGGGGTTGGCTCTTTCGGTGCCTTTCCCGTAGCGGCAGCTACAGCCTACCATGAGGCTAGGCAAGCATTGTGGAAGAGAGATGTGTTGCAGGCCACCGCTTGGCTGCACCATAACTCTCTTGCACGACAGTCCGTACGTCTTCCCCGACTGCCCGAGATAGAAGAGGAGCTGCGACTTAGCGCGCTTAGCTGCAATGCCAGTCGTGTAGCTGCAACGGTAGGCCGCTGGATAGCAGCTGTTGCCGAGTTGCCTTCGATTACGGTGGAGCAGCTTGCCGGCTGGAATCAGGAGCTGGATTGGATGCTGGCCCGTTGGCTGAATGACAGACCCGGAGATACCGAAGGCGAGGAACTGACCGATGGAGCTGGCTCCATTCCGGCCCTGCCCATCAACAATCGTGGACTGCTATCCCTGCCCTTATGGAGAAAGCAGATCGAAAACCGAATGCTGGCAGCCGGTCAGGCACTTACACCAAGCCATAGTCCCAATAACCCGACGATCCATAATATTGCCCGCTATCTGGTTGCCCACTACAACGAGGATATTTCTCTACAGGATATGGCTAGCCGTTTTTACCTCAGCCGGGAATATATCTCTCGCAAATTCAAGCAGGAATACGGCGTGAATCTGTCCGACTATCTGTGCCGGATCAGGATGGACAAGGCGAAGCTGCTGCTGCTGAATGACAAGCTGCGACTTCATCATATAGCTGGTATGGTCGGGTATCAGGATGAAAAATATTTTGGCAAGGTGTTCAAAAAACTGGAGGGGGTCACGCCTGGCGAATTCAGAAAACGCCATTCTGCAAATCCTCAGCCGTAATTGCATACAGCACATGATCTTCCCAGACACCATTAATCTTCAAATAGTGTAGTGCCAGCCCTTCCTGGCGGAATCCGGCCTTTTCCATCACGCGAATAGACGGCGTATTCCTCGGCATGACCCCGGCCTGAATACGATGCAATTCCAGCTCACTCAAGGCATAGCGTACAATGTCTTTCACAGCGGAGGTGGCATAGCCTTGTCCGTGATAGGCAGGGTCTACAAAGTAGCCCAGATTCGCGTTTTGAAAAGGGCCTCTAGCTATGCCCGACAGCTCCATTCTGCCGATCAGCTTATCATTTTCCGGCAAAAAAAGTCCAAACGTATATCCTTGTCCCGCTTGTGCAGCCTCAAGACCGACGGAAATCAGACGCGCCTGTTCTTCCAGCGTAAAGTATGCCTCAGCTCGTTCCGACTCAAACGGCTTGAAAAAATCAAAATTTGCACGTCTGATCTCTAATAATCGTTCTGCATCACTTACTTGTAAAAGCCGAATTTGCAGCCCGGGATGGGTGGACTTTATCGAAGTCGAGCCATTGGTTTCATGTAACATTTTCAGCCTCCTTCTTTCTCTGGTATTGATATGCTTTTGGTAATCACGGACACAAGACAGGAAAATACCCCGGGTGCATAGAAGCGACCCAGGGTATTTCGATCCATTCAAAATTTAATCCGTAACAGGCAACCAGCCGGGAACCGTCGTCAACGCCCCCCACAGGTAGTCCGGAATGACCAGCTCCTGTTGGGCTTGCTTGGACAATGTCGTACGAATGGTATCTTCTGTGCCGTTTTTCACTTTCTGAACCCATTGCGGCTCCATCAAAAGCGGACGTCCCAGCGAAACAAGCGGCACACCTGTCTCCAGTGCTGCAAGCGCCTCGTCCGGTGTATTCAACGACCCAACTCCTATAATCGGCACACGGTTTCCAACCTTCTCATGGATGAGAACGGTACGTGAACGTTCGTCGCTACGGTCACGGAACGAACCGCCGAAGAAATGGTTTACGGAAATGTGCAGGTAATCCAGTCCTTCGTCTGCCAAACGATCTACGAGTACCATCGTATCGTCCAGCGTAATGCCTGGCGTGTGTCCTTCTTCAGGAGACAACCGATAGCCGAAGATGAACGGTTGCTTGGTATGGGCAGCAATCACTTTTTTCACCTCATGGACAATCGCCAGCGGGAAGGCCATACGTTTTTCAAGACTGCCTCCCCATTCATCAGTACGGCGGTTGGAGTGAGGGGAGAAGAACTGCTGCACCAGATAACCGTTCGCGCCGTGAAGCTCTACACCGTCATAACCCGCTTCAATCGCGCGGCGAGTTGCTTCGCCATAGGCGCGGATGACGCGGTGGATATCGTCGGACGTCATTTCACGCGGCACAGGTGCGCCTTCTTTTTCCTCGGCTACTGCGCTGGCACTGATCGGTTGTCCGTCCGGAATTTGATCCGGTGGACAGAGACGGCCGCCATGGTAAATTTGCAGGATCGCTTTGGCACCCTCCTGATGAATCGTGTCAGCCAGACGACGCAGGCTCGGAATCATTTCGTCCTTGTCCGCACCAAACTCATTCACGAAGCCCTTGCCGTCTGGAGTTACATACACGCAAGCCGTAATAACTGCGCCCACGCCGCCAGAACGTTCACGATAGTACGCCAGCTCCTGGTCACTGACCTCGCCATTTTCATGGGAAGCAAAATTAGTCATAGGAGCCATCGTGATACGGTTTTTCAACGTAACGCCAGATGGCAGAGTAAAAGCATCAAATAGAGGGTTATATTTCGGGTTCATTCGTTCTCTCTCCTTCAGTTTAGGTCAAATCAGATATGAATTCGATATTACTTTACTTCCATGATAAAGCCTGTATACTACCGCTTACTTAAATACAGTGGTTATAATAACCACAGTATAATGATCCACCTCTATAAAGTCAAATCCAACCTTTCTGACCTTCCTTAAATGTCCGGAAAACCTGAACCTTAATTGCTCCCACCTGTGCTATTCTTCTCTTCCCGGCGGGAAAACCAGGTGGCGAGCAACGAACCGGAAATATTGTGCCACACACTGAAAATCGCGCTCGGTACAGCAGCAATCGGATTAAAATGAGCGGCTGCCAGCGCAGCGCCCAATCCGGAATTTTGCATCCCCGTTTCCAATGTAACGGCTTTACGTTTGGAAAGATTCATGCCGAACAGCTTGGCAAACCAATACCCGAGCAGGAACCCGATGCCATTATGCAAAATGACTACCGCAAAAATAATCGGACCAGTTTCCAAAATCTTGCCCTTGCTGCCTGCAACCACAATCGCCACGATCAGTACAATCGCCAGCGTCGATACAAGCGGCAGTGCCTTGACACTCGCATCCGCCTGTTTGCGGAATAGCGATTTGACGATAACGCCCAGCACAATCGGTACGATAACCACGATCAGAATATCCATAATCAGCGACTTGGCGTCAATATTCATCCAGCGCCCGGCAAGGAGGCTAATCATAGCCGGGGTCGCCAGCGGAGCAATCAGCGTCGACACTGAAGCAATCGACACGCCGAGCGCCACGTCACCCTTAGATAAAAGAGTCATTACGTTGGACGCGGTTCCGCTTGGGCAACAACCTACCAGAATAACTCCCACCGCAATATCCGGTGGCAGCTGTAGTACCAACGCCAATACATACGCGAGAAACGGCATAATCAGATAATGCCCGACCACACCAATAGCCACATCCACTGGACGCCGAAATACTTCACGGAAATCTGCCGAGGATAAGGTCAGTCCCATGCCGAACATGACGATGCCAAGAAATAGCTGTATGTATCCTTTCAACCCTATAAACGCCGCAGGAAAGAAAAATCCCAGACATGCAAATAAAAGTACCCAAATCGAAAAGGTTCCTCCTACAAATTTCCCTATTCTTTCCAAGCCATTCATTCTACTTATCTCCTCACTCCTATATAAGCTGAATTTCAGGAATTCTCAATCCAGCATATAGTGGTTCAAATTTTTATCATTGTACTACATATGACTGCATATACATACAACTTTTTATGAATTTATTTGGATTATGCGGCTTTCTCCTGTTCGGACATATTGGGTAGCAAAATGGGTATATTCATAATAAAAGTTTGTGACCAACTGGTCATTTTTGTTCATCACTCGACTGGGAGGAAATATCTCTATGTCACGAAGACATCCATATACATGGTGGAATATCCTTGCATTCATCGCTGTGATCGTCGTTAATATCTTGGCTTCTAAGCTTCCCATCGGCGGCAAGAACACAGCTGCTGTATCCAAAATGTATCCCACCTTGGCAACACCAGCAGGCTATGCCTTTTCCATCTGGTCGCTTATCTACCTGCTGCTCGCCTGCTTTGTCGTGTATCAAGCCACACCTGCAGGGCAAGCCAAGAGAAGTGTTCAATCCATCGGTATTTTCTTTATTCTAAGCTGTCTCTTCAACATCATCTGGATTTTCCTGTGGCAGTATATATATGTAGAGCTGTGCGTCATCGTCATGATTTTATACCTACTCTCCCTAAGCGTCGTATACGTACGTACCCGCACGCCACAACCAACTCGCGGGGAAATGTGGTTCGTCAAGCTGCCATTCAGCCTGAATCTCGGTTGGATATCCGTTGCTGCCATTATCAACATCGCGGTTGCCCTGAAAAAAAATGAATGGAGCAGTTGGGGACTCCATAAAACTACATGGGCAATCATCATCCTGCTTATCGGCACCGCGTTAGCCATGATGGTCAGCTCCCCTTATCGTGACAGCATTTATCCCCTCGTATTCGTCTGGGCCTACGTCGCCATCGCCATCGGGCATCCAGACCATGAGAAGATACGGCTGGCCGCATGGATCCTGGCGGCAATTATCCTGGTGTACGCGCTATGGCTATTCTTGGCCCGCAATCGTGATCGGGATTAAGGAATCAAGATCATTCACTAACAAGCGCAAACGGGTGCCCCTATTGCAGAGGCGCCCGTTTGGCGTGTCATTTTTATTCTAACGAGTCTATTGGACCTATTCGCCCTTCCATGCAATGACTTCAATCTCCACTAGCGCATCCTTAGGCAGGCGGGCTACCTCTACCGCACTGCGAGCCGGATACGGCTGCTCGAAGAAAGAGCTGTACACTTCATTGACGCTGACAAAATCGTTCATATCCTTCAGGAATACAGTCGCTTTCACAACCTGATTCATGCTGCTGCCTGCCGCTTCCAGAATGGCTTGTACGTTGCTCAGGGACAGGCGTGCCTGCTCCTGTACGTCTTTACCGAACTCACCTGTCGCCGGATTCAGTCCAAGCTGTCCTGAGGTGTAAATAAACCCACCCGCCTCTACCGCTTGACTGTAAGGACCAATAGCGCCGGGTGCTTTTTCAGTTGCAATTGTTTTCTTCATATCTGTTGGATTCTCCTTCCTGATACTGGTTTACCGTATTATAGCACGGGAAGCTTGATGCCACTATTCCGCACTCATGCCTGCACTTATGGATTACCGCATCCCGAACGTGGTCTTACACATGGTCATCCGCACCGATAACTCGAATGATATCATTCGGATAAATATGTACGCCGCTTGCCTGCGCGAGGGCAATTCGCACCATGGCTCGTGCGATGACCGAAGCCGGGATGGCACGGTATAGAGCGAGCTTGCCCGTCATCATGCCATCCAGCGCCTTCATGACAACAGCGGCAACGGCTTCGCCAAGACGTCGTTCTGGCCTCGCACCCAAAATGAGCGACGGACGGAACAAATGGAGCGCCGGCAATCCAATAGCGGCAAGCGCCTCTTCCGCCTCTCCTTTGGTACGATTATAAAACACACGTGAATCCGGGTCGGCACCCATTGCAGAAATAGCGAGCATTTGCATTGCACCAGCTTCTTTGCCCAAGCGAGCAGTCTGAACCGGGTAATCCAGATCCACCCTGCGAAACTGCTCCCTGGAGCCAGCCTTTTTCATCGTCGTCCCAAGACAGCAAAAAACATCATCAGCCCCTTCAAAGGCAAACGCCGCCTTCTGCGGCTGCTCCCAGTCGATAAGTGCCTGCTCAAGCTTGGGATGCCTGATTTCCAGCGGACGTCTGCCCATAACCATGACGCGGTTATACTCCTTTTGCACCAGCAGCTCCCGCACAACATATCCCCCGACAAGCCCCGTTGCCCCTACAACGACCGCTTTACGTTCCATGATAAACCTCCTTTCTCCACCCTAATGCTCCTGCCATGATGCATCAGGTTAATTTAAACTCCTGTTCGTCTGCCTCCTTGCTTTCGGACGGACACATAGGCAGGTATAGGGAAAAGGTGCTTCCCTTGCCTTCTTCACTCTCCAGACGAATAAAACCGCCCAGCAAGCGCGAAAAATCGCGGCTAATGGACAGCCCTAACCCGGTTCCTCCATATTTGCGATTAATGGAACCGTTCGCTTGCTGAAATGCTTCAAAAATAATATGCTGCTGAAGCTCTGAAATACCGATACCCGTATCTTTTACCGCAATGACAACCCAATCCCCCTCCTGTCCCTTTCGATCCAGATGCTGTGTGCTGATTTCCAGCAATACACGTCCTTCATGAGTGAACTTAAAGGCGTTGGACAATAGATTACGCAAAATTTGCTGTACACGTTTGGGATCGGACTGAATTTCATCCGGTATATTTTCATGTACCTTCAGGCTGAATTCAAGATTCTTTTCCTTGGCAGTGACTTCAAAATGCATCATCATTACCTGCGCAATCTCGTGTACATTGACCGGTTCATTTACAATTTCCATGCGCCCGGCCTCGACCTTGGACAGATCCAGAATGTCATTGATCAATTGGAGCAAATCATGCCCTGAGGCATAGATCAGTTCGCTATACTGGTATAGCTCGTCCTCATCCAGTTCCTTCCCCTGCTCGTTGATAATCTGCGCCAGATTAATAATGCTGTTCAGAGGTGTACGCAGCTCATGCGACATCGTTGCCATAAAATCCGATTTATATTGAGAGGCCATCATGAGCTGCTTCGCACGTTCCTCCAAAACAACCTTCGCCTTCTGCAACTCATTGCGCTGCTTCGATAGTAGCTGGTTTGCCTTTTTAATCTGATAATTACGCAATTGCTCCATCTGAAAATCACGCAAAATCAGAGCAAACAAGAAGCTGAGTACCACGCCGATAGGCAGTGTAAGAGGAACAACTTCCGCTACATAATAGCGCCAGGGAATGACGCCGAGGATGGCAATATTTATCGTATTGACGATATTAACCGCTAAAATGGTCACCGACGCCTTAATAATCAGACGCCAGGTGGACCGACGCATCCAATAGTTCAATCCAGCGCACAGCACGCCCAGAATACTCATATTCAGGAAGCCGGCCCACGCCGCCATATTCAAACCGAAGGTAAATCTCGTAAGTCCAATCGCTACCCCAATGATAATAAGCGTATAGGAACGCGAATACACCAACGCCGCAATAATCAACGGAACGAAGCGCAGATCAAAGATCACTGTCTCACTAAAATTAAAACCAAAGCAAGAGCTGATCCATCCGCCAAATACCATCAGCAGTAATGAGCTGATATATTTGAACCGCGAAGAGGTACGGCTTAAGCCATATTTATAAATCACGTTTGCCACATAAGCAACAGCTATCAGCATCCCCAAATTGATTACAAACATTATTGAAAATTGCATGGACTCACACTCCCATAGCACAAAGAATTGGATGCCACGCCTATGCTAACCGCCCTTGCCTTTCTTGTAATCATAACATGAAGCCTCATCTTTCGACATGCCCCAAAGACACTCCATGGGTGCACAAAAAAAAGCGAACCGTAGCGGCTCGCCCTCGTGAAGCTATCTCTGATTTTAGCTTATAATGCCTTTATTCCGGTGCCATTCCTGGACAAATAATTCGGCAAAATAAGGGTCCCACTGAGTCCCTTTGCCTTCCTCCAATATCATAACCGCCTTTTCTTCCTTCATACCTTTTCGGTATGGGCGATCCGATGTCATCGCATCAAATGCATCTGCTACGGCAATAATCCGTCCAAAAAGCGGGATATCTTCCCCGGAAAGCTGGTCAGGGTATCCCTTGCCGTCATAGCGCTCGTGGTGCGAACGCACGCCGGGCAAATAAGGCGCCATCGCATAAGCAGGCTCGACCCGGCGGAGAATGCTTTCTCCCATGACTGGGTGCATTTTAATCTGGTCAAATTCCTCGTCCGTCAGCTTGCCATCCTTGAGCAATACAGCATCAGGCACGCCGATTTTACCGATATCATGCAGTAAGGCTGTTTTACGCAACAAATCGAGATCCGTCTCGTTCAAGCCACCCTTTCGCCCAATGAGTACAGAATACTCCGCCACACGCAAAGAATGTCCCGCGGTATACGCATCCCGCGCATCCAGTGCTGCCGCCAAGGTAACAAAATAACTTTCCAAGAGCTGGCCATTTTTTTCTTCCCGCTCCTTGAGGCCCTCGATCATCATGTTAAAGCCTTCGACCAGCTCCGCAAATTCGTCGGAATACAAGTCGCTGGCATTACTGTTAAATCGGCCTTCCTTTACTTCGTTCATTTTCTCCAGCAGGTGATGAATCGGCTGCTCGATCTCACGTGTCAGCAGCCTGCCTCCCAAATAGGCAAAAGCCACGCCAAAAATTAAAATCGTTCCCGCCCATAGCCAATAGGAGCTGGAATGCGTCGCATTCGATCGCTCCAACCGAATCTGCGTAGCCAGACAAAATAAAAACAACGGAAAAGCACCGATTAACGTGGCGCTCAACTGAAATTTATGCCGCAGTGATAGCAGCACACGTCCCCGGAGTGACAGGTTCAGTCCATAATGCTGATGGGTTTGTTCTCGAAGCTCCTCCAGCAGCGGCCGGATCGCTCTCATCGTCAGGAAAAATTCAACCAGTGCGTGCATAGAAGCAACCAAACAAGCCCCGATACAAGCGATTACTACGTAATAAAAAGGAAAGGTAAGCTGTCCGGTATGTATCATCCATAGGGCTAAGCCTGCTGCCGGAATGGAAAACCCCAACAAATGCGGCCCAATAATACGTAAAACCGACAAATTAGGCAGATGGTGAATTCGTACATACACCGCTTCTGCATCCTTGAATGTTGTTGATTTACCGTAAAAAAAACGACGAACCGGTCTCAAATGCATCTGGAACGCCATGACTTCACAGCCAATCATAATGGCACTGGAAATTACAATAATTTTCACAAGTCCGAGTAATTCATACTGGGCTACATTTAGCTTGGAAAATACAAAAATCGCACCTACCAATAATACAGCGGTAAACGAACCTATAACATAGTTCAGGATAACATGCTGAATAAAGCGCTTATAGATCGGCAAATTGCTACCCCTCTTTTCATCCGTACGCTCATATAATATCTTGTTTATTCAATATCGGAGTCCAACCATCAAAAGTTAACCTTCTTCGCCAACAAAACAACCACATATCCGATGATACGCGGTTGTCGTGATTACCAATAAGACCCCTTGTGTTTTAGAATCATTCTTGCTATACTGTAAAAGTATGTATTAACCCCATAGGATTCCGCGCAACAGGCTACACTCCTAATCACCGCATGGAGCTTCTCCAAATTTTATGTATAACCCTAATGTAGAATTTTGAGCTTTTGCCAAAAGATTTTCACATTCACACTGGCGCGGTCATCGGAGCCGCAAGGACGAAAGAGAGGTAGGGCTTTTGTCGTTTGGAAAATGAACAGTGGAATCAGACTGCCCCTTATGAACATGCTGACCATATTATGCAAGGCAGCAGGGGTTGAATATATATTATGCCGTCAAACGATGAAGTTTGAACAGGCCATGCAGTATACGTAGACTGCACCCAATCCTCCGGATGATCCCCGGGGGATTTTTTATATTGATGAGCCTGTGTATGAACAAAAAAGTGGCCCTGCCGATACATCGGCAGGGCCTATAGCTTGATCAAAAAGGGGTTAATACGGTCATTATAGTCTCTCTTTCTTAAAATTAAATGATATGCACCTTAAAAACTCATTAATTTTCCAGTTTAAAATATCTGAGAATTTTGTTAACTCTTCACCTTCTAATAATTCGTCCAATATTCTGTATTGTCCGGCGGTGTCGTTGGTGTATTGGAACGCCCTGTCTCCATTGGAGTACGCCTATGGACCGAAGGCCGCTCCCATCCTTCCAGTAAAATTACATGTTGGGTGCCTGTGCTATTTTCCCATGTGATATACCGCTCTTGTTCCATATGTCGCAAGGCGGCTGTAATTTCAGTGTCTCGCTTGCCCGTTTTGACGGTTAATTCCGTCATCGTTGGCATATGGCGATGCTGGGCAAAATAGTTATACAAAATACGTAGCAGCTTTCGTTCCAAATCAGGCAGCATCATCTTTCCTCCCTTTCAGTTCCCGGCCAACCATTGACCGGGATGATTATCACAAAGAACATATGTTCCCATTATAGCATATAAAAATGCATCCTCCTACTGGAAGATGCATTTGGGCTTGTATGCCCATGCCAAATTCAATTTTTTTCCTTCTCCTCGCGGCTGACCGATCGCAGCCACCAGCCGACTCCACCAACACTTCCCAATGCCAAAACCGTCAGGGAAATAATGTAGAACAAATGAAATGCACGCTCACTCATGGCAATCGCCTCCTTATTTTATGTATACACTTTCCAGCTAGGACTGTAAACCTCTTTTTGGCCTTCCACTCTATTTTTACCAAATTCGCGACATTAAATATCTGCCTGCAAAACAAAAAGGCTTTCGGCATATCACCGAAAGCCTTTATTCATCTGAAGTTCTGAGACTGGATTACGCCTTATTCCTCTTGCTGTATCTAATAAAAGCAATCACAAGCGCTACGGCAAACAATATTCCGCTGACCACCCATGTTGTCAGAAATGCCATACCCAAACCGACATTCGCCCCCATCGTCGGGTGCTTCATTACATTTAACATCGAGCCCTGCATCATAAATATGGTACAAAATAAAACAACGGGCGCCAAAATAATCGTGCTTGCCGTCTTTCGGCTACCCGATACTGCGATCACACACAGTGCGGCGATCACTAGGATTATCCAATATATAGCCGCTTCCCAAATCATTGAAGTGCCCACCTGTTCAACCTCTTTTCTATCCATTCATAAATGTCTCTTCTATTGTAACAGACGTCACACAGTGAACCAAGCCATTTTTGATAAGAGAAGGGGTAATTCCCACGGACAACGTAAATAATGTATAGTAGTAGAAGTCCTCTATCAAAGACATGAAAGGAAATGATCCCATGAGAAGTGCAAGCCCTTATATCATTGTAAACGATGTACAGCAGACGGTTGATTATTATCAATCTGTTTTTGGTGGAGAAATCAAAGTGCTGAACAAGCATGAAGGCAAGCTTTTACACGCAGAGCTTCACTTGGGCAACAGTCTTATCCATTTTTCCGATTCCTACGGTAAGCCGCTGAAAGCACAGCATGTACAAATCATTCTCGACTGTGAGAGTGAGGAGGAGCTTAAGCACGCTTACCACGCATTGGCCGAAAAAGGGACGATCACCGTGGAACTGCAGGATACCTTCTTTGGTGCGCTGCACGGCCAAGTAACGGATCACCTGAATCAGATTGAATGGGTAATGAACTATTTCAAGAGATGAGCACGTTCAGCAGCCATGACCGAATACGTCTTGTAGCCGCCATCAACATTTCTCACCGAATAACCATGCTGAGTCAAAATTCTGGCTGCCAGATAGCCGCGCAAGCCGACCTGGCAAGATACCGCGATTTCCCGATCACGAGGAATTTTCGACATTCGATCTCTAAGCTCAGCCAAAGGAATATGAATAGAACCTGGAATGGCTCCAGCCTGTAGCTCCACCTTATCCCTGACATCTATAATGACACCGCCATTGCGGTGAAAATCGTCAACTTCATGCCACTGTAACGTTTGGACCAGCCCATCCATGATATTGGAAGCCACGTAACCAGCCATATTCACAGGATCTTTTGCCGAAGAATAAGGAGGCGCATAAGCAAGCTCAAGGTCAGCCAGATCACGGACATTCATATTGCCGCGAATAGCTGTCGCAATGACATCAATCCTTTTGTCTGCTCCATCGGCTCCAACCGTCTGGGCTCCGTATATCACGCCAGTCTCTGGATTAAAAAGCAGCTTGATCGCAATAGGCGATGCCCCGGGATAATAACCTGCATGCGAACCGGGATGAATATGAATCGCTTTATAGGGAACGTCCAGCCGTGACAATGTTTTTTCGTTATTTCCTGTAGAGGCTGCGGTCAATGCAAAGACCTTAATGACGGATGTTCCGAGCGCACCATCATAGGAAATCGCCTGACCATTAATGTGATCTGCCGCCAAACGCCCCTGGCGATTGGCACCCCAAGCCAGCGGCACCATGGTTGCAAACCCGTGATTGCGGTCTTTGACCTGGATGGCGTCCCCTACCGCATAAATGGCCGGGTCGCTGGTTTGCAGCTGGGCGTTAACCTGAATAGCCCCACGAAAACCAAGCTCCAATCCGCTTTGCTTGGCCAGCTCATTTTCAGGAACCACACCAATTGCCAGAATAACCATGTCTGTCTGAAGCATATCACCGGAGGTCAAACGGAGCCGTGTACCCTGGCCTTCAAAAGCCGCAACTCCTTCCTCCAAGCGTATCTCCACCCCGTTCAGCTTCATATGCTGCTCTACCAGCTTGGCCATTTCAGGATCTAGTGGATTAAGGACTTGCTGTCCCATGTCAACAAGAGTCACCGCAAGGCCGCGTTCCCGCAAATTGTCGGCCATCTCCAGCCCGATAAATCCGGCACCGATCACCGTGGCATGTTTGGGCTGGCTTTCATCTACATACGTCTTAATGACATCCGTATCATGAATATTTCTTAGCGTAAATACATTCGCAGCTCCATGCAATCCGGGAATGTCCGGTATCATCGGCTTGGCTCCCGGCGACAATACCACAATGTCATACGGCTGCTCCCCCATCTCACCTGTCGTCATGTCGCAGAAACGGACGAGCTTATGCTCACGGTCGATTTGCACCACCTCGTTCAGTACCCGCACATCTATATTAAAGCGTTCTCTAATCCCTTGGGGTGTCTGGACAAACAGCTTCTCACGCGCCTGAATCGTCCCGCCAATATAGTAAGGAAGACCGCAGTTCGCAAAAGAAACATGCTCTCCGCGTTCGAACAAAATAATCTCGTCTTCCTCATTCCATCTGCGCAATCTCGCCGCAGCAGAAGCCCCACCTGCTACCCCGCCAATAACAACTATTTTTCTGCCCATTTCTTCGCCTCCTTGTATACCCTATAGGGTATACTATATACCTGTAGGGGTATGTTGTCAACGCAAAAAAAAGGTGGAGGATATCCCCCACCTGATCAACCACTGAATCCTGCACGAATGCTACATCACAATCGTCTATCCAGCCCATAACGATCACTGTCTACTGCTGACTGGCCGCGATCGCTTGCTCCAAATCGTACAAAATATCTTCAATCGCTTCTGTCCCAACGGATAGACGCAACAGCTCCGGTTTGACTCCGGCAGCAACCTGTTCCTCCGCACTAAGCTGCTGGTGCGTAGTGCTTGCCGGATGAATGATCAAAGACTTGGAATCGCCCACATTAGCCAGATGAGAAAATAGCTTCACATTCGCAATCAGCTTGCTTCCTGCCTGACTCCCGCCTTTGATGCCAAAGGTCAGGATCGCCCCTTGCCCTTTAGGCAAGTATTTTTGAGCTAACTCGTAGGATGGATGGCTTGGCAATCCGGAGTAGCTGACCCACTCCACATCCTTGTGGCTTTCGAGATATTGCGCTACCTTCAGTGCGTTCTGACTATGTCTCTCCAGCCGCAGATGGAGTGTCTCCAAGCCTTGCAGCAGCAGCCACGAGTTGAACGGTGAAATAGCCGCTCCCAGATCGCGCAGCAATTGCACTCGCGCTTTGATAATATACGCGATGGGTCCCACCGCCTCGGTATACACAATCCCGTGGTAACTTGGGTCCGGCTCGGTCAGTCCCGGGAAACGACCGCTCGCTTTCCAGTCAAACTTGCCGCTGTCCACGATCACACCACCAATGGATGTGCCGTGTCCACCGATAAATTTCGTTGCCGAATGCACAACAATGTCCGCTCCATATTCGATAGGCCGCAACAAATATGGGCTTGGAAACGTGTTATCCACAATCAGCGGAATGCCATATTCGTGTGCAATCGCCGCCACCGCTTCCACATCCAGCACATTGCCCTGCGGGTTGCCAATCGTTTCAGCAAATATGGCCTTCGTTTTATCTGTAATGGCTTTGCGGAAGTTTTCCGGGTCATCCGAATCGACAAAATGCACCTTAATGCCCAATTTCGGCAGTGTGGTAGAAAATAGATTATATGTACCGCCATACAGGCTGGAGGCCGATACAATTTCATCTCCTGCTCCCGCAATGTTCAGGATGGAAAAGGAAATCGCTGCTGCTCCCGAAGCCGTCGCGAGCGCGCCAGCTCCTCCTTCCAGAGCTGCAATCCGTTGCTCGAACACATCCGTGGTCGGATTCATCAGACGCGTATAGATGTTGCCGAACTCTTTGAGCGAGAACAAATCAGCCGCATGCCCGGCATCCCGAAATCCATACGAAGTCGTTTGATATAACGGAACGGCACGAGCAAAAGTAGTAGGATCAATTTGTTGTCCGGCATGGACAGCGAGAGTTTCAAATGACAGCTTGCGTTCTTCTGACATGGTTATTTCCTCCCTTGTTATACGTGCTGTATGAATCGTCTCTTCCTGTATGCGTAGTCATAGATGATTTTTCAATCATTCTCGCACAAAAAGAACCTTTTGGGAAGATAATTCTCATTATTCGGGTAGGAAATATTATTATTTTGTTTAGTAATCAGGTTTCAGCTCGGAAGGTTTTGCCCAAATGGTCACCCAGACCGAAATAATGGCGGAAATTATAGATGAGAGGACTCCACTTGGTCGGATCAATATGATTCTCTCCGAGGATCATATCCTGGTGAACATGTACCTGCACAGCCTGGGTTTCGACGATCGCAAAATAAGGAGCATGTTCTGGTATGCGTATATCCCTCACCTCAGCTTCAATCTGAATAGGACATTCCCTGATTCGAGCGGGCTTGACCGACTTGGAGTCGACCGAAGTTAGTCCACTGATCGCATACTTATCCTTTTGATAGGTAAATCCATTTTGCTGCTTTTCCGCCGGTACAGAATGTTTGCCTGTGTATGGAGCCAACCGTTCTACATTCTCCCACATGGAAGGTCCCGGAACGTTGATTACGCATTCAGGATGCCGTTTCATATTTTCAAACGCTTTCCCGCCTATTCCAATGCCTAGTACCAGGCAGTCACCCAATGCCCATGAGGAGGATATGGGGCTAATATTCGTCGTTCCATCCTCATTCAGCGTATTGAGTAAAATCACAGGCGTGCCGTAATATAAAATACTTGGCTTAATCGTTTTCATGTCTTGATTATGATTCATTGGGTACATCGTCCCTTCTCCTTCTGTTCATATCTGCCTACTTATTGTAAAATGTAAACATTTCAACCTTCATCGAAGTATGGATTACAAAAGTATGAGTTACAAAGGGGGATACCTGTGCCATGAGCACCAAATCAAATGTAGCCATGATTGCTTCTCTCGTAAGCGAGCCTTCCCGCGCTGCGATACTTACCGTTTTATTGGACGGCAGGTTCCATACGGCAAGCGAACTGGCCCATATGGCTGGTATTAAACCGCAAACTGCCAGCTTTCATTTATCTAAAATGACTGATGCACAGGTCGTTACTGTAGACAAACAAGGGCGGCACCGCTATTTTGGCATACAAAATCCTGAAGTTGCCCGGGTGATGGAGTCACTTTTGTCCATAGCTCCGCCTGTTCAAATTAAATCGTTCAAGCAAGCCTCTGAAAACGAGGCCATACGGCTGGCAAGAACCTGCTACGATCATCTTGCGGGTCATTTAGGCGTGCAAATTATGGATTCCTTGATTAATAAGGGGATGCTTTCCGAGGATCAGGACGGACTCTATATCACGGAGAGAGGAGAGACTTTCTTTGCAGACTTTCAGGTTAACCTTACACAAATAAAACAAAGGCGCCGCTCCTTCTCCCATAAATGCCTGGATTGGAGTGAACGGCGCCACCATTTAGCCGGGGCCCTGGGGAGCGCCCTTTTGGACAGATTATTGACATTACACTGGATTGAACGTCTGCCCACCACCCGGGCGATCCGCATTACAACAGATGGTAAAAGGGGTTTTAAAGAGGTGTTTTCGATAGATATCGGTTAGAGTTAGATAAGCTCTATGGAGAGCTATCAATTCATATAAGTGCCACCATTCATATTTATCGATTCCCCGGTTATAAAATCTGACATCTTCGAAGCTAAAAATAACACCGTATCAGCTACGTTTTCGGGAGTCCCCAGCTTCCCAAGCGGTATCCGGGCAATGGCTTGCTGACGATATTCCTGTGTCCATTGCTTGCTCATATCGGTATCAATCGGACCCGGGCACACGGCATTTACGTAAATATTGTGCCTGGCCATCTCCAGCGCCAAATGCTGGGTTAAATAATTCACTCCCGCTTTAGATGCTCCGTACGACGGTGCCGCATTCCGATGGGGAGTTTTGGCGGTCGTAGAAGTCACATTTACAATTTTCCCATAATTTTTTTTAATCATATGGGGTAATACAGCCATGCACAAATATAACGTACCGTTCAGATTCACATCCAGCACTTTTTGCCAATCCTTAGTATCCATTTCCAGGGTTGAGGTACGCATGTTGATCCCGGCATTATTCACCAGGATATCTATACAACCAAAATGTTCAATAGCGGTATGGGCCACTTTATGGGCAGTCTCTTGATTCGAGACATCTCCTGTACAGATGACGCATGTCTGGCCCAGCGCATTCACTTCCGCCATCAGATCAAGCAGCAGGTCTTCGCGGGTCCCGTTAATAACCAGGGAGGCCCCCTGTTCGGCTAGTGTGAGTGCTATAGACCTGCCGATCCCTCTGCTGGCTCCGGTCACAACTGCTATACGCCCCTCCAAGAGCATCATGGGCCACTCCTCCCTTTCCATTTCTATATTTTAACAAGGTTAAATTTTCACCTTAATAACCATTTTTTTGACGTGCTCGGTCTGGCCGGAACGAATACATGCCTGATGGCCATCTTCGGGGAAAAACACAGCAAACTGACCTGCACCTAGCTGCAATGAACTGCCCGGACTCACTAGGGATTCGTAGTTGATCTTATCCTTATCCGCTGCATAATCAGAACCCCCCGTGAGCTGATCGAGCGGTGCATAATTAATTTGCTCCCTGCCTGACACTATATATTGGATGTCGATATATTCACGGTGACTTTCCCAGCGACATTCTGCCTCGGGCTTAGTATCATACTCTTGCACCAGCACATAAACCTGCTGACCGTTTATCTCATATTTCCCTTCTGCAAGCTCTGCCAGCGGCGTGTGCTGCAGAAACAAGAAAGCCTGCTCAAACTGCGGATGGATACGACGGTATCGCTCCTCCTGTTCCAATGTAGCCACGATCATGGGAACAACCTCCTTTGCTGCACGTGATTATCTGCTCTCTACAAATGGCTCGGTAATAACAACGTACTTGATGGCCTGTCGGAAGTAGGTAAATGCGATATGGATCTTCCCGTCTTTGGATTGCTTGATGGAAGGGTAGGAATATTCCCGATTCAGCTTTTCCCTGGAGTTATTCGTCATGGCATAGCCATCCCCTACCTCAATATTTTTGACTTCCGACCAGGTGAGCCCGTTATCTTGGGAAATGGCAACGGTCATTGGCGCTCTCGGTGCTCCCCAGAAGGCCTGACGCTCCTCTGCTGCCGGTGCAGTGACAGGCTCAACAACTGCTTCTTCCTCCTCATCTTCAATTTCATCATACAACGAAGCTCTGCGCTCCATGGATTCATTCGCACTGATGTTATTAAAAACTAGTGCCAGATGGCCGTTGTCCAGTTTCGTAAATTGAATTGACGAATTGTTGTTGGGCAGTGAGGTCGGCTGCGGACTGCTCCATGTTCTCCCGTGATCCACGGACTCACTTTGGTAGATATAATCAGCCCAGCGGCTGCGGAAAAGTGCAATCAGCCTGCCGTCATCCAATTTTTCGATATTCATATGGACACAACCCAAGCTGTCCGGCACACTGACCTCTGTCCAGGTGCGACCTTGATCGGAGGAAATTTTCACCGCGCTTACATCTTTATTTCCCGTCCACTTCTCGCCGGGATTGGTGTAGCAATACCAGATAGGCAATAGCCAGTCTCCATTGTCCAGCACCGTGATCGGCTGTCTAATAAAAGTACCGGGCGTATCGAACAACGTACCGATATCTCCCCAAGTGTAACCTTCGTCCTCGGAGATCCGGTAACGGATAATTGCCGTGTCCTGGTTGCCGGATTTTTGCGCTGTATATAACAGCCACAGCTTGCCGTCAGGGGCGGAAAAGAGCACCGGATTCTGTTCCGAACGCGTCGGATCGTCGGATAGCTTAACAGGCTCCGTCCACTCCTCTGCTCCTTTATTTAATCTGGAAAGATAGATAGAAATATCAGGTATTCCTTCCTGGGTCCCGGCAAACCATACACATAACAAGTCGCCGTTATCTAGAGGCAGCAGATTGGCCGCATGATTTTGTACAGCATCCGAAGGAATAAAAGCGTCTTTACGATATGTTTCGCCAGCCGCCTGCGTAACTTTATAATGAAAGGTAGCTGTTTCCTGCTCGTTATTCATTTTGAATCCTCCCTGTTTCTAATTCTCGTTTATAATTTCCGTCTTAGGAGTCTTTTCGCTTGGCTTGGGTTTACCGATGAACCGATCAATCAGCATCACAATCAGCGGTGTCACAACAGCAATGTACATATTATCGATTCCGTAAGGATCACCCAGCAAGTACCATATGGTTGTGCCTAAAGCGGACATGGAAAGCCCAATGGTTGCCCCACGATTGGAGCTGTACATTGGCAGGAAGAAGCCCATCCCTGCAACAACGGCGATCGATGCACGCAACGCACGGGTGAAAAAGGAAAGCGACAGCAATTCCGGGGCAAAAGCCACGCCCAGCAACGGAATGATTCCTACCACAATACAGATGATTCGCGTCATTTTCAATTGCTTTTCCGGAGTAACCTCTTTCATTCTCGGGAGTACAAAATCGTCCATTAACAACGTTGTCGTTGAAAGAGCTACTGTAGACACGCCTACAAAAATGGAAGCTACCAGTGAAGTGGCGACAATCGCACTGAGTATCGGATTCATATGCTGCAAGAACACAGGAAACGCGTAAATCGGATCAATATCCGGGTACAAATAGCGCGCACATACACCGATGATGGCTACAGCCAAACCAAGCGGAAGAAACAGCAGGCCAGCATAGATGGTAGCACGCTTGGCCGCTTTGGCATTTTTGGCAGACGTAACGGCCTGAATAATAAATTGGGTTGAAAAGATCGCCCCCATCGTACCGATAATCCATGCGACAATTTTGCTCGTTCCAATGGTGCCGTCCCATGTAAAATAGTGTTCAGGCAGCGCGAGTTGCATCGGCTTCAAACCGCCTGTCAAATACAGTGCAATAAAGGCAGTAAGCAAAATGCCCGCATATTTGAAGGCCGAGTGAATCATGGTGATCCATGCCACGCCCTTCATCCCGCCAAACGTAAAGTAGATGGTGCTGATAATCATCGTAATGATGGCGCAAGCCATAATCGGAATTCCCAAAATAGTAGAAATAGCCGCTGCCCCGCTCAGATAATTGCCCAAATTAACGACCAGCAGGGACACAATCATAATAATGGATACGACTGTTTTGGTGGATGTGCCAAACTTCTCACGCACGATCCCGGAAATGGTGTAATGGCCTGTATTATAAAACCTGCTGACCAGAAAGAAAGCGAATAGGAAAAAGCCGATAGATCCCGCCAAAAGTGACCATGAAGAAGCTAAACCATGTGTAAATGCGGATTCTGCAGTGCCTATCGTCGATTTGGTTCCGATAAACTCGGACATCATCAAGACACCAACGACAATAGCGGGTAAAGATTTGGCTGCATTATTAAACTCAGAACTGGATTTACTACGCATTTTAAAAGTCAATATGGTTGTAAGAACGATATAGACAGCAATTACGATCAATATAAAAAGTATCGTACCTGCGCTTAAATTTTCCATCTGCAAGCTCCCTTCATGCTCCAAAATACTTAAAAATTAAATTATAAGCGCTTACAATTCCTGAAATGAACCGGCAGCAGCCGGATCATCAGGTCCTATTCGCATCTCTCGTACTCATATTATTTGGGAGATAGCTCTACAGCTGACGCTATGGCAGCCAGCATACTTCTTTCGTCAGCAACATTTTTGCCGGCAATATCAAATGCCGTACCATGATCCACCGAAGTGCGGATAAAACCGCCTTTTAGTCCGACTGTGATATTGACGCCTTCTTCCAGCCCCAGCACCTTGATCGGGACGTGCCCCTGGTCATGATAACAAGCGATAACGATATCGAAATCTCCACGTACAGCACGGAAGAACAGTGTATCTGCCGGATGTGGGCCGCTAGCATTGATCCCTTCCTGTATCGCTCTTTCAATGCCAGGAATCAGCTTCTCTTCTTCTTCCCCTTCACCGAACAGACCGTTTTCCCCGGCATGTGGATTAATACCGCACACAGCAATCCGAGGGTTTTCATAGCCGGCCCGTACCAGCGTATCATGCGCCAGGCGAATAACATTGTAGGTTCGCTCCGGTGTGATGGTATCAATCGCCTTTTTCAAGCCTACATGAGTGGTCAAATGAATAACCTTGAGCTTGGGAGACGACAGCATCATGGAGTAATTTTGGGTATCCGTCAGTTCGGCAAAAATTTCAGTGTGTCCCGGATACAAATGGCCTCCTTTATGCAAGGCTTCTTTATTTAACGGAGCCGTACACACGGCCTGCAATTGATTGGATAGGGCCAGTTCAACCGCTTTCTGAATAAATTGAAAAGCCGCATCTCCCGCTTCTGCCGAAACCTCCCCTTGCTTCAGATGATCCGGCAGCAAATCCAGATCATAACAATCGATAACACCGCGTGTAAATTGACATTCCTCTATACTGTTCACCTTGTTGAGCACAAGTGCCGCACCTGTCTGATCGATGGCCCGAAGCATGCTTTTGGCATCTCCGATGACAACCGGGCTACACTGCTCATAGACCTGTTCATGCAGCAGTGCTTTGACGATAATCTCCGGTCCCACACCTGCTGCATCCCCCATGGTAATACCGATAATTGGCTTGCCCACGCTTACACACCTCCTTGAAGTTTGTCGATGACATTTTCCAAAGTTTTATCTGAGCCAAAATTCCCCGCTTTTGTGACCACATACATTGGGTTGGCAATGGATTGGCCCAACAGCACACCCGGTTCCAGTTCCTCCACCAATTCAATTTCCTGGATATCCAAATGCTCCAATACCTGATATGCCGTATCACCACCTGTAAGAAATAATTTCTTGATTTCAAGCTCTTCTACCAATTTCTTTGTTAATCTGCCCAGAACACTGGAAATCGCGTCACTGATCTGGATAGGAGTCATACCTAGTTGTGCTCCCGTCGCTCTGGTTTCTTTCATGTTATCGGACGCTACAATGACGACATTTTTACCGCTGGACAGGCTGATGGATGCTTCTCTGTGTACACGTTCCATCTCTTGTTGTCTTTCATGACCTTCTGACAGTACCTTTTCCGAGTGAACCTCCACTCGGCTTGCACGACCGCTATCCATCAAGTGTTGGAGTTGAGCACGTCCCATTTTACTAACGCTTCCTATAACTAACAGAACAGGCTGTGCTGTAAGCTGAATAGGTTTGGTCACAGACTTCTCCTGAACCTGATAAGCTTTGGGCAAATGGTTCATCATACCAGCCGAGCCGACCCAGACAATTTTGTACGGCAGGGCTGTAATCGTCTTCACCAGCATCTCCAAATCCTGTTCAATTACAGAATCGGAAACAATATACGTAAGCCCCTTCTCTTTGAACGTGTGCAATTTCTGAGAAATATAAGCCTCGCCCTGATCCAGATCTGCTTTGGACAAATGGCCGACACGGTGGCCTGTTTGCTCTGCAATCAGGTCCACAACATCGGACTTCAATACAGGGGTTTTGGGGTCCCGGCTTACTTCGGTATGGTGCAGCTTCCGGCCATTCAAGTGGTGTATTCGTTCAATAATTTGACGGCCATTTTTAGGATAACCGGGAGCGATCATAACAAAATCGGGTCGTATGACCTCATACATGGCGTTCAGTTCAGTACCGATATTGCCACGCATCGTGCTATCAATTTTTTTATAGATAATGTCAAAATGTTGAGCGTTCACGTACGTACTGATCTCTTTTACAATGGCTGATGCCTGATCTGCGGGAAGAGAGCGACTGACCGTGTTAAACACGACGGCATCATAATCCGTTTCTTCGGAAAAGACCGGATTAATCTGGACGGAAACGTTCATTCCGTAACGAACCAACTGTCCCCCGCAATCATTTGCACCTGTAAGATCGTCGGCGACAATGGCAATTCTCACATAAATCCTCCCTTTAAGTGCGTGTTCAAAAAGTCGGCTTTTCAGCACCGAGAAGGTTGGATGAAGCTAGGGACTGAGTAGCGGAGCGTAGGTAAGCCTACGTGAGCAACGGAAGGCCCGACTGAATTCAAGATTCGACGTCGAGACCACTTCCTGTCCTGCTTCGTGATCAAAAGACGACTTTTTGAACTACCTCTTTAAACGTCAATCAGTTTGCGATAAATCTGTTCTATATCCTCAAGACTCAGTACCTTGGGATTGTTGTTTAGCAGCCTCGTAACCTCGGAAGCTGACTGTGCCAAGGCTTTCAGATCCTTCTCCTGCACGCCGTACTCTTTTAAATCCTGTGGAATGTTCAGTTTTGCGGTCCATTCCCGGATTCGTTCGATAACGCGCAGAGCTGCGTCTTCCGGTGATAGACCTGCTGTCTCAATGCCCATCGGCTCGGCAACGAGTGTGAGTCTTTCCACACAATGGTCCATATTAAATTCCATCACATGTGGCAGCAGCATCGAATTGGCTACCCCGTGAGGAATCCCATACTTGCCACCCAGCGGGTAAGCCAGAGCATGAACAGCCGCCGTGCCTGCGGCAGTAAGCGCCATTCCCCCATAGGTTGACCCCAGCAGCATTTTTTCACGGGCCGAGATAGAAGCACCATTCTCATAGGCTTCAATGATGCTGGAGGAAATCAGCCGAATGGATTCCAAAGCGAACATATCGCTGAAATAGTTGGCTTTATTCGATATAAATGACTCAATCGAATGGGTAAAGGCATCCATCCCGGTCGCAGCGGTGATCGGTTTGGGCAGCCCCAGTGTCAGCACCGGGTCGAGAATCACCAGTTGCGGAAGCAGATAGGAGCTGACAATGCCGATTTTCAATTCCTGATCCGGGATGGTAACAATCGCATTGGGTGTCACCTCGGACCCTGTACCCGATGTGGTTGGAATCAGGACCGTCGGGATGCCGGGATGCTCGACCAGATTCGTGCCCAGCATATCCTTAATCCTTTGATCATTGGTCATAAGCACGGATAAAATTTTGGTCGCATCCAGCACACTGCCGCCACCCAAGCCGATGAGCAGTTCATATTTGTGCTCCGAAAAAGCCGCAAACGTTTCTTCAATATTCTGCTCCGTAGGCTCCGGTAAAATGGAGGTGCATACATCGAACAAAATGCCCTTGTCCGTCAATTGCTGCTCTATACTGCTGGTGTAGCCCATTTCCTGGAGTGCAGGCTGCGTCAGAATGAGGACTCTTTGAATATGAGGATGAATCGCTGCCAGATGATCCGTCAGTTGTAATAATGTATTTTCACCAGCCAGAATACGGGCCGCCGTCTGAAATTGGTAAGTTGTTAGCATAGAGAGCCTCCTATTTGGATTGATAATATCTCACAGCCGCTTCTATTTGTTTAAGCGCCTCTCCTTTGGCCTCCTGAATAGGTGCCTTGGGTGGACCTACCGGAATGCCGGATAATTCGACCGCCTTCTTCAATGAAGCGGGTATACTCGTCAGCCCGAATGTGTCACGCAAGGGTTGCAGTTCCTGCTGTGCGACCTGTGCCTTGTCGTTATCTTCGGCCTTCCAGTGTTCGTAGATCGCCACGACCGTCTCCGGCAGCAGGTTGGCAGTAGCCGCCACGGCACCCGTGCCGCCTGCTTGAAGCGTTTGCAGAATAAGGGAATCCGTCCCTGCAATGACTGCAAAATTTTCATCACGTGTATGATCAATGTATTGCTTGATATTGTTAAAATCGCCGCTGCTGTCCTTGATGCCAATAATGTTCGGAACCTTGGCCAAACGAGCTACCGTTTCCGGAGTAAAGGAAAAACCCGTCTTGGAAGGGATGTTATATAGCAGTACCGGAATGGAGACCGAAGCCGCTACTTTGGTGTAGTGTTCCTCAACTTCCTCCTGCGTCGGAGGTATGAAGTAAGGTGTAATGACCGACAGGGCATCAACACCCAACTGCTCCATGGCCTGCGAAAGCTCAATCACTTCCCCGGTACTATTGCCCCCGCTTCCCACCATGACAGGAACTCTACCGGCTGCTTCCTTCACTACAATTTCAGCTACTTTCAGCTTTTGTTCGGTCGTAAGCACATGAAACTCTCCGTTGGTGCCCAAGGCAAAAATTCCATGTACGTTCGCATCAATCAAACGATGAATGAGTTGTCTCAACACAGGCTCGTTCACTGCTTCTTCTTTCGTAAAAGGAGTCAATAAAGCGGGGTATATCCCCTCAAAGTTAAGTAGCATGTATATCCCCCTGACGAATGTTTGTTAAGCGTTTACAATGAAATTGTAATTCAAAGTGTTCTATTTAGCAACATAAATTTATTTGAATTTCAAAAATAAATCTATTATGTTTCATATTGCAACAATCCCATTGCGTTGTTAAACCCTTTTCGAATAAAATACCCCCTAAAGCCGTATTGGATGAATTTCCAACGAATTCGTTCCGGCTTTAGGGGGCTGCAAGTATAGCCTGGTATACTATTTTAATTTACGCCATAAGGTGGTCCGGTTAATGCCTAGTCTTTTGGCGGTATTCGTCTGATTTTCGTTTTCCTCTATAAAAACCTTTCGGATGATGTCCTGTTCAATTTCCTCCAGCGTTCCTTGTAAATTTATTCCTGTTTCATACGTAGTGTCGGCTGCATATATTTCAGTCTCCAGATCATGTGCTTCCACATATGCTGTATTCGTCTGCATGACACACTGGTACATGGTTCTGCGTAATTGATCCACATTGCCCGGCCACATGGATGCTCTGAGCAATTGTTCTGCCTCTGGCCGCAGCCCAACAATCTGCTTTCCGAATTTTTCATTGCATTCATGGATTAAAAGATTGGCAAGACGAATCATGTCCTCGCCCCTCTCCTTCAAGTCCGGAATACGGATATGAAGCCGACCACAGAGCTCATATAATGGATAAAGAACGCTGTCTTCCTGAATATCGATCTCGGGGGTCTTTGCCCAGGACGTAATCAGCCTGGCTTTCGGTGCAGAGTCGAGTAACCACTGCAGTAGCATCTTCTGCTGTTCCGAAGTAGTGCAATCTATATTTTTAATATATAGAGTTCCATCCGGTGGTATAGTATTTTCTTCAAATAAACAGCTCCATTGCTGGTCTGAAATTTGCAAAGCATCCACGATCAGCAACGGCGATTGGTGACGTCGGCTTTTAAAATGGATATATTCAGCCATCAATTCCTTTTCCGTGCCTACTCGCCCTTGAATCTCAAAATGTTCATCCATTTCCGATAGCTTCAGAGACTCGTCGATTAATTTCTTCATGGGCTCTGACTTCACCATATCCATATGATTCATATAGGTCATATTTTTTTCAAATGGAAGGATCATCGTAACGCCTTCTATTTCCCGAAACTTCACGTCACTGCTGCTTTTGATCTGGAAGCTGTACAGCATGCGGTCCGATTGGTCCAGCCGCTCTCCCTCTACTTGCCAGCTCTGCTGGTCTGTTCTGAATGTCCCTTGGAAAAAGCCCTTTTCCTTTAGTACAGAAAAAGCATTCCTTTCCTGGACCATCTGTTCGAAGACTGCTGGATTCGGAGCAGAATGATTGGCAAATACAGATTTCCCGTTCTCGTCAAATACCACAAACCCGGTAGACGACTCCTTGACAATACGATGCGGAACTATAAATTCGTCCTTCAATCTCTCCATCAATTCATGTATCTTCTTCGCATTCTGAAAAGCCTTTAGCACACTTTCTCTTCCTGATGTCAGGAGCACACCACTTAGTCCGAGCTGCTCAGCCTTGCCGACAGTCACTACATCACCGATAATCATTCTGTATCCCTCAGCTTTAAGGCGGACCAGTAATCCCTCAACGCTATCTTTATCCGTGACGTAAGTGGATATATCCATATCCATGACATCGCATACCGCAGCTGCACCGTGCGCAATTGGCGGAAAACCGACAATCGCAGTTTTTTCATTATAATTTTTAGTCAGTGTCAGCACCCGTAAAATATCGTAGCCCGAGATTTCAATCTCTACTACCGGCACCAATACTTCCTTTTGTATCATCTCAGCCGTACCGCCTCTGCTGATGATCACATTTACACCGTCTGCAACAGCCTGTTTGGCCAGCCTCAGTCCGGCCTGCAAATCCCCAACCTCTATTTCCAGATCAAATTGCTCTTTTTCCGCCAGTTCGATCATCAGTTCTTTTAATCCTTCATACGGTGCAATTGCCAATACTTTCATTTGGTTCACCCCAGTACTCTCTCTTCTTCGTTTAACAGATTATATTTGCTATTGTAAGTTATACCTCAATGAGGTTCAAACAGGACATTTCGTCCCTTTTCTTCGATACCTCATCACTCATGAAATCGTCACTTTCTTTCGAAAAAAATCCAGCATTTCGTTTAACGTTTTTTGTGCTGAATGGACATGATATCGTGAAGAGTATGGGTCACTGAATCCATGTTGTCCGTTATATTGGTATGCGCTGACATTATGGTGGTGATCTAAAGTTGAAATTAGCTCATCTACATCAAATGATGGCTCCTCCTGTGGGAAAAACAACAGTGTTGGACATTGTGGAGTCAATTCCAAATAATTTCGAATACGTGAACCATAAAATCCTACAATTCCATCGATACATTCTTCTTCACTACACAGCCAGGCAATCGTTGCCCCTATACTAAACCCGACGATACATATTTTTTTATAGCGATCTCGAATACTTAATAATAGGCTTTTAATTTGAGATGAAGCGTGGGCAAAGCCTACATTTTCCATGAAATTCAGATAGGCAGCTTCTTCTTGCGAATAGTCAAAGGGGGTTTCTCTTCCCAATAAATCTGGGCAAATAACGTCATAACCCTGATCCGATAATAATTTGCACATATGCTGCATATGCTGGTTAATCCCGTAAATCTCGTGCAGCACAACGATTACGGTGTCCGACTTTTTATCTATGCTTATCATGTTGCACCCCTAACCAGGTTTGAATGTGGGAAAACAAGTAGTGTGGATCGATTCCGCAAAAGATCTTTTCAAGCAGTAATGCTTATAATAGGAACATTATATCGATTTCGGTGATGGTGGTATATATAGAAACTACGTTGTATGACTTTTTCAAGGGGCATTCCCCCAACAATATGAGCACGAATAATGTAGCACGATATCCGGTTGCGATTAGCATCGAAATTTATCGATACAAGGGAGTGAAAGAGTATGTATGGAAAATAACTCCGTACTGGCTATAAACCAGCGGAGTTATTAGATCATCCAGCGTTTTTTCCTGCTCCTAGTTCTACACGAAATTCAAGCTGGTCTCGCCTGAAAATTTTACCCGCAATCCTGACCGATTCCGACGTAATCTTCTCTACTATTCCCCCATAATCCTCAAATGTCACGCGTAACTCCTCATCAACGGACACAACGTATACATGCAACTGAACCAAAGCAGCTCCAAACAATTCCATGTCTGTCTTCAATACCTTAAATGTGCGATTCAAAACGATCACCTCAAATATTCCATTCGGTAAACCCTATATGGATTCCTTCTACGCTAGCCATTTCTGTGTATGTTATCCCTTGTTCCACCCAATTTTAATACCGAGTACCTTTATAAATTATCGACGACCACGTTTCCTCGAAATTTAAATTCCATTATAAATCTTATTTTTCAAAATATAGGATATAATGTTTAGACAATCTCCGCAAGTAGGTTTTATAATCCACTTGTTACTACATATATTTAGGAGGAAGTCATGAAAAATATTATATTCAAAAAACTAGGAACAATGATGTTAGCTCTACTCATTGGAGCTTCAGTGTTCTCCTTGTTCCCTACAGTTACAAAAGCTGAGACTACAAACGTAACTTGGACAAATGGATCTACAACAACTACTATTGATCGTGAGAAGGGAGAAACAAGGGACAGAGCGACAGTAGGGAAAACAAATGGGAAATGGTATTGGGAAGTAAAGGTAAACAATGTTGCCTCATTCGTAGGAATAACAGGTGAATCGGACAAACAATATCAAGCATTTTATGGGGCTAGTGGTGAAATTTGGAATAACATCAAATCACCAGTAAAGCTAGCTTACAATTATGGTTTTGGAGTTGGTTACGTTATCGGCATTGCATTGGACTTAGATAACGATAAAATAGTTTGGTACGTTAATGGGGTTTCACGCGGAGCTAATTCCATTAAACCATCTGAACTAGATGGTACCCAGATTTTCCCTGTTGTTTTAAGCGGAACTGGTCAGAAAATAGGTTTTGAAGCTAACTTTGGAGCAAGCGATTTTAAATATCCTATTCCTGAAGGATTTTTACCTTATCAGGATTCGGGTACATCTACAACACCTGATTCATCTACAACGCCTGGTTCGTCTACAACGCCTGGGTCATCTACAACACCTGGTTCGTCTACAACACCTGGTTCGTCTACAACACCTGGGTCATCGGATACAGATGGGGCCTCGCAACCTACTGGTGACCGCGCTATTTTGACTGTTACAATGGACAATGGATTTGATAAGGAATTTGATCTGAGTAAAAAAGAATTGAATGCCTTTATCGCCTGGTATGACGCTAAAGATACTGGCAGAGGTGCTTCATTCTTTGCCATTGATAAGCACAATAATAACAAAGGTCCTTTCAGCAATCGTAAGGACTACGTCATCTTCAACAAAATACTCACGTTCGAAGTAAGCGAGTATTCAACGAAATAAACAACAAGAAGGACTCTATCCGGCTAAAAGCCAGTGGAGTCCTTTTTACATTACTAGACTAAGGTTTGTAAACTGCTTGCCTTCGCCGCTTTTGTGCTGAATAAAATAGATGTACAAAAGAATAGAAAAAGGGAACGGCTATCACCGCTCCCTACACAACTACCGCTATAAAAACTGTCGACTTGGATTTATGATCAGAAATAGACCGCTAACCTTTGTCCGAAGGGCGATCTATTTCCGTTTATGGAAAGAAATTATTAGAATCACCAATGTTGCAAACTCACTCCAAAAAACATTTTAAGCACAACGAAAATCCCCGTCACCCAAATTGAGGTTAACGGGGATTTGGACTTTATTTGGAGTAAAGCTCTTTTGTATCTACAACATTAAAGCTCTATTACTCTCCAGATTTTTAATTCCATCATAACCCTTTTATTTGAATATATAGACATAAATGTTTAGACATTCCTGTAAACAAGTTTTATAATTCACTTGTTATTACATATATTTAGGAGGAAGTCATGAAAAATATTATATTCAAAAAACTAGGAACTATGATGTTAGCTCTACTCATTGGAGCTTCAGTGTTCTCATTGTTCCCTACCGTTACAAAAGCTGAGACTACAAATGTGACTTGGACGAATGGATCTACAACAACTACTCTTGGGGCCGCAGGACAAAGCGACAAAGCGACAGTGGGAAAAACAAAAGGAAAATGGTATTGGGAAGTAAAGGTTAGCTACAGTATTTTATTAGTAGGAATAACAGGTGAATCTGGTCCGAAATATCAAGGATACTACGGTATATATGGTGACATTATAAATAATATTACATCAGACGTGAGAAAAACTTACGGTCCTACGTTTGGACTTAATGATGTTATCGGTGTTGCACTGGACTTAGATAACGATAAAATTGTTTGGTATAAGAATGGTGTTTCCCTGGGAGCCAACACCGTTAAACCATCTGAACTAGAAGGATCACAGGTTTTCCCGATGGTCATGAATGGAACATCCGGAACAATGACTTACGAAGCTAATTTTGGAGCAAGTGCTTTTAAATATCCAGTCCCTGAAGGATTTTTACCTTATCAAGATTCGGGTACATCTACAACACCTGGTTCGTCTACAACGCCTGGTTCATCTACAACGCCTGATCCATCTACAACACCTGGTTCGTCTACTACACCTGGTTCATCTACAACACCTGA
>NZ_JH601044.1:0-6670 GCF_000245715.1 Paenibacillus sp. Aloe-11 | reverse complement strand
TCGTCTACTACACCTGGTTCGTCTACTACACCTGTCGTCTACTACACCTGGTTCGTCTACTACGCCTGGTTCGTCGGATACAGATGGGTCCTCACAGCTATTCTGACTGTTACAATGGACAATGGCTTTGATAAGGAATTCGATTTAAGTAAAAAAGAACTGAATGCCTTTATCGCTTGGTATGACGCAAAGGATGCTGGTAGAGGTGCTTCATTTTTTTCCATTGATAAACATTCCAATAACAAGGGCCCATTCAGTAATCGAAAAGATTACGTAATTTTCAACAAAATTCTTACATTTGAAGTAAGCGAGTATTCAACTAAATAAACAACAAGAAGGACTCTATCCGGCTAAAATACCAGTGGAGTCCTCGTTATATTTACCCCAAATTCACACTTTTTCCGGATGAAATATGGACGGTCAAATCTTTATGGATTCCAAACAATCCTTTTTTCGCTTTTGTATAATTACTTAACAAATACAATAAAAAGGGAATTTACGATGAGAAAACTATTACCGATTCTACTTTCTTTATTCTTTCTTCCTTGGTTCGCACAAATAACACATGCTGCGACATCAGAAGCAACTAACTTAATACCTAAGATGACATCAGATAGCAGCCCTTCAGGTAAAGTCACCTATAGTGCCGCATACAATGGCCTCGAAGGATATAAAGCGTTTGATGGAAAAGCGAACTATAGCACAGCTGGAAATTATACCGCTTGGGGCACACCGCCTAAGGACGGGTGGCTTGCTTATGAGTTTCCAAATCCAAAAATTGTTACCAAATATGTTCTTTATTACGCAGGATACTCTACTAGCAATCCACCAGATGCTGGTAAGGATATGCCTAATACTTGGACTTTTGAGGGGTCTAATAATGGATTGAGTTGGACCGTTCTTGATAATAAAACGAATTATATTTTCACTACTGGTGCTAATGAGTTTTCACTTAATAATAAAGATCAATTTAAATTTTATAAAATAAATATTACTAATAATAATGGAGCAACTGGTAAAAATGTCAATCTATCCATTCATGAAATGGAAATGTGGGGTTATGCCACCTCTGAAGTAACACCCGATCCAGTGGAACCCTCATCAGAACCAGAACAACCAACTGGCGACCGTGCTATTCTAACTGTAACTATGGACAATGGCTTGGATAAGGAATTCGATTTAAGCAAAAAAGAATTGAGTGCATTCATCGCTTGGTATGACGCTAAAGATGCTGGCAGAGGTGCTTCATTCTTTGCCATTGACAAACACAATAACAACAAAGGTCCTTTCAGCAACCGTAAGGACTACGTTATCTTTAACAAAATACTCACGTTTGAAGTAAGCGAGTATTCAACTAAATAAACAATTGGAAATGACTTCATATCGGCTTACATACCAATGAAGTCCTTCTTTATATTCACTCCAAGCCCAATAATCACGCCTTAATTGATACAGGATACTGCACTTTCTTATACCTAAGGATGTCAAACGTTTTAAAAATCCCCATTCCAACAAAAGACACAGCTTCCAAAAAGCTTGGAGGCTGTGCTTGAGTACACAAAATGATCTCAATCGGGTGTTCGTAAAGGACTGTTCCATAGTCTTTTCAATCAGCTAGCAACAAGAAACCTATACCTGACCCCCAACTTTGCTTGTACTTATATCAATACCTTTAGTGTACACTTTGTTGTTAATAAGACCAATAATGCTGTTAACGATAATAGAGGTAAGTACCGTTAACAACGCTAACCACAACAAGATCAAAATAGATACTTTAGGGAGAAAAACGATACTCTGAAAATAATAATAACAAAAAAAGGTATGGGTTAACCAAATATTCATCGAGTTCTTACCTAAGTAGGCAAAAACTCTTGACAGTTTTAATTTGCTCATCAAATGAATGCTAACAAGGATAAATAATGGAGCGATTATGATATCAATCGTTGTCTTCTCAAACAATTGACTAGTAGTACGAAAGCGAAATAGCACTACAATGATGATCATATCAAATATAATGTTATTGAATACGATGGAATCATAAATTTTACCAATCCATGAATATAATTTATATTTAGCAAAGAACAACCCTATCATGAACGGCAATTGCCAATACATAATACTGTAATAATTTCCTTGTGAATATGAATTATAAAAAACAAGACCGGCAATCAATAGAGTTACCCATGCATTACGTTGAAAAGCCTGGAAGGTAACTGGAAAAATGAGCAGTAACAGAATGTAATCATACAAAAACCACCACTCACCGTTATATGAGCTCGATAATGCTATAAAATTCCGCAAAAAATCCATTATCGAATTATTTTGAAATCTGTCGGAATTTCCAAAGAAATATAACCCCACAGGAATGAAAAGCAGAAACACAATCCAGTAATTAATCATTATCTTTTTTAATCTTGAGTAGCTTTTTTGCATTAAATGATCTGGGCTTTGAACATTGCTTTTATATAATCCATAACCACTTAAAAATAAAAAAATAGATATTGCTATTTGACCAAAATGCCCTACATAGAACTCCCCTCGCTCATGAAATAAACTAAATAACGAAACATAGTCATACTTTATTCTGTCAGGAAAAGCAAAGAGATGATGAATCAAAAGCAGTATTACAGCAATACCTTTTGCAATATTTGTTTCTGTAAGCTTTAATTCCCTGTCATAGTGCACAAAATATCCCCTTTTCTAGTTGTAATTGAATAGAGATATATTAGCACAAACAAAAGTTATAAAATATTATTTTGTTAAGAACAGTGACTTATTTCCTTCCGCAGATAAAAGCAAAGTCATTAATCTTGTAGACAAAAGAATTTCCTGTCAAGCACGAAAAACGCTCATTCAACAAAAAATCACGGCCTCCAATAAGCTTGGAAGCCGCGCTGTGCTTACGTTTGTAAAGATGGTTCATTTCATGCTTTCGGATTCTACTGGAACCTTTGTTATTAATATGGAATCTTAGAAATGCACCGTGAAAAAGCCATGTTTAATAGTTCCTGATTGTAAACCAGATACTTACGGTTTTGATCCAGCACCCAATTCGCAAATCCCAAAGCTCTAACGTAACTATTGTAATCATTTGTATTTACATTAAACTGAAGAATATCCACCATAATCTGATTTTCTTCATCTGATAATTCCAAGCCCATCTGACTAAACTGTCTTTGTCGAATTCTCCGGGCAATAACGTCTTGTATTACCCTGTGCTGATTGGACACTTGTCCTTTATGTTGACGATAATACAATAAATTTATAGGAAGGTTAGCCATTTGTATTTGAGGCGCTAATCGGTTCCACAGCTCATAGTCTTCCGCATGAGGATAATTACTATCATACTGGATGCCTAGCCGATGAATCATGCTATTGCGTATTATTGTAGCAGGATGGCAGATGCAGCAATGAAAGAGCAACCATGTTCTAATTTCTTCATGACTGGCTGGATTAAATCTAGTCACTCCTCCTATTGAAGTAGTATAAGCACTACCGCATAGATCAATCGAGGGGTTTTGATCCATAAAAGATATTTGCACAGCTAGCCGATCTGGCGTAGAAATATCATCACTATCCATTCGAACGATGTAATCGCCTGTTGCCATATTTAAACCTTCGTTTAGCGTGGCTACCAACCCTCTATTTGGACTATGGAAGATCTTAATTACCCTGGGATCTGTTATTTGTGAAATAAGATGAGCAGATCCATCTGTGGAACCATCATCAATCAGAATTAATTCGAAATCCAAATAGGTTTGAATTAATATACTGTGTATCGCCTCCAAAACAAATGCCGCATTATTATAAACTGGCAGTATAACTGAAGCTCGTGGCATAAAAATCCCCCTCTAGTTAGTAATTTTATAACGATCGATTTTAGTATTTGTGAGAAAAAGTCTCTACGCATTAGCGAAAGATAACTACAAATATTATTAGACACGCTACAATATATGTATTTGGACTACTGGTAGACAGGACTAATCGGTAACAAAAAAGCGCGGCCTCCAAAAAGCTTGGAAGCCGCGCTGTGCTTACGATTGTAAGGATGCTGGTGAAGGGAATTGAACCCCCCGGGCTACACATTACGAGTGTGTCGAAATAGAGTTTTGATAGGTTTTACAAGGCTCCTATATATAGCCTATCCACAATAAATAAGGTTCCGTCAGGTATTACAGATATCCGTATTTCGCTTTATTTAGAGTATTCGCTTACTTCAAACGTAAGTATCCGATCAAACAGCATGTAGTCCTTGCGGCCGCTGAATGGGCCTTTATTGTTGTCATGCTTGTTAATGGCAAAGAATGAAGCACCTCTACCAGCATCTTTAGCATCATACCAGGCAATAAAGTCATTGACCTCTTTCATGCTTAGGTCAAACTCTTTTTCAAGGCCGGTTGTCATAGTGACTACCAAAATTGCACGATTACCCACTGGGTTATCGGGTTGAGAGGTGCCTGGATCTTCCGGTTGACTTGGAGACATGTCGTTATCACCAAGGGTATATTTCTCAAAGACTGAAAAATAAATTGATTTATTAGATCCACCCGCAACATATATTGCATTATTCAAGCTAACTGCCGACAAGAAGCCCCTTGCAGTTGGCATACTAGGTACTTTAGACCAAGTGTCTGTTTTTGGATTGTATTTTTCAACTTCAGCTGTTCCCGGTCCGCTTAATGTAGCAGTGTCTGTATTACCTCCAATAACATATATTTCATTATTTAGTACTGCAGCTGCCAACCCCATACGTGGAGTTGACATCGGTGACTTTGTTGTCCAGGTATTGGTCTGAGGATCATACTCTTCAATAGAAGAGAGTATCCCTTTTGATTCGTTAATACCACCTATTACATACACCTTTCCATTTACTAATGCAGATGTAGTGTATCTACGAGGATTGGATAAACGAGCCTTCTCTGTCCACATGTTGGTACTTGGGTCATACTCGTAAACCATGTCAGATGAATCGGTATACTTGGTGAATCCACCAATTACAAGAAGCTTTCCATTTACAAATTGAGAAGCATAACCAGCCACATCATTAGGGAATGCTTTTCCTTGTTTCCACTCATTTGTTACTGTATCGTAAATATCCAGTTTTTTATTTATAGGCTCGCCACCTGTAATATATATCTTTCCATCATATACAGCAGCGCTTACCGTTCCTCTCACTGTTGGCAGTTTCCCCTTTTGCGTCCATGTTTTAGTTGCAGTATCATAAACGTCAATTGTGTCGTAGAATTTATTCTGATCGTGCCCCCCTATCGAATAAATCTTTCCATTAACATTTACCAGGTTTACCCTGTCGATCTTTTTTGTTAAATTAGTCTCGTTAGTCCAAACATTTTGATCAGCAAATATTTGTGTTTCTGTCGAGAAAAAAGCTATCAAAATTGTGAAAAGTATAAGAATTCGTTTCAAGTTCTATTTCCCCTTTATATTTTGTACTCATAAGATATCCAAATTTTATACAATACGTCTAAACATTAATTTGCTGATCTATAAATATAATCTATATATTTGCATTTTTTATTTTTTATTAGGTATGAAAAAGACTCTACAAATCCAACACCAGTAGAGTCTCTTATCCTTATTTAACAATAAACCTTACCCTTGTTCCATCTGCATACTTATTTAATTCATCCTGCTAAAAAAAGTAGAATGCCCTTAGAAGATGTTGTCGCAAAACAAATAAGAATCTCAAGTTATATAACAGCATATTCTTATTACTCCAATAATTTAAATCCAAAATTAAACTTATAATTGAATATATACAAGTTATTGTTTGGACATGTATATCATAATAACAGTATTCTATCTTAGCAAATAAATAATAAAGGAGAATATATGTGAGAATTTTCAAGAAAATATTTGTTTCCGGGTTACTGAGTCTATTGTTATTCCTAAGTGTAAACCAAAGCATTATTTTTGCTGCGTCAGTTGGTGACACTCTTGATGAACCAGAAACTGGGTGGACTCGTTATAATTATAATGATGCGAATATTACGTACCTCGGAGGAAAGTGGTTCAAAGATACTTCAGGGCCAAAAACTTGGAATTCACCATGGGAACGCTATGGAACTTCCCTCAAATTTAATTTTACGGGAACTAAATTGAGATTTATATCTACCACATGGGGCTCAGGTTCAACTAGTATTGATGTTTTAATAGACGGTGTTAAAGTTGATAATTTTTCACTGAGTGGTAAACAGTCAGATCAGCATAAAATTATGTATGAGAAATTAGGACTAGCTCAAGGAGAACACTCTGTAGAATTTGTGAACAATACAAATAGTTATATATTTATTCATTCAATTGATACGGATGGTCCGCTGAAGCCTTTCAATTTAATCAAAAGCGGGTCACAACCTGGAACTCAACAACCCGGAACCGAACAACCTGGAACCCAACAACCTGGAACTCAACAACCCGGAACCCAACAACCTGGAACCCAACAACCTGGAACCCAACAACCTGGAACTCAACAACCCGGAACCGAACAACCCGGAACTCAACAACCAGCACAACCAACTGGTGACCGCGCTATTCTGACTGTAACGATGGACAATGGTTTTGATAAAGAATTTGATCTAAGTAAAAAGGAACTAAATGCATTCATTGCTTGGTATGACGCTAAAGATGCTGGTAGAGGCGCTTCATTCTTTGC
>NZ_JH601043.1:93365-103455 GCF_000245715.1 Paenibacillus sp. Aloe-11 | reverse complement strand
AATCCTTACATTTGAAGTAAGTGAGTATTCAACTAAATAAACCACAAAGGGCTCCTTACTAGCTATATACCAGCGGAGTCCTTTTTCACACCTACTCTAAATTCAAACTGATTACGGAAGAAATAAGATCCGTTTATCTTGATGGATTCCGGCATGATCTTCTCCACTGCGCCTCCATAGGCTACAACTTCCACCTTATCCTCACTCAACGACTGAACAACGTATACCCTTACCTGGCTTAATGCAGCTGCAAACAGTTCTATATCCGATCTCAACACTTTATATTTATGGTTCAAGCTGATCACCTCAAAATAGCTAGTCGTGATCGGTGCAGAAATTCCTTCAACAAAAAAAAAGGCTCTGCCAGCATTACGCCAGTAGAGCCGTCTTTGAATCAAAGATAGGGTGTAGCACCCAACGAAATTACACCCAAAATGCTTTAGTGATGATAACCAACAGGATGAAGAGCACCAAAATTGCCGCTGTAGAAGTCCACACACCGCCGCCATATCCACCTGTACCTGCACCTTCATATGCACCCATGCCTTTAACCTCCTTTATTTGTCGTCACCTTAATATATGTACAGATACGTTTTGTGATAGGGCATGCAGGCAAATAAAAAACACCTTTTGTAAATAATTATAATGTTCTACCACACTAACTATATGACAAAGGTAATCGAAGTGAGAAAATCATTATCTCCTTTTCCTCGCAACCAACTGGTGACCGCGCTATTCTGACTGTAACAATGGACAATGGATTTGATAAGGAATTCGATCTGAGTAAAAAAGAACTAAATGCCTTCATCGCTTGGTATGACGCTAAAGATGCTGGTAAAGGTGCTTGAAGTAAGCGAGTATTCAACTAAATAAAACGACAGGAGGACTCTATCCGACTATATGCCAGTGGAGTCTTTTTCACATCTATTCACTTCACTAGACTAAAGGTTAGAAGAATGGTAGAAGATTGTCCAAAATCACAAAAAAGCGCGACCTCCAAAAAGCTTGGAAGCCGCGCTGTGCTTGAGTTTAATAGGATGCTGGTGAAGGGAATTGAACCCCCGGCCTACGCATTACGAGTGCGTTGCTCTACCCCTGAGCTACACCAGCGAGTCAGGTTAAACTGACAACAAAAACTATTATACTCTTCCTTACATAAAAATCAATGACTTACAATCATTTTTTCAGCTAGGATTTGGATTTAGTTCGGTGACGTTCCTTGTTCCTATCCCTGTGCCGGACAGCTTATCTGCGACGGAACGAAGCTTTTGACGGCTGGAGGAAGGCTTGTCGCGGCGGTCGTCGATTTTGACCGAGGTGGAGACGCGCTTGGCACCTGACAGGAATGGCGCTTCGTGCAGCGCTGCAATGGCGGTAAACACATCGTCCAACGAGCCTTCAATAATCGTACTCATAGAGGTAAGCTCGTAGGTAATTCCTTTTTGCGTTTTTAACACTTTTTGCATCTGGGCAACATAATCGCTCAGGCTGGTACTGCCCGTTCCAATCGGGATTACAGTCACTTCTGCAATGGCCATCGAGGTGTGCCTCCTTTATTTTTGAACTCATGCTTCACTTTTAAACAAGGCCATATGTATGCTGATATACTGATTGTTTCTGAAAGAAACCTCTCTATCATTCATTGTACCGTTCACACAGCCTCAATTCAAATACAGCCCGCGCTTCCCCTGCATATTTCGATTTTCCATTCCTTTTCCTTTACGTATGGCTGCGAATGTTGCTATAATACTCCTTGCACTTATTTGAAATTTTAAGTTTATAAGCACAATATGTTGGGTTAGATATTCATAACGCTTCTAAATATAGTGATGTAGCCGATAAATTGCATGAGAACCAACTTTCTCCTCCTTCATTGGCAAGCGCATCGCTATTTCTATGTTATGGGATTACATACAGCCCCAAAATGCTGTCGCTTTTTTCATTTTTACCTCTGTCAACATGTTCATTCTTCATGTCTATTCCCTAAGTATGTACTCCAAATCAGGAAAGCGAGGAATTAATCCTATGCCACAACTCGTAACAAAACCAAACAACCGCCAGTTGGCTTTTGATGAAATACGCATTTCCGTATATGCCGACCGTGTGCTCAGCGGATTGGAGAAGCTGGATAAAGATCGCCTCATTCGCGGTGTAACCAGCAAGCTGCGCCGGGACGAAGTCACGGGAGATGAAATCAGCAACGCATTTGTGATGGCTGCACTTGAGCTGGTCAGCAAGGAAGAACCGGACTGGAAATTCGCCGCTGCGCGTGCTTTGCTCACTTCCTTATATAAAAAAGCGGCGACCCATCGCCGTTACAAATCCTATGCAGACGAGCCTTACGGCGCCTTTTACCCATTGATCACAGAACTGGTCGAAAAGGGAATCTACCGTCAGGAATTGCTCGACTACTACACCAAGGAGCAAATTGATGAGTTGGGCGCTTCCATTTTGCCGAAAAATGACCTGCTGTTCGATTATATTGGGCTGCTGACGCTGTCTGAGCGCTATTTGGCAAACGACTTTGACGGACGTGTGATGGAACTGCCACAGGAACGCTACATGATCATCGCGATGTACCTGATGCACCAGGAGCCTGCGGACAAGCGTATGGAGCTGGTCAAGGAAGCTTACTGGGCGATGAGCAACATGTACATGACCGCTGCTACACCAACAATGTCCAATGCGGGAAAAAAGGTGGCCGGACAGCTGTCCAGCTGCTTTATCGATACGGTAGACGACTCGCTGGAAGGTATTTTCGATTCCAATACCGATGTAGCCCGTCTCAGCAAAATGGGCGGCGGTATCGGCGTATACCTCGGTAAAGTACGAGCTCGCGGCTCCGATATCCGCGGGCATAAAAATACAAGCTCCGGCGTGATTCCATGGATTCGCCAGCTGAACAATACGGCGGTCAGTGTAGACCAATTGGGTACACGCAAAGGCGCGATTGCCGTTTATCTGGACGTATTCCACAAGGACATTCTTGCCTTCCTTGACCTGAAGCTGAACAACGGTGACGAGCGGATGCGTGCACATGACGTGTTCCACGGCGTATGTCTGCCCGATCTGTTCATGGAGCAGGTCGAAGCACGCGGCGAATGGAACCTGTTTTGCCCGCATGAAGTGAAGAAGGTCATGGGCTGGACAGATGAGAAAGGACGTCCACTGGGACTGGAGGATTTTTATGATGAGTCCTTTGGTGCTGGCTCCTTCCGCGAGAAATATGAGGAAGCGTCGCAGCACCCGATTCTCTCCCGTATCACGGTGCCTGCCATCGACATCATGAAACGCCTGATGAAATCGCAGCTGGAGACAGGTACGCCGTACATGTTCTACCGCGATACGGTAAACCGGGCCAACCCGAACCGTGCTCACGGTATGGTGTATTCCTCCAACCTGTGTACGGAAATTATGCAGAACCAATCTCCAACCGTGGTGGAAAAAGAGGAATTGGTGACCAAGGACGGACAAACACGCATTGTCATTTCCAAAATCCCTGGCGACTTCGTTGTCTGCAACCTGAACTCCATCCATCTGGCTCGCGCCGTTCCGGCAGGGGTATTGGATCGTCTCGTACCGATTCAGGTACGTATGCTGGATAATGTCATTGATATCAACAATATTGAAGTGCTGCAAGCACAATATACGAACAGCCAATACCGCGCAGTCGGTCTGGGCACGTTCGGTTTGCATCACCTGCTCGCACTCGAAGGCATTCGTTGGGAGTCTGATGAAGCGGTCACCTATAACGATCATTTGTATGAAAAAATCAATTATTTGGCCGTTAAATCCAGCATGGAGCTGGCAAAGGAAAAAGGTCGTTATGCCAAATTTGAGGGTTCTGACTGGTCAACCGGGCATTATTTTACATCCCGTGGCTATACAGACGGTACGCGTGAAGGCAAATTCGTCACCTCGTCCGAGTGGAGCGAGCTTGCCGAAGAGGTCAAACAAAACGGCATTCGCAACGCATGGCTGTTCGCCATCGCCCCTAACGGTTCTACGTCGATCATTGCAGGTTCTACGGCTAGTATCGATCCATTGTACGAGTTGCTTTCCTATGAAGAGAAAACAACCTACAAGATCGCGAATCCTGCACCGGACTTGAACGAAAAGACCATCTGGTACTACAAAACGGCTTTCTTGCTGGATCAACATGCTTCGATCAACATGGCTTCTGCACGTCAGCGGCATATTGACCAAGGCCAAAGCTTTAACCTGTATGTACGTCCGGATATTAAAGCTACCGAATTTTTAGAGCTGCACATCCATGCCTGGAAATCAGGTATGAAGTCGACCTATTACGTACGCAGCCGCGCACTGACGATTGAAGAATGCGAAAGCTGCGCATCCTAAACTAAAGGAGAGAAGCTCTCATGCAGTTACAAAAGATTTTTAACACGGAAGCGCCTAACCGCTCTACCCGTATTATTGAAGGCGAAAACTCCGGCATTCTGAACTGGAACGATATTCGGATGCCGCATATGTACAAGCTGTATAAAGTGCTGCTCCTTAACCACTGGATTCCGGATGAAATTCCGATGTCCAAAGACGCTTCCCAGTTTCCTATGCTGGATGCTGAAGAACAGCGCACTTTCAAAATTAACATCGGCCTGCTGGCTGTGCTGGATTCTATGCAAACGATGTTTGTCGGAGATGTAAAACGCTATTTTACCGATTCCTCGCTGGAAGCTATCTCGGCCATTATTGGGCAACAGGAAGTGGTGCATAACCAGTCCTATTCCTACGTTCTGTCCTCCCTGGTATCGGAGCAGGAGCAAAAGGAAATTTTCGAATACTGGAAAAATGATCCTGTCCTGCTGGAACGTAACACATTTATCTCGGGCATTTACCAGGAGTTCCGGGATAAGCAGAACCCGCAGACCTTTTTCCAGGCGATGGTAGCCGATTTGATTCTGGAAGGCATTTTCTTTTACAGTACATTCGCCTTCTTCTACAATTTGGCCCGTGACCAAAAAATGATGGCCACCAGCCAAATGATCTCATATATTCAGCGCGATGAAAATCAGCATTGCTACTTCTTTGCCGAAGTGTTCAAGCAGCTATTGGCCGATTTCCCTGAGCTGAATACCAAGGAAAATATGGACTATGTCTATCGTATGATCAATCGTGCTGTGGAGCTGGAAACGAATTGGGCGCATTATACGCTCAAGGAGGTTCGCGGCATCGACTTGAACGAGCTGAGCGATTATATCAAATATATGGCGAATATGCGCCTGAGACTGCTTGGTATGGACAAAGCTTATGAAGGTGTAGATGTAAATAGTATGCCTTGGATCAAGCCGTTTTCGGATGAAGCGCTAAATGCGACAAAAACAGACTTTTTCGAAGCAAAATCACGCAATTATGGCAAGGTCGGAGATGACAACGGATTCGACGATTTGTAAGTAGCAAAATACAGCCTTAACTCGGTATCTTCGGGTTAAGGCTTCTTTTCATGAGGAAGGAAAATTCATACATGCATCTGTGCTGGTTGCCCATGATTGGCTATTTGCAACTTCAGTTCATCCATAATGTGTTTGGCCGACTCCTCGCCAGCCTCGACACATTCAGGCCATTTCGTAAAGTCAAACGCTGCAATATGTCCGACTTCAGGACGAATGACAATGTCCGCAAGCCGGAGACTATTGTGCTTTCGTTCCGCAGTCATCAGGCTGTAAGAGCGGTACACGACTTCTACCATATTGCGCGGCGGCTTTTTTTCATGTCCTCGCGCCACATCAACAGCAATCACTAAACAATCCGCCTCCCGTCTCATTTCTTCTACAGGCAAATTGTTTAATACCCCTCCGTCGACCAGCATCTTGCCTTCATGCATCACAGGAGCGAATAAGCCGGGAAACGCCATCGTAGCCCGCAGTGCTGTCACCAAATCACCTTGTTCAAAAACGATCTGCTTACCTTCCAGTAGATCGACAGAAACAGCTTTAAAACGGATAGGAAGCTCCTCGATCTTCTGCGTATGCTGCCCATACTGTTGCAGCAGCTCATTCACCACCGTATTCATACTGTTGCCGGCAATTAAACCACGATGGCGTATGCCGATATCCAGCAAGCGGTATTTAGGTGTCTTTTTAATACAATCCAATAGAGCATCCGCAGGAACACCCGCCGCATAAAGCCCTCCAACGATGCCGCCCATACTCGTACCAACGATACAATCGACCTGAATCCCATGTCTTTCGAACGCTTTCAGCACCCCCAGATGGGCAAGTCCTCTGACTGCCCCACCACCCAAAACCAATCCTACCTTCGGCATATGCGCAACCCCTTTACCTGTATTTTATTTACTGAATGCATTCAAACACACAGAAGACCTAAAAACTAAACGCAAGGAGACCAGCTCCCTCTCCTCACGAATGATTCATATCCTTTGATCGGGAGCACTCTCCGGCTGCGTAGTGACACGATAGGAAACTTTTCCATACAGCTTATATAAAAGCCTCGCTCAGAAAATTGTAAAGCAACCCTTTTTCCTCGTCAGAAAGATCCGAAATGGATTGCAGAAAACGGGAAACCAGCTCCGTAATTTCAAGGCCCAATTCATCGTTTATTGTTTGTACAGCCATGCCTAGCACAGTGCCAACAAACATGGTCATACCCATTTCCTTGCTTGGGGCTGTAAGGACAATCTGCTGAATCCAGGGACCTGTTTTACCTCCCAGCTTCTTCAAGTATATCAAAAGCAGCCCTATAATATAGGCGCAAAAATTGATTCTGACGCTAGCTTCAGGAATTTCAGCCCAAATTTTTCGGACAGCCTCATTGAGGCTTGTGTTGTTCAAATCTTTAAGCAATTCTGAAATGTTCTCGACAGTTTTTTTCCAATCCACCAGATCGACTAATTTATTCCGGGACTGGTTGAACAATTCCGAAGCTTTATCTGTAGGCACAAATACGACCTGAGAACGCCCGGTTACCTTGGTATTCACCTCATAGCTGCGCGTAATAAAACCGAGCTTTTCAATTTCTTTCAGCATGTCATAGGCCGTCCATTTGCTAACGCCTAATGATTTAGCCAAGGCTTCGTAATGAATGGGTAAATTCGTTTTTTGATACAAATCCACCAATGTATGCAGAAACTGCAGACGACGTTTAGTAAGTGGCACGGTAGTGTTGTATACCTCCCTGTGTATTCTCTACGAATACGTTCTTGGGTTTTTTGTGTCTAAATCTTAGCACTGAATATCTATATAATCAAGCAGCAGGAGCATTCCAGATTCCTCCGTACAGCAAGCTGTACTTGGTACATTTTCTTTTTAATCCGACTGTGTTATATTTTTATTCATACTATTTTTTTGGTTTTTTTGGTCTTTACGGTCTTTTGTGTGATTATTTCATTGGAGGGAAACCTACATGCAATCAGCTCTCAACCTGAACGGGGTTACAATTACAGGTACAGGATTCTACGTTCCGACCTCTCTATTAACCAATGTGGAATTAGCCGCATCTCTGGACACATCCGATGAATGGATCAGCCAACGAACAGGCATCCGTCAGCGATATATTGCAGAAGCATCCACGAACACCTCTGACCTTGCCGTTGCTGCTGCAGCCCGGGCTTTAAGCCGTGCCCATTTATCCCTGGAAGATGTGGATCTCATTGTCGTGGCGACTTCAACTCCTGATTATGCCTTCCCCTCCACCGCCATGCTGGTCAAGCAAAAGCTCGGAAGCCGCGCACCTGCATTCGACTTATCGGCAGCCTGCTCCGGTTTTGTGTACGCTCTTTCAGTCAGCAGCGACATGATGAAATCAGGTGCCTACCACAATGCTCTGGTGATTGGAGCGGACAAGTTCTCCAAAATCATAGATTGGCAGGACCGTAATACTGCTGTCCTGTTTGGAGATGGTGCGGGCGCTGTCGTCCTTCAATCTCGCCCGGGCGCTTTCCCGTGCTTCTCCTTGCTGGGCTCGGAAGAACGTGGGGCAGAAGCACTGACATCCCCGGTTACAGGCCCCATCACCATGCAAGGTCGAGAGGTTTTCAAGTTCGGGGTGCGTATTGTGGAATCCATGCTAACTAAAGCTCTGGAAACATTGAATTTAAGCATTGATGATATTGCTTTAATCATTCCACATCAAGCCAACATTCGAATCATCGAAAGTGCCGCTGGCAAAATGAATATTCCTCTGGATAAATTTTTTGTAAATATCGAAAATTACGGAAATACGTCTGCGGCTTCTATTCCCATTGCACTTGCGGAAGCCATGGAACAAAAGCTCGTTCGTAGTGGTGATATTGTGATGCTGATGGGCTTCGGGGCGGGTTTGGCATGGGGCGTACAGGTCATCCAGATCGCATGAATTCTATACTTAACAGAAAAAGCCTCGGTCCAGTTCTATGAACCAGCTTTGCCCTTTGAGGATGGCTTCAAAAGAAACGGACTAAGGTTCTTGCGTATAAGCAGTCCCGGAACATTGCATTTTGAAAAGGAGATGAACCTGACGCCGGTTATCGGGTAGGTCATCTCCTTTTTCCCCCTTTATCCAGGACGTTCGAGATACAATTTAAAATAGTCGCATGCCCAGAACCTGAAAAGTTCACCTTCATCCGGCGTGGCGCATACATATAACTAGGACTGTGTATTGAGGCACTTCAAGACGGGGGCATCAACGCTGTTTTTACCTGCTTCGTATAAGAGGGATAGCCGCCCGTATGCTGGAGCATCTCGATTTCACGTAGAATACGCGGCAAGTCAGCGATCGAGTTCATGACAATATGAGCTCCTGCCCTTTTTAATCCGTAAACGCTCTGTCTGCGTCGTTCTTCTGTCACTCTGTCGTCTATTTCACGGCTGCTTGTTTGCGCTGCGATTAGCGCGCTATCGTTATGGTTCAACACACCGATCGTCCATACGCCTGCATTCCTTCCCTCTTGCATATCGGCTGCCGTATCTCCTACTTTCACAATATCGCTGAGCGGAAATACCTGCAAACGATGTGCAATTTCGTAGATCATCCACGGATAAGGACGTCCCTGCGACACTTCACAAGGGGCTACCATACAATCCAGCGTATAGGGTGACTGTGCAGGCGAGAAAATAGGCCCTAACATTTCCATCGGGCAGGCTGCGGTGGCACCTGACTGAATACGACGATCCTGCAATTCATGCAGCGCCTTGTCTATACCAATCGCGGGCTCGGCTCCTTGAATCAAGGAACGGAGAACCGGGACAAGCTCAAGATAAATATGCTCAATATCCGTTCTCCCGGGATGTGTACCGAAGCGCTCCAGCCACTTTTTTCGAACCTCTGAGAGTCCCAGCACATTGGCAATATGGTCACGGATCGGCAGCCCTCGCCCATGAGATACCTGCTCTTCGGTTACTTGTACACCTTTCCATCTGAAAATATCAAGCATTCCCTGGATTAGCCCCCGTCCTCCGGGGTCCAACAATGTACTTTCGAGATTAAAAATAACCGCCTGTATCATGCAATCCCCGCCTCTCCGTACCGCGGCTATCCGCAATCTTTATTGCTTAGGAACATGATACACAGCTAACGTAAACTGAAATGCCGTAAACCGTAAGCGGATTGTAATAGAAATTAATTCCTTGACTGGTTGTAGATTACTGAGTGCCATAAGGAGGAGTCGCAACATGAGACAGCCCTGGAATGAATTTAATTCCAAAATGCCTTGGCGGATGGAGCTTGGTTGTTATGCGCTGAACAAACTGGCCTGTGGGGGCTTGGTCTTTGGCCTCTTATGGATGTATTGCTATCTGACAGAGGAAATAACGGGGATACCCGTAACTATAGCAGGCAACAGCGGTGAGCTGACCGCACAATTATGGGCCTATGGCTTTGCCCTCCCGGCAGCTCTTGCTGCCGATGCGCTGCGCGATTTTTTACCCTGGCTGCGAAAGCCCGAGCAGCTCAGCCTGTACCTTGCCGCAGGATTCAGTATCTTTCTCCTGCTAGGTACTTTGATGTCGCCTGCCGGAGCCGGCATTTTATGGAGCAACGGCATAGCTGGTGCAGTCATCACACTGCTGTACTACGGGGGAAGGCGCTGGCTGAACCGTGGGTATGGAGTACAGATTATGCTGGCCTTCCTCCTGCC